>JADJUV010000102.1 GCA_016716885.1 Candidatus Trichofilum aggregatum | reverse complement strand
GGGTGTCAGGTTGGTGGCTTGTTGATAGGCGGTTGCGATAGTGGCGACAAAGGTTGCGGCCGCATCCTCCCGCACCAACGCCACGGCACACCCCCAAACCCGCCCCCCGTCATCCGCGCCCCAAAACAACCAGGCTGTCCCTAGGCTATCCAACAATGGTGTTCAAGGCCGGGCTGGACACCTCAAAATCATCGCACAGACTGGTATGGCTCTCATTCATCAACTGCCCCAAGCGAACTGCATCACCAGCCCGCATGGCTTTTTTTGCTAACAGCACCCGCTCGTTTTCGCTGATGATATGATGTGCCCGGCGGCGTGTCATCTCGTCCAACCCATCGGCCTGTGCCTGAAATTGGGCCATATCTACATCCCGTAAGGCGGAAACATGGAAATGGGCCGCGGCCGCGTCACATTGTGCTCGCCTTTCGTTATAGGCCGAATCTACCAGGCCACGCCGGGTACTGGTGTCCAAAATGACGACCACCGTCTGAGGTGCAACGGTACAGCCTCTGTCTCCAGGCTACGGCAATCAATCAGCAGGGCATGACCCGCCTGACCCGCCGCCGAAATCATCGATCCATGATGCCGGAATTGACACCATCCATTGGTTCTCCGCCTGCTGACCCACACGAGCCATCGCCGCCGGTTGCCAGGGCTGATTGCTCACCGCCAGAAAAGCGCGCGCGGCCGCCATCTCCACCGCCGCCGAGGATGACAATCCCGCCCCAATGGGCACATCACCCGCCATCACCCCTTCCCAACCCCTCAGGCTGTACCCCCTGGCCTGCAAAGCCCAGGCCACTCCCTTCACGTACTCAATCCAGGTGGATTGGTTGTGCTGAATGTCGTCCAATGAAAAGGATGCCGTTTCGCCCATGTCCAAGAGGTAAGCGTGACGAGGAGTCGGTTCGCGGCCGCAAAGCCAACCACACCGCCCGGTCAATCGCCATGGGCATCACAAAACCATCGTTGTAATCCGTGTGTTCCCCGATGAGGTTCACCCGACCCGGCCCACGCACAATGAAACGCGGCCGCGACCCAAACTCTTGCTCAAAAGCGGTTACCACTTGTTCTTTTACATCCATTGCCAATCCTGTTTTTGGTATCTTATGAGTCAATTTCTTGTGCAGTTCACAAGAAGATCGGCCACGAATTTCACGAATTAACACGAATGAGAAAATAAAAATTCGAACCAATTCGTGAAATTCGTGGCAAAAACCTCTTTGGTTCTGGCTTGTCCCGGTTAGGAGACACAGAGAGTAAAAACTCTGTGTCCTCTGCGCCTTCTCCGTGCCCTCTGTGTCCTGCTTTTATCGTCAGGTGCCTGGTAATGCGCCTCTGACACTCGCGCAACCGCCCAGCCGCCTGTTCTGCCGTCAAATCACGTTGAGCTTCACCTAACATCTCAAACCCCACCAAAAACTTTTTCACCGTCGCTGAGCGCAACAGAGGCGGGTAGAAATGGGCATGTAACTGCCAATAATCATCACTGGCTTGCTGGCCATCGTTGGCGGACCCAACCGACTATCCGGCATCAAACGGTGCGCCATGCCAGCCCATCGAATAAGGGAATGAGGTTTCAAACAGATTATCGTAGCGGGTGAGAAGCCGTTTCAGAATGTCGGCCAGGGCATCCCGTTCTTTGGGGGTCAGGTCGGGCAGGCGGAGCACATGGCGGCGGGGCAGGAGCAAGGTTTCATACGGCCACACTGCCCAGTAGGGCACAACCACTAACCAATGATCATTCTGAATGACGACCCGTTCCCCGTTTGCACTTTCCAGTTCGGCATAATCGAGGAGTAGCGGCCGCGAGGCCCATTGCCAATGTTTTTGCTGTTGCCGATCTTCTTTCGCCGGTTCATTGGGTAGGGTATCCATCGCCCAGATTTGCCTATGGGGATGGGGGTTAGAACTCCCCATCATCGCTCCCTTATTCTCAAAAACCTGCACCCAGCGATAACGCTGGCCCAACTCCGTCACCTGCTCCGCCCAGGTATTTACCACCTGGCGAATCTCCGGCACGGTCATTTCCGCCAGGCTGAGATCATGCCGGGGCGAAAAACATAACACCCGGCACACTCCCTGGACACTGCTCATTTGCAACAGGGGATGGCCTCCAGGGGGAATCAATGGTACATCGGGCAACAAGGCCGCAAAATCATTCTCAAAAACAAAGGTGCTGGTGTAATCCGGGTTGTGGACACCGCCGGCACGGGCATTGCCAGGGCAAAGATAACAGCCCGGATCATAAGCCGGGCGATTATCCGGGGGTAGTTTTTCCATCTGCCCCTGCCAGGGGCGTTTGGTGCGATGGGGTGATACTGTGACCCATTCACCGGTCAAAATATTGAGGCGTCGGTGGGGATGTTCTGTTGGATCAAACATGATGAACCTGTTTTATATGTAACGTCTGGCTATGGCCCACAAATTCACTGGCTCCTCTGGGCATACCGAGCGTCATCAATTCATAACCCGTGGCCCGATAAATCTCATTGTCGCGCCGATCATATACGGCATAATTGGCCCTGGTTTGTAAACCTTTCAGCGGCGGATTGGGCCGGAAACTACCCACTTGATGGGTGTGAATCACCGCCGAATAGACGGCTTCACGACCATCGGCCAACACATATTGAAGCACCGCGTGTTGTCACTCACACACACCTGGTCGGTGCGCCCCAAAATGCCTAAATCAATGCGGCCGCCACCCCCCGAACAGCTTTGCATATCCAGGCCTGGGTGTTTCTGGCGCAGGCGATCCATGATACTGTAAACACCCGCCACATGTTTGCGCCAGATAGCCTTGCCTACCACCGAGCCAGGTTCTGTTGCCAGCCGGTTCATATCCCACTTGAAAAAGGCCACCGAGTACCGTGTCACCAGCTCGTCCAGCAGGGCGAAGATGTGGGCGACAACTTCCTCACGGCCAAAGTCGAGGATGAGTTGGTGGCGGATTCGGTTCTTATCCGACCAGGAAAATGGAGGACCCATTCAGGATGCGCCCGGTACAGGTCCGAATCCGGGTTGACCATCTCCGGTTCCACCCACAAACCAAACTTCATCCCCAGACGGTGAACTTCGGCGACCAGTTGCTCCAGGCCGTTGGGGAACACATCCGGGCTGACGACCCAATCCCCCAACCCGGCCCGGTCATACCGCCGCCCACCAAACCAGCCATCATCTACACAGAATAACTCGACACCGATTGCGGCCGCTTTGCGGGCCAGTTCTGCCTGGTTTTCATAGCTCAAGTTGAAATAGGTCGCTTCCCAACTGTTGTACAAGACCGGTCGCCAGGGCGGACCTGCGGTGGGGGCGGGTAATATTCGTTCCTGGGTAAAGGTGTGCAGGCGACGACTGGCACCGCCCCAGCCATCGTGGCTTACCCCCGTCACAAAAGCCGGGGTGATATGCCGTTCCCCGGCGGCGAGCGCCAAGGCAAAATCAAACGGATTGTAGCCGCCATGCACCCGAATGTCCCAGGTAGGTAACTGCTCAAAGCTGATCTGCCAGCTTCCGCTGTAGGTCAGCGCTCCAAAATAAACGGTTCCCGCCTCTTCCCACGCCTGCCCCGGTTGGTTCAAGAAAAAGAACGGATTGGTGTTATGACTGGTCTGTAAACTGCGGCTTTCAATCACCTGAGTGCCAATAGCCAGCCGTTGCCGTTCGGTCGTGAACTCTCTGGCCCAGGTTCCAGAAACGCGCGTCAGTTCAGTCGTGCCATTGGGCAGGTGGAGTGAAGCAAAATAGCACCCATCCAGGGTGACAGTCTCCGTACCCAGATTTTCCAGTTCCAGCCAGCGCTCGATGATGTCCTGCTCCGGTGTCAGGCGATAACAGGCCACAACCTGGAACGGTTGCACGGGGTCGCGCAGGATGAGGCGTAGGGTTTCACGAGGGGTGGTCACCAGGGTGGGCAAACCGTGTGCTGGAGCCAAACCCGGTTGGGCGTCGGTGCTGATCTCGTGGGCCACATACCGCAGGCGCAAATCGCGGATGGGCAGGTGCAATGCTTCCCCCTCCGCCAATGATTGGGGTAGGGTGGGAAAACTGGCCTTGAGGGTGACACCAGGGAGTGACATCACCATAGGTCAGAATTTCGTCGGGGCGGAACTGGGTGACAAAACTCCAGAGCAGGTCGTAATTTTCCTGGGCCTGTTGGCCGGAAATAACATCTTTATCTTGGGCGTTATCGGGGCGCAGGCCCCAGCCCAAATGCACCAGGCGGCCATCTGAGTCTATTTGAAAGGCATAATAGCTATTTTGTAAGAGCAGATTGAAGGTACGGTTTGCGGGTTGAAGTGATCGCGGTGGGGTTGGGTGTTGATGGGTGATTTTGGGGCTGACCGTTACGTATGATTACATAAAACAGGGATAAGTATAAATCAGGGAGCGGGAATGTACTGGTTTCGCGGCCGCGTTTCCCCCCAATACCGAAAAACCCGTAAGGATTTTCCCCAAAAGGGCATAACTATTATTAGTCCACTCTGTTTCAGGCAGTTGTGCCAACCTATGAGGAAAAGAACATGACCAACCAAACAACCATGATGATTGAGCAAGATGAGTATGAGTACTATGCCTACGCGCTGGAATGGGAAGGCGGCGAAATGCAAAGTGATTCTTTAGATGAAGTGCTACCAGATATCTGGGAAGCCGTGGCCCTTTATCTGGAGACGATCTCAGAGGAAACATTCGGCTACTAAAACCGTTGTTCAGCGCTTCTGCCGGGCCAAACGTACTGTCACCAACAGAAAAATAATCATGCCTAACAGGCGGCCGCCCGCACTCAGCCCGACGATCAACTGAAAACTGACCGCATCAGCCAGGTAGCCACCCAGCAAAGGACCCACGACGGCACTGGTGAAAACGACAGTTTGGTAAAGGGCGACGGCCCGCGGCCGCGACTGTTCCGGTGTCATTTCTAGCAACAAGCTAAAGTTCGACAGGCTATACCCGGCCCAAATAAATCCCCCAACGTGTTGATCAGCCCCACCTGCCAGGGAGCCGTGATAAACATCCAGGCAAAGGGCAAAATGGGAATCATTAACCCGCACACCTTCTGCACCCACATCGCCCCCTTCTTATCCATCATTCGGCCAAAAAACCATTGCCCAAACAAGGCCATGAAGCTACTCACCGCCGCTAACGCCCCGATGGTGCTGGTTCCGGCGTCAAATTGGCGTACCAGGTACACATTGAAGAATGGTGCGGCCACCTGTAAAGCTATCCCCACACAAATGAGCTGACGACCAGCCCCAAAAAGGGGATATTTTGCCGCAACAGGCGACGCGTATCTCCCCGTTGGTGGGGTGGGTTTTGCCGTGTGCTTAAAGGTGGCTCGCTGATGCGATGGAAGGAAAGGGTACTAATAGTGCCAAAAACGAAGGCACAAAAGAAAACGACCTGGAAACCCAGGTAGGGCTGATCACCCAGGCCATTGAGTTGCCGGATGATCATCCCAGCCAGGGGAGCTACCAGTAGGGCGGCTATGCCCATGGTGGTGGTATTGCGACTGCCAAAGTAGCGGCCGCGCATAAAATCCGGTACGATGTCTGCCACCATCGAGGTCCAGGCCGGGTTGCTTAAGTTAAACAAAAACGCCCGCAGGCCATTCAAGATGATGATAAGCACGATACCCCACAAAGGCTCACCGATAAAAAAGGGAAGAGAGCCAGGAGCAGGAGCATCAACCGCCCCCCCACACCCGTATACCAGACCACAATCCCCTTCCGTTGACCCTGTTTCTCAACCAGGCGTGCCCCCGGAAACAGAGCCATCGCGCCCAGCAAATTACCCAAAGCAGTCAGCCACCCAACCTGCCCATTGCTGGCCCCATAGGCCAGCGCAAACAGGGGCACAAAACTCAAATGGAAGTTTTCGCTGATAGCGGCAAACAGGCCATCTATCCAGAAATAACGCAGAGAGCGGATCGTGGGCGGATCGAGTGGTTCACTGGTCTGTTGGGCCAGGCTCCGGTCAATGGGACGAACCAGCAAATGCCAATTCCAGCGATGCGGCCGCAGATGGTCCACCACGGCACTCGTTCGCCGCTGAATGATTACACCCTTTGTTGGTTGCTGTTCTTTTTCTTCGTTAGTTGACATAAGGTAAATTGCCTGTTCCCTACGTTCCTAAATTGTGGCTCTACCAGATCGGGCGGGGTGAATTTGGAGTGGAGATTTTAGTCGGAACGCCTCGACCGGCTAAAGCCGCGACTCCCCCCGATAAAACCGGTAGAACCTGAATTGTTTGGTTCTAAAAGACATGCTTCTCTCTTGTTCTACATTCATAGCCTGGACGAGCCAGAACCAAAGAGATTTTTGCCACGAATTAAACGAATTAGCACGAATGGGAAAATAAAAATTCGTGTCAATTCGTGAAACCTGTCCTGAGCATGGTCGAAGGATTCGTGGCTGATCTTCTTGCTAACTGGTCAAGAAGTTGACTCGTTGGGTACTAATACACCGCCTAAACGTGGTCTCTTCGCTACCTTGTCGTAGGTGAACGTTCAAGAAAGGCTGTTATGGATTGTGCTATACTAACGACATAAGGAGTGACATTTCAATCAAGGAGAGATATGACTCCTAGTATGACAACAAACTCCTTACCTGATTTTGAAACCATTTTTCGCCAGATTGTAGGGCAAACCACGAACGACACAAACAGTCCCCACGACGAAGAGTGGCTTTCTGCCGGTCTGGCTTATACAGACAACAATCATCAACTTTTGCTTGAGGTCTTATGTACCAGTGAGACCCGTTATCACAACCGGCCACAACCCCAACAATGGGAGAGTCTTAAACGGAAACTGAACCAACTGTAACTTCTCAATAAAGGGCGTAACCTTCGGCTGGTTTTTAGTTCAAACATGGCGAAGGTTAGCCCAAATATGTTGAGATAATACAGCCAGACATTATTAAGAGGAAACCACCATGTCAAAACACACCCTATCCTTCGCCCGGCTTTTAGCCATATGCCTGATCATTATTTTTGTTCTGGCAGCCTGCCGGAAAAAGGACGAAGCCACGCCCACGCCACAACCGACGAACACGACCGCGGCCGCGACGCCTCGTCCCACCGCTACCCCACGTCCCGTCACCACCCCGACCCCCATCAGCAACCAACCGGTTGACCCCGCCGACATAGACTGGGCACCCCAGGTTGTTTACAGCAGTCCTCTACCCGGTGAAGAAACCACCCTGGATGGGGCCATCACCATTCGTTTTGACCAACCCATGGATCGTGCTTCTGTTGAAGCCGCCTTCGCTATCACCGAAGAACAAGGGGATGCCCAGGCCGTGCGGGGCAACTTCACCTGGACCCGTGATGATACCGTCATCTTTACGCCAGCAAACAATCTGAATCGCCAGCAACGCTATCGGGTGCAGATTGGTACGCGCGCCCAGGGACTCAACGGCCAAACCCTTGAAGGCCCTGTCTTGTTGAACCTCGAAACTGTTGGTTTCATCGCCGTTAGCCAGGTCATTCCTGCCGCCGACACCGACAATGTGCAGACCGATAGCGCCATCACTGCCTTGTTTAACCGGCCCATCGTGCCCCTCACCGCCACTGGCCAACAGGCGAATCTGCCTCAGCCCCTCACCTTTAACCCCCCGCTTGATGGCACGGGTGAATGGGTTTCCACCAGCATCTACCGCTTCGTGCCCGATACCCCGTTGGATGGAGCAACCACCTATCGCGTCACCGTCAACGAGGGGCTGGAAGATATTGTTGGGGGTTTATTGGCAGAAGATTACACCTGGAGTTTCACTACGGTAGACCCCAGCGTTGTCACCATGACGCCGAACAACAGCAGTGAAGGTGTAGCCATCGAGAGTGGTTTTACCGTGCAGTTCAACATGCCCATGGATCGAGCCAGCACTGAAGGGGCCATCACCCTTTCTCCAGCTACCGATGTCGAGTTCACCTGGACCGATGAAGACCGCACCGTTCTCATCACCCCGACTGCTCGCCTAGAGCTAGACACTGATTACACCTTGACTGTTGCCACCTCCGCCCAATCTGCCAATGGCAACGCCTCGTTGGATCGGCTCACCCGTAGCAATTTCAGCACCATCCCCTTCCCAGCAGTCATATCCACTTATCCCGAAGATGGCGAATTGATCGAAGTGGCCTGGTTTTACAGTGTGGGCATCAATTTTGCCTCGCCAATGGATGAAGAGACATTGGTGGACAAGGTCATCATCGAACCGGCCCCTGACCCGGAGCGCGTGCGTACCGATTTTTATGGGCAGGGTATGAATATCATCTTCCTGTCCAGCCTGATACAACCTATGTGGTGACGGTTCCCGGCACAGCGGCCGATCCCTATGGCAACACGCTCGGTGAAGATTATGTCTTTTCCTTCACCACAACGCCTCTGCCCCCGGTTGTCACCCTGAATCTGCCTTTCTACCTGAGCCAGTTGACCACCAGCTACCCCACCAATATCGAAGTGGCTTATCGCAGTACCGGTCAGGTCAATGTGGCCTTATATGATTTAGGGTTGCCCATCAGTTATCTCAATGACAATTACATCGTCAACCAGGATGATTTTGTACCCGGAACACCAACCCGTACCTGGGAGTTTCCGGTGGAGAGAAGCGACGCGGCCGCGATATTAGAAGTTCCTTTAGCTGATGGCGCTACCCTACCCACGGGCGTTTATCTGGTCACCGCCGAGTCCAACGAGCCTTTGGCGGATCCCTATGGCCGTTACTGGCAAAACCAGCGTAATCTGGTCGTCGTAGCCGACACCAATCTGGTGGTGAAAGAAACCTTTGGCACCGTGCATGTGTGGGCCACCGATTTAGCTACCGGCGAACCAGTCAGCGGCCGCGCCATCACCCTCTACAATAATCGCAACACCCAGGTCGGTCAGGCCACCACCGATAACAACGGCTTCGCCCAAATCCCCTACACTACCCCCGAAGAAAGCTACCTGCCTGGTGTCATCGCCGTCAGCAATGCCCCTGGTGAGGTGGGTTTTGGCGTGGGCGCCAGCGATTGGGATGTTAATGTCAATCCTTACCAATTTGGCTTACAAAATAGCACCGTCAGCGATGAAGTGCCGACTATCTTCTATCTTGTTACCGACCGCCCCATCTACCGACCTGGCGACACGGTATCTTTCCGGGGTATCCTGCGCGACCAGAACTATGGCCGCTATGATGTCAGCGGCCGCGACACCGTTGATCTACAACTTATCTCCTACAACTACTACGAAGGCAGCGAAATCGAGAGCATTCGCCTGGAGCCTGACGTGGATAACAATGGTAACTTCAGCGGCGAATTTGTGGTGCCGGAAGATTGGCCACTTGGTACGTATGCCTTTATCTCCAATGAACAGACGCTCCAGGGAGATCGCTCCTTCACCGTGGCCGAATATCGCGCCCCGGAATTCCTGGTCTCGGTCACATCCGAAACAACGGATATAGCGCGTGGTGAAACCGTAGACATGACCATTGAAGCCAGCTACTTCTTCGGCGGTCCCGCCACCGACCTGACAGTAAACTGGAACATCACTGCCGAACGGTACTTCCTGCCCTGGGAAGGCCCCTACTATAGCTTCAGCGACGACGAATATTTCTTCTACTACTTTGACCCCTTTGGGCCGTTTGGTGGGACGCAACATCTGCTCAACGGCGAAGGCACGACGGATGCCAACGGGCAACTTACCGTGACTATACCCGCCGATGCCCTGGACATTCTGGAAGAGGGGAGCTGGAAAGTGACGTTGGAAGCCACGGTGTATGATTTGAGTGAGTTTCCGGTATCAGCCAAGGCGAGTGTCAATCAGCACGCGGCCGCGACCTATGTCGGCATCTCCCCGGCTGATTATCTCAACCCGTCCGGGGTTGAAACCGAAGTCAACCTCATCACCGTCGGCTGGGACAGCCAACCCGAACCCAACACCCCGGTCGAGGTCGTTTTCTATCGCCGCGACTGGCAAAGCGAACGGGTTGAACAATACGGTCAGTTCACCACCCAATGGATGCCCGTAGACACCGAAGTCGGGCGAGATCAAGTAACGACCGACAACCAGGGTGAAGCCAGCGCCAGTTTCACCCCCGATGAAGGTGGAACCTATGTAGCCAAAGCCACCGTCACCGATAACTCAGGCGGCAGTTACACCAGCAGCACCTACCTCTGGGTAACAGACCCCAGCTTCACCGGCTGGCGCAGCGACCCCCGCGAACGGCGCATGGATTTGACCCCCGACAACAACAGCTACAATGTGGGCGACACCGCCACCATTTTGGTGCAATCTCCCTTTGCCGACCCCGTCAAAGCCTGGCTCATCATCGAACGCGGCACGGTTATCGAAGAGCAAGTTATCACCCTGACAACAGCAGTGATACCATCGAAATTCCTATTCCGGCTGGGTACGCCCCCAACGTCTATGTCAGCGTTGTAGCCGTTCAAGGCACGCTGGGCAACACCGCCTTCGCTGATATTCGTCTGGGTATGACAGAGTTAGACATCAACCCGGAACAACTCTCGCTGAATGTCAGCGTAACGGCTGATCGCGAACTGTATCAGCCCGGCGAAACCGCCACCTACACCATCCAGGTCACCGATTACGCCGGTAATCCAGTCTCCGCTGATGTCTCGCTGGCTCTGGTTGACCTGGCTGTCCTGACGCTCAAACCGGACAATGCCCCGCCCATTCTGGAAGCGTTTTACGCCAATCAACCCTTCCGTAGCCGTCTGGGATCGGGCCTCTTCTATAGTGGTGAAGGGCTAGAGATAGAAATTCCCAACCCGTTTGGTGGGTTAGGTGGTGGTGGCGGCGGTGAAGACTCGGCGGAATCAGTCGCTCTCCGTGATCAGCAAGATGATGACGTGCGTAAAGATTTCCGGGATACCGCTTATTGGGAAGCCGTGGTAACCACCGATGATGATGGCACGGCCACCGTCACCGTAGACCTGCCCGACAACCTGACCACCTGGCGCATGAGCGCCAAAGCGGCCACTACCGATACCCTGGTGGGACAAACCTTCAGCGATATTATCGCCACCAAACCATTGCTCATTCGCCCGGTCACGCCCCGTTTTATGACCGTGGGTGATGTGATTGAACTGGGGGCCATCGTCAACAACAACTCCGGCGCGCCCCAAACCGTCACCGTGCGCCTCAATGCCAATGGAGTCACGCTGCAAACAGAGGCGGAACAAACCATTACCGTGCCTTCGGCTGGAAGCCTGTTGGTACGTTGGCCGGTGGTCGTGGACGATGTGGAAAACGCTGACCTGACTCTCCGGGTGAGCAATAGTGAATACAGCGACGCCAGCAAACCGACCTTTGGGGAAGGGCCAAATCAGCTTATCCCTGTTTATCGGTACACCGGTGAAGATATTGTGGGTACGTCTGGCATGATGACAGAGCCGGGCCGACGGGTAGAAGGAGTACTGCCCCCCGGGTTTGATGATCGGCAGGGTACGGTGGAGGTGCAGATGACGGCCTCGCTCGCGGCCGCGCTCCTTGACGCCCTCACCTACACCGAAGAATACGACTTCCCCCCCAGTTGCCCCTATGGCTTCGCTGACCGTGTCCTGGCTACCTCATCCATCGTCTACGCCTTAGATGAACTAAACCAAAGCAACCCCACCCTTCGCTCCCGGCTGGCTACTCTGATCAACCAGGATATCGCCGCCCTGGAAGGCTTACAAAAAACCGATGGTGGCTGGGGTTGGTGCTACAGCGACGAAAGTGATGACTTCCTCACCGGGCAAGTATTCTTCGCCCTCATCATGGCCGAACGGGCTGGCTTCAACACCAGTTCTGCCGTCATGAACAAGGCCCAAAGTTATATCGAAGGGCTGGTAGCTCCGGCAACCACCCTGAACGAAACCTGGGAAATTAACCGACAGGCGTTTTTCCTCTACATTCTGGCCGAAAATGGCAACAACGACACCGCCGAATTCGCCGATGACCTGTTTAGCGAACACCGCGACTTGCTCAACCCGTATGCCAAAGCCTATCTGGTCATGGTCTACGACCTGAGCGGTAATAACGGTTCCGATGCCCAACAAAGCCTCATTGCTGACCTGAACGACAGTGCCAATCTGACCGCCGCCGGAGCACACTGGGAAAACCTGGAGCAGGATTGGAACAACTTGAGCAGTGACATCAGCGGTACGGCCATTGCCCTCTCAGCTATGCTCCGGGTGGAGCCTGATAACCAGATTCTGCCCAATGTGGTGCGCTGGCTGATGGTGGCTCGCACCGCCGGACATTGGCCCACCACCTACGAAACGGCCTGGAGCATTCACGCTTTGGCTGACTGGATGGTGGCTTCCGGCGAACTAAACGCCAATTACGACTATCTGTTCCAAAACAACCTGATCACGTTAGCCGAAGGGGAATTCAACCAGAATAACCTGGATGACACCGTAAATATCTCCATTCCGCTCAACACCTTAGTTCCTGAGGAAGTCAACTTTCTGGATTTCCAATATCTCAACGGCAATGGCAACCTGTATTACACCGCTTATCTGGACAGCTTCATTGATGCGTCCACCGTCAGTGCCACTAGTCGGGGCATTACCGTGCAACGCACCTACTACGATGCCACCTGCATCCCCGAAGAAGAGACGTGTGAACCCATTACCCGCATCGCCGCCGGGCAACAGGTGCGTGTCCAGTTGACCATCGTGGCCGAAAATGACCTGGTTTACGCCATCGTCGAAGATTACCTGCCGTCTGGGGCCGAGGCGATTGATCCTGGCCTGGAAACAAGTGCCAGCCTGGAAGGGGGCATCAACCGCACGGACGAAACCTATCGTTATGGTTACTGGGGTTGGTGGTACTTCAACCGCATCGAATACCGAGACGAGAAAGTACTGTTCTACAGTGAGTTCCTGCCCGCGGGAACCTATCAGTACACCTACTACCTGCAAACCACCATTCCCGGTGTTTACCAGGTGCGCCCCACCCTGGCCCGTGAGGAGTTCTTCCCGAAGTCTTTGGCCGAAGCGATGGGATGTTGTTTGTCATCGAAGAGTAAACCGTAACAAAACAAAAACGCCGTCATACTGACGGCGTTTTTGTTTATGAAGGTGACGAAATTCAATATGGAAACCGTGACAGGTTTTGATCTACAATAGAATTGTGTAATGTAATGGTAGGTCTTTCTGAATAGGAGAGGCGAACATGAAAAACCGAATTGTATTGGTAAGCCTGTGGTCAGGCGTAATGGTATTGGTTGTAGGCTGGCTGTTTGGGTTGATGGGGGCGCACGCGGCCGCGCCCACCACAGATACATCTACCTACTTACCTTTTATAGCGCGGCCGCACCCCACTCCCCTCATTGATTATTTCCGCGCCAATGTCGAAATCGCCGATCCCGGCCAAACAATTGAGCTAGAGTGGGCCACCCAGGAGACCACCTGGGTTACGATTTACCACCTGTTACCCACTGGTCAGTTGGGCACATGGTGGGAAGTGGGGTCCAGTGGCATGATGACCTATACCATCAGCCCCCTGGAGCGTAATCAGACCCGCTTCATCCTCTATGCCGGTAATGAGGGCACACCTTACGCCACAGCCTTTTGACCATTCCCCTACATGCCCGGACACCTGGTTCTTCAATCCCCATCCCGGCATCTGCCCGGCAGGGCCCAGCCATCTTGTCCCCAGGAGCCGAGCAACATTTTGAGCATGGTCTGATGCTGTGGGTGGAAGGGGAAGACACTATCTATGTTCTCTTTGATGATGGCAATTCGCCCCGTTGGAGTTCCTATCAGGATGAATGGGACCCCGGCGACCCGGACGACGACCCCACGATTATTCCCCCACCTGGTTACTACCAGCCCGTTCGCGGTTTTGGTTTGGTATGGCGGGAACAGATGGGCGTCCGGGATCGTTTAGGTTGGGCAGTTGATCTGGAATCCACCTATCCCACGGCTGTGCAACGCACTTCATACCCCCGCTACAACGATACCTATATCCGGGCGGCAGATGGCAATGTGTGGCGACTGTTGACCGAACATAGTGGTTGGGAAAAGATCATCGTGACCCCATAAACCCAAATAACAAAAAAAGGTGACACACACCTGATCGGTGCGTGTCACCTTATGATTTGATTGTGACGAATGATTGGCTGGTTAGATCCGTTTGCGCCAAAGTTGCCGCCACTGAAGGCTCAGCCCTACGAGGATGAACCCAAAACCGGTGAGGGTAAGCGCGAGAATGGATGGTGCGACCAGGGTTCCCGAAGCGGCAAAACAGATGGCCCAGGCGGCCGCGGCCCCTTTACGCACACAAAAATTTACCCTGGGCGCTACTGGCTGTTCCACTAATAAGGGCCGACTGCGTAGCCGCCGAAGAAACTGAATAACCTGCCGGGGGCACCGCACTCACTTGCCAGGTGCCAAAACCAGCCGCTACCAACCCATAACTCCCATCCGCCCCCGATTCCAAAAAGACGGTTGTGCCCCCATCATTGCTGACAAACCGGATCACAATCCCTGGCAAAGCTGGCTCATTTTGCCCCACACATTTGCCATCATTATTTTTATCCTCGTACACTGTACCTCTGATGGAGCCATTGCTTTGCCCACCAGAACCACCCGTGGATGGCACGTTTGTTGGGGTGACCGTTGGTGGAGCCGTCGTACTGGTCGCTGTGGGTGTAGGCCCATCCCCCTCGTTGGTGGGTGTGGGGCGAGGTGTGTTGGTGGGGGTGGGATCGCCCTGTGCCTGAGCTGGGAAAACCCCGAAAAGTGAAACAAATAAGGTAATAAGTAGAAACGCGGCCGCAACCTGACGATACATGAAACACCTCCCATCTGGCAGGTAAACGAAATTGGCAACAATACAAGTTGTGTCAATATTTTATGTCTATTATCATTTTATGTCTAATTGAGCATAAATTCAACCTCACCCTTACTTAAGTTTGGCTTAACCGGCAACCGGCATACTGATTGTCGGCCAAGGGTGAAACGTGTTGGTAAATTTTCTGGCCTGAAGCGACAGTGACGTTACAATCATAATCTGTTAGGCTTGGCGTATAAGTTCAGTTGTGTGATACAGGGCAGGATGATTTACCTGAATGGTGGAAAAACAAACTGGCCCTGACAGAGTCAGGACAAACCCCTCTCCCAGAGGGATTGCTGGCATAATTTTTTGGTGTTCATCAACAATCTTGATGGCTAAAGACATTACGACAAACCTATAAAGAGTCCCTCGTTTGTGGTAACTGGCAAAGGAAGCAGGTGCTGAATGAAGAAAATAGTGTATTTTCTCCTGGTTGTTTCGTTGTTAGGATTTTCTATCGTGTTTTTTACCCAACGTTCCGCTTCCGCTGGAGAGTTACAGGTCGTCACAGTGTTACCCGCGCCACGATCTCTCGCGGCCGCAACCAACGCCCCCATCACCCTCACCTTCAACCAGCCCGTCAACCCCGCCACCATCACCAACCTCACCTTCTGGGCCTTTGGCCGCTGGAGTGGTACCGCCAGCGGAACCTACAGCTTCACCAACGGCAACCAGACCGTTAGCCTCACCCCCGCCCAGCCCTTCTCCGCCGGGGAACAGATCATGGTCATTCTTAGCCATGATATTCAGGCCCAGGATGGCTCCCCCCTACGCACCGCTGGTTACTCCTTCCAATTTTGGACCGCCGCGGCCGCGACCGATCTGCAATTTGAGACCATAGATACCATTGATGTACGGA
Source organism: Candidatus Trichofilum aggregatum (assembly GCA_016716885.1). Taxonomy (GTDB): domain Bacteria; phylum Chloroflexota; class Anaerolineae; order Promineifilales; family Promineifilaceae; genus Trichofilum; species Trichofilum aggregatum. The sequence continues at coordinate 4,699 of JADJUV010000102.1, read as the reverse complement.
CCACCCCTGGTCAATCCACTCGTGCCTACGGTGGTATCGCCACCGATTTCAATGGCGATGGCTGGCTTGACCTGAGCATTGTCAACGAAGACAGCGCCGACCTGCGTGTCTTCCTCAGCAAAGCCGATAGCACAGGTCTTTTCCACCCCTTTATCCAACCGACTACCCCGCTCAACTTCCAGGCCAGCCCCAACGAGCCATCCGATTTCAATCGCGACGGCCATGCCGACCTGGTTGTCGCCAACATTAGCACCAACTCCCTCACCATCTTGCTCGGCAATGGTGATGGAACCTTTGCCAGCCAGCACATTAATGTGGGCACACAACCGCGTGGTGTCGCCGTACTGGATGTAGATGGTGATGGCGATCCGGACATCGTCAACACGAATTCCGGCGGCACAGGCAATATGTCAACCCTGTTGAATGACGGCAACGGTGTTTTTGGCTTGCCCAGCTTTTTTGAAAGTGGTGGTAATAAGGAATGGGGACTCGCGGCCGCGGACATGAACGAAGATGGCATCCTCGATATCGTCATCGGCACCCAGCAGGGAACCCCCTCCGTCATCATTCACACCAGCGATGGTGATGGCACCTTCACCCTGGCCCACAGCCAAAATTCCGGCGGCCCCGTCTGGATGCTCAACGCCAGTGATGTCAACGGCGACGGCCACGAAGATGTCGCCGTGGCCAACAGCAGTAGCAACAACGGCGCCATCCTGCTAGGTGATGGGGAAGGCCGAACCAGCGCCCCCGTCACCTTCCCCACCGACACCTTCACCATCGCCACCGATCTGGGTGATATAGATGGAGATGGGGATCTCGATTGGGTGACTTCCAGCTTCTCCGGCAATTGGGAACTCTTCCTCAACAGTGGCAACGGCCAATTCACCCGCCAACAGGGGTTCGATAGCCCGGAAAATGCCTCTTGCGCCCTGATGTTTGACGCCGACAACGATGGTGATCTTGATCTGGCCTTGATTGACGAAACTGCCGACAAAGTCATCCTGGTACGCAATAACAACACCCCACCGCCCCCAGAATTGCAATTCCTACCCTATCTGGCTAATGAATGAAACCCTACCTCAACTTTCCCCGCAGGAACTGGTAGAAACCGTGCGCCAGGCTTGCCTCGCGGCCGCGATCACCGCCTACGAACAGGCCCGCACCGATGGATTATGTGACGAAGGGGCCTTAGAATTCGCCCTGGATGCCATTCGACGGCTCGATACAAGTAAAATCCTGGCCGCTCACGTCATCCAAAAGTAGCGAGTTTGCGAGTGGCGAGTGGGCGCTCACTAAGATGGATGAAAATCGAGGAACTCTGGGAACTCTCGCACTTTGCCACTTGCCACTTTGCCACTTCTCTTCCTAGGCGTTCCCCATGGGCGGGGCGCACCAAGAGGAATGACAATTTATCCGCAGATTTCGCCGATTAACGCTGATTTTTGCTTTTCTTAGCGTCCTTTGCGCTTTGGCGTGAGCTATTTTTGCAGGAAACTTATGACTACTCAGACCATCCCCACAGTAGACACCAACGACAACAAAGAAATTATCCGCGAGGCCATGCGCAATATCTTAACAGCCGTGGGTGAAGACCCGAACCGCGATGGCCTGCTTGGCACACCAGACCGTATTGCCCGCATGTATGATGAAATCCTGGCTGGTTACCACATCGATCCCTACCAACTTCTTAACAATGCCTTGTTTGATGTGGAATATGACGAAATGATTATCGTCAAAGACATTGAGTTTTTCAGTTTATGCGAACATCATATGTTGCCCTTCTTTGGCCGCGCTCATGTCGCTTACATTCCCAGCAAAAAAGTGATTGGTCTCTCCAAAATCCCCCGCATTGTCGAGATGTACGCCCGCCGCCTGCAAATCCAGGAACGCATGACCCGCCAAATTGCCGATCTAATTCAGGAAATGCTTAATCCACTCGGTGTGGCTGTCGTCATTGAAGGGTCACATCTGTGTTCCATGATGCGCGGCGTCAAAAAAGAGCACGCCCGCATGGTCACCAGCACCATGCTTGGCTCCTTCCGCGAACAATTCAAAACCCGTAACGAATTTATGGATCATCTTCGTAACCCTAATCAGACAAACATCTAAGTCCTAACCTTGGCATTTTGTCTGATGACCTCTGGAGACTGATAGATTGAACCAGAATATTCGGGAATCGTTCGAAATTTTCGCCATGCTTGTAGTAAGTTAATCATCATCATGTCTTCACTGACCCATTCCCCCGTTAAAGTAAAAATATGTGGTTTGACGACGCTTGAAGATGCCCGGCACGCGGCCGCGTCAGGAGCCGATTATCTCGGTTTTATTCTCTACCCACCCAGCCCCCGCGCCATCTCCCCCGCCAGCCTCAAACCGCTCATCCAGCAAATTCGAGCTACCCTGCCTACCCCCCCTCGCCTCGTCGGCGTTTTCGTCAACGAAACCGCGACCAGCGTCGCCCAGAAACTCGATGAATTGGGGCTTGATCTGGCCCAACTACACGGCGACGAAGTCCCCTGGATGGTCGGTTCGCCCGATTCGCCGCTGTTCGGCCGCTGCTACAAAGCCCTACGCCCCACGTCCCTGGCTGAGGCTGAAGCCGAAGCCGAATGGTATCTCCCCCCCGATTGGCAAGAAGATCGCCCGGCCCTGCTCATGGACGCTTACCATCCGACGTTGCGAGGTGGCACCGGAGCCACGGCTGATTGGGCCATCATGGCCCAGCTAGCCCAAACCGTGCCGGGGCTATTATTAGCCGGTGGCCTCACGCCTGATAATGTGGCCGAAGCTGTGCGCCAGGTGCAACCGTATGGCGTCGATGTCGCCAGCGGTGTCGAGACCCAGCCCGGCGTGAAGGGCAGAGAGAAGGTGGCGCGGTTTATCGCGGCCGCGAAAAAGCCATGACCATCTGCGCATCGGTGATGGGGGGTTAAGAGACTAAGAGACTAAGAGATTAAGAGATTGGGCCTTACCAGTCTCCTAATCTCCTTTTTTAACCCCGGTTAAATTTCAATCATTCCCCCGGTCAATTTCAAACTTAACGGTTGGCCTTGTTTGCCTCTTGGGACATAGCCCATAATTGGCAATATGAGCCTCAAGTCCATCTCCCTTAAGCCACTCACCCTGCCCAGGCCCTCCATCCATTTTCGTTTCCCTGGCCTACGCTTATCCACCATCCTACTCTACACCATCGGCCTGCTCGTGGCCGGGCTGATGCTCCTGACACCCCTTTACCTGCTTATCCGCACCGCTGGCTCCGGTGAGGCCGCCCTGAACATCCTCTTAAAAACCAGCACCTTGCAGGCCCTGGCCCGAACGATAGGACTTTCGTTGGCCGTAACCGTCGCTTCCGCTTTGTTGGCCGTGCCCCTGGCCTGGTTGACCACCTGCACGGACTTGCCAGGGCGCAAAATGTGGGCCACCGCGGCCGCGTTACCCCTCGTTCTGCCCAGCTACGTGGCCGCCTTCCTATTCGTCTCTACCCTCGGCCCCAAAGGGCTGATCCAACAATGGCTTTACCCCCTCACCGGCATCGAACGCCTGCCGGAAATTTACGGTTTCCCGGGCGCGTTTATCGTTTTGACGCTCATGAGCTACCCGTTCACCCTGCTCAGCGTGCGGTCAGCCTTGCAGCGGCTAGACCCATCCCTGCTGGAAGCAGCCCAAAGTTTGGGCCTTTCGCCCTGGCGGGCTTTTTGGCGCGTGACCTTACCCCATTTGCGCCCGGCGCTGGTTGCCGGTAGTTTACTCGTCTCCCTCTACGTCCTGCGCGACTTTGGGGCCGTAACCTTGCTGCGTTATACCACCTTCACCCGGCTTATTTACCAGCAATACCAATCGTTTAGTGACCGCTCGCTCGCGGCCGCGCTGTCCCTGGTGCTTATTTTGCTCACCGCCCTCGTGCTCTACCTGGATGTACGCACCCGAGGCAAAGCCCAATACACCCGTCGCTCCGCTGGCAGTGCCCGTCAGGCCAAAGTGGTTCAGTTGGGTTGGTGGCGTTGGCCCGCCCTGGCTTTTGTCAGCCTGATTGTGGTGCTGGGCCTGGTTATGCCCGCCAGTGGGCTGGTTTATTGGCTGGTGCGTGGCCTGAGCCAGGGCCAAACGTTGGCCCCCCTCTGGCAAGCCTCAGCAAATTCAGTGATGGTTTCGCTGTTGGCGGCAGTATTGACGGTCGCGGCCGCGTTGCCAGTCGCCGTTTTGGCTGTGCGTAAAACCAGCCGGGTCAGCCAATGGCTGGAGCGCATCACCTATACGGGTTACGCCCTACCCGGTCTGGTCATCGCCCTGACCCTCGTTTTCTTTGGCGCCCAATATGCGCGGCCGCTCTACCAGACCTTACCCATGCTCCTGGTCGCCTACCTCATCTTGTTTATTCCCCAGGCCGTTGGTTCCGCCCGAACATCGTTACTCCAGTTGCCCCGCAGCCTGGAAGAAGCCGGGCGCAGTCTGGGACACTCCTCGACTGGCGTTTTCCGGCGCATCACCCTGCCGCTGGTGCAACCCGGCGTTTTGGCCGGGGGTGCCCTCGTGTTCCTCACCTGCATGAAAGAGCTACCCACCACCCTGCTCCTCAGCCCCACCGGTTATGGAACCTTAGCCACCTCTGTCTGGTCAGCCATTAGCGAAGTGTTTTTTGCTCGCGCGGCCGCGCCCGCCCTGCTTCTCATTCTCCTCTCCTCACTCCCTTTGGCCC
>JADJUV010000101.1 GCA_016716885.1 Candidatus Trichofilum aggregatum | reverse complement strand
TTAACAATGTTTATACGCAGGCATCATATTGACATCTTGCATGCCCATTCCACCTCGGTTTTTATGGCCGTGATTGCGGCTTCTCTGGCAGGCTCAACAAGAGTGATCTGGCATGAACATGGTGGACAACATCTTTTAGCCCAGCGACCGTTTATTCCTTATTTTTTTGTCAGTAAACAATGTGATTGGGTTGTTTGTGTTAATCAAGATATTTCTGCCTGGATGACAAATTATCTGAAATATCCGGCGAAAAATGTCAGTTATGTCCCCAATTTTGTGGTGCCAGATGAACGAACTCCGTTGAGTACAGTACCACTCCCAGGTCACAAAGGTGATCGGATCGTCTGTCTGGCCAATCTAACACCCCCCAAAGATCATGAGACACTATTAAAGGCCATGGCGAAGGTGGTTGAAATTGTGCCGAACGCCCATTTATTGTTGGTTGGGAAGACAGCAGATCAAGATTATTACCAGCAACTCGTGGAGAAAAGCCATCGTTTGTTGTTAGATGAACATGTTACCTGGATGGGGCAACGGGAAGATGCGTTGCCATTTTGCGGGAATGTGATATAGGTGTTTTAAGTTCTCGTAACAGAGGGGCTGCCATTGGTGCTATTGGAGTATGGGTTTGCTGGCCTGGCGACTGTGGCTACCCGAGTGGGACAATGCCCAGACGTATTGGCGCAAGGCCAGGCCGGTTTGTTGGTTGAACCAGGTGCCCCTGATGAGCTGGCCCAGGCTATGGTTCATCTGTTAGAGAATGAAGAGCGACGCACTGAGTGGGGGAAAAGGTTGCATCAGCGCGTAAAAGCCCATTATAGTGTTGAGGCAGTGTTGCCTCAGATCCAAGAAATATACAGAAAGGTGATGTCTGTTTGAAACAGAGGACATACAATGGCTTTACCAGTAGAGAAAATTAGAACGTCAGGCAGGCTAAACCGAAGACGGTGGCAACCGGTTGAGGTCTACAGCCCTCATTTACTTCACGCCAATATATCGCGGCCGCGGTAGCCAGTGCCCTCATCTGGTTTCTTATGGGTTCGTTACCGAATGGACCGGTGGCTTGCTGATAGGGTTTTGGTCATTGGTGGGGCGGTGATGTTGTCGCCCCTTTTTGGCCCAACGGCAAATCGTCGCCGGGTTAACCGTACTGGCTTACCTGGCGGCGGTTCAACCAGCCATCCGCACCTACATACCGGCGTTGCGCTACAACATCTTGGAATATACCATTCCCTTGAGCGTTTTTTTATTCTTACCCAGCGGCGCAAGTTTGTCTTGAGTGTGCCCACCTTTTTTACCTCCTTTATTTAGGGCTGGAAGTAGTGGGTATCATCAATTCCCAACTCTTGGACATCGTGCGCAGCGTTTTTTTTGCCAGCTTCACCCTTTTCCTTATCTTGTTGGTGGCCGATCAACTGGAACTGCCTTTTGAGCAAATGACCCATATCTGGCAAGGGTATCTGGTGGGAGCCTTGTCTATTCTGGTTTTGCTGGCCCGTATTTTGTTGTCCGGGGCGGTGATTACCTGGACAACCGAATCTAATACCCAGTTTACAGCGGGCATGGGGCCGAATCAGGTGTCTTTTATCTTAAGCGTGGCTGTTTTCTTCGCCCTGGTTCTTGGTGATCAGGCTACCGGACGAGGACGCTGGATTTATCGTCTGCTGGCGGGTTTAGTGGCTTATTTTATGGTTTTGACCTTTTCCCGGGGTGGCCTCTTACATCGTTACGGGGGCTATTCTGCTTTATTACCTGTTTTTTCAGCGGCCTCAACGCAGTACCTGGCCTGTTTTGTTTGTTTTTGGCGGATTGCTTTACGCCGTTTTAACGATTGCCAGTGATACGACTCAGGGCGCTGTTTTAGAACGATATAGTAATCTGGACACAACGAATCGGATTGTTCTGGCCCAGCAAGGCTGGCAACTTTTTCTGGATAACCCCATTCTTGGGGTAGGAACGGCCAATTATCACGTGGCGGTTGCCAGTGGTGATTATTTCGGCGCTTTTTCGGGCGCACACAATGAACTGATCCGCGCGACCGCGGAGCATGGTGTATTCGGGCTGGTGTTTTGGTGTCTTTTTGCCTTTGCTTCACTGGTCACCTTGCGGGGCCAGTGGTCGTTTCCGGGCCTTACGTCTGGCCCTTCTGTTTATTGCCTTTATTTCCATGTTTTATAATGGATTAAAACTTGTTATTCAGCCTTTACTTCTCCTGATGGCCTTTACCTTAATCCCCCCAAGCACAACGCCAGAAGAATCGGTCGCCAAGAAATCCGGATCTTTATCATCGAGGACCTTGCCCCGTCTATCACGGTTACAAGCAACGCGTAAAGCTGCTTTTTTAGCTTCGGCCCAAGAAAGCCATCCCCCCAACGCTAAAGCATGATCAGCCATAGTCAAATCAGGACGTGGCTCCTGGGATTTACCCGCAGTGAGCATGATTCATCAATTGGCTTTCCCTCAGAGTGCGATGACCCACTTGGGTTCAGAAGCAACAAAACGTTACTATGATTGGCTCCTGACCGGCCCTCACCCTGACGCTTTTTGTATAGGGTTAGACCATGAATTAACCCTGGTCGGGTTTTTGTTTTGGTGGGCGCTTTAATGCCGCTACCGGTGGATTTCTACAAAGAAACCGGGCCTTCTTGATAGGACGCGTCCTGACCCATCCCTGGCTGGTATTCAACCCACTTTTTCGTGAACGCCTGACATTAGGCCTCACTATTTTGCGCCGCCTGCGCCGGACACAACCAGCCCCACCCGTTGCCTGGTCGGAATTAGCCAAACCCTCATTTGGTATCCTGGCGATTGCCACCCATCCGGCCTGTCAAGGGCAAGGGGTGGGTAAACGGTTGATGGTAGCTGCGGAGTCGTGGGCCAGAGAAAAGGGTTTCGACAAATGCACCTTACCGTTCACCCTGATAACCAACAGGCCATACAGTTCTATGAAGGATTGGGTTGGCATCAAGAGAAAGAATCTGGCAGTTGGCGTGGGCGGATGATTAAGGAACTGCTTTAACAATGCCATCCATTTTGTTAGTGGGTAACTTTATCTAGTTGGGGCTTGTCACGCAGTGTGGGCGAGGACCTGGCGGAACGCTTGTTGGCGGCGCAATGGCATGTTTTGACAACTTCCTCTAAACCAGGTCGAATGGCTCGACTGTTGGATATGGCGATAACGACGTGGCGACGGAAACATGAGTACGATGTCGCTCAAGTGGATGTTTTTAGTGGACCATCTTTTTGTGGGCTGAAATCGTTACCGGGATATTGCGGTGGGGTAGGGAAGCCGGTGGTGTTAACGTTACATGGCGGTCATTTACCTGTTTTCGCCCAACAACAACCCGGACGTGTCACACGCTTATTGAACAAAGCGCAGGTGGTGACAGCCCCATCCCCTTTTCTTTACGAGCAAATGAAATCGTACCGGTCCGATCTGTTGTTATTGCCTAATGCCATTGATCTTACCCACTATGTGTTTCAGTTGCGTGCGCGGCCGCAACCTCGTCTCATCTGGTTAAGAGCCTTCCACCAAATTTATAACCCATCTCTGGCCCCCCGTATTTTGGCGCAACTGGTCCATGAATTTCCTGATATTCAACTCATTATGGTCGGCCCGGATAAGGGTGATGGTAGTTTGCTGGAGACGCAACGGGTCGCGGCCGCGTTAGGTGTTGCCGAACGAATCGAATACCCTGGCCGAGTTGCCAAAGAGGATGTGCCTCTCTGGCTCAACAAAGGGGATATTTTTCTCAACACTACCCATATAGACAATACCCCTATCAGTGTCATGGAAGCGATGGCTTGTGGTTTATGCGTTGTTTCTACCAATGTAGGCGGATTGCCTTATTTGTTGACAGATGAGCAGGATGCTTTATTGATTGAACCTGACAGTGTTGAGCAAGGTGCGGCCGCGATACGTCGCATCCTTTCTCAGCCTGATTTAGCCGCCCACCTCTCCCAAAACGCTTACCACAAAGTTCGCCAGTTTGATTGGCCGATTGTGCTCAAGCAGTGGCAAGAACTACTCCTCTCTCTCTGTACTCATGCCTGATTGGATCAAAATTTACCAGCGTTTACCTTATCCCCTGCGGGTGGCGGTCGCCAGCGGCCGCGGCTATCAATTGCAACGATGGCGCTACGGGGCACAAACCGAAACTCTGGTTCAACAAGCGCTGGAGCGTGACCAGTGGACTGATTCACAATGGCAAACCTGGCGGGAGGAGAAACTGGCCTATATTTTGAACCGGGCGGCTACACAAGTTCCTTATTACCGTGAGCAATGGCAACACCGTCGTCGCCAGGGCGATAAAACATCCTGGGAACTCCTGGAAAACTGGCCTTTACTCCCGAAACAGGCGGTAAGAGGGAGGCACCCCAACAATTTGTAGCGGATGATTGCCAGATTGATAAACTATTTTGTGATCATACCAGTGGCACCACAGGAACCCCATTACTTATCTGGTTAAGTCAAGCGACCAATATTAGCTGGTATGCTTTATTTGAAGCCCGTGCGCGTCAATGGTATGGGTTAAGCCGTCAAGAGCGTTGGGCTATTTTAGGGGGTCAGTTGGTGGTCTCTGCGGAGCAAAAAAAACCACCGTTCTGGGTCTGGAATGTAGCCTTAAATCAACTCTCTACTTATCCGCCTATCATTTACAGGCCTCAACTGTAAAGGCTTATCTGGATGCACTTCACAAACATGGCGTTACCTATTTATTAGGCTATGCCTCGTCTCTTTACGAATTGGCCTGCCTGGCACAAGCGACTTCGGCTTCAGTGCCACCCTTAAAAGTAGCCATTAGCAATGCGGAACCATTGTTTAACTACAGAGACAAATGATCGAGCAGGTTTTTAACTGTCCTGTTCGTAGCACTTATGGAATGGCCGAAATTGTTTGTGCCGCCAGTGAATGCGAAGCCGGACAAATGCATTTATGGCCTGATGTTGGTTGGCTCGAAATATTGTCGTTCGAGGCGGATGAACCTGTTAACCCCGGCGATGAAGGCCGGTTTGTTTGTACCAGTTTGTTAAACGCCGATATGCCTCTTATCCGTTATGCTGTCGGTGATACCGGGGCCGTCGCCCCGCAGGGAACAAAATGCCCTGTGGTCGCAACTTGCCCTTACTGCAATCAGTAGAAGGACGCCTTGATGATGTGATTTTGACAGCCGATGGCCGCCGGAATTGGGCGACTCGATCCTGTATTTAAGGGCAGACATGCCTATCGTAGAGGCGCAAATCATTCAAGAATCAATGGCTAATATCCGTGTTTTGTCGTGCCGGATGTTGGTTATGATGTTCAAACAGGTCAAGAAATCATTCGACGTTTAGGGAACGGGTCGGTAATTTTGACATTACTTTAGAAAGTACCGATCGTATTCCTCGCACTGCCAATGGCAAATTCCGTCTGTTATTTCCCATTTGGTCTCGGTGCGATTCATCGTTATCTGCCGAGTATTATCATGAATCCTGACTCACCGCTCACTCCCCTTTACCATCATCATGCCGGTGCGCAACGAGGTGGATTTTATCGAGCGTAGCCTCACGGCGCTGGTTCAACAAGATTACCCGCCGGATTGCCTGGAAATCTTCGTTGTAGATGGTGATTCCGATGATGGAACCCCCCACTACGTTACTCATCATCGGGAACAAAATCCTGCTTCTACCCCTCAAGCCCCTGTTCGCCTGTTAAATAATCCCGCCCGCTATATGCCCACCGGGTTTAATCTGGCCCTACGTGAGGCTCGTGGCGATATTATCATTGTGGTAGGCAATCATTGCCTCATCGCTTCTGATTATGTACGGCAATGCGTCCATATCCTGGCCCAAACGGGAGCGGATTGTGTGGGTGGCCCCATGGTAACGCAGGGTGGAACCTATATCGCCCAGGCCATTGCTCAGGCCCAAAGCAGTCCGTTTGGCGTGGGCGGGGTCGCTTTTCGTACCGGCCAAAGTCAGGGGGTATGTAGACACGGTGGCCTTTGGCGCTTATCGGCGCGAGGTTTTTAGCCGCATTGGTACGTTTGATGAAGAGTTAATCCGCAACCAGGATGATGAGTTTAATTTTCGTCTCACTCAGGCGGGTGGCAAAATCTGGCTTGATCCGTCAATCCAATCGGTGTATTACAGCCGGGCCAGCCTGCCTCGTCTCTGGCGGCAATATTATCAGTATGGTTTGTATAAAGTCCGGGTCATTCAGAAAAGAAAAGCCGTGCCATCCTGGCGACATCTTGTACCGGCGTTATTTGTTTTGTCTCTGTGTTTATCCCTCATGATGACCTTACTTACGGGTAAACTACGCTGGTCAGGAGCGGTTGTGCTCCCTTATCTGGGTGCCAATTTGTTGGCTACAGCCTGGGCCGCCCGACAAAATTGGGCGTTAGGGCCAATGTTACCCCTCGCTTTTGCCACGTTACATCTGGCGTATGGATTTGGTTTTCTGGCTGGTTTGTGGCGTTGGCGGTCTTATTGGCTAACGACATCCTGAGATTAGAATGAATTAAATAACCTAACCTGGATAAACCAGAAACAAGAGAGAGGAACACAGAGGACGCAGAGAAGACACAGAGATACAGAGTTTTAAGAAAAGCTCTGGATTTTCTCTGTGAATCTGTGTCTTCACCTCTGTGTTCTCTGTGCAACTGTTTTCTTGCTAACTGTACAAAAAGTTAACCTGAGTACGAATCTACCGCAGGTGCGCGGGAGACCGGACAGCAGACTAGAGGATCCTAAGCGGAAATCGTCACCGTGCTCTTAAGATTTATCCCCCACAATCTCCTTGATGATACGTGACACCTTTCTCCCCTTTGCCCTCCCTGACATAGACGAAACCGAACTGGCCGAAGTCCGTGAGGCCCTGCTCTCCGGTTGGGTCACGACTGGCCCCAAAACCAGGCAGTTTGAAGCGGAATTCGCGGCCGCGGTCAACGCCAAACACGCCATCGCCGTCAACTCCTGCACCGCCGCCATGCACCTGGCCCTGGAAGCCATCGGCCTGGAGCGGGGGGATGAGGTCATCACCACCCCCTACACCTTCGCCGCCACCGCCGAGGTCATCCGTTACTTTGATGCCCGCCCGGTGCTGGTAGACATCTGCCCCGACGATTTCAACCTCAACCCGGCTTTGCTCGAAGCGGCCATCACCCCCCGCACCAAAGCCATCATCCCCATCCACATTGCCGGTCTGCCCGCCGACCTGGACGCCATCCGGGCGGTAGCCCAAAAACATAGCCTGGCGGTGATCGAAGATGCGGCCCATGCCTTCCCCACGATGTACAAAGGGCGGATGATCGGGCAGATCAGTGACTTTACCTGTTTCAGTTTTTATGCCACCAAGACGATCACCACCGGGGAAGGGGGGATGATCTGCACCGACAATGACGCCTGGGCGGAGCGCTGCCGCATTATGGCCCTGCATGGCATCAGCAAGGATGCCTGGAAACGGTACACGGCTGAGGGGTCATGGTATTATGAGATTATCGCGCCGGGGTATAAGTACAACATGACGGATGTCGCGGCCGCGATGGGTCTGGCTCAATTGCGTAAAGCCACCACCATGTGGCAACGCCGCCGCGAAATCGCTCAAATCTACAACCAGGCCTTTGCCAACCACCCCGCCCTACAAACCCCCACCGACCGCCCCGACAGCCAACACGCCTGGCATCTCTACATGCTCCGCCTGCACCCCGACCAGCTTCCCCTTGATCGCGCCCAATTCATCACCCAACTCAAAGAAAAAAACATCGGTTCCAGTGTGCATTTCATCCCCTTGCACCTGCATCCCTATTATCGGGAGACCTACGGCTACCAACCGGACGATTTTCCTATAGCCTACCAGGAGTACCAAAGGGAAATTTCTCTGCCCATTTACAGTAAAATGAGTTTGAGCGATGTAGAATACGTCATCGAAACCGTTCTCAGCCTCGCCGGGTAGTAACGGAAGGCGGGCCAGCCAGAAGTCAGCCAGAGGAAGAGGCCACGGATAGCACGAAGTTTTTTGCTGCCAAGACCTGAAAAACAGAAAAGACTTATCCCAGGTTTCGCAGATCAGTCCCTTTCCCGATCTGGGGAGAGGGCCAGGGTGAGTGATTGTTAATCATACAAGTAATGATGTCATGCTGAGCCGCGAAGCATCCGTAACTGCTTGGATTCTTCCAGACTCGTCAGAATTGTCTTATTCGTATCAGCCATTCTCAACGTGTGAAGCATTGTTAGGTTGGGAGCCGGCGAGAAACTTTGTGGTCGACAGTCGAATTCGTTTCCGCCTAGACCGCCCGGCCGTGAAACGGACCTGGGCAGGCAGGTGGGACGGCCGTTGGCCGGTGTTCCCGCCCGTGGGCCACCTGCCGCCCCTCGGTTCGACCGCCGGGCGAAGGCTGTATCGTATGCAGATTTTAACGTCTAGTTCCTTTGCAGAGTCTTACCGGTAAGCAGGGTAGGTGGTCGGATCAGTGACCGGCCACAGGTAGTAATATGAACAGGATGATAATGGCCAGCCGAATGACAATGCGCCTGATCGATATTGTGGCGGGGTTAGTGGGGTTAGTCATGCTCAGCCCGGTGCTGTTAGGGCTGGCCTTGTGGGTTAAACTCAGTTCACCAGGGCCAATCTTTTACCGGGCCAAACGGGTAGGGCGCGGAGGGCAGACATTCCATCTATATAAATTTCGCACGATGGTGATGGATGCGGATCGGCGGGGGCCGGGCATTACGACGGCGGGGGATGACCGGATTACGCCAGTGGGGAAATTTTTGCGCCGGACCAAATTGGATGAACTCCCCCAACTCCTGAATGTGCTCAAAGGAGAGATGAGTCTGGTGGGGCCACGCCCGGAAGACCCCCGTTATGTGGCTCTGTATACGCCAGAACAGCAACAGGTGCTCCGGGTGCGACCCGGCATTACCAGTGTGGCTTCCCTGCATTACCGGCAAGAAGCTGATTTGTTACGCGGCCGCGACTGGGAAACAGTGTATACTCAAGAGATTCTGCCCCACAAATTGGCCTTAGAACTTAACTATCTACAACAACGGACCCTCTGGCGTGATCTGCAACTCATCTGGCAGACCATTCTATCCCTACGGGGCTGAATTCCTTGATACCCGCTCGGATTAGCATGTTAATCCTGATAATGTCTATTTATGAGCAGAAGTACCATGGAATACCTAATCTCAGGTTGGCTCAAATTACGCAACCGTCACCTCTTTTTCCTCGATCTTTTTTTCCTTACCTTTACCCCAGCCATTGCCCTTCTTCTTCGCGTTGACACCCCGGCCCTCTGGGGCCGCCTTTTTACTAATTTAGTACTCTACACGTTGTTGGCGATGATTCTGCGTGTGATGATTCATACCAATTTTGGGTTGTATGGGCGTTACTGGCGTTATGCCAGTGCCGAAGATGTCTCCCAGATCACGATGGCCGTGGTCATCTCTTCGGCCCTGGTGACTGGCGTGTTTTTTTTGCCAATGTCTTTGTCAGTAAGCGATGAAGCGATTCTGCCCCGCTCGGTGCCCTTGATTGACAGCCTGCTGGTTTTGCTGGTGGTGGGCGGAACCCGTTTTAGTGTGCGCCTGGCGGATATCTGGATGAAACGTATGCGGCCGCATTCCTCAGCCCTGCGCGTGTTAGTGGTAGGGGCCGGGGAAGCGGGCATGATGATTGTGCGCGAGATGCAAAATTACGCCGCCATTGGCATGGAGCCGGTGGGGTTTGTAGATGACGATCCCCACAAACAGGCCGTCCGTATCCGTGGTGTGCCGGTTCTGGGCGACCGACCGGAAATTCCGGCTCTGGTGAAAGAGTATCACATCAACCAGGTGGTTATCGCCATGCCTACGGCTTCCGGCAAGGTCATCCGCGAGATCAAGGAGATGTGTGAAAAGGCCAGGGTCAAAACACGCATCATTCCCGGCATCTCCGAATTATTGGATGGCAAGGTCAGTGTCAGCCAGATTCGGGATGTGGAGATTGAAGACCTGCTGCGCCGTGACCCGGTGCAAACGGATATGCAGGCGGTGCGGGCTTTGTTAAACGGCCAACGGGTGCTGATTACCGGCGGCGGCGGCTCCATTGGCAGTGAATTGTGCCGCCAGGTGCTGCGTTGTGAGCCAGCCCAATTGGTGGTGGTGGGGCACGGGGAAAACTCCGTTTTTGACATTCACCACGAACTGCTGGGCTTTGTCCGTCGGGAAAAACTCAGTACCCGCATTGAATCGGTCATTGCTGATGTGCGCTTTGCCCGCCGCATGGAAGAGATCATGGTTGCTTATCAACCACACATGGTTTTCCACGCGGCCGCGCACAAACATGTGCCGCTCATGGAACTAAACCCCGGTGAAGCCATCACCAATAATGTTCAGGGAACCCAAAATGTGCTCAATGCCGCCCTCAAGGCCGGGGTTGAACGGTTTGTTATGGTCTCCACCGATAAGGCCGTCAACCCCAGCAGCATCATGGGGGCCAGCAAACGGGCCGCCGAACTGCTGGTGCATCAGGCGGCCCGGCAAAGTGGCAAACCCTATGTAGCCGTCCGTTTTGGCAATGTGTTGGGCAGCCGGGGCAGTGTGGTGCTCACCTTCAAACAGCAGATTGCCGCTGGTGGCCCGGTCACGGTGACAGACCCGGAAATGACCCGGTTTTTTATGACCATCCCTGAGGCGGTGCAACTGCTCTTGCAGGCGGCCGTGTTGGGGGTGGGCGGGGAAGTATTTGTTTTGGACATGGGTGAGCCGGTTAAAATTATGGACCTGGCCCAAGATTTAATTGAACTATCTGGTTTACGTCTGGGTCATGATATTGACATTGTGTTTACCGGAACTCGCCCTGGCGAAAAGTTGTATGAAGAGCTGTTTGTGGGGGGTGAGAGTTATGACCGTACCCGGCATGAGAAGATTTTTATTGCTACCAATGCCAGCCACTTTTTACCCCGGGAATTGGATACGGGCATCAAACGATTGGTGGACGCGGCCGCGAACGATAATTCCATGCTCATCAAATACGAACTGCGCCATCTCATCCCGGAGTATCAGGGGGTAGACAAACCACTCAAACCCCGCCCCATTGAGCCACTTCCGCCGGCCCTTCCCCCTGCCTGAATCAATTCCCGTCATGTCCACGCCATCTCCCTGATCCTCTTTCTGCCGGGAAGAGGCAAAAGCTATGAGGGTGTCAATGAGTCAAGGGTGTGTTTCAGATGAGGGTGAATAATTAATTGTTGAACTGTTGGTTCAGCCTTCCAGGTTCTTCCACTGGTCACCGCGAATGGAAGGTTGTCCGAGACGACACGGTAGAAACCGAACGTCAGCCGAAGGTTTGTTCCACTGGTCAGTAACTCTAGCGAAACCTTCGGAAGGTTGTTTCACCAGAGAGACTGAACGCTTACAACTGTTGAATTGGTGAATGGTTAATGAAACACTGGATACTCGTAACCGTTCAGCCTTCCGAAGGTTTGTTCCACTGGTCAATACCTTTGCCGAAACCTTCGGAAGGCTTTCTCACCAGAGGGACTGAACGCTTACGGATGCTCCCTCGTTAACCATTCACCAATTCACAAATTCACGGATTAATTATTTTTTTTGTCTCAACCGGGATGAAACAGCCCCTCAGGAAACCCCCTATGCCTTTTGGCCCCTGGCCGGAATAGAATCACCGCTCGCCGTTTCTTGACGGGTCTGGCTGATGCCGAAGCTGAGGTAGCCGATCCCCCGGCGACGGAGGCGGCCGCGCCGCCATTGCCCAATGGTTAAAGAGCATGGCCTGGCCCCCCTGGCCTATAGCTGGTGCCGTTCCCACCCCACCTGGCACCAACTGCTCCCTCATCTAGCCCCCACCTATTACGATAACCGCAGCGTGACCGTTTTACGTCACGCTTCCCTACAACAAATCGTGACCCACCTGGCCCAACAGGCGGTGCCCGCCGTTTTGCTCAAAGGGGGTGCGCTCAGCCTGACGGTATACCCTGATCCATCCCTGCGGCCAATGGGCGACCTGGATTTTTGGATTCAGCGGCCGATGTTGCCCCAGGCCTGGCAGGTGGCCGAAACCAATGGTTATCACACCAAAGCCATTTGGTCATCGGTTGAGGGGATCCCGGAGCGGCTCACCCAGATGGATTTTTATACCACGGCCCCGGAGATGTGCCTGGAGTGGCATTGGGATTTGATTTCGCGGCCGCAACTCATCGGCCAGTTGCCCCTGGCGGCCTGGTGGGAACGGGTACGGTCACACACCTGGCAAGGGTTGACGGTGCAATTGTTGGACCCCGCGGCCGCGATCATTCATCTCTGTGTGCATCAGATGTACCAACATTGGGGTGACATCCGTTTCATCTGGTTGTATGACCTGGACCGGCTCATTCGGGGTGTGCCCGATTACCACCTTACCCCGGACGATTGGGCACGGGTGCGGCAAGAGTCGCTTCAGGCGGGGGTGCTACCAGGGGTACAGAAGGCGTTGTCTGCGGCCGCGGCCTGGTTTAATACCCCCCTTCCGGTTGAGGCCCAGGCCCTTTTGGCCGAAAAACCACCTGCGGCACAGGTTCGGCAGTTTCAGGAATTGGTGATTAGCGGAACCAGTTCGGCGGCCAAAAGCTGGCATGAACTGTTTGAGCAACCTACCTGGCACGAACGGTTGGCGATTGTGTTGATGAAGTTGTTTCCCCCACCGGCCTATATGCGGCAACGGTATAAGATTCGCGGCCGCGGGGTTCTGCTCTTTTATTACCCGTATCGCTGGCTCAAAATGATACGCATCATCCTGACCGGCAAACGCTAACCCACCCCATCCCTCCTCCTCGTTCGTAGTGACGGCTTTAGCCGGTTCCCCGCTATTGAAGTTTTCCGAATTAATGCCGGTATAGAGAGGAGTGAGCACGCCCACGTGCGAACGGTTCACCACCGGCGGCATCTGGGGATGCCTTACTCCTCGATACTCGTATTAATTTGTTAAGCCTCAATAGCGGTCACGACAAATAGAACGCAGCCCCTCACCTAACCCTCTCCCACGGGGAGAGGAACTAACCCCCCCCCCGCCAACCCTACAACAGGGGAAACGCCACGTTTTTTCATCCGTCATCCTTCATAATTCATAATTTCCCTCCTCCCCCATGTCTTCTTCCTGGCAACGCTGGTTCACCCAACTTCTCCATCTGGAATGGCTTGTATCTGGCCGTGTTACCCGTGGTTATCTTTGTCACCCCGGCCCGTGCGCCCATTTTGGTCGTGCTTTTGCTTTTCTGGCTGGTACGCAAAGGGCTTACCGGCCATTGGACCATACCCACCCCTCTGGATTGGCCGCTGAGGTTGTTGGCCTTGATGACCTTGATCAGTCTGCTGGTCAGCTTCGATTTTGCCTTTAGCTTCCCCCGCGTGGTAGCGGTGCTGTACGGATTGGCCCTTATTTATGCCCTAGCCTGGCTGAGTAGCCGTTCGCCACGCCATTTTGCCGGGAGTGTCGCCCTGTTTGGGTTGATGGGGCTGGGGATTGCCACCTTGAGCCTCTTGGGCACGAGTTGGTCTACCAAGTTCGGCATCCTGGCGCCGCTGGTGAACCGCCTGCCCCATTTGCTCTCCCTGCCAGGGGCGGATGACGGGTTTCAGGCCAACCAGGTGGCGGGGGTTCTGCTCTGGGTGGCCCCGCTGGCGGTAGCGCTGAGTTATACGGCTATGATGGGGCGGCAAACGGTGCGAGGGGATTTTTTGCAACGGCACACCATCCGGCTCCTGCTCCTGGGGGGGACGGGGGTGATGGGGTTGGTTCTGTTGTTGACACAATCACGAGGGGGCTGGCTAGGCTTCGCGGCCGCGATGGTTCTCTTACTCGTCCTGGCTGTGCATCGTTACCGCTGGCTGGCCTGGGGCACACCCGTTTTGGTGGCCCTGCTCGTAGTGATCATCATTCAGCAAATGGGAGTAGAACGGGTGCAGGCACTCCTGTTTGATTTCCGTAGTGAGAACTCAGAATCAGCCCTGGAATCCCTCTCCATTCGGCAAGAAGTGTGGGTACGTGGCTGGTACGCGGTGCAGGATTTTCCCCTCACGGGCATGGGCATGAATACCTTTCGGCGGGTTGTGCCGGTGTTGTACCCATTTTTTGCCCTTTCAGGCGTTGAGGATATTTCTCATGCCCACAATCAATTTTTACAGGCCGCGCTAGACGTGGGCATACCGGGTCTGATCGGGTATTTGGGGCTATGGCTGGGGGCGGTCATTATGTTGTGGCAGTCGTGGCGGCACACCGATGAAGCCTGGTATCGCTCCTGTGCCGCCGGGTTTTCGGCTTGTCTACTGGCCTATTTCATCTACGGCCTTACCGATGCTGTGGCCTTTGGAGCCAAGCCGGGTTTCCTCTTCTGGTATCTAATAGGCCTGGTCGCCGGACTCCATGAACTGGTGGTGAACCGTTTACCAAAGGGATGTGGTTCATTTCAGTTGAAAGGTGGGGAGTGAGCATCCCCAGATGCGAACGGATCGGCATCTGGGGATGCCTTTCTCCTCTCACTCGTTTTTCAGAGACACGATTTACTAAATCGCAACAGCTTACCCTCACCCCAGCCCCTCTCCCTTCCAGGAGAGATTGTTTCCGAAAGAGGATTAGTCTGAGAGACAGAATTCTAAACCCCAAATTTAGTTCAACGCCCAATGAGCCGGTATTTGGCTACCAGGGCAGAGCGGTAGAGAGGATCAATGGCCAACGCCTGATCGTAGTAACGAATCGCCGTGCGAAATTGGCCTAGATGTTCGTAGATACGCCCCAAATTAAGATGGGGGAATTGGGGCACCGCATAACGAGGAGCTTTGGTCGCCTTGACCAACCAGGGTATCGCTTCTTCCCACTGTTCTAACTCAATCAAATACGCGCCGATATCGTTATAAGGATTGCCGAAGGTCGGGTCTACTTCGATAGCCATCTGACAGGCCTCAATCGCTTCCTGATAACGTTCCAGCATACTTAACGTCCAGCCCAGGAAGGTCCACGCTTCGGCGGTAGGGAAAATCTCCAGCGAGCGTTTGTAGAGCAACATAGCATCGGCAAACTCCCCCTGCATTTGCAGACGTTGAGCTTGATCGAGCAAAATATAAGCCTGTTCTTTGGCGATGTTTTCAGTCATTGTCGTATCTTTGGTACCGTAGATTATCATCCACGGATTTCAGGACGAATTGATTAAGAGCGGCCTTTGATTTCTTCATTCGAGTTGATTCGTGGCCAAATCTCTTTGGTTCTGGCCTTTCCCGGGGGAAGCTCGTTATTCTTCCGGGGCGGGGCCGGCTGATCCAGCCGCACAATTTCGCCCCTGGGGTGGGTTGGATAAACCGATACAGTCCCTTCACCAAATCGCCCTGTATCGCGGCCAGTGTGGGAATTTGAACGACGTGGGATTCTTCGGGGTTCCCGTTGTCCAGGGTAGGATTTGGCCGTGAAGTTGATGAACAAGCCCATCATGCTGAGCATGTGAGCGCCTGGTGACGGCCATGTCCTTATTTGATCCGGGCTAACGCTATCAATGGAAGCGTCCAGGGCGGCTTTGGTGAACAAATCATCTTGTTGCATGAATTTGAGCGCCTAAGGCCGTTGACGGCAATGTCCTATTTTCTTGAACTGCCCATGAAACTGGTGACAACCGGCGATCAACTTCGTTCGGCGTCTAATGCCGCTAAAAAGAGTTGTCATCTATGACATAAACGGCTTTCGCTGAATGGGTAACAATTTAGCCCTGTTGCTACGAGACTTTCAAAAACTAAGGTTCTAAACGAGCGTTTTGGCGAATCCTACCCTAGGTTTGGTCGTTACAGTTGATAGGGTACATTATAGCAGAGTGTCGGCGGTGTGGCGGCGGAGTTCGTAGAGGAGCAGGCTGGTGGCAACGCTGAGGTTGAGTGAGGTGGCGGTGCCGTACATGGGAATGGTGACTTGTAGCGCGGCCGCGTTCAGCACATCTGGCCCCAATCCTTCTTGCTCATTTCCCATTAACAACAGGGCCGGAAAACGGTAAGGGGCTTGCCAATAGACCTGGCTGGCTCTGGCTGAGGTGGCGATGGTACACAGGTTGTGGGTCTGCGCCCACTCCCAGACTGGCTCGATGGTGGGCAGATGCACGATGGGCACGCTGAACAGGGTGCCCATGCTGGCTTTGACCGCCTGGGGATGGAACGGATCGGTGCTTTCGCCGATGAGGATGAGACTTGCGGCCGCGGCCGCGTCCAAACTGCGCAATATCGTGCCCAAGTTACCCGGGTCCGCCACCCGATCCAGCAAAACGAAGAGAGAATGGGGGGTAATCGTTAATTGCTCCAGGCTGGACAGGCGAGTCTGGATGATGGCCCCCAGACCGGTGGGGTTGTCGCGGTCGGAGAAGGATTGGAAGAGTGCGGCCGCGACCTCAATCACCGTCACCCCTTTTTGTTTTTGCACCTCAACCACCTGCAAAGCCGCGGCACTTTTTAGCAACTCCGGGGCATAAACAATCAGCTCCACCGCCGCATTCTGCTCCAACGCCGACAATACCACCCGCAGCCCTTCGGCAAAAAACACCCCTTCCGCCTGGCGAGTCTTCTTCTGCCGCAACTGCTTAATTCGTTTAATGAGGGGATTGCTGAAGCTGGTAATCATAGGGGAGGGTTGTTGGTGGCGGTGGCCACGAATACACGAATTAACATTGACATTTTCTAACAGAGCACTAGAATCCTTTACGCTGTAGCGATGCGTTTTTGATTTACCGGTTCATTCCTATCTCCAAGATCTGTTCAGCCGTAAACCTTCATCTTTATAGGATGAATCGTTAGCCGAAACCAGAAACTCAGTAGACCATGTTTCACCGCAAACGCAGAGGGCACTAGAATTTTCTATCACCAAGGCAACACTCGTAAAACGCAACCCGCTACACGCAACCGCAACCGTTTTAAACTACTGAAACTCGAAACTCGAAACTGAAAATGAGTCAAAAAGAGTTCCGCATCGCTAATGAATACGAATACAACCGTTCCGGGCCGGTACGGTGGATTTTATCCCATCTATGGCGCTATCCCCACCTGCCCTTGTTGGTGATTGGCACGGCGGTGATCAATAACTTTGCCTACAGCTACATTCAGGTCCTGATTGGTCAGGGGTTTGATGTGGTTTCTACTCCGGGCTGGGAAGTGGCGGCTTTGATCCAGGTGGGGTGGTGGATGTTTGCCGCGGCCGCGACCCAGGCCATCCTCGGTTTAGCCCGCAACTACGCCAACGAATTCCTGGCCCAACTGATTGAGCGGGACGCCCGGCAGGAGTTGTATGTCAACCTGCTGGGCAAAAGCCAGACCTTCCACGGTCGCCAACGCATCGGCGACATCATGGCGCGAGCCACCAACGACGTGCGTACCCTGAACATCATGTTCAGCCCCGGCGTCATGCTCATCATCGACGGAAGCCTGGGCATCGTGGCCCCGGTGGTGCTCATTGCCCGGCTCAACCCCCAACTCCTACTCGTACCATCCCTGTTCCTGATTGCTTTTTTCATCACCGTGGCCGATTATGCCCGGCAGTTAAACCCGGTCAGCCAGGCTATGCGCGAACAGTTTGGCACCATGAACGCCGGGTTAGCCGAGGCCGTTTCGGGTATTGAAGTGGTCAAGGGGAACGCCCAGGAAGCCCAGGAGTACACCAAGTTCACCACCAATGCGGCCCTGTACCGGGATTATTTTGTGGCCCAGGGGGCGATTCAAGCCCGTTATTTGCCCTTGCTCATGTTCAGCATTGCCTGGGCCGGGGCTTTTTTGCATGGCATGTTGTTATGGCAGGCCGGACGCATCACGCTGGGTGAGGCGGTAGGCTTTATTGGCCTCGTGAGCGTGTTGCGGTTTCCTACCTTCGTCTCTATTTTCTCCTTCAACCTGGTGCAGTTGGGCATCGCCAGTGCCCGGCGTATCCTGGAACTCATCAACATGGAGACGAAGCTAGACGAGAATGAGGCGGGTATTAGCCAGCCCATTCGCGGCGAGGTGCGTTTTGAGAATGTCTCGTTTGGTTATAATGGCTCAACAGTGCTGAACAATATCAGCTTCACGGCCAATCCGGGGGAGACGGTGGCGATTGTGGGGCAGACAGGTTCGGGCAAAACAACCCTGACCCGGCTGATTAACCGGATATTTGATGCGGATCGCGGCCGCGTGCTCATTGATGGTCTGGATGTGCGTGAATGGAACCTGGAGTCGTTGCGTTCCCAGATTTCTACCATTGAGCAGGATGTGTTCCTGTTTTCGCGTAGCGTGGCGGAGAATATTGCCTTTGGCAACGCGGCCGCGACCCCCGCCGAAATTGAGCAAGCCGCCCAGGAAGCCCAGGCCCACGAATTTATCACTACCTTTAATGAAGGGTACGAAACCGAGGTCGGTGAACGGGGTGTGACCCTGTCGGGCGGGCAACGGCAACGGCTGGCTATCGCCCGCGCCTTCCTGACCAATCCGCGCATCCTCATTCTGGACGACAGCACCAGTGCCATTGACAGCGCCACCGAGGACAAAATCCAGCAAGCCATGCGCCGCATCAGCCAGGAGCGCACGACGTTCCTCATCACCCATCGCCTCAGCCAGATACGCTGGGCCGACCGGATTTTGGTGATTAAACGAGGTGAACTGGTAGACCAGGGCACGCATGATGAGCTATTGGCCCGGAGCCAGGATTATCGGCGCATCTTTGCCCGGTATGAGTGAGGAGGGGGAGGAACACAGAGGGCACAGAGGAGACACAGAGATAAAGGCGTGGAGCAAAGGGTTGAAGGATCGTTTGTCACGGGCGTGGTTCATTTCCGCCGTGCAGGCATTAAGAAAATCACAATTTGTCAATTTCCTTGGTGAATTTTTGAATGATTTAGGGGAGGCGGGGAACCCGTTGTCCAGCCGTCACATTACCCATTCACCAGTCAATAATTAATTATCTAACTCATTGGAACACACCCCGCCCTACGACAAATTCGCTCTAAATTGAGGATTGCTGTTGGCAATTGTTCAAATCACCCTACAATGCTAAATCCGTTCCTTTCGCCCATCCGGTGATGTAACCAGGGCAAAGGGGAAATAGGTTATGACCCTACAAGAACAAATCCAGGCAATTGATCGCCTTAAGAAAGAGATAGAGGCCTTGCGGCCGCTGAGTCCTGAACTGGAACGACGCATCATGGACAAGTTCCGCCTGGATTGGACCTATCACTCCAACGCCATCGAGGGCAACACCCTGACCTACGGCGAAACCAAAGCATTCCTGCTGCACGGCATCACGGCGGCGGGCAAACCATTCCGTGATTATCTGGAGATGCGGGGGCATCACCAGGCCCTTGATTATTTGCAAGCCCTGGTACGCGATCAGGAGCCGTTGACCGAAGCGGCTGTGCGGGAACTGCACAAAATCATTCTGGTCGAACCCCATCGCCAACCGGCTCAAACCGCTGATGGTCAGCCTACCACACGCCTGATCCAGCCCGGTCAATATAAATCTGCGCCCAATCATGTGCTGACCCAAACCGGTGAATTACATCACTACGCCACTCCAGAAGAGACACCCATGTTGATGGCCGAACTGTTGGCCTGGTATCGTCGGGAACGAGAACAGGTGCATCCGGTGGTGTTCGCGGCCGCGTTCCATTATCGTTTCGTCATCATTCACCCATTTGATGATGGCAACGGGCGGATGGCGCGTTTGCTGATGAACCTGTTACTCATGCAAGCCGGTTATCCCCCGGTTATCATCCCGTTGTCGGCCCGCAACCCTTACCTGCTGGCTTTGGAGCAGGCTGATGCTGACAACAATCTGGAACCATTTGTGTTGTTAGTGGCCGAATACCTGTTGGCGTCCGAAGAGCAGTTGCTCCGTTTACTTCGTGGGGAACCGGATTATGACGCCGGTGAGTGGCAAGAAGGGGTGAAGCGATTACAGGAGCGACTGACTGATGGCGCTGGCTCCTGACAAAAAAAAATCCAGTTTGTGGCGGGAGCCAGCGTTTGGGCGGTTGTGGGCCGGGCAGACGGTTTCGTTTTTTGGCACCTGGCTGGGGGCGTTGTCTTTGCTGGCGATTGTGACGCTGGAAGCGACGCCCGCGCAGATGGGTCTGCTGGAGACGTTAGCCACGTTGCCTGCGGTGGTGTTGGGGCTGTTTGCCGGGGTGCTGGTGGATCGGATGCGGCGACGGCCTTTGTTGGTGCTGGCGGATGTGGGGCGGGCGGTGATTTTGGTGGGGGTGTCCGCGGCCGCGTTCGCCGACATCCTACAAATCACCCATCTCTTTGTGGTCGTCCTCTTCACCGGTAGCCTGACCGTGTTATACAACATCGCCAACGATGCCTACCTGCCCTCGGTGGTGAAGCGGGAGCGGCTGGTCGAAGCCAATAGCACCATCAGCGCCACCGAATCGGTGGCTGAGAGTGTGTCGCCGGGGCTGGGCGGGGTGTTGGTGCAGGTGGTCGGTGCGCCGTTCACCCTGCTGATAGACGGGTTGACCTTCCTGGCTTCGGCCCTGCTGATTGGTTCGATACGGGTGCCAGAGGTTGCGGCCGCGCGCCCTGAGAATGAAAACGAAGGGGTGACCAATGTCTGGCAGGAAATCCGGGCCGGGTTGCGCCAGGTGTGGGGGCATGAATGGTTGCGGCCGCTGGTCGGTAGTGCTGGAACCTTCGCCTTTTTTGGGGGCTTCTTTGCCGCCCTGTACAGCCTTTATGCCATCAAAGAACTGGGCCTTTCCCCGGCGGTGGTGGGGATTTTGATTGGCACAGGCGGGATTGGCTCCTTTGCTGGGGCGTTCCTTCTGCCCAGGCTGAATGCCCGGTGGAACGTGGGACGTATCCTGATTGCTTCGGCCTTTGTTTATGCGGGGCTTAACTTTTTTATCCCGTTGGCCGGGGTGATGGGAAACAAGGTCGCGGCCGCGCTTTGCCTGCTCGCCGGTCAAATCCTGGGCGACGTGTTTGGCACCATTTACCGGGTCAGCGAACTCACCCTGCGCCAATCGCACACCCCCGACCATTTGTTGGGGCGGGTGAATGGCAGTTTTTCCTTCCTGGTGCAAACTATTGGCATCGTGGGCATTCTCACGGGCGGGTTCCTGGGCCAATGGTTGGGCATGACGGTGGCTCTGGCCATCGCCGCCCTTGGTGGGCTGACGGCTTGTTTGTGGCTGTTCTTCGCCCCAGTTTTACGCAGATAATCTGCCCAGATTGGTTCAATCTCAAAGATTGAACCAATCTAAAAACGGATAACAACATGGGCTTTATTCTTGATGGTTTAGAAACTGAGTCGTATGACCGGCACTACAGTGACCGGGAGCTTTTGCGCCGTATCTTGAGTTACTTCCGCCCCTACTCCCGGCAGATGCTCCTGGTAGCGGTGATGCTGACCCTGAATTCGGTAAGCAGTACGGCCGCGCCTATCCTCATCTCGCGAGCGGTGGACAGTTTGGCGGCAGAGACCTCGACCGAGGGGATTGTTCTGTTCACGCTAGGGGTGTTGCTACTGGGGGCTTCGGCCTGGGTGTTCAACTACATTCGCCAGCTCTTTTCGGCCCGGGTGACGGGTAACGTGGTGTTGCAATTGCGCCAGGATGTGTTTGATGCCACCGTCAAACATGACCTCTCGTTTTATGACGAACACCCATCGGGCAAAATCGTCAGCCGTATCACCTCTGACACCCAGGATTTTGCCGAGACGATTAACCTGTCCCTCAACCTGATTAGCTTTGTTCTGCTGGTGCTGATGTTGACCGTCTGGCTGGCGACGATCAACGTCCGGCTGACCTTGTTGCTCATCGGTATGACCCCGTTGGCGGTGATTATCGCCCTGAGTTTCCGCCGCATTGCCCGCGAAGTGACCCAACAGGCGCGGCGGGTGACGGCCAAAATTAACGCCCAGATTCAGGAATCATTCAGCGGCATCATCGTAGCCAAAAGTTTTCGTCAGGAACCGGCCATTTATGCCACCTTCGCCGAGAACAACAAACAGGCGTATCAGATCGGCTTGCGGCGTGGGCTGACCCTGGTGACGATTTTTCCCATCATGCAGGTGGCGTCCGGGATTGGCACGGCCCTCTTGATGGTGGCCGGTGGGCTGGCGACCCGGGCTGGGACGTCGGCCATTTCACCAGGTAGTTTTTATCTGTTTATGCAGGCGGTGGGTTTTTTCTGGTGGCCCATTATGAATATCGCTTCGTTTTGGAGCCAGTTTCAGGATGGGCTATCGGCGGCGGAGCGGGCTTTTGCCCTGATTGATGCTGATCCCAACGTGATTCAGATTGGGGATGAGCCGGTGGGGCCAGTGAAGGGCAATCTGACGTTTCGCCATGTCCGCTTTGCCTACACGGAAAAAGAGACCGTTTTGCGTGATTTTTCCCTGGATATTCGGCCCAAGGAGACGGTGGCCCTGGTGGGGCATACGGGGGCGGGCAAGAGCAGTATCGCCAAGCTAATCACCCGCTTTTACGAGTTCCAGGGGGGCGAAATTTTGGTGGATGGGCGGGATGTGCGCCAGTTAAACCTGGGGCAATACCGGCAACAGATTGGGCTGGTGCCGCAGGTGCCGTTCTTGTTTTCGGGTACGGTGCGGGAGAATATCCGCTATGCGCGACCAGAGGCGGGGGATGAGGCGGTGGCCGCGGCCGCGCACCAAATTGGCTCGGGTGATTGGTTACATGGTCTGGCCGATGGGTTGGATACGGATGTGGGGGAGCGGGGCAGTAACCTCTCCATGGGGCAGAGGCAGTTGGTGGCGTTGGCGCGGGTGTTGTTGAAGGACCCGGCTATCTTCATTTTGGACGAGGCCACCGCCAGTGTGGACCCGTTTACCGAGGCGCAGATTCAGGAGGGGTTAGAGTTGCTGATGCGCGGCCGCACCGCCATTCTCATTGCTCATCGTCTGTCCACGGTGAAAAACGCCGACCGGATTATTGTGATGAAGCAAGGGGCTATTATCGAAGAGGGGAGCCATGACGGGTTGATGGCCCAGGGGGGCCATTATGCGGAACTCTATGACACCTACTTCCGGCATCAAAGCCTTTCGTACATTGAGCAGTTTGGAGCGGTTCATGAACTTGCCCCAACCAGTTAGATGGTTGATCAATCAGTAAAAGTAATGTTAAGATGTCCATGTCTATTTTTGTTGATAAATAAGATGGCAACTTTTTGAGGTGGATTGGACAAAAGGCAGGAATGTATGAGAACGGCATCCATCAGTGAAACCAGACAACAGCTCAGTTCTTTTTTGAACTGGATCAAGGGTAACCGCAAAGATGTGGTGATTGAAAATCGGGGGCAGGCCGAAGCCGTGATTATTCCCTTTGCCGATTATGATTTGCTCCAAGAAGCCAGAGAAAGACGGCGGCGTCAGCAAGCGGTGGCGGCACTTAAACAAATTGCGTTGGAAGTTAGCGGCCGCAATGAAGCGATGTCTGAGGCAGAGGCCCAAGAAGTGGCAGATGAGCTAACGACAGAAGCAATAAACAATCTCGCCGGGCAGGGTAAACTATTATTTCAGGCTTAACCAATGCGTGTCCTCACCGATGCCAATCTTTTCATTGCCTATCTGCTCAAACCCCGTGATGATATACTGACAATGGGCATAATCTGAGGTTTTTCGCCCTGTCGCCCCGCACTTTGTCGCCGTGTTGGGTATAGTGTTGTTTTTTTTATTGGACGCGGTTATTGAGGGTGATGTCATATTGCTCATGCCAGCAGAGTTACTGGCGGAAATCAGTCATACGATTAAACGAAAACCCCATCTCATCCGGGTGATTACCAAAGAACGATTAGATAAGTTTTTGTCCCTTCTCCAATCAATCTGTGAGGCGATACCTCTGATTACCACAGCCATCCCCGCCATAACCCGCGACCCTAAAGATGATTACCTGATTGCTTATGCGCTGATGGGCGAAGCTGATTATCTGGTTACAGGAGATAAGGATTTATTGGTGGTGGGGCAGGTGGAATCAGTAAGGATCGTGGATGCCCGTGAGTTCCGCCAGGTTTTGGGCTATACATCGCAATAGGTTGACACAAGAATTTATTTTTGGGCGGCAGCGCCGGCCGCACCCCACCGCCCAAACTGGACTTGGGGAAGCCCTCACCCCAGCCCCCTCTCCCGCGACGGGCGAGGGGTTAGTTCCCTCTCCCTGGGGAGAGGGCTAGGGTGAGGGGCCACCGCGTTCATTGACAATCCCTGCCAAGTCGTCTAGCATCAGCTTATTCAGTAACGGCTGTACGGTAAAGGAGCGTGAGAACGATGAATGGCAAACAACAGCATCACCAGGAAGAAAAACAAAATCATAAACCCATCCGCCAGCAGGAAGAGCGACAACATAACCAGGCCCCAGGGTCAGGGGAGGCGGTGGCTCAGTTACAGCCGGGTTTAATGGGATTACCAATGGGGCAAGGCACGCGGCCGCAACGCCAGGCCTCTGTGCTCCAACTGCAAAGACAACACGGCAACTCTGCCGTCATGCGGATGCTCCAGGCACAGCACGGTGGGGCGGTTCAACGGGAAGATGGGGTGGGCACAACCGACCCTGCGGCCGCGCCCACCGAAATTAACGCTGGGGTAATCTGGTACGCGTCACCGACGGGGGTGTCGAAATCACCTGGGGCCAGCGTGGCCATCAACGCCGCTACGCTCACGGCCAACACCGCCTTCTCCCGCTTCAACGGTGTGGTGCAGACCGACACGCTGATAGCCAACAGTGTCGTGGGCAGCAGTTACACGCCAGGGGCAGGCAACGTCTGGTAACTTAAGGTTTGATCGTGTCCGGCGGTATAATCAAGCCTATGAACAGAGCACAATCATTTTTGTCCTTATGGTTTCATCGGCTTGTTTTTGCTGACCGGGTTGATCGCCTGTGGGCAGGAGGCTGAACAGCCGCCTACCTCCATCGCTACGGCCTTTCTGCCCACCTCTGCCCCTACCGAACTTGCGCCCACCTTGCCTCCCACGGCAGAAGCGGCCCAGGTCGCGCCGACCCAGGCCTTTACCCCTACGCCGGTTATTCCACCCACCCCTGCCCGTAGGGGACGCGGCGCGCTAAATATCACCTCCCCCACTGAAAACAGCACTATTCTGACTGGCTCCACGCTCACGGTCAGTGGCCTGAGCCGGGTAGCCGCCGATCAATCCTTACAGGTGCGCCTGGTCAGTGTGAATGGCTTATTACTGGCCCAAACGATGGCCCAGGTGCAAGACAACACCTTTCAAGCCCAAGTCACTGTGCCCATCACCATCACCGGGGCGGCGCAAATTCAGGCCCAGGTGTTAGATGGTGCGGGCATGGTGTTGGTAGCCGATGCCTTGCCGTGACCATTGGCGTGACGCGGCCGCGAATCCCCGTTATCTGGAGCTATATCGCCCAGTTCAGCAGAGCAAAGCGGTGGGCGGCTATTACCTTTTCTTCGATGGCTACGCCGCCCAACCCACCGGAACCGTGTTTATTGCCGTTTATGTGGACAACTGCCAGACGGAAGCGGCCGCGACCAGTTTTCGCGTTTCCAGCAGTAGCTATTGGCAGGGCTACCTCTACATCCCCAACAACCTTAGCGGGGCGGGGTGTGCTGTCGCCCGTTTTGGCGCACCCGGAGCCGACAACTGGCGCGAAGCCCAGGTTCCCATCCAACTGCAACGACCCAACGAAGAGGGGTCTTATGCCGTAAATCTATTTAGTCCGGCTCACCTCAGCGAATTGGTGGGGGGTAGTAATGTAACTTTCTGGGGTACGGCCTATAATGCCGCCGATAATCTGGTGGTCATTTCGCTCATACGAGAGGATGGCGTCAATCTGGCCCAGGGCAGTGCCACCGTAGACGATTTGGGCTATTGGGAAACCAGTCTGAACATTCCGCTGAGTTATACCGGGTTGGCCCAGGCCCTGTGACCATTGGCAACCAGGAAGTGGGTCGGATCGCCCAGGCCGTGATTACAGTCACGATTTTGCCCGCGCCTACCCCTACGCCAGAATCATAAAGTTTAGGACTTACGGGATTGCTCGATCCGGTCTCCTGACCGTGCCACCCTTATCGCCTACGGATCAGACTTGATACCGCGGCCGCAACCGGAACTGCGACCGCGGTAAACTGATGCCGTTAGGAATTAAGAAACCCTTGTCTTACTACTTCGTTTTCTCTTCGGCATAAAGCATATCCAAAATACACTTAATAGTCCTAATATAAGGAAAATGAACAAAGGGATGTTAAACCAACCAAGCCAAGAAAAGAGAACATCGAGAGGAACAAAAATTCATAAAGCACTTTTAATCCGGTGAGAAACAAGAAATAAGCAGTAGCCCATAAATCCCGCAAGCGACGGGTACGCAAATATTCATGTAGAAAAAGGATCGTTGTAAGGGCAACAAGAATCAGTAGTATCATCCAGCATCTTTGCTGTGGCCGGTCTCCCGACCGGGCCACATTTACCGCCTACGGTCATACTTGGTAACGCGGCCGCAACCGGGACTGCGGCCGCGTTAAGTTGAACAATAATCAGAAAAGCTTACCACAGGAGCCAGATGATCAACGACATTATTCCATAGATTTAAAAAACTTCCAGATGGGATACCTACTCAGTTCTACAGGCTCAACCAAAACAAGGTGCTTTTTTTCTTGCCAGGTTTCAATCTGAATAAACATTCTTCTTTTTATAAAGTCTCCCCCATAAACGAACAATCGGCAATTATTGTCTACCCTCAAGCAAAAATTTTGGGGCGATTTCATTAACTGCTGATGAACACTACAAGTTACTTTGTGACTGTCTAAAGATGAAAAAGAGTCTCTAAAAGGTTGGGGATCTCGTCTACTGATCCGGCATATTCAAACTGATAGACACCTCTTGCAACTCCTAGTTGTCCAACAAGTTGTGATTCACCGTATGAAGTAATTCTGAAATCGTAAAAATAGACATCCCATAGCCCCATAATATCTGGTTGATCACCATAATCAGCTTCTATGGGGAATTTTTTGTCTAAAGAGAGGTCTTTTTTGTTCTCATGTAACACAGATGATCCCGTAGGTGAATAAGTCTATTTTACTCAGGGCATTTATCAGATATAGCGTGATGAGTAGCACCAGTATAACAAAAGCGGCCTTGAATTTGGGGTATATACGTTTCACAATGACCTCCAACATCCACACTTAAATTTTTGGAAAAGAATACATCCTAGGCTGTGATCGGTTCCTGGATATAACTGGGTTTAACACTTGATAACGCGGCCGCAATGGGTGTGCGGCCGCAGTAAATTAAGAAGCACGCCAGAATAGTTAGGGGTGTCATTCTTGTTTGGGAACAGGTAATGTTTTATTAAGGTTGATGACAACGAACTTTATGTCAACAAGTTGCAGGAATATACCAAACAACAATGTAGCCACAAGGGCGTCGAACCAGTCACTCAATAACCAAGATAAACTTATCACTATCTTTGCAGATTTTTTTGTAGCCCTATTAGACAAGCAAAATTTCCTGCACATCTGAAACCGATAAGTGATGAGAAGTAAAACGGTCATACAACCAATCAAGCAGATGACACCAATGGACACGTTGCACGTGACGACACGCGTCGCCGATAGAGGTGTGACACCCGCGCTCTCGTTGTAAACGATACCGCTCCTTCTCGAGATAACCGTAGGCAATCATGACCAACAGCCAGAAACGTTGAATGGCTTGGACACTCATTATCTGGTATTGGTCAATGCCCAACAGTTCTTTTACATCGGCAAACAACACTTCAATATCCCAGCGTTGTGCGATGTGGCCGAGAAGCGTAACAACATCAGCTTCCAGGTCACTGGATACCCAGAACTTGGTGTTGCCATCCAGCTTTTCTCGGATGCAAATGAGTTGACAGGTGTATAGCTTCTTAATGCGTGTTTGCACCACATGGACATACACCTGTCGGTCACCTCTGGGCCAACTGACAAGGGTGAAATCGTCAGGCGACAGTTGCGTTCCGTAGGCACTGAGTGTCTGCCAGCGCCATCCGTTCTCACTATTGGGGTCAGCAACGCGCAATGAGCGATTGGAGCGGATACCACAAGTAATGAGAAAGCCTCGTTCCCGAACGACCTGCCACAGTTTCTTGGCTGTAAACCAACTGTCTAACAAGACATGCGTTTGGGTATCTGGGACGGGAACGAAGGTACGAATGATATTCATCATGATCTCTACCTTGCTGGCAAACGGTTCTCCTCTTTGCTTCTACAAACTGTCTGTTGACGATACATCTGCGGTTCCAGAACACATTGGCGTCCCAACAGGACATACAAAGCCTGAACCAGACAGTGTCCCTGAACCGTTTTCTCGGCTGTGGATGAAAAATGGTGCCCGATACCGCCCATCTTCTGGCCGCGCCGCTTTTGCATCACACTGTCGTCCCCTATGAGGTAACCTGTTACGACGGTCTTCCTCGGACGACCTGGTTGCTTGGCCTGCTTGGCCCTCTGACGAGCGTGTTCGGCTTGTACCATTGTTGTCATTTCAGCCTGAAACGCTGTTTGCCATTGTTGGCATACCTCTGTGGTTGACCAGGGTGCTTCTGACAGAAATCGGCTCATGCCCGATAGCGTCACATCGGTACTAACCTGTCGCAAGATACCGGTGAGTGTGAATCCGCTTTTGGCACAACAGCAACCCCAACAGTATGGTTACGAAATACTTGTATTGTGGTTGGCTGAAGCAAGCGCGGAATTGCTCCAGATATTTGGCAAGTTGGTCATCCAGACATATGCTTGGCAAGCGCATAGTTACTCCTTGTGTAGTTTTGTGTGGTAACAAACTTTTACATCAAGGGTAGCTATGCGCCAAATTTTCGTTTGTAAAGTGCGGTTTTAGTATCTCAATGAGATAAGCCACTAAAAAGTGCAAAGATAGTGACTTATAAAGACCACAGGTAAACCTAGAAAACAACCACAAAGGTCGAATATAAAGCTCTTGCCTGTGGTTTAGACATAACTGTCCTCCTTATGCTGTGGTGAGGTGTTCCTGCTCAATCAGAAACCTCGCTGTGGCTGGTGTCCCGACTGTGTCACGCTTACCGCCTACGGATCACACTTGGTACCGCGGCCGCGACCAGGGCTGCGGCCGCGGTTTTATTTCCATGACTTAATGAAAAATCTATGTCCAGGGTACTTTAGCTTTAGTCAAAGCATACCTTGAGAGGTGAATTACTGCGTCGTAACAGATTTTTCAATACTCCAGACAAACATGCTACTCGGCTCCACCGGGTACACCAAAAAAAGCTTGGGTGTACCTTGAACATTTATCAGCTTGATCATCATTCTGCCACCAGGAACATTTTTTGCTGTGAAACGACAGTCGGCAATCATATCTTCATCCGCAAAAGGCAAATCTTGTCGAGACTCACTATCAAGCATCGTACACTGAAAAGTTCCTTGAGGTTCGCTAAGAATAAAAAGATTCGACCTGAAGGCATCCCGAATTTCTCTTTAGTTGACTCAAAAACTCAACTGTATACGTTCCGTTCTTCTGTAGCAAGAATCACCCGCTACTTGTGTTCCAATCTGTGGTAAAAGTCGTAGGTCATAAAATAAACCTCCCACGAGCCAGTAATGAGTTGTTGCATGTCGAC
>JADJUV010000100.1 GCA_016716885.1 Candidatus Trichofilum aggregatum | reverse complement strand
CATGCCCACATCTTCCAATCCACCATCAGAAGTGATCCCGTTGGGGCAAAATCAAGCATGCCAGGCCGGTTGTCGTTACCAATACCCAAAATTGTTGTTTGATCACGGCACCATCGGCCAAACGCCAGACATATAGCTGGAACTCCTCAAAAAGCAACCCAGCGTAATTCGTCGGTAGGATTCAGGCTCTTGACTGATGGCGACAACAAACTGATGATCAGGAAATCGCGGCCGCAGTCTCCAGCGACAACACATGGCCGTCTCTGGTGGAATAACCAACACCTGATAAACCTGTTTGCTGGTCCATTCCCACCACAATCACATCATTTCCCTCATACGTCGCCGTCAGAGAAACGGCCATCCCCGAAAAAACCAACTAAAGATCGGGGGTGGGAAACGGTCATATTCTCCGGCAAGGGTAAAACTTGTTGGGGAGCACCGGTATCCATGTCCACAATGACCGGTTGATCTCGTTCATTGAAAAGAATGAGTGTGCCCGCCTCAGGCGTAAAGGTGAGCGGAACTTTTTTGCCGTTGTGCGGCCATTGATGGGTAATTTGATCCGCAAGGAGATCATAAATATACAGGGCCTCATTGCCGCTGATGGCTATATACGCCCCGTTGGCCGAAATAGCCATCTCTTCTTCATAAAAAGAATCATTCAGGGTGAACTGACGGCTCAAAAACGGCGCGCCGACGTTCCACACCTGGAATGTATCACGGTCCAAATTCGGGCGAGCGAGAAGCATTTGCCGGTTCGCTGAGAGGCCATAAATTTCCAAATCACCGTCATAGGGTAATTGGGGTGTCCGGGAATTTACCCAGGCTGAAGGGGGAGCGATAATGACCGAACTGAGTTGCTGACGCACCATTGTCTCACTATCGGGCAGGAAAAAACTTCTTTCGTCATGTCTGAAAGCGTCAACACAACCCGTTTCTCCCGTCAGACGTTGACCCAGGCGGCAAGGGGCCTTCCAGTAAGCCGACAAACTCCACTCTTCTGGTTCCGTACCAATCCTTAAAAAAAGAATTCCCAGCCAGACGATGCCCACCACAAATGCGATAGGCATTTCACCACGTTTTCTTTTAGGATCAATGTAATTCTGCCAACCTTTCCTGAGTTCAAGGAAACTCAAATAAACGTACATACCAGCAATCAGTATGTGTGTAACAAACTGTTCTTGGGCAGAACCAGCTCCCAGCAAAATTAGAGCGAGCATACAAAGGATGAAAAAGAAAAACAGGCGTACAGGTGGAGGCGAAGAAAACCAGGCACGGTGGCGTGTTATGGAGCACGTTTCGGGGACACGCCGGGTCAATTCTGATACCAATTGCGGCATGTTCCTGAACCCGGATAGAGCCAATTGATGATCTCTCGTCTGGATGTGCAACTCCACCGGTCTTTGTTGCCGGTCATGAGCGATATCCAATCTGGTTATCTTGTCATAGAAAATGCGGGTAGGGCTGGCGGCTTTGCCGCTAACAAAAACTTCGTTGGCATAGCTAATGGCATTAGCCTCAAGGAGCAACTTGGTGTTGCGCCGATGGCGAAATTTGGTGTATTGGAACCAGATGAGGGCCAGGATAGCCAAGGTAAGCCCGCGGCCGCGAGTCCCACCAACCAGCGTAATTCCACCCAAAAGAAAAGGAGTAAAGAAAATGCAACTAAACAACAGCAGAGGCAGACACCACAATGTCAGCCATTGATTACGCCGTTGCTGTTCCCAGATTTGATGATCATAAGAAAATATCAGAGGCTCAACCATCAATTTTATTCCTGTGATTGATCTTCAAATAATTGGTCCGTCCGAAAAACCATGCCCCTAAGCGTGGGGAGAGCGAGGGCGAGGAACTGCAACGCTCGTTGGCTGCGCCGCACAAATTTTTCAGACATGATAAAGGTTGTAAAGGAAAACGGGGGTTGTTCCATGGGGTTAGAGAATAGAGATAATGATGTAACTGGAGCCTGGCGTTTTTTTGTACGCACGTCTGGAGACTAAGAGACTGAGAGATTAAGAGATCCAGAGGGTGGAGTAATTTTCGCCAAGTCGAGGATGTAAATAAAACGACTGGAAACGCAACTGGAATAAATACGCAACACAGAAACTAAAAGTTTCACTTCACCGAATGCCGCCCATTATAATGCAAGAAGCCGAATTTTGTACAAAATTCGGCTTCTTATCGTCACTCAATTGTCTCACCCCGCGGCCGCGCTCACCATGAGCACAACCACCCCTTCATAACCCTAAAATCCAGCGGGCAATGGAGAAGTAGATGAACAGCCCGGTGGCATCTACCAGGGTGCTCATGGCCGGGCCAGAGACAACGGTGGGATCAATGCCTAGCTTCGCGGCCGCGATGGGTAACAGTGCCCCCAACGAATTGGCCCAGACCACAATCGAAAAAACCGCCAACGAAACCGTCAGCGCCAGGGCACTGCCCGTGGCCCAGGTGATGGCGCGTAGATAAGCCACCGCGGCCATGACAACACCCAGAATGAGGCCAGCCCGGAGTTCGTGCCACAAGGCCCGCAAAAAATCGCGCTTCTCCAGATCGCCTACCGCCAACGCCCGGATGATGGTGCTGGTGGATTGGGAACCGGCATTACCCCCCGTACCAATGAGCAAGGGGATGAAAAGAGAAAGTGAGACCGCGGCCGCTAACTCAGTCTCGAACACACGCATCACTGTGCCCGTTAGCGTCCCTGTCAGAAACAGCATCAGCAACCAGCCGATCCGTTTGCGGGCAATTTCACCCACCCCCGTATTCAGATAAGCATGATCCAACGGCGAAGTCGCCCCTAACCGTTGAATGTCTTCGGTGGCCTCGTCTTCCAACACGTCTACCACGTCATCAATGGTAATCGTACCCAACAAGACGCCCCACTCATCTACCACCGGCAACAAGAGCAAGTCATAACGAGACATGATCCGGGCACACTCTTCCTGATCAGTGCCCGCCAATACCGAGATCACTTCCGGGTTCATCACATCCATGACAAACTTGTTGGGGTCAGATGTGATGAGAGAAAACAAACTTAACACCCCACAAAGTTTGCCTTCTTTGTCTACCACAAATAATTGCTGAATGATCTCTTTATCTTCTGGTTGCCATTCACGGATGGTTTGTAGGGCCTGGGCTATGGTCATGCGGCGGCGCAGGGCCAACATCCACACGGTCATCAACCCGGCGGCACTGTCTTCCGGGTGAAGCAGAAGTGGACGAATTTCATCGGGGTCTTCCAGTTGCGACAGGAAGGTCTGAACCTGTTCCGGCTCCATTTCAGCGAACATGTCGGCTACTTCGTCCGGCTCCATTTGGGCGACGATGCGCGCGGCCGCGCCCGTCGGCAAGGCTAACATTAAATCAGCCGCATCATCATCTTCTAGCTCTTCTAAAATGTCCGCCGAACTGGCCGGGTCTAGTTGGGAGAAAAGCGAAACTTGATCGTCTTCGTCTAATTCAGCGAAGAGATCCGCCTGGTCAACGGGGCGCAATCGTTCAATGATCGCGGCCGCGCCACCAAAATCATCCTGTTCCAAAGCGGCGCGTAGCCGTGTCAGAACATCATCCAGATAAATTGTTTGCATTGGACACCTCCAGGATGGTTCCCCTGGAGGCGTGTTCGTGAGGGGAAAGAGAATGGATACTCAATCTCTTAGTCTCTCAGTCTCTTAGTCCCTTTCACGGGAGACTGAGAGATTAAGAGATTTGAGAGATTAGTCGTCATCTCCGCCTGGGGGAACTTGCTTCCAGGGGCTGTATTCAATTGGCTAAGCAGGTGTGGAAGGCATTTTGATCCTACAACTGTGAGGCTCTGCCTTGTCTTCCATAATGAAAGCAACTCCTTGAAAAACGAGCGCGTCGCTCAGGAAAAACTGTAAAACAGCCCTTCTTGTCCGCGCTTAAAATGAGGTAAAAAAACGAGTTGAGCGATTAAAATTGTAGCCCGTAAAGCTGGACTGTCAACCTTTCGCCCTGTCGTTAGGCTTGCCTAAACTAGTTTCATTTTACACCTGAAAAGAATGGGGTCAAGGTATAAAAAACAGCTTGTTGCGCCCTGGGAGCATCGGCAAATAGGGCCAAAATGGAGCGTCTTGGTCTGGACTTTGGTTCATTGCCGGGAACGGGGGGACGGGCTACAATGCGCTCAGTTTTCTACGAGACCATCGTTATGAACTCAACCGCTACACCCATTAACACCCAAATTCCTTGCCAACAATGTGCCGCCCCTCTACCCGTGGAACAGAACACGCACTTTGTTAAATGTGAATTTTGCGGGGCTACCAATTTTGTGGATAAGGCCCGTGCTGTCTTTCATTATGCGTTGCAACAGACGTTGCGAGACACGGATGCCCTGGCCGCATTGCGCCGCTGGATGGCGGGTAATCAGACGGTGAAGGGGTTGGATGCGCAGGCCAAAATTGAGCCGGGGCAATTTGAATATTTTCCAATGTGGCTGGTTCGCACGGAACAAAATGGGGCGGAGCGACTGT
Source organism: Candidatus Trichofilum aggregatum (assembly GCA_016716885.1). Classification (GTDB taxonomy): domain Bacteria; phylum Chloroflexota; class Anaerolineae; order Promineifilales; family Promineifilaceae; genus Trichofilum; species Trichofilum aggregatum. Next base: position 20,383 of record JADJUV010000100.1, on the reverse strand, counting down.
TTTTGGAACCTGCGGCCGCGCTCTCGATTAGTGCCCTCAAAGGTGAAACCATCCCCGCCGCTGACCTGATCCCGTATGACCATGAACTGGACGCGGCCGCGGTCGAACCCACCGTTCCCTATGACGCCATGCTCCAATGGCTTAAAGATGAACAAAAAATGCCCGATACCACCATTAAGGAAGTATCCCTGGTGCATTTACCTCTCTTCGTTTTCAAGTATGAATTTAAGGGGGAACGGTATACGGCTATTGTGGATGCGGCTACCAGCCGCGTGTTTGCCAATATATTCCCTTCCAAATGGGAAGCCCCTTATTTCACTATCGCCTCAATTGCCTTCATCGTCTATTTTTGTCTGGCCCTGGGGCCATTGGCCGGGTACATGAGCGGCACGGGCGAGGGGTTTGCTCTGGGTGTTGTGGCCTACATTGTTCTATCCATCATCGTAGCGATACCCATTTTCGTCGCGGCCGCGTACATCTCCGCCAAAGTGTAAAATTATGGCTGAACAAACACAAGGTTTAACTTGCCCCAACTGTGCCAGTGTGGTTCCTGTGCCAGAAGGGGTACGTATCGTGGAATGCCCCTCGTGCCATTTGCGCTCCTTTGTGCAAGGGGAGCGGGGTGTGCGCCGCTGGCAGGTCGCCCGCAAAGTGGAGCGGGAACAGGCCGAGCGGGCCGTGAAAGGCTTTTTCTCCGGCATGAACAAGGCCTCTGATCTAAAGCGCAAGGCCGAAATCAAGGAGCTTTTTCTGGCTTACCTGCCTTATTGGCGGGTGACGGCGATGGTGGCGGGCTGGATGTTTGGCCGGGTGAAGTCCGGCAAGGACAGCACCCGCCCGATTGAAGTTGAGGTGATGGAAGAGATGCACTGGAACGACGCGGCCGCGGACGTGTCTGAATTTGGGGTGCATCAGGTTTCGCTCTCCAAAAATGACCTACTCCCCTTTGATTCTGACCTGCTCCACACTGAGGGCATGGTTTTTGAACCGGCCGAGTCACCTACGGAAGCGCTGGAAGAAGCACGACAACATTTTGAGTATCGCGGCCGCGGCAAAAAAAGCATGGCCCGTAAATTCTTCGAGAAGTTCCACGTCCTGCGCTCCCAACTGGCCCTGGTTTATTATCCCCTGTGGGTGGCACGGTATGAATATCGCGGCCGCAACTATCAGGTGGTGGTAGATGGGGTGAAGGGCACATTACTGTATGGCAAAGCCCCCGGCAACATTCTCTACCGGGCGGCTATGCTGGTTGGTGGTATGGCTGTAGGCAACTTCATTCTGGTCAATGGCACAGCGATTGCTGCCCAACTGCTTGTTTTTGCCGACAGTGATGAAGATGGCATTTTCCTGTTGTTGTGTGCGCCAGCGGTGATAGGGTTGGGCTTGATCGCGGCCGCGTACCAGGCTTTCCGCTACGGTGAAGAAGTCGAATCCCGGCAAAAAGGGGCCGAAAAAGCCGCTGGTGTGGGTTCCAAAGCCTCATCTGGAAACTCCCCCATCGGTTCTGTGCGCAACATGTTAGGTGATTCCGGTGGGGGTGATTTCCTCGCCACCGGCTTACAAGTCCTGGAAGAATTGTCCGAGATGTCACGGAAGAAATGATGGGAAAAAATCTGTGTAAATCCGTGAAATCTGTGGTTAAAATTCTCATAAACCTGACTTTTCTCTCCTATGAAACTTATTCTCCTCACCTGTCCCCAATGTAACGAACCCCTCAAACCAGAAAACGAGGATGTTGTTACTGTTTGCCCCCAGTGCCAGCAAATTTATCAGCTAAGTAACCAGGGCTTACAACCCCTCAATGCCCATTTCATGTCTGGCGGTCAGACGTTGGCGAAAGAATGGTTGCCTTATTGGGTTTTCCAGGGGCAGGTCAATGTAAGCCAACGTGAGTCCCAGGGGGGTGGCAGCGGCAGTGGCAAAGCCGCCGAACAGCTCTGGAGCGTGCCCCGTTTGCTCTACGTGCCCGCCTGGGAGTTGCCCATGAATCGGGTGCAGGAAATTGGTGGACAGCTCATTCAACAACAGCCTGCCCTCAACGCGGTTGAAAAACCAGCCGCTTTTCGTTTGCGCCCGGCTGTCATCACCGCCCAGGACGCCGAAAAAATGCTGGAATTTATCATTCTGGCTATAGAAGCCCGGCGTGAGGATTACTTAAAGAGCCTGACTTTTAAAATGAAACTGGGTGAACCACAAATGTGGGCCTTGCCCGGATGAAATTATGCGGAGGGATCATGTCACTGACCATCGAACGGGTGGAAACGAAGAAACAACTGCGCGAATTTATCAAAGTGCCCTGGATGGTCTACAAAAATGATCCAAACTGGGTTCCCTGGCTTTATTTTGAGCGGTTGCAGTTCTTTGACAAGAACAAAAACCTGTTTTTTGCCCATGCTGAGGCGGATTATTTTATTGCCCGGCGTGATGGTAAAGCGATTGGTACGATTGCCGCTGTTCTGAATCACCGACACAATGAGTTTCAGGGCGAGAATGTCGCCCATTTTGGGGTGTTTGAACTGCTCAATGATGCGGAGGCCGCGGCCGCGCTCTTGCAAGCCGCCTGTGATTGGGCCAAAGAGCGGGGCGTGGACAAAATCATCGGCCCCATGAACCTGTCTACGAATGATGAATGTGGCATGTTACTAGAAGGGTACGACACACCATCTGTCATCCTCATTCCCTATAATCCGCCCTACTACCACGATTTCATGGTGGCCAATGGGTTCGTTAAGGCCATGGATTTGCTCTCCTGGGATGTGCCGTTGGAGCCGTTGATCAAAGGGAATGCCATGCCAGAGAAGGTGGTCCGGGTGGTGAATGCCCTGAGAGAAAAAGCCAATTTGACGTTGCGGCCGCTCAACATGAAAGACCTGGATGGTGAAATTAAGCGGATGAAGACCATCTACAACAGTGCCTGGGAGAAAAACTGGGGCTTTGTTCCCCTGACCGACGATGAACTCGATCATCTGGTTAACAGCCTGAAACCCATCATTGACCCCGAAATTCTTCTCTTCGCCGAAAAAGATGGTGAGCCTATCGGTTTTTGCCTTTCGGCCCCCGATGTTAACGTCCCTTTAGGCAAAATCCGCCCTGGCCCGTCTCTCCTTAGCTCATACATCGGTGGAGCACGCATGCTCCGCAACCGCAAAAACACGCACCGCTTTCGGGTTATCGCTTTGGGCGTGCTGGAAGAATTCCGTTCCGGGGGTATTGGGGCGTTGTTCTATCTTGAAGTGGTGAAGCGGGGTTTTGAGCAGGGTTATACCAATATTGATGGCTCCTGGGTGTTAGAAACCAATGAACCCATGAACAAAGCCATTATCATGATGGGGGGGAAGGTTCACAAAAAGCACCGCATTTATGAGAAAACTGTTTAATCACGGGGTAAGGGTCGTTTGCGGCCGCGACAATGGTTAAAATAGACGATCGAAATCCAATAGGGCAAAGATTTTAGCTTTTACGAGGCGTTGCCAGAGGGCAACAATCGTCAATCTAAAATCGTCAATCGTAAATCCCACAGCCATTCTCTTATGCGACGATCTTATTCACGCCGTTCCAGTAATCCACTCATCTACTTCCTTATGGGGCCGGTTGCCCTCTTTTTGATGTTTAGTGCTGGTAGTTATCTTTTAGAACCACCCCCTCTACCGGCTACCCCCGTCCCTGTTCCCACCGCCCAATCGTTTGTCTCCACCCTGCTGGATCCGCAACAAGTGAATGCCGCCGGTTCCATCACCGATCCGGTAAGCGATATTGTGCCTGCCGCCGATCCAGAACTGGCCCGCATGGTGGCCGAGGTTTCTAGCCAAAACCTGCAATCCTATGTCATTAACCTGGAGCGGTTTGGCACACGTAACACCTTTAGCGCCACCGACCGGGATGATTTTGGTATTGGTGCGGCCCGCCGCTGGATTTTTAATGAGTTTGAGCGGGTGGGTAATGGTCGGTTGCAAGTCGAGTTTCAAGAATATAGCTTTAACTACCTGGGGTTTGAGACGCAACAAAGTAATGTGGTGGCAACCTTACCCGGCACAGGAGATCATCCGGGTGTCCTCATCATGATATCCAATTATGACACGGCTTTAGATGATCTTTTGGATGGTGAAACCCTGAATCCCGGAGCCGATGATAACGCCTCAGGCATAGCCGCTTTAATCGAAGTGGCCCGCTTGATGAGTTCTCGCTCCTGGAATCAGACGGTTATCTTCCTGGCCTCAACGGCTGAAGAGCAAGGGACGTATGGCAGTGGGCATTTTGTGCAGAGAGCGGTACTGGATGGGTTACAAATTGATGCGGTGCTGAATAATGACATGATCGGCGGCCGCGCCGGGATTCCTCAATCGGTCAGGCTCTACTCCCTTGGCCCGGATACTTCCACCCATCGCCAACTAGCTCGCTACGTTGATTACATTGGGGGCCTTTACCTGCCTACTTTTCCCATCACGTTAGAGAATGGCCTGGACCGTGAAGGCCGTTGGGGGGATCAGCGTCCGTTTGTGCAAGCAGGTTTTCCAGCGATTCGGTTTATTGAATCAGAAGAAGACCTGGAGATTCAAAGCTCTAACCGGGATATTTGGGCTTTGGTGGATTATAGTTACCTGCAAAAAACGACCCAGTTGAACCTGGCGGTGTTGGCGAGTCTGGCGGGGGGACCGGCGCGGCCGCAACTGCCTCTCATCCGCACCGCTGCCGAACCGGGCAGTTATCAACTCAACTGGGATGCCATACCTGGCGCGGCCGCGTATGCTATCTCCTTTCGTGCCCTCGGCTCCGACCGCTACGAACCATTTCGTTTTGTGCCCGCCACCCAGGCCGGGGACGTTATTGTAACTGGGTTTACTGCTCCCCAAGGGTATGCGGTGAGTCTGGCGGCTATAGACCGTAGCGGCCGCGTCGGTGCTTTTTCCCCCGAAGTCATCGTTGCCCCTTAAGATGAAATTGCAACGCCTCTGGCCCATTCTCTTACTTATCCTTTTTTCTCTCTCGTGTGCTTTGTTAGGTAGCCCGGAGCGGCCGCAAGTTCCTACACCGGCTCCGGCTCTGCCCACCACACCACCGGTACAAATCAGCGTTCAGGAAGCCCTGGCGGTAGGGCAGACGTTGCCGATCACCGAAGCGGGGACTGGCGAGACCATCGTCTCGGCCCAACCGGGCCAGGTCACCCCCCAGGTAGACCCAGCCATCGCAGAGCTACTCAATGAGGTCTCGCGGCAAAATTTGCAGGCGTATGTACAAACCCTCACCGGGTTTGGCACCCGCCACGCCTTCAGCGAAACCCAATCAGACACTTTTGGTATTGGGGCGGCCCGGCGCTGGATTTTTAGCGAACTGGAAACGGTGGGTCGCGGCCGCTTGCAAGTCAGTTACCAGGATTTCACCTTGAACCCGGCCAGTTCCGGTGGTTTTTCTGTGCCCCAGCAAAATATCATTGCCACCTTACCCGGCAATGGCTCCTACCCCGGCACCATCGTGATGACCGCCCATTACGATTCACGCAATATCGATCCGTTTGATGGGCAAATTACGGCCCCTGGAGCCACCGATAATGCCTCAGGCGTGGCTATTTTGTTAGAAGTAGCCCGGCTCATGAGTTCACGCACCTGGAACCAGACGGTTATTTTTATCGCTTTTGCCGCCGAAGAGTTGCAAACACAGGGGAGCCGCCACTTTGTCACCTCGTCGTTTAGCACCGGTTTACAGATAGATTTTGTCCTCAACAACGATATCGTAGGTGGACGGGCTGGCGTGGCTCAAGCGGTGCGAGTATTTTCTCAAGGCCCTGATCTGTCCGTGTCGCGGCAGTTTGCCCGCTATTTCCACTACCTTAATAGCCTGTATTCACCCAATTTCCAGGTCATCTTGGAAGATGCCGAAGATCGGCCGCAGCGCTACAGCGATCATCGCGAGTTTTTTGCGGTGGGTATACCGGCGTTGCGCCTGACAGAGGTGGATGAAGATGCGACGGTGCAACATACCAGCCGTGATACGTTTGAGCGGCTTGATTATGATTATATGAGCCAAATTGCCCGGCTCAATCTGGTGGTATTAGCCAATCTGGCGGGTGCCCCGGCCCGCGCTCCCGCGCCCACGCTGGCCCCCATGGCTGATCCGGGGGCTTATTTGCTCAACTGGACCAAAGACAACGCGGCCGCGGGCTACGTCCTCTCCTTCCGCCGCCCTGGTGTCATGCATTATGAAGCTTTTTATTATGTTACGGCTGAACAAGCTGGTAACATTGCCCTCAATGGCCTCGATCCCCAGGCCACCTATGCCTTCAGTCTGGCGGCGCTGGATGCCAACGGGCGGCTAGGCGGCTTTTCCCCCGAAACGATTTTAGGCCCCCAATAACTGAATTGTTTGTAGTGACCGCTTTAGCGGGCCAACTGGCCCGCTAAAGCGGTCACTACAAACAGGGGAAGAGAAACAAAAAGAGGTGTGGCTCATTCAGAGCCACACCTCTTTTTATATGGATGTCAGGTTGTTGAAACGAGGTGTGTCGTTCGTTTAGTTTTCGCTTTCAACCACACTGACCAGATTGCCACCGCTGACGGGGTCGCCCGTAACCAGGACGGTCACGGTTTTATTTTCTTTGGTGAGCATCAGGGTGGCGGTAGTGTCGTCGCTATATTCAAACGAAACGGTCCAACCAGCGGCGGTGAGGGCATCTTTGTAGAACGCGGCCGCGTCAGCGATAGCCGTGTTGGTTTTGTAGGTAATCACCCCGGCAAACGTCGTCACTTCAAAGGCATCGTCCAGCATGGGGTAATCAGAGCTAGAGGATGTGGTTGAACATTCGGCGGGTGCCGCAATGGTAATGTTGGAGTTGACATCAAAAACGTTAAATTCCATGTGGAAGGTGTTCAGATCAGACGCGGCTTCACCAGCGAAGTCACCAATCTGGCCCTGACCATCAATCACAAAACGCACCACAAACTCTTCTTGTTGGGCAATATACATATCGCCTGATACCGTACTGAGTGATGCGTCGTTGTCTTCGATGGCCGTTTCATCAAAGTGATAATGGTCGGTTACGATGCCATTCACCGTTACGCCACTTTCTACCAGCGTTACGCCCTCGCTGTTCAAATCATCAATCAACTCATCGGGGCGGGTAACGGCTCCTTCCAACATGCTTTCATCCGCGCCTTCACTGGTTGTACAGCCTAGACCGGGCAAGTTGGTATAGGTTTTCCCGTCTACCTGCACCACGGTCATCGCCCCAAGGCTGCTCAAGTCCAGCGATTCATCGCCCAGCCCCATGTCAAAATTGGTGAAGCTAAAGCTAGAAGCGGGGGGATTGGTGGTGACCAGGAACTCCATTTCCAGATTAAACGTGTCTGTTTCTGTAGCGGTTGAGTTACTGCTCAGCACGATCGTGGCTCGGTAACTATTGACTTCATCTAAAGCCGCATTCGCCCGGCGAAAGTTGAAGGCGCGGTCACCATCAGTGGTGACGGTGGTGTCGCTTGTGCTTTCATCGGTTTGACCATTGTCGGTTGAGGTATCAGCGGCATCAGTTGAGGGAGTATCATCGGTCGCGGCCGCGTTGCCCGTATCCGCATTATCCGTTGTTGTGTCGGCCACAACATTGTTCCCACTATTTGCTTCATTTTCATCCGGCCCCATCACCGTCTGGCAAGCTAACGAAACAAAGCTCATGACCATAATCAGGAACATAATCCATCGAGTTGCTTTTGACATACTATAATCTCCTAGAAAATAAGTTGCAGGTTGCAGGTTGCAGGTTGCGAGTTCCCAGAGTTCCTCTGAGTTCCCAGTGTTCCCAAAGTTCCTATTGCCCCAAAATCAAGGCGTGAGTAACCACAGCTACCCACGCCCGGACACAATACGAGGCTCACTTTGGCAAAGTTTCAGACTCAGAGGCGGTAACTTCCTTCTACATCCAACACCATCGGTAGGCAGTCGGTCTCCTGGCGAACCCGTTCGGCCCAATGATTGACATCAACGGTGATAACCGGCCAGGTGTTGTAGTGGCAGGGAATGACCACTTTGGGTTGCAGATAGGACAGCGCTAACAAGGCATCGTCTGGCCCCATTGTGTAATTGTCACCTACCGGCAAAACAGCCAGATCAAGTCCACCCCGCCCAATGAGCGCCATGTCAGAAAAAAGGGCCGTGTCTCCGGCAATATAGATTCGTTTACCATCAATCGTCAGCAGGAAACCACCCGGCTGACCCCCATAACTGCCATCGGGTAAACCAGAGCCGTGAAAGGCAATCGTCATTTTCACATGCCCGAACGGGTGCTGATACCCACCACCAATATGTTGTCCGTGACCTCTGGCATTGCCCTTTGCGGTCAACCAATTGTCAATCTCAAAGTTGCTAATGACCAGGGCGTTTGTGCGTTTGGCAATAGGCAGTGTATCAGCAATGTGATCGCCATGCCCATGTGTCACTAAAATGTAATCGGGATTCACACTATCGGCTTTGCGTTTGGCAACCGGGTTGCCATCAAAAAACGGGTCTACTAATACATTGGTGCCGTTAATATCCAGACTAAAAGTCGAATGACCGTGCCACGTAATGTCAATGGACATGTTAACCTCCCTATTGCGTGTTCTAAACGGAAATGAGGACGATGCTAAGGTTAGTATAGGAAGATGCCCGAATGTCGTCAACAGGTGTACAGAGTGTTCAGGCAAAGAAAAAGGCCAGTGTTTGCACTGGCCTGGTTCCATCAAAAAGGGGATTACCCCGGTAGAGTAGGGGTTCTAGTTAATTTGACAAGGGGGTTTGGCTTTGGCGCGCGGCCGCTTGCTGGCACAAACTACTACCCCCGGCTTCTAACCACTGCTGCAATGTTGTGCTGGTACTCTGACCACTCTGAATATCCTGATAGATGCCTGTCGCCCAGCGATAATAGCGTTGGGTTTCATTGGGCCAACTGTCCCAGCTACGCACCATAAGACTTGGCCCACCGTTGTACCCGGCGAAGGCCAGGCCTACTTCATTGGTTTGGTGCAGCAAATCGGACAGGAACAACATGCCTCGATACGCATTGGTTTCCGGATCAAAGGCATTTTCGCCCGCTTCAAAATGGAACGGCATGACCTGGAATAAACCTGTGGCTCCGGCTGAGGACTGCGCATCCTGAAAACCGCAGGACTCGATTTGCATGACGATGGCCACCAGGTTGGGATCACCAATGCTATGGGCGGCGGCCCAACGGACGATGTCGTTGGCCCAAAAATGAATTTCTGGGGTAAAGACGGGCGATAAGCTGCTGTTGATGGGTTGGGGAGTGAGGGCAGGGGCCGCGGCCGCGCTACCGCTTACATCACTTTCTGGCATAGCTCCGGCTCCCGGGTCAGCCGTGCCGTTCAGTCTCAGAGCGGACATCATAAGAATGCCCACGATCACAACCGCCAGCGCCAGCGTAATCACCATACGCTTCTGGATGGGATCAGAGGTAAACATAGGTTGAGGTGGATATACAGGACGTTGCCAGCCCTGATTGGCAACGGGTCCTTCGATAACGGGAGTAAAGGGGGTATCTACCGGATATACAGTCATAATTTGTCATGCTCCCAATTATACTGATCAAACTACCGATACAGGCAATCGCCCAGTAGTACATTGGTTCAATCCCCAACCTGTGGTTGCGGTTAGACCATTGACGAAAGACCAAAAACTGAAAAGACATCTACATCTTTCGTTCTTGGCCTCTCGTCAAAAACCGGGAAATTGTTGGTTGATAAGCCGTTAGGCTTAATTGATTCGTTAGTTGCGGTTATTGCGGGGGCTGGCACTCATGCCACCGACATTGGGACGAATGGGGCCGGGTGTGGGTGGCCGTTGGCGAACACGATTGTTGGTGGGGTGGGGCGTTGCGGCCGCGCCGGGGCAAGCGGGTTCTGGTTCAATCGTGACGGGGCGGGAATTGGCCTGATAGTTGCTGGAAAAGGCGGGGGCCTCATCAAGCATCTGCGGAATATTCATGGCCGGACGTGTTGCCTGGGGAGCGACGGGGCGGCTAGGCATAACCGGCTGCGGCCGCGTGGGTTGATTGGTTCGCGCCATACTTGGCTGCACGGCTGGCTGGTTGGCTGGCTTGTTTTTGGCGGTAGGCACATGGTCACTGCCATATAAAATTTTCTCGCCTGCCGCTGTCAAAGAGCCAATAAACAAAATGCGCGTCAGCCAGACTAACACTGCCACAAACAAAGGCACAACCTTAATCAGTTGTTCGCGGCTCATTACCTCATTGCCCAGCGGATGATTCAGCAGAGTCAACGAAACAGCCCACCAGGTCATAATAGCATTCATCGAAGTGCCTAATAACCAGGCGCCGGTGAGGTACCATACTTCTTTGGGTTCATCAGTGCCCCGTTCCGGGGTAAACAGGCGGGCCAGTCCCGCAAAGTCAATAGCACAAAAAGCAATAGCCAGAATTGTGGCCCACGATAGGCCCAAAAAACGAATATCGCCCAGGAGACTCTCCAGGGCGAATTGGGTTGTGTCAAAATTGAACAACTCAAAAGCGAGCAAGGCCACAATCAGAATCGCACCAATTGCCATATGGCGCGAAATGCCTGAGGGGCTTGCTAAGAACGATAAGCTCTGTTTACCAGGGGGAACTCCTTCTTGACGCATGATATTTACCTCCATCCACTCTGCTTTGCTCTGCTCTGCTTATAAGAAATTGACTATCGATTCCAACGATAATCAAGACAACACGACCGGATAACCTGACTTCGTGGAACCAAGGCATCCTCAAACCTTGGCGGCACTTGTCCCGGCCTGCGGAGGGGAGATGCAGGTGGGGTCACCACCTGCATCTTTGCCTGGGAGGGGGGAAGAGGGAAGTCAGAACATACGTTCGTGATAAAGATTAGCACACGCGTTCTAAATCGTCAAGAATTTAGTGGGTCAAATTTCCGACTCAAAAAAGGTGAGAAAAAGGGCTGTAATTACGTTGATGCAGGGGTAGGGGATTATCTGTTTCTTAACTCTCATGAGGGCGTGTAGGGGGGCAAAAGGAGGACAGGCGAACGGGGCGAAGAAATCGCACTTGGAAAAGCCCTGACTATGGGCGGAATTGATTAGCCGAAATGGCTGATTACAGCTATGCTTGGGGCAAATTTTAGCCGTTTAAGTCGCGAAGTCGTAAAGATATGGATTCTGTTATGTCACAACGAGTACCTGCCCCCTATGGTTCCTGGAAGTCGCCTATTACCTCAAGCCTTATCGTTGCCGGAACGATTGGGTTGAGTGAGGTTGTTCTGGATGGTAAAGACGTTTATTGGCTAGAAGCGCGGCCGCAAGAAGGCGGCCGCGTCGTTATTGTCCGCCATACCCCAGACGGCCATACCCAAGACATGACCCCGGCCCCCTTCAATGTCCGTACCCGTGTTCACGAATATGGGGGTGCTTCCTACACCGTTCACAATGGCACTATGTACTTCACCAACTTCGCTGACCAACTGGTTTATCGTCAAATAAGCGGGGAGACCCCCGTTCCTCTGACTGAAAACGGCGATCTCCGGTTTGCTAACTTTGTCATGGATGACAAGCGTAATAATTTGCTCGTCATCCGTGAAGATCATACCCACTCGGCCCAGAACGCGGCCGCGTCATTGGTACGCCTGGCACTAGATGGAACCGATGACGGGGTGGTCCTGGCTCAGGGCAACGATTTTTATTCTACCCCGGCCCCTAGCCCGGATGGGCAATGGTTGGCCTGGCTCACCTGGAATCATCCTAACATGCCCTGGGATGGCACGGAACTGTGGTTAGCCCCCGTACAAACTGATGGCAGTTTAGGTGAAGCTACCCTGGTGGCGGGTGGTTTGGACGAATCAGTTTTCCAACCAACCTGGTCCCCTGGTGGTGTGCTTTATTTTGTTTCCGATAGAACGGGTTGGTGGAATCTATACCGCTGGCATAAGGGTCATGCGGAAGCCGTCTACCCCAAAATGGCCGAGTTTGGTGTGCCCCAATGGCTCTTTGGCATGTCTACCTATGGGTTTGACAGTTCCGGTCACATCTGGTGCCTGTTTAATGAACGCAACAAATGGCAATTAGCTCAATTAAATACAAGCAACAACGAACTGACCATTATCAACTTGCCTTATAGCTTCCTGTCCAATTTGCATGTGTTGGGCGATACGGTAGCCTTTGTCGCCGGATCACCCGCCGCCCCCACCGTTATTGCCCAATATCATGCCCGCACCCATCGGCTAGAGGTATTGCGTCACGCCAGCACGGAACAGTTTGATCCCGGCTACCTGTCTTTGCCCCAGGCGATTGAATTTCCCACCACCGGCAACACCACCTCTCACGGTTTTTATTATGCGCCTACCAACAAGGATTTTGCTGGCCCGGATAGTGAACGGCCCCCACTGTTGGTGTTTACTCACGGTGGGCCGACTGGTTTCACGTCAGCCATCTATAGCCTCAGTATTCAATTTTGGACCAGCCGGGGTTTTGCGGTTCTTGATGTGAATTACCGGGGTAGTACTGGCTATGGCACAGAGTATCGTCGGCAACTGAATGGGCAGTGGGGTATTGTGGATGTGGAAGACTGTATTGCCGGGGCGCAATATTTGGTGGAGCGGGGCGAAGTTGACGGTCAGCGGTTGGCGATCCGTGGCGGTAGTGCCGGTGGTTATACCACGCTGGTGGCCTTGACCTTCCACGATGTTTTTCATGCTGGTGCCAGCCATTTTGGTGTCGCTGACCTGGAAGCGTTGGCTAAAGAGACCCATAAATTTGAATTGCGCTATATGGATCGGCTGATTGCTCCCTATCCGGAACAGGTTGAACTGTACCGGCAACGCTCCCCTATTCACTTTACGGAGCGACTTTCCTGTCCGTTGATTGTGTTCCAGGGGCTAGAAGATGCGGTTGTGCCGCCTAATCAGGCGGAGATGATTGTCGCGGCCGCGCGCCAAAAAGGGATTCCCGTGGCTTACCTGCCCTTTGCCGGGGAGCAGCATGGTTTCCGCCGGGCCGAAAACATCAAACGTTGTCTGGAAGCGGAGCTTTACTTCTACAGCCGTATCTTTGGTTTTACTCTGGCCGAGCCTATCGAACCGGTAGAGATATTTAATCTCGACAATTAACCCACCCCATGTTACCGACTATTTTATTGGTGCTATTTGGGCTGACCGCGGCCGCGTACCTGTTCTCTTTGTCCCGCACCCCCTACAAAGGGGATTTTGCCCTGAAAGCGACGCCGGTGCTTTGTCTGGCCGCCTATGTGGCGCTAGAAGGGCAGGGTATCGCGGCCGCGTTGGTGGTGGTGGGGTTCCTTTTTTCGGCCGGGGGGGATGTGGCGCTGGCGCTGGATCGCCGGAAATATTTCGTGGTCGGGTTGAGCCTTTTTCTGGTAGCGCACCTGTTTTACATTGCCGCGCTTGTCACTGGGATTGAGGCTATCCGTTTTAATCTCTGGCTGGGTTTGATTGGGCTATTTTCGCTCAGTGTGGGGGCCTGGCTGTTCCCGGTGCTGGGCAAACTGCGAGGGCCAGTGCTGGTTTACATGGTGGTGATAAGTACGATGGGCATCGCGGCCGCGCTTCACCCCAACGCTTTTCCCTTCCTGCTGCCGGGAGCACTGCTCTTCATTCTCTCCGACTCCCTCATCGCCATAGACAAATTCCGCCGCCCTGTGCCCTATGCCCATACCCTCATCATGATCACCTACTACCTGGGCCAGTTGGGCATTGCCCTGGCCTGGGGATAAAGTAGCCTGTGGGCTATGTGCCTTCATCGGGAAAGACCCCATACAGGTCTAAATTGCCATTCCAGACGGATTCGCGGCCGCTGATCTCCGGCAAATAGCTCCCATCCACCTTATCCTGGCGCACCCACTTGGCTAAAAACTCCACCTTGCCATACCGTTCCACCCGCCAGACCGCCCCTTCCACCGTATCCACCGCCCCATGCCCCGACTCCTTTAGCCGCTTCACCACATCCGGTACACCGATGGGTAGGCCAAAACTGAGAAGCCGGGGGTGACAAAGCCATAGGGGATGACCCGATGGAGCAGAGGCAGATAAGGCGTCCGTTCGTCGCCGCGCATCAGGTCAAAGAGGACGAATGGTTCATGGGGCAGGTTGTAGACGGTGCCATGTGCCTGGGCTAGCCATTCCCCCACCACTCGTTCGCCGGGTTGGAGCATCCCCTCGAACCGGTTCAGGTTGCGGTACACCCAGCGGGAAAAGAGGTGATGCTGGTGGTACGGAGACGTTTCGGCCAGATAACCAGCGCGAGAAAGGGCCACTACCCGGCCATCTTCTAATTTGGCGACCGAACAGCACGAACCGTCCAGTTTCTCCTGCACGACGATGACATCATGCCAGTCGCGGGCCTTGCTGGTGCAAATTGCCGCCTGCCCCGGATCAATGGAATGGTCGCCCGGCCCCAGGCGGCTGTGGGGCAGGTGGGGGATACTGCCGTAGGCTTTGGCGTTGAGAGGTTTACGCATGGTGGATGTTAAATGCTTGTCTGTTCAAGCCCATGTCGTATTGCGGCTTGAAGAATATCCCTGTTTACATCTTTCAGCTTTTTGAACTTGATGCAATACCCCGTTATGTTTGCCTTGCCGAGTTCTTTGCCATATGTCTCGGCCAGGTATTTCTTATCTTCTATTCCGAGGATATAGACAGAGATTCCGGTTGTGTTGGCACTGATACCAATTTGATAGAACGCTTTGGTTTTTCCATCGGCGTATTTTATGGTCCGGAATCCATAGCCTATGTTAGGGTTAGAAACCGTTCGACCGGTCTCGTCTTTGCCATCTAGGAACCACAGTTTACATTCTGGCATCAACTCCAGAATGACGCTGTGCAGTTCTTGCATGTCACTGCGTTTTGGCTCTGGTTGAGTGGCTATATATTCTTTGATTTGTTCGTCCACGTTCATATAGAATTCTCTACTTGGTCATCTGCCCGGAAACTCTCTCTGCCAATTGGGTGGGCCGCATCTCCTGGTTTGTTGCCGTTCGAAGTGGCGTGCTCAAATTTTCTCTTGCTCCTCAATTCCGGCCCACTTTAGGGCATCCTGCCGCTCTCCAAAGGAGTGATATTGGGTGATCTTGCCATTGTGAAACACGAAACCATCCGCAAAACGTCCGCCAACCCAATCAGTTGCATCCTTTAAGCGGACCCAAGCATGGAGATAAACAACGACTTTGTCCCCATGAGTCAAAAATCTCTCGGGTTCGCAGGTTCCTTCAGCCCACGTCCCGCGTCCTTTCGTAACGTGCTCTTGGACTTCCGCAATACCACGATAGGTACCAGATGTCGGAAAGCCCACAGGCTCGATGCGGACAATCTGCGGGTCAAAATCCGTTGTTATGCCTTGCATGTCATTACGATTGATTGCGGCGAAGAACTCTTCCAGTACTTCTATCTCGTTGTTCATAGATCTCCTTCTGCGGCTATACAAGTTGTGCGGCCTAATATTTCCCTGCCCTGAGGGTCCATCCAACGCAACTGTTACAACCTGTTGGCGTTAATCGTGATGGCGTAGCTGGGCAATCAACAAATCGTCACCCACCACTTTGTACACAAGGCCATGCTTGTTATCTATGATTAGTCGCCGAGGCGTGACCAGCGTTCCGTGGGAATTTCATTGGCTTCCAAGAAGGGGCCAAGCAATGTAGCGTTATCGCCGCTGAAACGCTCTTTGAGCGCAATGAGAACATTGCCGGTCGCTCCGAGTGCGTGGAGCAGGGATGGAAGAGAAGCCGAGGGGATTGTCCACGCCCATTCGTACTCGCGAACACCGAATACTCGCTCAACACCGTCTCCGAAGTCACAGCCCGCGATCAGCACATCACCATTGTCCGTAACCGATGCTTCAAGAAGCCGTGAGCCATCGGCATCCTTAACCTGGCGCAAAACGACGTGGGTCGTATTCATTGGGGTATCTCCGCTCTAGTGGGTTCGTTAGAAAGTCCCCGATTATCCTTCTATAGCTTTCAAGACAAGATATTGTTTGTAGTGACCGCTTTAGCGGACTAGTGCCAGCCCGCTAAAGCGGTCACTACGAACCAAAACCCCAAATGATTATCTCACAGCTATAGTTGGTCAAAATATGACCAGGCATCCAAATCTGCTGGTTGGATGCCCAATTGGGTCATAATCGCCATGATTTGGGCGCGGTGTTCGGTGGCATGATTGATCGCCTGCGTGAGAAAGATAGTTTTGGGCACACCACGCGGTGTGCCTTCCCAATTTACTTCTACCGTCTCCTCAGCTTTTACCTGAGGTGCCCATTCGATAAAACCAGTGCCAGTCCGACGCACCGATTCCACCATTTCGGCCATCGTCAACGACGACTCATTGTCTGCCTGACGGCGTGGCTGACCGGTGCTGATGCGGGAGAAATACCCTTGTTCGGCCAGGACAATATGCCGTAAGGTGTCGCGAATGGAGCCATAGGCCCCAGAAATAGTGGCATCCAGTTGTTCACTGGTCAACTCCGCACATTGTTCGAGGATGCGTAGGTTGGCCCAGAGGTTGTGGCTAAAGAGGGTGGTGAGTGTATCCATCGGTTTCATCGTTCTCCCTGGTAGGTTTTTCCTACCCATGTAAGTATGTTGTGAATGTTTCCTTGTACGTTTATTGACCTTTTCTGAGTGTGACCGCTCTTCGGCATTGCCTCATTATCCCTTGACATAGGACAGTTTTTCGCCGATCAAACCGTTCTTAACGTGGAATATATCCACGCCGCGAACGTGTCCCATTTTGCCTGTGCCATCCAGCCAACTATATCTCCAGCGCATCACGCATTGAGTTTTAAAACCAAAAATCTCTTCGATTTCGATGTGGGCCTGGGGGGATTGGTGGAAGAAATCCTGCCAAAATTGGGTGACGGCTTCCTTGCCTGAATACACCGTGCCATCCGGGGCGGGCGAGGTATTCTCGAAGACACAATCCTCACTCATCAACTGCATCATCCCGGCTACATCATGCCGGTTGAATGCTTCGTTGAATTCAAGCACAATGCGGATCGCGGTTTCGATTTGGGCCATTTTCATCGTGACACTTCCTGGGGGGTGGTTTTTCGTGAAGAAGGTGAGGGGTCGCGGCCGCGGGCTGTTTCAGCCGTTCGTGCCATTCATCCAGGCGCGTTGACGCCTTGAGTCTCAGGTTGGCACAATATGGGTACGCCCCTCCCACATCCCGTACTCTGCCATCGGCTTGAATCGTAGCGTCGTAAACTCGAAGTGAAAATCCTTGCGCCGACGCTCGGCCATGGCTGTAATGTGCCGTTCAGGGCGAGGCACAGCACTATGTCCCCGAACCATGTCCACCATTTCCTGTTGCGATGTCCACACGGAAAAGGTAGAGACCGTGCGCGGCAGCCTCATGGCCGCTATCGCCAGGGTTGTACCTGGGTGGTCTCGAACAAGTTCTTCGACCGGCTTGCCCCAATGAATGAAGCGCGGAACTTGGGGCAGCTTCATCCGAGCGAGGGTCACCGCTACCACCGGTGCGGTGGGGTCTTGTTCGCCCACGCTTTCAGCCAGACCCGCGAATTCGCTAATGTAACCCCAACGCCGCCGGAACGCCATCCGCACATGCCAGCCGCTGGCCAGCTCACGGCCCAGCTTTGTACCGCTAAGGAAATCGTCTATGGCGACATCGCTCTCCCACGCGGCGAACATCGTCAAATGGCGGAGTTGCATCCGTGTTGGCGACAGGATAGGCGCACCGAGCGTCATCATCGCCATACACTCGGCGTGGCTGAGGCCAGGAACTTGTTCCGCCGTCGGCGGGCGCAAGAGTGCCCTGACTGCTGTGCCAATCTTGGTTTTTGCCAGATGAAAGGTAAATACCGTCACGAGTTTTTATCACTTAACCGTTGAGCTAATCTGCCCCAAATGGCAACTAGGGCCTCGGATGTAGCAGAGCCGATACATGTCTTCGTACTGGACCAGTTCGCCGACAAGCTCTGCGCCGCGTTTGCCGAGCCGGGCGAGCGTATCGTCAATGTTTTCCACGGTGAACATGACGCGTAAGTAACCGAGCGCGTTCACGGGCGCACTGCGGTGATCGGCAACCACAGGCGGCACAAGAAATCGGGACAGCTCGATCCGGCTGTGACCGTCCGGTGTACGCATCATGGCAATCTCGCCGCGCTGGTAGCCCAGTCCGGTGACACGCCCGGCCCACTCTCCTTCGATTGGGGCACGCCCCTCTAGCTGGAGGCCGAGTTCGGTGAAGAACTCAATGGCGGCATCGACGTCTTCCACCACGATGCCGACGTTGTCCATACGCTTGACCGTCATAATGTCTCCTTGGCGACAAATGCTTTCTATTTCTCGGTCAGTTCCTTGAGTTTCCGCAGACCTTTCGGCCACATTTCGTTGAACATTTGGACATACTCATCTTCTGCGTCCATATCCACGAGCACTTCGGTAGCTCCGTCCTTGTCATTAAACGTGTAGTTTTCAAAGGCCGGTGACCACTTTCTGGCCACTTCGCTCGTGGTATCCTCAACCCCGTTTTGCACGATACCCAGATGTTCTATGGAAATAAACTCATACAGTTTGTTTTCAGCGATCCGACTGACCATGCCGCCTTCCTCACCCGTGTTTGGGTCAGGCCAAGAAAAGTATTTTGGATCCTTTCTCCAAGCTTCCTTGTAATACGACCCTTCATTAAATGCCTTCGTCCACTCTCGATAGGGCTGATCATCTAGCATCGCATGCCAGACTTTATCTTTTGGCGCGTTGATCAGTATTGAAAAATGTAGTTTTTGCATGATAGTCTCCTTACCATTCCTTTCTGCAAGAACATCGAACTGAAAGATGATTGATTGTGGAACATCCGTTCTATTTTGTCAAGACAAGAAACCCGCTTTTTTCGAACTTGGCGAAGCACCCAACCAGGTATTACCACGCCGCGAAGGGATAAAAAGACGCCAGAAGGTTTATAGCAGAAAAATGATTGACTCAACTATCTGGCTTTTCGTGGAGAAGGTGAGGGGATGGGTGCGCGGCCGCATACTTCAACCCCGTTCTCCTTACCACTGGCCTCTCATCGCCAAAAAAGAGGGCATGGGGCAGGTCAAAAAAGTGGGCCAACTTGTCTATATGTTCCACCGTTAACTGCCGATGCCCATTCAGCACCGCCGAGGTTATAGATTCTGTCTTAAAAAATGGGAACCAGATCACGTTGTCGCAGGTCGCCTCGGCCATGAGAGGCCTTCACCAGAGCCACGCCGCGCAACTCCGGTATAGGGTCGTGATCGGCTTGTACCGCCAATCAGCATCCCCAACAGACACAGATAATCGCCCTCATCGGCCGTGAGTTCACCCTTGTCCACCAATGCATCCACCCTGGCTTGAACCGCCGCATACTCTGCTTCACTTTTGATGGGGCGGGGTGGAAAAGCCTGGATTAGCTCCATGTAAGTTGCATCAGTACCAGAGATCATTTTTCCAACTCTATGGGTGTTTCAGCCAAAATTCTTTGAGCCGTTTGTGGGAAATGATGTGCATGGTGGCTCTGACTTAAGGAAAATCTTAGCAAATTGCGAAGTCTTTAACAAGGGGTTATTTTTTCATCTTCGCCAGCAGAGCCATCAACTTCTCATTCCCACCCGCCGGGGGACGCCATTCCACCTGCAACGCCTCAGCCCCTTGCCCGATGAGACTGTCGTGGAAGGATTCGACGCCGACGTTGAGGGCGGCGAGGGGAGAGGAGAGGGAGACTGGGAGACTGGGAGACTGAGAGACTGGGGGGAAACAGCGGGTGATATGGAGTAGAGCTTCGGTGGGGTGGCGGAAGAGGGTGGCCTTTGCGCCGCGAACGCTTCCATCTGCCTGTTCACATCCTGCGGGTCCTCGTCCGTGCCGATGATAAGCACCACCACTTCCAGGTCGGGGCGGTCTTGTTTGATGGCGGCAATGGCCGGGGCCAATTCGTGGGCCGGGTCGGGGTGTGCCCCTTCGCCCAGCACTACATCCAGCCAGATGAGGCCGGTTTCCGGGTCGGCGGCTTCCTGGCGCAAACGGCGCAGGCGCAAATCGTTGTCCATCATCGGGTGCAGACGCCCCTGGGTGAAAATATCCTCGCCCAAATCGAGGATGGTATGCCCCTGGCTGACCAGCGGATCGGCCAGCTTTTGTTCGGCGGTAATGGGTACATTGCTATACAAAGGTGACAACACCGCCTGCAACCCCAGCACGGCTTCGTAGGCGAGGGTTCCGCCGGAGAAGAGGCCGCGAAGAAAAGAAGGTGACTGAGAGACTGAGAGACTAAGAGATTGGCGATCTTCCAGTCTCTCAGTCTCCAGTCTCTTAGTCTCTATCGCCAGTTCCGCCGCTTCCGCCAACGTCGTGTAAAAACACATTGCCCAACTGTCGGGCGGGGTGGGTAGCCGATGAAGTTGATGATGA
>JADJUV010000099.1 GCA_016716885.1 Candidatus Trichofilum aggregatum | reverse complement strand
AACAGGAATGCCTTTGCCGCTGAACTTCGTTGACGATAATGGCGGCATTCCAGAATCCCATCGGCTGGTTGTTCAGGAGTGCCGCAAAAGGGGATAGATGATACCGCTTCAACCAGGCGGACCAGATACACCAACACGGCAAACGTAACGCGTGGCTCTTGGCGAACGAGTAGCTGCCAAAGGCGCGTGAGTTTCACAAAGACTCTGGGTAGCTACTTCCGCGGGACACACCGTTCGCGTCAGCCAGCCAGGAACGCTTCCTGAAACCGTTCGACTACCAGTGCGCCATCTTTGGCCCCCAACGCCCGACGGCAACTGCTCCCTGCCCCGCCGTAAACCCCGCCAGGTCACGGGCCACTTTCAAAACTTGTTCCTGGAAGAGCACCACCCCAAGGGTCTCCTGCAAGGACGGTTCGAGCAGAGGCAGTAACTGACGGGTTCCACCTCTCACGGCGCAGGTAGGGATGGACCATGTTGTCTTGAATAGGCCCGGGTCGGATGAGAGAAATCGCCACCACCAGATCAGCAAAGGTACGCGGGCCGCAAACGAGGCAACATCTGCGCCCGGGCCCGTGACTTCCACTTGAAACACGCCAATCGTATCGGCCTGACTTATCATGTCGTACACTGCCGGGTCATCAAAGGTCAGGCGAGCCAAGTCAGGGGAGCCAGTCCTCATCTTCACTCAGTTTGACAGCGTCGCTGATAGCCGAGAGCATCCGTAGAACCCAAGAGGTCAATCTTAACCAGCCCCGCCTCTTCTAACCCCTCTTTGTCCCACCGCACTACCACCCGGTCGGTCATCGTGAAAGGCCGGTTCGGTGGCTACTCCGCCCCATGAGCGGTGCGCCGGTGATAACCATCCCCGAATGAATGCCCAGATGACGGGGTAGCCCTCGATTTGTTGGCAAAGTCCAGTACTAGACACCGGGAGCGGCCGCTACTGTTTCTTCCCCCCTGCCCTTCGAGAATCCGCTCGGCCTGTTCCAGAATGTTCTCTCCAGGCCCAACACCTTACCCACATCGCGCAAGGCGCTCCGGGCACGAAAAGGTTCCCTGGCATAAAATTCCCTGCTCCCTGGCAAAACGGACGATGTCCCAAACGATGAGAAAGTAGTTACTCAAACCCGCCTGCTCAATCACGGTCAACTCGTGGCGCATCTGTTCCCGCGCACGAGCTGAGGTATCACCATACCGCTCAGGGATAGCCTGCTCACACAGCCGGTTCAAATAGGCCTGACGACTGCTCAAACCGTGGGGGTGGGAAAGAGGGGCAGGTCTTGAGAGCCATAGTGCAAGTCAAAACGACAACGTTCGGCGATAGTCACGGTGTTGCTGATAGCCTGGGGTAATCAGGCAATAAGGCAGCCATTCTGACCGGGGATTTCAGGTAATACTCGGAGTTAGGCGGCGCAGAGCCAGGGATTCATCCATGTCGTCAGATGGCGGATGCAAACCAGCACATCCTGGAGCCGGTGGCCGTCTTGAGCCACGTAGTGGACGTTGTTGGTGGCAACCATGGGTAGATGCAAGTAGCTGGCCAGCGCCGTGAGCCGGGGAATGAGCCGTTCCTCGCCGGGGAGAAAGTGGCGTTGCAGTTCGATGAAAAACTGCCCCTGACCAAAGAGTTCCCGGTAATGACGGGCCTCTTGCCGGGCTACTTCCCGCTCACCCCGACGTAACGCGGCCGCAACCTCCCCCTTACGACAACCAGACAGGGCAATCAGGCCACCCGTACAACCGACCAGTTCTGCCGGGGCTAAGGCCGATTCCCCTTTGGGGGCATTCCGGCGGCCGCGGCTGATGAGATAACAGAGGTTATGCCAGCCCGTTTCGTTCTCCACCAGGAGTGTGAGGTGGGAGCCATCCGTCAGGGTGAGTTCCGCCCCTAAAATGGGTTGGATGCCCTGAGCCTTAGCCGCCTGGACAAAACGCACCGCCCCATAAATGGCATCATGATCGGTCAAAGCCAAGGCCGACATCCCCAACGCGGCCGCACGCGCTACCAGGTCTTCCGGGGAAGCTGACTCCGTCGAGTAGACTAAAAAACAGGAGGGGCATGAAGCTCAACGTACATGGGGTGGAGATACCATCCTGATGAGAACAGGCGGGCAATCGGTGGCGGCTGGACACCAACGGACAGGCGGGTAACCGTCAATCGTACACCCCCTTGCAGGAACCACTCGCCTGTCAGCAAATCTTGATAAAGGATGAGCAACAGCCCCGTGGTGGTGCTGAGCCGAAAATAAGCCCGCCACTGCCGTTTCTGCCACCACCCCTGGTCTATGCGCCATTGGCGGATGAGCATATCCACCTGATGGGTCTGCCCGCTCCAGGTGAAGGCCACCGGCTCACCTTGCCCCGTGTATTCAACTTCAATAGGAACCCCCTCACGCCAGATGTAAGCGGTCATAGGCTGGGTGTGTACCAGACAAAACGCTGCCCTGGCAAGGGATGGTCAGGGGCCACCAATTGCGCCTGCAACGTATGTTGGGCATAACGGGTGAGCAGAACGAGGGGGGAAACAGGCCGGGTGGTAGCCACCGGGGCGAAAAGCGTCAACTGTTCCACCTGAGCGGGGACCAATTGGGTTAACCCGACAGTGAGTCGGGCCAGGGGTGCGGACAGTTGGCCAGGAGCAAGGAGTTCCAGGACTGTCTGGCGTAGATGCGTTTCATCTCCTACGGGCTGGCGCAAGGCCCATTCTTTTCCTTTTGTTCTCCTCAACCGTTTCCCACCGGACGCGAATCAATTGGGCCATCTGGCTCTTAGCCTGAAGTTGGGCCGCCAACACTCCGGTCATATCAGCTACCACGGCTCGCAGGCTCAACAGGTTGTCCAGCGAGTCAGGAAATAGCCGGTTGACAGTTAACGTATCCTCGACGGGATTCAACTGGATCCGGGTTGTGTCTTCCCCGTCTGCCAAACGATAGAGAGGTGCAATGGTTGGCCCAAACCGGTCCTGTAAGGCGGAAAGAGGTAAAGCCGTCAGTTCTCCCAGGGTTTGAATCCCTAGTTGGAGAAGCTGACGGCGCAGTTTGGCTTCCAGGGGTAGGAATTGGAGCGAGCGCCCGGCCAGGAAGGCCTTTTCATTCCCTTCAGCCACGGGTAATAAATGACCGGGACGGCTCAGCGCGGCCGCGACCTGGGCCGTCCAGCTATGCTCAGCCAAACCAATCGAGGCTTCCAATCGGGTGGCCTGGCGTACCGTGCGTCCCATGTGCTGGGCCAACGGAATGATTTCGCGCTGAGGCAAAGAGCCGATATCCAGCCAGTAAACCGCCGGTAAGCGGCGTCCCAGCGCCGGGCTGGCGGTAGGATCGGAATTGGCGCCTTGCCACCAGGCTCTTGGTTCCACCCGGTTTGCAAAATCGGTGAGACAATCGTGGATTTCAGCCGACGCGGCCGCGTACTGGGGTGGTGTGGCCTCCATGAAGGTGGCCGAGGGAAATAGGAGATGGGCCTGACGTAAGGCCATTCCTGGCCGGATGCCCTGCCCGGCAGCTTCTTGGGAGAAACCATAAAGGGGGTCGTTGGCCCAGTGCTGTCCACCCAGCACCAGGGGCTGCTTGAGAAGCAACTGATTGGCCCGCCGTTCAACGCTGGCGGCAAAGTAAGACAGACATACACAGGCAATCATGGACCATCTCCTTCAACTGTACCGTTGAAGGTCACGGCAATGACGGCCGTCTGTCCGGCTTGGGCCAGCTTATTCTTGGCTACGGTCACGCGTGATTGGTAGCCTTTGATGTCGTTCTGCTGGTAGAGCCACTTTTCTTTCTGGATCCACAACCGGATCGCCGCCAGTTGTAGCAGCACGTAACCAGAAGGATAACAGGCGCGTAGGTCATGACCAGGTTCGTGGAGAGGGGTTAAAGCCAACAACACACAAGAGGAACGGCGTAAGGCTGTTTGCAGACGGGAAAAGGTTTGGCGAGCGTGGGCCAGAAAATCGGGTTGGCTAAAAGCTGGCAAGGGAACATGGAGAATGATTCCCCCCACCCCACTGTCAAGTACCAAATCATAAAGGATGGTCCAGGTCAGGGCATACGGGGCGGGCCGGACGATCCAAAGCGTTTCCAGGTTTAGACCACAAAGCACGGCATAATCGGGGTTAAAGGTGGCGGCTAAATCGAGGTAAACGACCCGCTCCCCACCTTGCTGGATGGTTGTAAGTATCTTCAGAGCCAGCGTTACCATACCCGATGTGGGATTGCCGACAATTTCGGTCAACTGCCCACGAGGAATACCCCCTATGCCCAAGGCGGCATCTAAAGGGGGAAAGGTTGTGCTGACAACGGGGGTGGCTTGGGCCAGCCTTCCAGCGGTTTGCACCAGGCGGCGGCCGAGGGTGGCATTCAGGCCAGCTATAACCTGTTCTGTCCGGCGTTTATTGTCTTCGTTGTCCATGCCTCTGCTCGTGCTCTGCCCAACACTGCGAGGGGTTTAGCCAGGATGATGTCAATAGAACTGTAGTTCTATCGCGGCTGGATTGTAACACCGAGACGCGGCCGCGAAGGGGAATGGAGAGTGAACAAGCCGTTAAAATAGAAATGAGCGCTATAATTAGGTGTCGGGAGCCAAAACTGAGCCAAGATAGAATACCTATGCGAAGAAACGAAGCATTGATCCAACGAATCAAACAGGCAACCTTAGACTGGGTACGGGCTGAATATAATGTCCAAGATGTTGTTTTAGGGTTAGTGGAAACCGATGAGGATGAATCAGAGCGCTGGCTGGTTGATTTTGCCGTTCCCACCATCCCTTACTGGCAGGTGGCTGAGGTTTGGATAGAAGAAGGTGAGATCGTCAGCGTGAACGATTTGGGCGAGGGCGTTCCGCCTGAAGGCATTACCGGGCCATGGGCAACCAACTGAAACTCAGATTACGATCAGGTCACGCCCCCTACCC
The DNA here is from genome assembly GCA_016716885.1 of Candidatus Trichofilum aggregatum. Taxonomy (GTDB): domain Bacteria; phylum Chloroflexota; class Anaerolineae; order Promineifilales; family Promineifilaceae; genus Trichofilum; species Trichofilum aggregatum. The sequence goes on along the minus strand of JADJUV010000099.1, from coordinate 4,947 downwards.
TTTCGCGGCCGCGTTAGCCCAACGATCTAAAAAGTCCACTACCACCTGGTACTGCTCCTGGCGAATCGTCTTGTAACTGCTCACTCTAAAGCGTCGGTGCAATTCGGCGTAAATAGCCTGGAAATGATTTTTTCCCTTATCCTGCTCCGTCAGATACATGGCCAGGGCTTGTACCTTGTTGCCACGTCAGCCGACTGTTCATCGGTAATGGCGTTTCGCGGAGCAAGTTGTTGCTCCAGCGCGGTAACTCGCTTGCGCACATCACCAATAACGATGGCAGCGTTGTCCAGCCTCTGCATGATGGCTAACTGTTCTTCGGCCAACTTCGCCACCGCCAGGGCAGTCTCACGAATTTGCATGAGGACTAATGCACTAGAGGAAATCTCAACAGGGAGCGGCGGTTCGGTGAACGCGGCCGAAAGAATTTTATAACATTCTCTTTGGTAACGGATTAATCTGTCACGGATGTCAGGTCGTACTCGATCCGCATTGATGCCAAACAACCAGCCATTTAAATATTCTAAAGGTAAACATTGCGTCACTTGAGGCCCGCCAGAAGTTTGTATTTCTACCTGTCGCATTTCTTCAGCCAGGACAGGATCACGATTAATTCGTCGCCTCTGCCCATGTCCAGCCTACCTCTAAAAAAATCACACAAGGGTCGCACTGGTACATACACTGCTCTTTCTCTATCATGGGTTATGACAACCAACCCCTGTAGTTCATCACCATAAAACTCCACTGTTTTCTGCTCAACCGGCACCAGGGCTTGCTCGTTGTTCATTCTTATTCTCCAAAGGGGTGGACGTAACGTCCACCCCTTTTGCCTCGATAAGGTTCGATACTGGCTGTGGCTAATTACTGACTATGTCTGATGGAACTATCAAATAAGGTCTTTTATCGGGCCAATATTGATTCTCTTTATTGCTGCACATTATCGGCCTGTATAACGCTTGGTTACAACCACTTCTTCAACAGGTGGAGCTTCTCCTTGGGCTACTGCATCTAGCATTAAATCAATCGCCCAACGCGCCAGATCATTACCTGAGATACCAAACTCCTGGGCCAATCTATTCACCTCATCTAATTGATCAGGGCGAAAGGTAAACGTCCGGCGAATGTACTGACCGGCCACAGTGGACTCTGTGCCCATGGCTTTAGCGGCCAATACGGCCGCTGGTCGTCCCAATGGGAAGATCAAATGTTTTGCGCCTACTTTACTTTTTCCAGATGATTTACCACTTTTAGGTTCCGCCCTGGGGATGGCTTCTTCGATCTCATCTAAAAAAATCCAGATTACTCATAGTGCATAGACCTTATCTACCAAATCCTGATACGACTTGGCAGCTTCGTTATCTGGCTCGTATTCAAAAATAGTTTTACCTTCAGCAACACACTGCTCTAAGGCCACCCGTTGCGGCACCGGCCGGGACACACGTTTGCGGGTGTATTGCTTCACCAACGACTCTACAACTTGACGGGCCAGGACTTCATTCGGACGCATAAAGGTTGGTACCACCATGCTAACCCGGACATCCATCCCCTGTGTCTGGGCGGCCACAATATCGGTCGTATGTTGCAAGGTTCCCACCACACCCAGGTAGTCAGTCTTTACTGGCACAATCGCATGTTGCACCATGCGGTAGACCGATCGCTCCAGAACATCCAGACTCGGTGGGCAATCAAAGATAATATACCGAAACGCCTGGCGCAACTTCCCCAATCGTTGTTCCAACAAATCGTCCAATGAGGCAGTCGCCCCTCCCTGCACCATTTGGGCGAAGCTGCTTACCACCAACTGAGTTTTGGCGGCGGCCAACGCATTGCTCGTTGGGATGACAAATAGATTTGGTCGTGATGGCCCGTCGGACTTGGAACGATCAGCACTGACAACTGCTTGTTTAATTGTTTGTTGGCCCAATAACAGCTGGGCCAGATCAGCACCGTTAGCTTCGACCCCCAACACCCGGCTGGCATGCCCCTGCGGATCGAGATCGATCAATAACACCCTTCCCCCCTCCGCCTCTACCTTGCGGGCTAACCCGTGTGCCAACGAGGCCGCGGTTGTTGTTTTGCCTACACCACCTTTACGGTTCACTACTGCGATTGTGATTGCTTCAGCCATTTTTGCCGTCCTTGCTCCCAAAATTGATTGTTATTGATTCACCATAGAATCAACGCATAATCAATTGTAATCAATTGATTACAATAAGGCAAAATTTAATCACTTTTATGGAAGCGGCAAAAAATCCGCCCAACGTCGCCACAAACTTTTGCTTAGAATCGATTGTGTGCAAATCCGTTATGTCAACACTCAAATTAAAAAGAGGCCAAGAAGCAGTGGGGTGGGGGGAGTGAGTGCCAATCAGGGGAACGTCTTCATGACGCCACCCCGTCAATTCGCGGCCGCATTAGCGACCATTCGCGAGCTGGATCGGAAGGTCGGGTTCGTTCGGCGAGTGGACAAAATCGCCTGCAGGCTGGTTGCGCCGTTGCCGTTTGTTCTGCATGGGATTTCCACTTATTAATTCTTACGTAGGACAAATTGAAGCCAACAACGGCAATGCGGCCAACTATGAAGCAATCTGGAATAACCCATTACCGGTTGTGGGGTAGGGAGATGAAAGTCGTTCAGTTGAATAACAGACGGTAGCCGATGCTCAGACGGTGGGGAGGGGACAGCCAAGGTCTAGAACTGTGGGATCGTGAGTCGGCAAGGCAAAACGGTCATCGGGTCGCTACCCAATCATGGAATACTCAGTGAACTATTTTCGTTATGAATATTTGCGTAGGGCAATAGAAGCAATTCAAGAGGCCGAATTGCTCATGGCTAAAAGCCCAGGTACCAAATGCAACCAGATACTATCAGAACGGCCCACCAGACAGATCTGTAAGTTCTTGAAACCAATGGTTGAGCCAGTTGATAGCGTCGGTGAATTGATTGGCAGGCAGGAACTTATAACCGGTGATGCCATAACGCCGGTATAGTTCGCCGTAGACGGCCCCAAACTCCGGTCGACCACTTTTCTTACTCAGTTCAAGGGCAATCGCTTTAACGGCCTGGCTGAGCTGGCTGGCCTGTTCTTCCGTGATCACGTTGCCTGGGGTCAGTTTTTGCTCGATGCTACTGACCCGCTTGGTCAGATCAGCGAAGGCATAAGCTGCTTTATCCAGGCGTTGGTCGTGTACGGTGAGGCGGGCTTCGAACTTCAACTGTTCTTCGGCCATCGTCATAATGGCACGCCCCATCTCGCGGATTTGGATAAGTGCGGCCGCGTTAGGGGATGAATCGGCTGAAGGAGTTCGTTCAAGAAAGGCGGCCGCCAGGACTTTGTAGCATTCTTTTTGATAACGAATGACTTTATCCCGGATGTCCTCCCGAACTCGGTCTGGATTAATACCAAAGAGCCAACCATTCAGATATTCCAACGGCAGGCATGTCATGGTACTGGTGCGCGGCCGTTTGCTTTGGGGATCGATGTCTGTATTCGTAATGAATACGGACATGGCAATTTCCGAGAGAACAGGATCGCGGGAAAGGCGGTTGTTTTGTGATGGCCAGGAGAGACCGAGGTATTCACAAATGGGGCGCAGAGGGACATAGACAGTTTGTTGCTCACCCTGCTCTAGAACGACGACGGCGGGGATTTCATCGTCGTAGAAGGTGATTGTGCGCTGTTCTTGGGGACAAGGTGTCTCATTGTGTTCATAAGGTATAACCATAGGGGTGGTTATTTTAAACATTCCCTGCTCCATGCCAGGATAATGTTTGGGCGCCCATTATAACGAGAGAATCAGATATTGTGTATCGCCCTGCGGGTTTTCTTGCCCAGCCAAAAGAGTAACCCGAGGCCGGGTGTCTGTCACACTTTTTTACCATCCCACCGCTGTAATATCGTCACAAGCCTGTTCCTTCTGATCGTTTGCCATCACCTTTCTGTCACCCATGTTCCATGCAGAGTAAGTGGGTATTGATAGCCTAATTTCTTCCCCTACAACCCCCGCAACTTTGTTCCACCCGCTCACACCGGCTCATCCATCACCCACCACAGCACCACCCCGCGACCTTTCTTCCCCGGCCAATAGCAGGTAGGGGAGACAAGGTTTTGCCTCGGCAGGAGCAATGGAAACCTAAACGCTTCTAAAAACGGATGTGAATCAAGACGAGGGAATGCCTCAACGGCGGTTGGCCAGGTAGGTCAACTCTTTGCACAAGTGAAACGCCTGAATGCGCTTGGGATCATATTCGTATGGTGTACCGCTAAAATCAGGGCTGATTTGATACGCTTCTTCCATTGCCTGGGCTACCTGCATGGTAAATGGTGGATCAAGCTGATTGAAGGCTAATTGTCCAATGGTGAAAATATCAACCAGCGTGGATACGTCTGCGGGGGAAGACATGGTCTCACCTATCACTCTTTAGATTCAGTATAATTTTAGGAACTACAAAAGGGCCATATGGCTTATGAGAAGCGTAATTATCCTTCAGGGGACAGTGAAAGGCAACCAGACTAGGAGGTAGCTATCTGCTCCAGGTCAGAGACGGGCGTTTGTGGTAGGCAAGAATGGCCCTTTACGGCTCAATAAAGGCATATGTCTTCCGCTATAAACCCCCGCAACTTTGTTCCACCCACTCACACCGACTCCTCCATCGCCCACCACAGCACCACTCCGCGACCCTTCTTCCCCAGCCAATACACCGGCACGCGGCCGCGTTTCCGCCATCCCTTTTCTGCTTCTGAGCCATTGCCGTAATACCGCCGCTCCATCTCGACCTTCTGCCCGTTCCCCGCGTCCCCTTTGTGTCGCAGGTCTGCCAGTTGGCGATTATGATGGCGCACGCGGCCGCGGCTCAGATGAGCGTGTGGGCCGAGTAATTGTTGGGCAACTGCGCCAGGCGTGGTAGGTCCGACCCGCTTTCCCTTGGCGGCCGCGGAAGTCGGTGAA
>JADJUV010000098.1 GCA_016716885.1 Candidatus Trichofilum aggregatum | reverse complement strand
ACAAACTGATACCAAGACTTGTCATAAAAACATAAGTCCACCTTTCCTAAAGATGGACTAGCTTTTCTTGAGTTGATCAACTTTTTTAGTCAGCGCGGCAATTTTTTGGCTCAGGGTTTCGATGTCTGACTTGGTGGGGATGTTCATGCGGTGCAAAATGGCTTCTACGCGACCATCAAGCCCTTCTTTGGCTTTGGCCTGGGTATCTTCCATTTGTTTACGGCGGCGGTCCATGACATCATTGATGAGTTTGCGCCCATCTTTTTCAGCGATTTCGCCGCGCTCAATGAGGCGATTGACAAAGGCTTCTACTTCATCTTGGGCTAAGGCGACAGCCCCAACACTGGCTAATAGCACTTTGCGAGCCATTTCGATCATTTGATTGCGGCCGCTTTCGCTACTTTCCTCTTGAATTTCGATTGTTACATCGTCCATGATAGCTTGCTCCTTGCATTCATCAGGCAATGGGCCTGTTAAAAGTATGTTTCACGTTGGCAAAATTATAACGCGATGCGTCATAAGCGTCAAGGCAGAATTTGAGGTAGCGATTTCACCCTCGTGCGGTTAAGGATATAATCGCCTTGTATACCCGACGCGGCGACAAACGAAGGGTGAGACTTGTCATAAAAATATACGTCTGACTTTCGTAAAACTTGCAGTTACAGATAAGACGACTGACCAGTACGCAATTGGCGGGAAGGATGGCGAATGGCGATTTATGGGAATACCGAACAGTTTTATACCTGTGCCCGGCAATTATTTGCCCGCATTGAGCAGGATGATCCAACCGCGGCCGCGGCCTTGTTGAACTCTCGGCTGATTATTCGGTTGCAAATGAGTAACCCCAGCGGTGAGATTTTGATTAGCGGCCGCGAACAGACCGCTGTCGTTCATTTTGGCCGCAACAGCCTCAAACCAGATTTGGACATTGGCCTGAGTGGGGACACGTTACACGCCATTTTGCTGGGTCAACTTACCCTCACCAAAGCGTTGGGTAGTGGCAAACTAACCGTGAAAGGGCCAATCTGGAAAGCAACCATCCTGGCGGATTTGTTTCGGCAAAGCCAAACCATTTATCCGCAAATTTTGCGCGAGCAGGGAATCGGCTTGTAGATAAGCCGTTTATTGTGGGAGGACGTGATGACGACTCGAAATAGTAATAATGCCAAAGCCATTGATATGGGTGAAGTAATGAGCCGCCTGGATTGGTTGGACGAGGAGCGACGACAGGCGGCTAAAAAAATCGCCGAACTGGAACAACGGGCGACTTTTCAGGAACGAGAGTTGCAGGGGCGTGATCTACGGATTCAAGACCTGGAACGACAGGTGGCTAATCTGGTGGCCCAATTGGCCCGAATGCCCCAGGTGGATACGAAATTACAGCAGTTCCGCGATGACACGGTGCGGCTGATTGAACAGTTCGACCAAAAACGAATTTCGGGTTTGGAAGAGATGGAGCGACTACGCCGGGTGGAACATGAGATGCAGGTGCGCGAGATTGCTCAGGTCAACAAGGAGTTGAGCCATATCAGCCGTCTGCAAGATAGTATGCAGTTGCGCGAAGCGGAAGAAGAGCGGTTGGCCCACCTGATTGGTGTTTTGCAGAACCGGGTGACTGAAATGAGCGGCCGCATGGAATCATTCCCGCGCAGTATTACCTACCTGGAAGAGACGGAGCGGCAAAATGCTCGCTCGGTGTCCACCTTACAAACCTCTATCCATGAAGTGACCCGCCGGTTTGAGGATATCAACAGCCGGTTGGATGTTTCGGCGGGGGCAGTGAAGCGGGTTGAGGTAGCTGTAGAAGGGTTTACCAAAATTCAGGAAGAGGTTCGTCAGACGCTCAAGACGTGGACAGAGCAGATTCAAATTGGGGAGTATGATCGCAACCAAAAGCTGGAAGGGTGGCAACGCACCTTGCAGGAGCAAAAAGCGCAGATTGATCAGTTCAAAGTGGAATGGGTGAAATTTGCCGATCAGTACAAGGAAGCGCGTATGGCGGTGCAATCGTTCTCGCCCTGGCAGAAGCAGATTGAGCAACAACAGCGGGAAACGATGGAGCTAACGCGGGTGGAAATTGGGCGGATGCAGACCCGTTGGGACAATTTCCAGGTGGAGAATGATAAGCGGTGGAAGAATTTTGGCGTAGATGATGAGCAACATTGGAACGCGGCCGCGCGCAAGGATAAGGAATTTCAGGAAACGCTCTATCAGCTACAAGGGCAACTAGAAGATATTCGTCAGGATAAGGATATGTTGTGGAAAGTGCAGTCCGCTCAGGCAGATGCCATCAAAACCTTTCCCCGTATCTGGATGGAAGAAGTCGAAAAAGCGATGTCGCAAAACCCCAACCGCCGCCGCCAACCAGCCCTGGTTCCGGTGGTGGAAGAGCTGCTATAGTTTCGATTAGGGTGTGTTTCAAATGAGTGAGAGGAGAAAGGCATCCCCAGATGCCAACCCGTTCGCATTTGGGGGTGCTCACTCCTCTCCTTTCAACTGAAAAGAAACACCCCCTTTCGATTATTGCCTGGAAACGGGGAATTTTTTGTCTAGCCGCTGGCGGTAGGTGGTGTAATCGGGGACGAGTCGCTCGTAGACGGTGCTCATCAGCGGCGAGGAGATGAGGAAATCGGCGGTAGCCCGGTTGGTAGCGATGGGAATGTTCCAGACGGTGGCTAACCGGAGCACCGCTTTAATGTCCGGGTCGTGGGGTTGCGCTTCCAGCGGATCCCAAAAGAAGATCAAAAAATTAATTTCCCCTTCGGCAATTTTGGCCCCGATCTGCTGATCACCCCCCAAGGGGCCACTCATTAGTTTGTGGATGTTCAAACCCAGTTCCCGTTCTAAAACCGTACCCGTGGTGCCGGTGGCATACAGGGTATGCTGTTGTAAGCTGCCTAAGTTATAGGTGGCCCACTGTAACATTTCATCTTTCATGTTGTCATGGGCAACCAGGGCAACGCGTTTTTGGGCGGCCAGGGGGAGAATGTGTTCGTTCATAGGAGCCTCATCAAAGGTGGTGATTGGTGTTACAGCTTTGGTGTTGTCAGGATAATGTTGTCTATGAGCCGGGTGCGGCCGATAAACACGGCCAATGAGGCCAGGGCGGGACGATCAAGGGTATCTAGCTCGTCCAGGGTGGTGGCGTCGGCGATGCTGGCGTAATCCAGGCGGGCCAGCGGCTCACTGGCGATGGTCTGTTGGATGGTTTGGCGTAACCGCTCGGCCCGTCGTTCCCCCTGGTGGAAGGCGTGTTCTACTTTCATAAGGGCACGGTTGAGGATGGTCGCGGCCGCGCGCTCAGCCCCGCTTAGATATTGGTTCCGTGAACTCAAAGCCAGCCCATCTGGCTCCCGCACCGTCGGCCCAATGATCATTTCCAGGTTAAAGTTTAGGTCACGTACCATCTGCCGGATGACCACGGTTTGTTGGGCATCTTTTTGGCCGAAGTAAGCTCGTGTAGGTTGCACGAGGTTAAATAATTTGGCTACCACTGTGGCCACGCCGCGAAAATGGGTAGGGCGTGAGGCTCCTTCTAGCCGTTGGGTCACTTTTTCTACGGTTATGAAGCTTTGGAAATCGGGTGGATAAATGGTGGGGGTATCGGGGGTGAAAACCACATCCACTTGTTCGGCTCGTAGTAGGGCCAGGTCACGCTCCAGGTTGCGTGGGTAGGTGGAGAGGTCTTCACTGGGGGCAAATTGGGCGGGATTGACGAAGATGGTGACGACCACGCGATCGTTTTCGGCCCGCGCCTGACGCACCAGAGAGAGGTGGCCTTCGTGTAGAAAACCCATGGTGGGCACAAGCCCCCAGGTCAGGGTTGGGTCTTGCCAGCGCAGGGCACGGAGTTCGGGGATGGAGGAGGTGAGTTTCATAGTTTTGAGTTTCAGGTTTCAGGTTTCGGGTTTCGGGTTTCAGGTTTTGAGTTGGTGGGCGAGTTGGGTAATGGTTTGCGGCCGCGCGCCGGTTTGCATGAGTTTGTAGAGGTGGGTGTTGAGTGGGGTGGGGGTATGGGTGAGAGTGCCGTAACGCAAAATAGCCCCGGTGATGGCTTCGATTTCGGTGGGTGCGCCGCGTAATACATCCTGAAGCATAGACGATTGGTTGTGCGCCGTAACCTGAACGACGCCCAGAGTTCGCGCCACGGGATCGGCGTAGGGCAAGGTGATGCCGCTGGCCTGGGCTACTTGAGCCGCTTCCCAAACAATCTGCGCCAGCAATGACCGGGCGGTGGGGTCGGTGGCGAGAAAGCCGTTTGGCTGGCGGAGCAAGGCTGTCAGGGGGTTGATCCCGGCGTTGACGATAAGTTTACCCCAAATGAGGCTGTCGAGGTCGTCAATGAGATCGGTGGTGAGGCCAGCCTGGTTGAATAAATCGGCCAGCGGCCGCGTCTCTTCCTGGTTGGCTAACGTGGTCAGGCCATTGCCGGTGTGTTGCACGACGCCAGGCCGCACGATGACGGCTCCCTGGGCGGTACTGCCGCCGGTGGCCCGGTTATGGCCGAGCGCGGCCGCCAGGATTTCCACGTTGCCCAGCCCGTTTTGCAGGCTGACGGCCAGGCCCGAAGGGGTGAGGATGCGTTGAGCGAGCGCGGCCGCGGTTTTTGTCTGGGTGCTTTTCACCAATACCAGAGCCATATCCACCTGGGGTAACGCTTCATCGGCGGCAAACACGGTTATGGGAACCGTTATTTGACGGGTATGTTCATTATGGCCGAGGTGATCATTCATGGGCAACAGCGTTAGGCCGCGGCCGCGAAGGGTGGCGATTTGCTCCGGCCAATGACCTACCAAATAAAACTCAGCCAGCCCATGGAGTCGGGCGGCAAAGAGACAGGCCATAGCCCCTACGCCGATGATGCTAATTTTGGGTTTCATGGGGCAGGGTTGGGGGCAGGTTGCAGGTTGCAGGTTGCAGGGTTGCAGGGTTGCAGGTAACGATTTTACTTTGCCACTTTGCCACTTTGCCACTCTGCTCATTCTCCCCCGTCTGGGTGTGCGGCTAGCAGGGCTTGAAACTGGGCCAGTTCGGCTTCATCCATGGGATAGGTATGTTCGGGGGCCGGGAATTGGCCGGAGCGAACGTCATCCCGGTAGGTGGTGAGGGCATTGATGATGGTGGTGCGCAGGTCGGCGTAGGGGCGGACAAAACGGGCGTAAGGGCGGAAGGTCAGGCCGAGCAAGTCGTGGTAGACCAACACCTGACCACTACACTCCGCCCCGGCGCCAATGCCGATGGTGGGAATGGTGAGACGGTCGGTGATCGCGGCCGCGACCTGGGCTGGTATGGCTTCTAGCACTATCGTGAAACAGCCCGCTTCCTGCAAGGCCAGAGCATCTTCTAACATGGTATAAGCCGAGGTGGCCGTTTTGCCCTGCACGCGAAAGCCCCCGAGCTTGGAGACCGATTGGGGGGTCAGCCCCACATGGCCCATGACGGGGATGCCCGCCCGAATAATGGCCTGGATAGCCGGGAGCATTTCGCGGCCGCCTTCGAGTTTGACTGCTTCGGCCCCCCCTTCTTGCATGAGACGCACGGCGTTGCGCACGGCTTCTTTGGGATCAATTTCGTAGGAACCGAATGGCATATCGGCTACCAGGAAAGCGGATTCGACGCCCCGGGCGACGGCCCGGCAGTGATGAACCATCATGTCCATGGTGACGGGTACGGTGGTGTCGTAGCCCAACACGACCATACCGAGGGAATCGCCCACCAGGATGATGTCCATTTCGGCTGAGTCTGCCAGGCGTGCGGCCGCGTAGTCATAAGCGGTTACCATTACAATCGGCTCTTGGCGCTCTTTTTTAGCCTGAATCGTTAGAATGGACAGTTTTTTGCCAGCCATGATTGTCCTCTTGGGTGTTGAATGGCCTGAAAAGTGGTTACGGATGCTTCTATTTTACTTCACTCGGGCGAAAAATAAGGGGCAGGTTGCAAGGGGCAGGTTGCAAGGGGCAGGTGGCAAGGTGGCAAGGTGGCAAGGTGGCAAGGTGGCAAGTTCCCAGAGTTCCCAGAGTTCCCGGACTTCCTAGAGTCCCCTGATCTCCTCTGGTTTTCCTTCCTCTGGGTCGCCCGCTTATGGCAGTCCCTCCCCCAAGGGGCGGGGAAGATTTTGGGTCGTTTTTGAGGGCGTACGCCCTCAAAAAACGACACAAATAACGTTTCCCCCTTCCCAGCGGGAAGGGGGTTAGGGATGGGTCTTCAGACTAACCCGGCAAAAGGCTTCTGTAAAGCTGTACGAGTTGACTTTGGAAAAGCCCTGATGGAGGACTCCTGCTTCATTGGCAGTTTCCCTCTCAGTCAGGTAAGATTTTCTTGTTATTGACATTTAAAAATGGGAGTCCTTGCATGGCTGATCTTTCTACTACTTATCTTGGTTTTCTGCTTAAAAACCCGCTGGTTGTTTCGGCCAGCCCCTTGACTGCCAGTGTGGATCAGATTCGGCAGTTGGAGCGGGCGGGCGCGGCCGCGGTGGTGCTACCTTCATTATTTACCGAACAAATCAAATTGCAGAGCCTGGGCATGGAATATTATCTGGCTGGGCAACGGGATGTCTTGCCTGATGCCCTCAAACATATTCCAGACATGCAGGGGTACAACCGGGGTGTGGGTGGTTATCTGGCCTATATTTACCAGGCCAAAACGGCGGTGCAGATTCCGGTGATTGCCAGCCTGAATGGGGATTTTGACAGCGATTGGTTATCCAGTGCCAAATTGATTCAGGCGGCGGGGGCGGATGCGCTCGAATTGAACCTGTATTTTTTGTCGGCGCAACCTAGCATCGCGGCCGCGGAGATTGAAGAGCGCATGGTAAACCTGGTGCAAACATTGCACCAGCAGCTAAAAATTCCGGTAGCGGTGAAACTCAGCCCTTATTTCACAGCTTTTGCCAATCTGGCGCAGCGGCTAGACCAGGCCGGGGCCGGGTCGTTGGTCTTATTTAACCGGTTTTACCAACCTGATTTCGACATTGAACAAGGCACAGTAACACCTACCCTGGATTTGAGCCGCTCGCCAGAATTGCGGTTGCGGTTGCGCTGGACAGCTATTTTGCACACGTTTGTAAAGACTGATCTGGCGATAACGGGGGGGATACATTCGGTGGTGGATGTCGTGAAGGGGTTAATGGCAGGGGCCAAAGTGGTTATGTTAGCTTCGACTTTGTTTGAGAATGGGTTTACCCATGTGAGTGATTTGCAGGCGGGGTTGGGGCGTTGGTTAGATGAGCATAACCTGGAGAACGTGGGTCAGATTCGCGGCCGCATGAGTCAACATTATCAAAATGATCCGGCCGCTTTTGAACGAGCTAATTATATGACCGTCCTTAAGTCATTTGATCAGGCAGGACATAAATAACTTGAGTTTAGAGTTCAGAGCCAGAGCTAGAGGGTTTTCCAGAGTAATTCCTCTCGCTCTCTCCTCTTGCTCTAAACTCCAGTCAATAAATTGCGATTGAGATAGCCTCATGAATTGGTGGGATAAGCTAACTAAACCGCCTTCATCCATAAACCTAACGGATATGCGCCGCCAGGCACGGCTGTTCTCAGCCCTAACTTTGTGTTTTATTCCGCTCGCGGCCGCGAACCTTCTTTTTCTCCTCAATTTCGATCAAATCAATAGCGCCATCATCCGTGAACCTGCTTTCCTTTTGACCTTGATAGGCAATATGGTTTGCTGGTTCGCCTATGGACTCAGCCGAACTCGTTACTACCAGGCCGGTATTATCCTATTCACCACCATCGTTACGTTCCTCATCATTGCCAGTGTGATCATTGAGCCGCAGCACACCGATACACTCTACTGGTTCATTCTCCCCATTCTGCTCACCAGCATGTTGCTTTCCCAGACCCGAGGCATCATCGCGGCTTTTTTGCATGTGGTGGTGGTGTTACTTTTGCCTCTTGTTGTGCCGCAGATCACGTATGAATACGCGCTATTTGCCGCTACCTTGCTGGCCACAATAAGCGTCTTACTGCTTCTTTTTGCTGGTTTGCGCCGTCAGGACCTGGCTAAATTACAACAGGAGCGAGAATATCTGGCCCTGGTTAGTGATGATTTACGCCAGATACAAAATGAGCTGGAGCAGCGTATTGAACAGCGTACTGAGGATATCGCCACGACCAATCAGGCTTTGCAGAAACAAATTGTCGAACGCCAGCAAACCGAAACCTTATTGGCTGAACGGAACAGGGAATTAACGTTGCTGAATGGCGTGCTGGAAGCGACAACATCGAATCTGGATATTGAACAGGTTCTGGCGGTGGCCTGTCGGGAGTTGGCGCACACCTTAAAAGCCCCCCGTTGTTCCGCGGCCCTGCTGACACCTGATAAATTGGGGGCAAAGGTAATTGCCGAATACCTGAGCGAGGGTGACAGTTCAATTATTGGTGTCGTGTTACCTTTGACTGACACCCCTATTTTGGCTCAGGTACTCGAAGATGGGAATTCTGTTATGGTGGAGAATGTTCAAGAGAAATCCCACTCACCCGCCATCAAACAGTTGCTTTCAGAGCGGCAGGCCATTTCGATATTGGCCTTGCCGTTGTTTATTGGTGACGAAGTGGCCGGGTCAATTGGCCTAAGTCGCAACGAGGCGGGATCGTTTACCGTTCAGGAGGTGACATTAGCGAGTAGTATCGCGGCCGCGGTCAGTCAATCGCTTTATGCCGCCCATCTCTTTACGGCCGAACGGGAACAGCGTAACCTGGCCGAAGCCCTACTCGATACGGCTATGGCCCTCAACCGTAGCCGGGCTTTGGGTGTAGTGCTAGACCGGGTACAGACCAATATTAGCCGGGTTATTCCCCATGATTCAGGCAACATCATGTTGCTAGAAAAGGGATTGGCCGTGTCGTTCGTTGCTGGGGATATTCCCCTGAATCGGAAGCCTGGATGAAGCAGTTTCGTTTTCCTGTCGATGATTGGACTACCTTTCGTGTTATGTTTAGCACGCGCCAGACTTATTTGGTGGCTGATGCGGCCAATCATCCCGGCTGGGTGACGTATGGGGAAACCGTCACCATTCGCTCCCACATGGGTGCGCCGCTGTTGGTTGATGAGGAAATATGGGGATTTGTTCATGTAGATAGCCTTCAGCCCTATGCTTTTACCCCGCTCCATGCAGACCATTTGCAGGCATTTGCCAATCAAGTGGCCTTAGCTTTACATAACACACACTTGCATGAACAAATGGAGCGTCATGCAGAACTTTTGGAGCAGAAAGTGGTGGAAAGGACAGCGGATTTAGCGCACGCCAACGAGGAGTTACGCGCCCTGGCGCAGGTAAAAGATGAGTTTGTGGCCCACATATCCCATGAGTTACGCACACCCATTACTAATTTGATTTTGCGCCAGGCTTTAATCGAGCGGATGCCGGAGAAACAGGCCAAACATCTGGATGTGATGCGTCGGGAGACGTTACGGTTAAACCGTATTATTGAAGATTTGCTGCAATTGTCCCGGCTGGACCGCGGCCGCGTGGCGTTAGACCTGGTCGCCTTAGATTTAAACGCCCTGGTGGCCCAATATGTGATGGATCGGTTGCCGATGGCCGAGAACCTGGGCTTAACCTTAACCCTGGGTCAACGTCTCTATTTGCCCTCGGTAGAGGGTGATGAGGAGATGTTGGGGCAGGTGCTCAGCGTCCTGTTAACCAATGCGCTGAATTACACCCCTGCGGGCGGCCGCGTGGATGTTCGCACGCACCTTCAGGAAGAGTCTGGGCAAATGTGGATTGGCTTTAGCATAACGGACACCGGGCCAGGCATTCCTTTGGCGGAACAAAGTAAACTGTTTGAGCGCTTCTATCGGGGTTCGGCGGCGCAGGCGGTGGGTGTGCCAGGGACGGGGTTAGGGTTGGCGCTGGCGAAGGAGATTATGGTGCGGCACCGCGGCCGCATCACCATGTCCAGTTCGGGAATAGCCGGGGAAGGGTGTGTTTTTGCCGTGTGGTTGCCCCGGATCAGGCCAGAGCTGGTTCAGGCAGAAGAATAAGAGGGGCGATGCGGCCGCGTTCCCCCACCGCCGCTATCAATACCTGTTCCATCTCATCCACCAGACCACAAAACGCTTCGAGCGTTTGCACTTGCAGCAACGGGGCCTCAAAAGGGGCCAATATCAACAAACCCTCCAGATACTTCTTCAAATGTTTACGAAACATCGGTAGCCCCAATTTTTCCCCCTGGTAAGCCACCACTTCCTGACCATGTCGGCGAACCGTTTCCACCCATTCCTCCGGGGTTAACTCTCCGCGCTCCCGTCGGGCAAAAATCCAGGGGTTGCCAACGGCTCCCCGCCCCACCATCACCGCATCACAGCCCGTGTGGGCCTTCATCCGGTCAATATCGGCGGGCGTGCGTACATCCCCACTACCAACAACCGGAATGGTCAGGCTCTGTTTAAGCTCGGCGATGGCGTCCCAATTAGCCTGGCCGGTGTACTTTTGTTCCTTCGTGCGCCCATGTATCGCCACCAACGAGGCCCCATTATCTTCCAGAATGTGAGCGATTTGGCGGAAGTTTTGTTGGCCTTCCCAGCCCAGGCGGATCTTGCCCGTGATCGGCAGTTGCAAATGCTGGCTCAGCAGGCTGAAGGTTTCCGCTACCAGTTCTGGTTGAGGCATCATACCGACACCCGCGCCGCGGCCGCTGACCCGGCGGGTAGAACAGCCCATGTTAACATCAATAATGTGGGGTCCCCAGGCTTCAATTCGCTGGGCCGCCTTAAGAATGAGTCGGGCATCACTGCCAAAAATTTGGAAAACCACTGGATGTTCGTCGGGTTTTTTATCCAGAGCGTGCCAGGTTGTGTTAGGGCGTCCCAGGAGCATCTCAACAGGAACAAATTCAGTGTATTGCATGGCTGAGCCATAGGTGCGGCAAATAGCCCGATACGGCACATCGGAGTAGCCAGCCATAGGCGACAAAATCACATCGCCATAAACAGGTACATTACGTACCCAAAAAGTAGGTTCTAATTTCTCCATTGTGCTATTCTACCAAAATTAGGGCTTCAGTAGGTTACTGGTGAAACGACAGCCATTTAGATGGGTGAGTCTTGCAACTAGGTGACGACAACCCAATTGGAGAGATACTGATGCAGAAATGGGAGTATTTGACTAAATTTCTTGAGGCCAATGGTCAGAATCAAAACCCAGACAGCCTTTATAATGAATTGATAGACGCGGAAAATTTACCCAAGTTTTCGCCCCTGTTCATGATCCCGGAACTCAATCAACTAGGAGAAAAAGGATGGGAACTGGTACACATGGAACCGGTCATTATTGGTAAGAACCATGATGTACTCGTGCTAGAGGGAGGCGGGATGAAACGCTGGGCCACAAACTACTTCTGTGTTTTTAAGCGACCCTCGTGATAGTTCTACACATTCTGCTGAATAATTGTGTGAGGCTATATTTCTACCTTCTCAATAACTTGGAGTGGATCCAATCGGTCTCCTGACCGTGACCGCTGGTGGCTCGGTCAGGAGACCGGCCACAGCCCCGAAATATTGAGAAGTTACAATACCAACATGAGATACTTTAGTGATGAGCGCTAGTCCCTCTGGAGAAGCTGCATCGTTACATGAGGGATTCAGGTTATTGCGCTTTGCCCCCATACGTGTTGGCCGGGTCTACTAAATCAGCATATTCAGGCAAGGTAGTGGTCAGGCGGACACGCAC
Organism: Candidatus Trichofilum aggregatum; assembly: GCA_016716885.1. Classification (GTDB taxonomy): domain Bacteria; phylum Chloroflexota; class Anaerolineae; order Promineifilales; family Promineifilaceae; genus Trichofilum; species Trichofilum aggregatum. The sequence goes on along the minus strand of JADJUV010000098.1, from coordinate 11,921 downwards.
GCGAGTCCATTCAAAACGGTCGTTGAACCCGTGCCATTTACCGCCCATGGTGGTTACGGCCCCCCAGTAACCTAGTTCGGCCAAGATTTGCATGGCGGTGTCATCATAACGGCCACCAGGGTAGGCAAAATAGCGTGGTGTGTAGCCAATGTGGGCGGCGATGGTCTCTTGGGAGCCAAGCATCTGGAAAATGAGAAAATCCCGCTCGCGGCCGCTTAAATCAGGATGATTTTTGCTGTGGGGTTCAATGCGCATCCCCGCGGCCGCCATCGCCTCAAGCATCTCCCAACTCATATAGTTCGGGTTATTGTTATCCACAAACTCAGTCACGACAAAAAACGTCGCTTTAAAACCAAACTCCTGCAACACCGGAAACGCATACCAATAATTGTCCACATAACCATCATCCAGGGTAATGATGACCGGTTTGGCGGGCAATTCTATCTGGTTGGTAATCGCCAACGACAAATCATATAAGTCAATGGTGGAGTACCCGTTCTCCGCCAGATATTGCATTTGTGCCCGGAACATCGCCGGTTCCACCGAAAGATCGAGCCGGTAAATGTCCGCATCTTCGGGCGGGGTGCTGATGTAATGGTACATGAGAATAGGGACACGTAAGGTCCAGCTATAGATACCACTCGGCGTAGGCAAGGGTATGGGGGTAAAGGTAGCCGTAGGCTCCGGGGTAATGGAGGGGTGCAACGTTGGGGTTGGGGATGGCGTTTCTGTACTTGTAGCCGTCGGGAAAGGGGGGAAGGTATGGGTGGGTGCCTGGGTCAGGGTGGGGGTATGGGTCCAGGTAGAGGGTGGGGGTAAGGGCGTGGCTGTGTGGGTGGGAGGGATGACGGCGGTGGTTTGGGCGAATGGGTTGGTGGTTGGGGAGATCGCGGCCGCGGCCGCGCCATTGTCCCCTATAGCCGGTCTTCTCTCATTCGTTGATAGATTTATCACGATGATGATGAAAAAAAACAGCAAGAGAACAACTCCACCCAGGGCAATCGTATCAAAATTGGAACGCGGCGAACTGTCGTTTATCATAGAGCGTTAACAACTATCCAGGTACACAGTACTGCATAGATAAAACCAAAGTAACTATACTCGCTAGCGAGGGCTTAACTTGTCGAAGCACAGTATCGCCTTCGACAAGCTCAGGCTACACCTGTACAGTTACAAACCAAAATCAATTGGACAATTGAGGATAACGAGCAAAATGGCTCGCGTCAAGCGTTCTTAAACGAGAATGTTCACACCGTTGTGACCAAGTGTTCCACCTCGCCATGCCCATGATGCAGGCTCAAAGTCCTTATAATTGTACAAACTGGCAGACTCACAGGCAGACGTTATACTAAACTTCTACACTCTGATTACCCAACGGTTTTCCACCTGTTTGGCAAGACGGGCGTAAAAAATGGGTTTATCACTTCAGTGACCAATCCATTCATGCGCGAATACTCCCCCACTTCAGGTAGTGACGTAACCACCACCCGCCTGATGGGTTTTACACAGTGCCGGTAGAGGCCAAAGGTTCTGACGTGGATGAACTTCAACTCATTGAGCGGGCCAAAACAGACAAAGAAGCGTTCGGTCAGCTTTATGAAACGTACAACAAACAAATATACAGTTACATCTACTACCGCGTTAGTAATGCCCACGATGCCGAAGATTTGACGACCCGTGTGTTTATGCGGGCGATGCAGCATATTGGCAGTTATGAAGATCAAGGCGTACCATTTTCAGCCTGGCTTTATCGGATAGCCCGCAATCTGGTGGCTAACTGGCATCGGGATCAGAACCGGCGGCAGATTATTTCACTAGATGATATGAATCAGTGGCATTTTCGTGAAGAAAGTGCCGAGTTAGCTCTGGAATGGGCCGAACACAAAGAAGCTTTGTACAACGCCATCCGCCGTTTGCCTCGTGACCGACAGGAATTGCTTATCTTAAAATTTGTTGATCGTCGTTCCAATGCCGAAATCGGCGAAATTTTGGAGCGGAGTGAAGGGGCGATCAAATCTTTGTATCATCGGACGTTGCTGGTTTTGCGTGAGGAGATCAGTGTAGAGACCCAGCCAGCTCAGCCCGTGCCCGAAGAGCGTCGCAGTCTATTTCGCCTACCCTGGCGCCGTTAAACCATAATCCACCGATTACCTGGGAAGGCCATCGGTGGAGCCATCAGCAAGGAGGAACTATGCGTATTGTGATGGATGATGCCGGTGACATTCCGCCCGAACTGGCTAAACAAAATAAGATTCATGTAATACCGGTCAATATTCATTTTGGCACCGAAGAATATTTGTCTGGCGTGAACCTGAGCCGGGCTGAGTTTTATGAGAAAACCAAGACGGTTGGGTCCCATAATTTCCCTAAAACGTCCCAACCCAACCCCTATCAGTTCCGTGAAGTCTATGAGTCCATTCTGGCCGAAGGGGAAGAAGAAATTCTGACCGTGGTGATCAGTGAGAAATTGAGCAAGACGTATGACTCAGCCGTACAGGCGGGCAAGGAATTGGCGAATCGCGGCCGCTTCTACCTGCATGACTCCCAATCTGGTTCAGCCGGGCAGGGGTTCCAGGCCCTAGAAGCCGCCCGCATGGCCGCCCAGGGCATTCCCGCGGCCGATATATTGCGCCGCCTGGAGCAAATGCGCCAGGAACAGGTCATCTATCTGATGATTGATAACCTGGAATATGCCGTCAAAGGCGGCCGCGTCAGCTCACTGCGTTCAGCCGTTGCTTCACTCCTTAACATCAAACCCATCATGCAAGTTGCTGATGGCCTGATCGTTCCGGCCAGCCGGGTGCGCACCCGCAAGAAAGCCCTGGGTGAACTATTGGACTCTGTCAAGGCCAGAATAGGGGATCGGAAGATCAAACTAGCCGTCGTTCATGCGAATGCCCCAGCCGAAGCGCAGGAACTTCTGAACACGGCCAGTAAGATGTTCAATACCAGCGAAAAAATACTGATGGATTTGACCTTGCCTGTAGCTATCAATCTAGGCCCTGGTGCGCTGGGTGTTATTGCTATCCCTGACGCCTAAAATCCAAAAACGACATAGCGTACCTTACAGCCCTCACCCCAGGGAGAGGAAACCAACTCCCCTCGCCCGTTTCGAGAGAGGGGTCGGGGGTGAGGGTGAATCGTTATAAAAGAGTGGATAAAGGTTATTTTATCCACTCTCTTGCTTTTCACAGCCGACCTGCGTATGCTTTTGCCCGGCCTATAGCCCTATGCTAAAATGTTACTTGTGATAAAATTTACAGACGAACTCGTCCCTTGATAGTGCCAAACATCTCTTTTGGGGGGAGCACCGCCAAAAGAAATCAAGTCAGATTTAGGAAAAGTCGCATGAATTACAGACGTCATCTTCTTATTGCCTCTGTTCTGGTTGTCCTGGTTACGGTTGTGGCCTATTTTCTGCTCACTGTCGGTTATCCACTTCCCCAACAGGCCAGTGTTGAGGCCCGTTCCATTGATACCCTGATTAACGCCCACTTTTGGGTCATTGCTTTCCTCTTTTCCCTGGTTGCTGTCATGATGCTTTATGGCCTCATTGTTTTTCGGCGGCGTGAGGGAGACGAGGGCGATGGGGATCATGTTCATGGCAGTACTCTCTTGGAGATTCTGTGGACGGTTGTGCCCTTGATTCTTGTGGTTGCTTTTGGGGCCTGGGGTGTCAGTATGCTCAACGAGATCACCAATGCCGAGGCGAAACCCAACCAACTTCTGTGCATGTGCAAGGGCAACGCTGGAACTGGAACTTTAGTTACCCGGAATTAGGGGTGAATGCACCTGCTAATGAACGCTCGTTGACTCGTATAGAAGACGATCCCTATGATCGCAACAATGTGGATTTGATTTTGCCGGTTGACCGGCCCATTGTTCTGGAAATGGAAGCTACCGATGTGCTTCATTCTTTCTGGGTGCCAGAATTTCGGGTTAAGCAGGATTTAGTGCCCGGAAAGACAACGTATTTACGGTTTACGCCGACTGAGATTGGTAATTACAAGCTGGTATGTGCCGAAATTTGTGGTGGCGACCATGCTTACATGATGTCGGCGGTGCGCGTGGTGTCGGAACTCTGTTTCGACCAGTTAGTGGTACAACAATTGCCGCTGGCTGAAGCTGATGCCAGTTGCCAGTTTGAAGCCACGGAACAAAACTGACCCCGGTTAAAGAAGAAGGGAGTTTAATATGAGGTCTTTACGTATTTTATTTTCGTTAGGCATTGTTTGGGCCTTGATAGGCCAGGCAGTGGGGGCAGCGGTTGGGCTGTTGGTGGTGCGACTGATTGCCGCGGCCGCGGGGCTGGAACCCAATGCCGAACTGGCCCTGGTTATTGCCGCCATTTTCAGCGTATTTGGCTCCCTTCTGGGTAGCGGGGTCCTGACCGATTGGCTCAAGTGGGCAGTGGGTATACACACTCCCCTGCGCCACGGCGATCCCGACGGTTTACCCGCCTGGACACGCTACTTCAGTGTAGATTACAACCACAAAGTCATCGGTATCCAATACGGTGTCACCAGCATCATTGTCTTACTGGTTGGGGGTATCCTGGCAATCATCTTCCGCCTGGAACTCTCCTGGCCCGGTGCCCAATTCCTCACCGCTCAAAGCTACAACACCATCTTCAGTGCCCACGGCATCATCATGATTGCCAGCATCTTGCTGGGTGTTGGCGCGATGGTCAACTACCTGGCCCCTATGATGATTGGGGCCTCGGATATGGCTTTCCCTCGTCTGAATGCCTTTAGCTACTGGATTGCCATTCCTTCGGCCATTCTGATTATGTCTGGTATGGTCATTGGTGATGGTTGGGAAACGGGTTGGGTGGGTTATCCGCCCCTCAGTACTATCGAAGGTTCACCGCTAGGAACCCAACTCTTTATCTTGGGTTTCTACTTCAACGGCTTTTCCTCTATCGCTGGGGCTATCAATCTCCTCGTCACGGTGGCGACGATGCGGGCGAAAGGTATGTCCCTTTTCCGTATGCCCATTTTTGTATGGGCGGCTATTGCTACCAGCCTCATCCAGTTCACCGCCACCCAGACCGTGGGTGCGGCCCAACTCATGGTGACCACGCAGCGGGTTTTGGGTCTGGGCTTTTTTGATGGAACCTTTAGCAATGCCCTCGGCTGTCCTGCGGGTAATCCCATTCTTTATCAGCATCTTTTCTGGTTTTACTCTCATCCGGTGGTGTATGTATTTGTTTTGCCGGGGTTGGGTATTATCAGTGAGCTATTGCCCGTTTTCTCGCGCAAGCCCCTCTTTGGTTATAAGTGGGTAGCCCTTTCTAGCCTGGGCATTGCCCTGGTTGGGTTCCTGGTTTGGGCACATCACATGTTTACTTCGGGTATGGCTGATGTATTACGTGTTCCTTTCATGTTAGCCACCCTACTGGTAGCAATTCCTACTGGCGTTAAATTCTTTAGTTGGGTGGGTACGGTCTGGGGCGGCAAGCTCATCTTCCCAACACCCATGCTTTTTGTACTAGGCGCCATTTCCGTGTTCTTGATTGGGGGACTGACTGGCCCCATCTTGGGCACGATTCCTAGCGACTTGCATCTGCACGATAGTTACTGGGTGGTGGGGCATTTCCATGCCACCATGTTTGGTGGGTTCATATTCCCCTTCTTTGCCGCCATTTACTACTGGTATCCCAAGATAACGGGTCACATGTACAATGAGAAACTGGGCAAAATCCATTTCTGGTTGATGACACCGGGTTTCTGGTTGATGAGCCTGGGACAGATGCAAGTAGGTATCTGGGGGATGCGTCGGCGTATTTTCGATTATGACCCGGCTCTGGGGATTGAGTTCACCCACGCTTTGATTACTCTGTCTGCGCTTATCATTGGCTGGTCGGTGATGATCATGATTTATAACCTGATCACCAGCGCCCGGACGGAGAAGGTCGCGGCGACTAATCCCTGGGGTTCCCGTTCACCCGAATGGCAGGTTCCCTCACCGTTACCAGAATTCAACTATTACCGTCCGTTTGAGGTGGTAGGTGATCCCTATGATTACGGTCTAGAGGATTCAACTTACGTGCGGGATATACCTGTACCTATGCCTACCGGAGATTAGTAAAGCGATAGGGTCAATGGTAGGTGATATAACGCGCCATTGACGAAGAAAAGGGAGAATCGGTTCGTGGAAACCAAGAAGAAGGAAGCTTACCGCCAAATTTTTACGATATTTCTTATCCTGGCTGTCCTTACCGGGGTAGAGTATGTCATCAGTCAGACGTTGGCTTCATCAATTTTGCTGTTTTTGGTGGCTTTGGTGAAGGCGGCGTTGATTGTAAACTATTTTATGCATGTTTATCGCCTGTGGCGTGAGGAGAGTCATTAATGAGTGCCGTTGCTACCCATCACGATCATGCTCATGACCATGGGCACAGCCATGAGCCTACTTACGCCCAATCTCTGCGCACGAACCGGTTGGGGCTGTGGCTATTTTGTATCTCGGAAATCTTTCTATTTGTGGCCTTGGCGGTCGTGCGTTTTGCCTTATGGGGAGATACGCGCCCGGAACTGGATCAAACATTAGGGCTTATCACGACCTCGGTGCTGTTGGTCAGTAGTTATTTTATGGTGCGGGCAGAAACGGCCATTGCTCATGGAGATCGGCCCAAGTTTCTTAATAGCCTGCTGGTGACGTTTGTTCTGGGTGTGTTGTTCCTGGTAGGCGTCGTGGGTTTTGAGTGGGGTGTGTTCGGCATTACGTTTGGTGAACATGAACTGCTGAAACCAACGGATGGGGCGTTTGGGGCCGTCTTTTTTGGCATGACGGGTATTCATGCCTTGCATGTGGTCTCCGGGCTGATTCTGATTCTCCTGGTCTACATCAACGGGCGACGGGGCGGCTATTCAGAAGAAAAACATTGGGGTGTGGAAGCGTGTGCTATTTACTGGCATTATGTGGACGTGGTGTGGGTATTTTTCTACCCCTTGTTGTACCTGATGGGCAGTACGATCGGTCACTAATTCGGCCGTTTTACGCTAACTGATAGGAGGCCACGAATTTCCCCCCTGGGTGAAGTTCGTGGCTTCTTTTTTGGTTATTGTAGTACCTTCCAAGTCAACTCTTGACCAGTTAGCAAGAAAATTATCCGCAGATTTCAGGGATGAACGCCGATTTTTTAATCTGTGAAAATCTGCGTTAATCTGTGGACAAACCTCTTTGGTTCTGGTTTGTCCAGGTTAGGTAAAGGAAATGGATCCGTTGTTGAGAGCGGCGTTGCAGTCGTGGTCATGGCGGGGTGAGGTTATCATCCCGTTGGTGATCTTGGGGGTGTTGTATAGTCGGGGGTGGTGGGTGTTGCGGCACCGCGGCCGCGCCGAGAACGGCCTGGCTACGGTTTGGCGTCTGGTGGCCTACTGGGTAGCCTTGCTCCTGCTGGCTGTTTCGCTCCTTTCCCCCGTAGATACCTTAAGCAGTTTCCTCTTTTCCATGCACATGATCCAACATCTGTTCATGGTGATGTTTGCCCCCCCCTTGTTGATGATTGCTAACCCATTACCTTTTTTACTGTGGGGGCTGCCCGCCCGCGGCCGCGCCGGGTTAGGCAATGGTATCTACTATCTCATCGGTGGAAAATCAGCCGGGCGGCAACTGATTCGCACCCTTTTTTCCCCCGGCGTAGTCTGGATGATGTACATTATTGTGTTGTGGGGCTGGCATGATCCCAACCTGTACAACGCTGCCCTTCGTTATGGTTGGGTGCATGATCTGGAACATATCACCTTTTTCTTGACCGCCATGTTATTCTGGTGGCGCGTTGTGGGCGCTGGACCGAAAGTTCATCAAAAAATTTCCATATTAGGGCGGGTGGGGTTGGTCATTGCCGGTGTGCCCGCCAACATGATTTTGGGCGTTTTTCTGGCCTTTGCTACCTCACCCATCTATAGCTTTTACGAACAGATGCCCCGGATTACCGGGTTGTCGGTATTAGAAGATCAGGCTCTCAGCGGCATTATCATGTGGATTCCCGGGAGTATGATGTACATTATTGCCGCCCTGATTTTACTGTTTAACTTTATGCGGCAGGAAGAGCGCAGAAACGAAGCTGAGAAGGTGCATCTGCGGCCGCACAAAAAGCCACTTTTGGAGTCATAAGTTACATGAAGCGTTCCGTTGTTTTTCTGTTGTTGTTCCTATCCCTGGTTTTGTCCATCGCGGTGGCCCAGGCGCATAGTGAAGGCACGGCCCAGCTTATTGCCGCCGATGTGGAAAACTGTCAGGTTTCGGCCTGGACCTGGCCTGATCCCCTGGTAACCGGCCAACCCGCCCACGTCGCGGTTTTGCTGGTCGAAAAAGCCGAAGTCGGTACAACCGGGGACATCATTCTGGATTCAAATGTAGAAATTACCTTTGACCCTCAATCAGGTGCCGAAGAACCGATTTCCACCCCCGCTACCCATGAATTGGCCGATGTGAAGTTCTTCTATGAGACAGAGGTGGAACTGAGCGAAACGGGTGTGTGGGATATTACCATTGCTGTTAAAGATGATGTTTGGGATTGTGAAGGTAGCGTGGGCTTTGCCATTCCTGTGGTTTCTGGGGGCGTTAACTGGCTGTTGTGGGGTGGGGTAGCAGTTATGGCGATAACACTGGCGGCTGTTGGCGTGTGGTTGTGGCGTCGTCGCCAGGTGGTTTGAGGTTTATATGGCACAATGGTTGCGGCCGCTCATCAATCGTCGTTGGCGTTGGGTAACAGTGGTGGTTATCCTGGGCATAATCCTGCTCATAAGCCTGGGTATCTGGCAACTGGATCGGCTGGAGCAGCGACGCGCCAGTAATGCGGTACTGGCGGCTCAATTGGCCCAACCTGCGGTCACGCTCACCGGTCAGGAAGACCCCGCTGATTTGCTGGCGATGAAGGATAGAACGGTCGCGGCCGCGGGGCAATTCGACTACACCCATCAATTCATCATCCAACTCCAGCCCTGGCAAGGGCAAACGGGCGTTAACCTTGTCACCCCCCTGTTGCTGGATGACAACACCGCTATTCTCGTGAATCAAGGCTGGATTCCCGAAGCAGAAGTCGCCACCTTAGAGCAATTTCAAACACCCGGCTCAACCACCGTTACCGGCTACATCCAGTTATCCCAGGTTCCCCGCTATGGCGAACGGGACACGGCAAATGCCACGTTCAAGGCCGAACAATACCGCATAGACATCGAGAGCTTGCAGGCGCAACTACCCTACACCCTCTTACCCGTGTACCTTCAGCAAGCCCCGGCCGAAGGCCAAACGGAACTGCCCTATCGTGCTCCCCAAGAAATAGACTTGTCCGAAGGATCCCATTTTAGCTATGCACTGCAATGGTTTAGCTTTGCCTTGTTGTTAGCGGGGGGGTATCTGTATTACGTACAACAACAAGAGAAAAAAGTGAACCCACCCTGGGGAATGGTGATGGGATGACTTGATTGCCCTGGTAGAGAAAGTTCGTCCGCAACAACCCACCCTGCTTGCACCGATTTGGATAATGCCCGCCTGGCCCGGATGGTTGAGGTCAGCCGTGTCTTGAACTCCACCACCAACCTGGACGATTTGCTGGGATTTATTATCACGGAAGCGGCCGCGCTCACCGGCTCCGAAAGTGCTTCTATCCTCTTACTTGACCCCGACACGCGCCAGCTACGCTTCAAAGCCACCTCTGGCTCCCACGCGCCCAAGCTCATGGATTTCCCCGTGCCTCTGGACAACAGCATTGCCGGGGCCATTTTGCAGAGTAACCAGCCCCTGATTATTGACGATGTAACCCAGGATTCCCGCTGGAACCCCAAAGTATCCCAGGCTATTCAGTTCAAAACCCGCTCCATTTTGGGCGTCCCCATGCACGATGGCGAAAGAACTGTGGGGGTTTTGGAAGCGGTCAACAGAGTGGAAGGCCATTATTCCCCCCAGGATAGCGAAACCCTTTCTACGCTGGCGGATTTGGCCGGGGTGGCGGTGGAGAAAGCCCGCCTGATTGAAGCGCTGACCCGCGCCAATCGTAAGCTAAGCGAATTGGATGAGCTTAAAAGTGGTTTTATCGCCATTGCTTCGCATGAGTTACGCACACCGTTATCCGTTATTTTGGGGTATGTCTCTTTTTTGCGGGACAGTGTAGACCCGGAGCTGGCGAATCAGATGGACACGGTGATGGATGCGGCCGTGCAGTTACGCACGATTATGCAGAATATGTTTAACCTGCAATTCGTGGATACGGGGCGGCTGAAGCTGAATGTGGAAAAGTTTGATTTCCGCGAGTTAGTGGAAGAGGTGACGGGCCATTACAGCGCCGTCGGCACCACTGAACGAACGGTCTCGGTGCGGATGCCCTCACATTCCCTGCCTATTGTGGCTGACCGGAGCATGATTGAGGTTGTGTTGGGGAATCTGCTGGACAATGCGGTGAAGTTTACCACCCGGCGGGGCATTGTAGCGGTGATTGTGGAGCGGCACGGGCATGAGCTATGGTGTTCGGTGCGAGACAATGGCGTTGGCATTCCCCTGGACAAATTAGACCGCATTTTTGACCGCTTTTACCAGGTGGAGCATTTTATGCGGCGGCAGGTAGGGGGTTTGGGGCTGGGGTTGGCCCTGGCAAAGGAGTTGCTGATGCTGCACAATGGGCGCATCTGGGTGGAAAGTATTGAGGGTAAGGGGAGTAAGTTTGATTTTGCGCTGCCGCTGAATATGAATGAAATAGGATGACTCGTGGTACGTGGTGCGTCTATTCCTAACACGTACCACGCACCACGCCACACACGATGAAATTCAAAGTAAAACTTAACGACCAGGAACAAGAGCTTGAAGTGACCCGCCAGGGGGAGCAGATGTGGGTGACGCTGGATGGTGTGGTGACGCCGTTGCGACTACTGTATCAGGATGGGGTGTATGGGGTGGTGGAGGTGGAGCAGGCGGATGGCTCGCGGCCGCAACTTCGCCTGGCTCTTCATACCAACGGCCAAACCCGGCAACTCTGGTTCAACGGCCACACCTTCACCTACGAACGGCTCCGCGAGCAAGGTGAAAGCAGTGACAACCGCGACGCCGGTTCCCTCGCCGCCACCATTCCTGCCCTCGTCTCGCAAATTCTGGTGCAGGTAGGTGACGCCGTCAAAAGCGGCGACAAACTCATCTTGTTGGAATCCATGAAAATGGTCATCCCTATCCAGGCTCCCCATGATGGCCTGGTTAGCGCCATCCATTGCACCACTGGCGAAGCGGTGCAACCGGGTGTACCTCTGTTGACACTTGAGTGAGTGAGTTAGCATTTCAGCATTTCAGCAATTAGCTGACGAAGTGGGTTTTTCTGAAAGCCCTGTTGCCAAAAGGCACACAAAATGCTATTTTCCCCTTCATTATGAAATCGTTCGCCTGGAACAATGAGAAGAACGAGAGCAATTGAAGCAAGAAAGGCAAATATCTTTTGAAGCCGTTCTGTTTCATATTCAACATGGCGATTTGTTGGATGTGCTAGAGCATCCCAACCAGGCAAAGTATCAAGGACAGAAGATATTTGTGGTACAGATTGATGAGTATGTATATCTGGTGCCATTTGTTGAAGCGGATGAAACGCTTTTTTTGAAGACCATCATCTCCAGTCGAAAGGCCACCAGGCAATACTTAAGGTAGGTGATTATGTCCCCATCATCCCAAGAAGAAAAAGAAGTTGTTACAGGCTATGAACAAGACGAATGGCGATCTGTTGCTAACGTCGAAGAAGAAAAAAGGGCGTTATCAGGCATATGCTCATGCCACGGTTAAGAAGATGAACGGGTGAATATACGCCTTTCGCGCCGCGATTTTGCAAGCTATTCAGAAACGAGCGTTAGAAGAGGGGCTACCTTATCAGACCCTCATTGCCAGCGTCTTGCATAAATACGTCACCGGTCGTTTGGTAGAACCTCACTAACTATAAGTCC
>JADJUV010000097.1 GCA_016716885.1 Candidatus Trichofilum aggregatum | reverse complement strand
AGGCCAGAAGACGGTACGTATCACGCCTCATGCACCACGCCTCAGCCTCACTTCCCCGCTACCCCCACCACACTCTTCCCGCAAAATACGTCAAACGTCTCCAATGTGCCCTCTTCGCCGAAGCCGCTCAGGCCCCAGGCGGGGCGGGGCGCGTCTACGTTTAGTTCGAGTAAGCTGACGCCGTTGACTTTGACGCCACCGGTGTTCATCTGCCGGGCAATCGCCAGGGCGTGGTTTTCATCCTGGGAGTAGACGTACCCGCCCAGGCCGTAGGGGGTCTGGTTGGCGAGTTGCACCGCTTCGGCGTCGCTGTGGAACGGGTGGACGGTGGCTACAGGGCCAAAAATCTCTTCGAGGGTTTCGGATGGGGGGACGCCGGTGATGAGGGTGGGCGGCAGGAAGAAGCCGGTGTCGGGGATGGGGGTGGCCTGATGGATTTGCCCCCCTTTTTGCGCCAGGGCCTGAATCGCGGCCGCAATCCGTCCTTTATGTGCTTCGTTCGCCAGCGGGCCAAGTTGGGACTCAGCAGAGAGGGCGTCACCGGCTTTGACCTGTTGTAGTTTACGCAACGCGGCCGCGACCACCTGTTCCTCTATTGTTTCATGCACAATGAGGCGGCCCAACGCCCGACACCATTGCCCGTTGAGCGTCGTCAACCCGGCCACAATGCCATCCGCCACTTTATCCACATCGGCATCGGGCAAGACGACCAACGCATTGTTCCCCCCCAGTTCCAGTTGCAGGGATTTGAAATCGGTGGCGCACGCGGCCGCGACCGCCCGCCCCCCTTGCAACCCACCGGTAAACGACACGGCCCGCACCCGTTTATCGTTCACCAGCCGCGAGCCGACTTCCGCCCCGCCGTTGACAATCTGGAACAGGCCACGCGGCAAACCGGCGGCCTCTAGCCCCTCGGCCAGGAAGAGGCAGGAGTAGGGCGCCCATTCGGTGGGTTTGAGGATGACGGGGCAACCGGCGGCCAGGGCGTTGGCAACTTTGTGCGCGGCCAGGGCGGCGGGGGAGTTCCAGGGCACGATGGCCACGGCCACCCCCAACGGTTTGCGCCGAATTTCGACATCCCCCAGGGGGCCGGGTACGGTGTTGACGGCATAACCGGAGCGCAGAACGCCCGCGGCCGCTTTGAAGGCCAGCCAGACGATGGCATTCACGAAGCTGGTGGTGCTGAAGACGATGCCGGTGTGGTAGGACTCTACGGCGGCGATCAAACCGGTGAGGGGGATGAGATGGTTCGCGGCCGCGTCCAAAATATCGGCCCGTTGTTCCGGCGGTGTGTTGGCCCAGACGCCGGACTCGTGGAGCCTCTGCGCCACCTGCAAGGCCCGCTCGATATTCTCCGGGCTGGTCGCCATTTGCGGGGCGATGATTTCGCCGTTGTTGGGGTTATGCACAAACCCGTTCAACGTCACCGTCGGCGGGATACGCTCACCGTCAATCCAATCAAACAGGCTGAAATGTTTTTTCACCTCTTCTAACGCGGGCATGATGATGGGGGGAAATTCCATGAGTTACTCCTGAGAAGATGAGTGGCGAGTGGCGAGTGGCGAGTGGCGAGTAGCAAGTTTGCGAGTGGCAAAGTGGCAGAGTTCCCACGAGTTCCTATGAGCCTGCGGCGCACCAAGATGGATGAAAATCTATCCGCAGATTTTGGGGATTAACGCAGATTTTCATTCTTTTAGCCTGCGGCGCGGCGAAGCCTACCGTGTTCTTTCCTATCCGTGTTTCCTTAATCAGTGGCTATTTTCGCAGGAGTTCCTACGAGTTCCCACAGTTCCCACGAGTTCCCCTCTAATCCTGCTTCACCGCAAACGACGTCGTCTCCTGCCCGTCGGTGATGGTTTTGGCGGCTTCGAGGCGGCCGCGTTCGGCAGGGAAGGCCATCACCAGGGCCATGGCGGTGTCGCGCAACATGCGGGCGATGACCCCCCGGTTGGCCGTGCCACTGGTGCCACACATCTTCAGCGCCAGTTGGGCCACCAGGAAGGCACTCTCGGAAATGACCCCTTTGGCCATGCGCCAATGTTGCACCACCTCGGTTTTTCCGGCGGTAGGGGGTTCGCACGTCTCCAGATCAATCTGCCGCCTCAGCCAGAGCCGGGCGGTTTCCATCTCCACCGTCATTTTGCCGATGAGTTCCTGGTGGAACGGGCTGGTGGCGATGGGTTTGCCCGTGTCTTCAAATTTCATCCGCATCGTCGAGGCCAGGGCGAAATCATACGCCTGTTTGGCCGCGCCGAGGTACAGGGCGGAGATGGCGGGCTGATTGCCCATGAGCGACCCCCGGCTGGTTTGCATCAGCTTAACAAACGCGCCGGGAATGGCCAGGGATTCTTCATCGGGGACAAAGACGTTTTCCAGGATGATGCCGTGTGAGGCGGTGGCCCGCATCCCTAAAGCATCCCACGGCGGCCGCTCCTTCACCCCCTCGGCGTCACGGGGGACAAAAAACATGGTCAACCCCTCGGCGGTGTCGTACCCCTTGAGTTTGGCCGCCACCAGATAAGCATCGGCCACACCGGTGTTGCAACCGAATGATTTGACGCCGTTCAGCCGCCAGCCGCCGTCTACTTTTTCCGCTTCGGTGGCGATGAAAACGGCACTTTGGGACGATTTGGCAACCTCGCTGGCGAAGTTGCCCAGGAGTTGATTCTGTGTGCCCATGCGGTGCAGGACATTTTCGGCAAAACGTTGCACGGCGGGAATTTCGGCGTCGCTGAATTTGCCTTCGGCGATGGCTTCCAGGGCTAACAGGCCGCGTGAGGAGGTGGAGCAGTGGAAGAAGTAGGCCAGGGCGGTGGAGGGGCAGGCGGTTCCCAGGGCAAAGGTCGCGGCCGCGAGGTCACGCAGACCACCCCCCAGGCCACCATACGCCGTCGGGATGACGAGGCCCAGCAGTCCGGCCTGGGCGAAGGTTTCCCGGTGGGGGGCGTAAAACTGCCCCAGGGCATCCGCTTCTTCGGCATGGGCGCGGAGTTCGGGCAGGATAGCTTCGACTCGTTCGGCGCGGCCGCGTTCCGCAGGGGTCAGGTCGTCAAAAAGGTATTCGGCGGTGAGTTTGGTGCTAATCGTTTGTGGTTCTGGCTCCGGTTAGGCAAAATGGGTAAATAATAATTGTGAGTGGTACCACCATTAATTATTCATCCCGCTCAGTTTGTTTATCTCACTTCTATCCAAGTGAAGAGGGTCGTTTGATGTACTGCCCGAGGGCGGGGCCGAGGATGTGGCCGTTGGCGTAGATGTTGCGGCCGCGTAAATAGGTCGCTTTTACCCGTCCCATCAGCTCGTGCCCTTCAAATGGGGTGTACCCCTGCCCTGATTCGGACGCGGCCGCACGCACCACAAACGATTCGTCGGGATCAAACAACACGATGTCGGCGTCGTAACCGGGGGCGATGTCCCCTTTGTTGAGCAGGCCGTACCGTTGCGCCGGATTCCACGACACCAGTTCGGCGATGCGGTTCAGGGAGAGGCCCCGTTTGCGCCCTTCGCTGTGCAGGCCGCTCAACAAATATTCCGTGCCCCCAAAACCGGATTTCGCCATCCAGATGTCGTCGGGGTGTGCCGCGTTGTACTTCATCTCCGTCGCACAGCAGGCGTGGTCGCTGACCACCCAATCCACATCCCCATCCAGCAGTCGCTCCCACAAAAATTCCACATCGGCGCGGGGGCGGATGGGCGGGTTGACTTTGGCGAGGATGCCGTTGGGTTCGTCTACGTCGAGCAAAAGGTGGCCGATGGTAACTTCGCGCCGGAAGCTGATGTGGGGGAAGAGGTCGCGCATCATCAACGCGGCCGCGAGGGCTTTGCGTGAGGAGAGGTGGAGCAAATTGATGTTGGTGCAGTCGGTTTCGTGGGCCAGGTACGAGGCGATGAAGACGGCTAACCCTTCGCTGTGTTGCGGCCGCGCCGCGTTGTACGCATGAAGCCCCTTCAGCTTGCCCTCTTTTTGCACGATGGCGGTATACGCATTCAAAATGTCGGCCACTTCGCAGTGCAAACTGAGGCTGAGGTAGGGCGCCAGGGTTGGATTGGCCGCGATCATCGCCTGCAACTGGCGCATGATGAACTCAAAATGGGCAAAATCGTATTTTTCGTCCTCGGCCAGCCTGAGAAAGTTGTGCTGTTGGTCGGAGCGGCCGTGGAGTCCGTGCCCACCGTAAAACATGAAAATTTTGAAGGAAGACACGCCGAATTGGTCCAGCAAAAGGGGCATTTCGTCAATATGGCCCCGGTTGATGGGGGCCAGATGGTAGGCGTAATCCACCCAATACCGCCCGGCGGAGAGGTTGAGCACATCGGGGTAAAAATCCCGGTACGGGCCACCCCGGTTCAGGTAATAATCCCCGGTGCGGAAGTAGGTGATGGCGGTGGTGACGCCCCCCATCGCGGCCGCTTTCGATTCGGTGATGGCATCTTCGGCCAGGGGGGAGTAAATGCCCACGTGCATGTGGCCGTCCACCAGGCCGGGGAAAGCCAGCAGGCCCCGCCCGTCGTGGATTTCCTGGGCGGTGTCGGCGGGGATTTCCGGGGCGACGTGCTGAATTTTGCCCCCGTGAATGGCGATGTCTACGAGGGGGGTATGGTCTTGACGCGGCCGCGCCAGTCTGACGTTTTTGATGAGCAGGTCAATCATGGGGTTTCACCGGTAGGGAATTGAGATTGAGAGACTAAGAGACTAAGAGACTACATCTTTTCCAAGACTTCGTTGAAAAGGTACAGTAGCGGAGCTCCTGAGTGGCTGGTAACCTGGTACTTGGCTGGATTGCCTTGACAAGCCATTTCAACGCAAGTATTATTGTTATAACATTATAACATTTGTTTGACAAGAGAAAGAGCGGGGAGAGTTGACAGTGACAGTGTAACCAGTCTCACGCTCAGTCTCTTAGTCTCTCAATCTCCCAGTCTCTCAGTCTCCCCATGCCCACCCTCGACCGCACCTCCCCCATCCCGCTCTACTACCAGCTTAAGCAGATCATCATTGAGAAGCTGGAGAGTGGCGCGTGGAAGCCGGGCGACCTGGTGCCGAGTGAGCAGGAATTACAGAACAGCTACGGCCTGAGCCGGATCACCGTGCGCCAGGCGTTGACGGAATTGACCTTTGAAGGGCGATTTGAGCGGCATCGTGGGCAAGGCACATTCGTCGCCCGTAAAGCCATCGTCCACAACCCGTCTAAACGGGTTTCCATTACTGAGTTGATGCACCAGCAAGGGATTACCCCGGATTGGCAGATACGGGAGCGGGGGTTTGTCGCGGCCGCGGCCCCCATCCAGGAACGGCTCCAGCTACAGGCCAACGACCCCGTGTACTCCGTGCAATTTCTACTCTCTGCCAACCAGGAGCCGATTGGCTGGCATCTCACCTACCTGCCCCGCCCCATCGCCGAGGCGGAGCAGGTCGAAGCGATGTCTGACAGTGCCCTGGGGGAGTTTTTCCGCACCTTGCCCAACCGCCCTGATTTGCAAACCCGGCGCACCATTCAGGCCGTACCCGCCGGAACCACCGAAGCCAAACTGCTCAACATTCGCACCGGGCATCCCATCCTCTCCATCGCCGTCACCTACAGCGATGCCGACGGACGCCCCATCGAACATCTACACGCCAACTATCGCGGCGACCGGTTTAAGTTTGAGTTGGATATTTGAGGGGGGAGAGAACTCGTAGGAACTCAGGGAACTCTAGGAACTCACCTTGTCACCCCTTCAATAAGCTCAGCTTGTAATTAGATTGTCAAGTGCAAGCTCCGCATTTGCCGAAGGGATGGATGAAAATAACGCCACAAGTTTTCATTCTTATCCGTGTTCATTCCTATCCGTGTTTCCTTAATCAGTGGCTATTTTCGTAGGAGCTGTCCATGACCCACAAAAATTACGGCGACCCACACGCAACCATTCCGTACCAATGTTTTATGGGGCGGTGGGAAGGGTTGTGTAAGACGTTCAGCCCCAAGGGGGAATTTATCGAGTCGGCGGCGGTTCATATGGAAGTGTCGTGGAATGAGGTGGGGAAGTCGTGGCATTTGATGGAAGATTTCGAGAACCTGTATGAGGTGGGCAAGACGATTTTCCACTCCGATATTCTGGTTGAGGGGAAATTTTGTTGGGCCACGAGTGAGCAGTTGCGTTTACACGGCAGTGAATTGACGCCGTACAACTACGTCTTCACCATCGAAAGCCAGATTTCTAAGACGACAGTCTACAACAACCATTATTTCCTGGACCCCAACAACCGGCGCATCATTACCCATAAACTGCGCGACGGTCAGACCCATATTTTCCAGATTCAGGATTTTGTGAGGATTCAACAGCCATGATCGTGCAATCCGCGGCCGCGAACCAACCCCATTTCGTCATCGAACAGGCCGATCATGCCCGGATGGCTGGTCAACTCGCGGCCGCGTTCGGCAATGAGACCTTCGCCCAACCTGTGCCCCGTGATTTGCTCATTTACATCGTCGCCCACCACGACGAAGGGTGGCAGGCGATTGATGCCCGGTGTGAACAATCGCCCACTACCGGCCTGCCCCATCACCTGACGCAAACGCCGTTGGCCTATCTCCTGCAAACCAGCCAAGGTTCGCCCGATTTTAACGAGGCGCATCACCCCTTTTGCGGTTTGCTCTCCTCGATGCACACCTACGGCCTGTTCAACGGGCGGTATGGCCTGTCTGATTTCATCTTTATTGACCGCATTGCCGAGCAGGACAGACCGGGCGTGGTGGCTCTGCTGGATGGGGAGTTGGCCCGGCAGGAGCGGTTGAAGACGGTGCTGGAGAGGCAGGACGCGGCCGCGTGGCTCACCCATTCCGCCCTCATGGACAATTACAAACGGCTCCAATTTTTTGACACCCTGGCCCTCTATTTCCACATGACCCATCCCGAGGGACGGGGCGAAACCCGTTTCCTGCATGTGCCGGATGGACACGGCCAGGATCACACGCTCACGATTCGCCCCATCAGCCCGGCTGAATATGCCCTGACCCCTTTCCCGTTTGCCGGAGATGCGTTGACCGTGACCGTGGCCGGGCGTTACCTCACCCCGCAACCGGCCGGAACCGATTTTCAGGCGATTTTCGCGGCCGCGCCCAAAACCGAGCAGGTGTATCGAATTGTGCGGGGGAACTCATAGGAACTCTAGGAACTGTGGGAACTCTTAGGAACTCAAAACTCGAAACTCGAAACTCTCCCCATGACACACACCGCTCCCTCTTTCACACAAGGTTTGGGCCGTTGGGCCGGTAATGCTGAGGTTTTTGACAGCCAGGGGCGTTTTCTGGGCAATGGCTCTGATTATCGGCAGGTGCAGGCCCTGGATCGCGGCCGCGTGCGGATTGATGTCTCCTTTGTTGGCCCGTTCAAACATAGCGGCCATTACTTCATCCAAAACGAGGCGGGCCACCGGTATTACGAAGGCCCGGCCAATATCGGTCACGCCGAAACCCTCAGCGACAACCTGGTAGACGCTAACGCCTACTGGCCTGCCCTGGGGTTGAGCCAACGGTTTTTCCTGTTCATCGTAGACGGCGACCTGCAACTCTCCCTGGCCCAGATGTCCCGGGGCGAACATCTGCTGTATGTCGTGGTCGGGCAAAACCAGCGCGTGCCCGAAGATTCGCCCAATCCGCAACCGCTGGTGGTAAGCGGAACCCATTACGACTTGCAAGACGACCCCACGGCGGGTCGGGGAAAAATTTTGTTGCAACGGCCAGGGCAATGGGCAGGCGAGTTGGCCGCGTTAGACGGGGCACGGCTCAGCCTGGGGGTATCGGCGTACAGCGAAACCATCGCCCCCGAGGGCACGGTAACGATAAGCGGTGGGGCATTTGACCCCACACCACGCCAGTTACACCTGATCACCAACCGGTGGCAGGCCTGGACAACAGCCGATTCGGACATTGTGGGCAGTTACAGTTTGAGTGGCGGCCGCGCCCTGAGTGGCACGTTTTACCATCGAGAAACCCATCTGCGCTGTTGGCGGCGCGAAGTGGTTACTCTGGACGGCCAGCGCAAAGCCGTCGTGCAACAATGGTACGCCGGTGGGCAGAGGATCGGCTCACAGTTTGGGGTGCTGACGTTTGAGGAGAGAGGATAGAGCTAGAGAGGGGAAGTTGGCGAGTTTGCGATTGCCACGCATTCTAACCATTCACCATTACCTTCTCACCATTCTACCCTAGCTTATGACCACCCCTTCCTTCATTGGCGACTGGCGCGTGAGCGAATATTTGTACACTCCGGCGGGCGAGTGGGCGGGTGTGATTCATCAGCGGCGGTTGTTGCGGCCGCACCACGACCTCATCCGCGTCATCCAGCAATGTGAACCGGTGCAAGAGGCGGCCCACCTCTCGGCTGAGGCCCAGGCGGTGGTGGCCCTGATGAACCGGCGCGTGGGTGAGTTTGTATTTGATTTGCAGGTACGCGGCCGCGGGCGGCACTATCTCGGCCCGGATGTGGTCGGGGGTGGGTTTGCCTGGGGTGAAGGCATCCTGACCGCCAGAGGGATGTGGCCCAATTTCGGCTACAACTTCACCTCATTTTCCATCCTGCTCCACCCGGCACGCCAGATCACCGGGGGCAAGTTCTTCCAGGCACACACCGAACTGGCAACTTTGGTGGGGCTGGCTGTCCCGGCGACAGAAGATTGGCCCGTTTTTGCCGGAGAACCAGCGGCCCATTATCAGGGCGAAAAATGGCACATCGCCCCGGATGGCACGTTGTTAGCCACCGAGCCTTATCAAACCAGTGGCCCGGTGTGGCCGTTGGGCGCGGGAGTGAGTGGTAATGAGAAGCGGTATGGCGCGATGAGAGAATGGGTGGGCGCGGCCGCGGACGGCAACACCTTTTCCGCCCTCACCGTAACAGATCACACCACCCAAAACCTCGTCGCCCTCAGCCACACCTACCGGGACGAAACATTACAGCAGGTGGAGTTTTACCGACTGAAGGGGCAATGATGGGAACTCGTAGGAACTCAGGGGAACTCAAGGAACTCACCTTGTCACCCCGTCACCTTGTCACCTTGTCATTTTTCAGGAGTTCCCCATGGGCCTGCGGCGCACCAAGCCCGCCCTGAGCTTGCCGAAGGGATGGATGAAAATGACGCCACAAGTTTTCATTCCCATCCGTTTTTTTCTTTTCTTTTTTTTTTCCCCCCCGGGTTTTTTTCCGGGGGTTTTCCCGGGGGGGGGGCGCCCCCCCAGAGAAAAAAAAAAAACGCCCCCATTTTTTTTTCCTTTCGTGTGTTTTCCTATCCGTGTTTCCACTATCCGTGGCTATTTTCGTAGGAGACCTTATGACCGGAACACAATCCCTAATGGAACTGCTTGCCGACCAACCCGATGTTGACAGCACCGGCTGGTTCGGCCAACTGTGGGACATCACCCGCGAGTTGAGCCAAAAATTAACCGCCCGTTTCGAGGTACACCCCGACGGCTCCACGGCCCAGTTCGCCAGCTACACCTCGCGGGACGGCAATGCGCGTGGCTCGTTGAACACCTTCACCGGCCCGGAAATTGATTGGCTCGTCCATGCCCACATCGGCAACCCCAAACACAGCTTCACCAACATGCACTTCACCGTCTGGCTCGGCCCCCAAACCAATGCCCCCCACTTTGGCATGGCGCTGGGCACAATGCCCGACATCTTCCTGTATTTCGATTATGTGCCGCGTGTAGATTTGATGGTGGATTTAGAGTATCTCGACCGTTATTACGAGCCGGTCAGTGCCAAATGGCGCGAATTTCAGGACAACCCGAATTATCGCCCGTTTGTCAGCCGCACCATCTACATGCGCCAGGCGGTCTCCCAAACCGGCTTCGTCTACCTCGTCAAACCATCGGCGCAAGCCATTACCGAAATCCGCGACCTGGCCCACTGGATGTTCGATGGTTTCCTGCACAACGTCAACACGGCCCCTTCCACCCCGGAACACGAACGCCCCGCCCTGGCCGCCCGCGACCTACACATCCGCCGCACCGTCGCCGAGCGCGACCCCGCCAACGTCGTCGGCGAACAACTCTTCGGCAAAGAAATGGCCGACCAACTGGTACGCGGCCTCTGGGGCGGTGATAGGCTGACCGCGCGGCCGTGGTAAAGAGTGGAAAGTGGAGAGTGGAGAGTAACCAGTCTCTCAGTCTCAAGTCTCTCAGTCTCTCAGTCTCCAATCTCTCAGTCTCTCAGTCTCTCAATCTCCCAATCCCCCCAATCCCCCACCCATGATCCGCTCCCTCTACCACGCCACCCACATCCCAGAAGCCCCGCGGCCGCATGACAGCCTGCACCTCAAGGTATATTACCCTGCGGCCGCGAGCGGTAGCCAGGCCGAGCGCATGAGCGGCATCATCCCCGCCGACCTCAGCCACGCCCCCTTGCCCGTGCTCATCTTCTGCAACGGCATCAATGTAGGGGCCGAAAGTTACCACTGGTTAGCGGTGCAACTCGCGGCCGCGGCCAACCTCGTCGTCGTCCTCTACAACCACATCGCCGCAACACTCCCCAACGTCATCGGGCTGACCCCCGCCATTGACCTGGCCCGCGTCCGCCCCGACACCTACGGCAGTGGCCCCACCTGCCCCGCCATCCAGCCCATCCTGGACGCCCTGCACCATCTCCACACCAACCCGTCCAGCCCCTTACACAACGCCCTTGACCTGGAAACGATCATCCTGGGGGGGCACTCCGCCGGGGGAACCATCGCCCTGCACAACGGCCTCTTCTTCCCGGCGGTCAAAGCCGTCTTCGCCTACGCCGGGCACACGATGGCCTCCACCATGCTCGGCTTCCCGCCCGGAACCGTGCTCAACATTGCCGACAAACCCACCCTGCTCCTACGTGGGGATCAAGATGGGGTGATTGCGGCCAGTCGCGGCCGCTATGGCCCCGAAACCGTAGACAAAGACCCCGTCGCCCGCACCTTCGACGAAGCCTACCCGGAACCCCATCACAGCCCCATCTACGATGCCCTGATAACAGGTGCGAACCACTTTTCCATCGTGTATCCTTTAGATGAGACAAGCGGCCGCTCCTTCCTGGATCAGCCCACCACCCGTCCCGACGCCGACATCCGCGCCGACATCGTGACCTTGATCACCACCTTTATCACCAAACACATCCGGGGCCAAAACCTTGAACTCACCGCCCCCCACACCATCATCCGGCACAAATAAGCCGGAGTTTCCCAGGGGCTATCATTTATTCGGAGAAGCGGCATGGTTTTAAAAGAAGATAATGTCCTTTACAAATTAGCCCCAAACTGTCATTTCGAGCGGAGTCTGCGGAGCGAGAAATCTCCCGATTCGCACTATCAAAAGATTCCTCGGCAGACCTCGGAATGACAATAGGACATCGAATTTGTAAACCTGAATCGATCGTTTTTGAACCATGCCGGAGAAACGAATATCGCAGGAACGCCAAGAATTCCCTTATCATCCGTGTTTTTTCCTATCCGTGTTCCTCATCATCGCCCATTCGTGTTAATCCATGTACCAAAACCGAGGAGTCAAACATGCTGAAAAACTTTTGGTGGCCGCTTGAATTTGCCCATGTCGTCAAAGACAAGCCAATCCGCGTAACCGCACTCGAACAAGAATTCGTCCTGTACCGCACCCCCGACGGCTCCGCCCACGTCCTGAGCGACCTCTGCGTTCATCGCGGCGGCGCCCTCTCCGATGGTTGGATGAGCGGCAACTGCATCGTCTGCCCCTACCACGGCTGGGAATACCAGGCCGATGGCGCGTGTAGCAAAATTCCCGCCAACCAACCCGGCGTCGCCGTCCCCAAAAAAGCCCGCGTAGACGCCTACCCCACCGTCGAAAAATACGGCTACATCTGGGCCTTCCTCGGCGACCTGCCCGAAGCCGAACGCCCCCCGCTCCCCGACTTACCCTACTTTGACGATCCCCAATTCAAAGTGGTGCGCGGCACCTTCGAGTGGCCCGTCTACTACGAACGCGCCCTGGAAAACAGCCTCGACGCCGCCCACGCCCCGTTCGTGCATGGCGGGGCCTTCGGCAACCGGGACGAACCCGAAATTCCCGACTATGAAGTCACCAACTACCCCTACGGCGGCGAGATGGTCGTCACCCTCAAACCCAAACGCAAAAACATCCCCGGCCTCTGGAAATGGCTCTACAAACAAGAAGCCGAACCCAAAGGCGTTCGCACCCGTGCCGCCTTCTGGATGCCCTGCATGACCCTGCTCGAAGTCACCTTGCCCATGGGGTTGATGGTTCTGTTCAACTTCCATCTCCCGGTAGATGAATTCAAAACCATCACCAAATGGACCCAACTCCGCACCTTCTTCAAAGGCAACTGGGCCGATGGTGACGCCGTCAAGCGGGTGTTCAAAATCTTCAACCAGGATTACCCCATCGTCCTGGCCCAACGCCCCGAACTCCTGCCTTACGACATCGGGGCTGAACTCTCCGTCAAATCAGATGGCATCCAGATCGCCTATCGCCGGATGCGGCAAAAATACATTGACATGGGGTGGCAAATTGACATCCACCGCATCAAAAAGGAGTTCGGTCGCCAACACGCCGTCGTTATCCCCTCACCCGCCCGCCGCGAAGTCCCCGAACTGGCCCAGGCGTGGGTGTTGAAGGAAGTACCGACCACCGAAGTGAAGATGCGGGGGAACTCTGGGAACGCAGAGGAACTCTAGGAACTCAGGGGAACTCTGGGAACTCTGGGAACTCCCTTTCCATCCGTGTTCCTATCCATCCGTGTTTCCTTCCATCCGTGTTTCTTTCATCCGTGGCTATTTTCACAGGAAACAATATGTCTTTACCTCAACAACTTTCGCAGGAAACATTGGCAAAAATCGTGGCCCGGTTTGGCCTGAGCGAAATCGGTTCGCCTTACATGACGTTAACCAGCCCCATGAGTCCGGCTCCGGTGGGTGCGCTCCGGCTGTTTGGCGGCAACAAAGTTCACAAAATGGTCTACATCAGCCTCGCCGTGCCACCCATTGGGTTAGATTCCCACATGATTTTCGCCTTCACCCCACCCGAGAGCCACATCCCCCACTTCACCCTGGACTCAGTTTTGGCCGGGCCACACTTCGCCTTCCACCTCGACCTGATCCCCCGCGCCGACCTGGGGGCCAATCTGGCTTATCTCAACGCCATTTTTGACCCCCTCACCCCCATTTTCGAGGCCGCCAAACAGATCGAAGGGTTGACGCCCGCCCAACTTGGCCCCAAACAGTACGCCCTGATGTCCCCCTGGATGCTGGCCTACCGGGCCAACGAATCCGCCTTCGCCCAGATTCAGACGCCGGTGCATGGGTATCTGGAACATTGGTTTAACCTGGTAGAGAACGGCATTCCGGCTGAGGCCATGCCAACGGGTGATTTCGCCCAGCGGGATCAACTGAACCGTAACGCCATCTTTGATCCCACGGTGGATAAGGTTTGGGCACAGGTTTCCCGTTTGGTGGGGGAAGAAACCAGCGAAAAGATGCGACATATTTTGAGAAATCAGGCGGTGGAGTAAACAATGAGCGAACAACCATCCAATTGGCAAAAAAGCATAGAAGGGGAATGGCATGGGTATCCTTCTATTTTTGATGTGAACGGCAATCATTGTGGTTATAACAAGGTGTACCGCTCATCTACGTTTCAGGACGGGCAGACCACTTACATGATGAACACAAAAATCCAGGAAGGGCTGGGGGAGCTTCTGCCCCGCCTGGAAGTGTCGGACATTTTCCTGTTTGGGGTGATTGATAGCGATCAGGATCGGATTTACCTGGGGCCGGATTTTATTGGGGCGGGACATCCGTATGGCACACTGGTAGATGCCCATTACTACTCGCCCGGTTGGACGGGGGATTTGCGGACGATGGTGCATATTTTGCCGGACGGGGAGACACAGGTCTATTCGTCCCTCATTTATGATGGCCCCACGTTGTTTACGGTGTTTAACGGCATTTACAAGGTGGCGTTTGATTATCACAGCAACCCGGCAACAAAGGCGCGGGTTGATGCTTTTTGTGAAACGGAGCGCATCAATGGGCGCAAACCACACATTTTGCCATCCAAAAAGAAGGGAACCTGGACAGGGGAGATGATCGTCTGTGGGGCGGATCAGAAGCAGGTGGGGGTGAATCAGGTGGAGATTGTTTATACGCCGCTGGATTTGCTCCGGGCGGAGATGCGGGTGCGGATCAGTGGGGTGTTGGAGAAAGAGTACACCTTCAAGCGGTATCGTAACCAGGCCAAACATTATTTTGAGGGGCCGGATGTGTATGGCAACAGCATGGGGTATGGCCGGGCGTTGTATACGTCACAACATTTTTATGGGGAAGCGTTGAAGATCAAGGGGCGGGAGTTCCTGATTGATGATGATTTTACCCTGAGTGTGGTGTGGCAGTTTTTTAAGTCGGATAGGATGTTGTATACGACGTTTGGGGTATTGCATTGGGCGGAAGGGTGAGAGGGTAAGAGGATGAAAAATTAATTGTTGCCTAGATTCAGGCAATTGTTGAAACACGGATGAGGGGAACACGGATAGGGAAAGGGATCATGAATCGGGGAATGGTTGAGGCGGAGATATGAGTAAGACGATTGTGATTACGGGTTCGACGAAGGGGATTGGGTATGGGCTGGCTGAGGCGTTTTTGAAGCGGGGGCATAAGGTGGTGATCAGCGGCCGCAAACAATCCCCCCTTGATGAAGCCGTCGCCAGGCTCGCGGCCGCGTACCCACCCCACCTTATCAATTGTGTTGCCGGCCACCTGTGCGACGTAACCCGCCTGGCCGACAACGAGGCCCTCTTCGCCTTCGCCCAAAAAACCTTTGGCCGCGTAGACATCTGGATCAACAACGCCGGTATCGCCCACCCCATGATGAACACCTGGGAATTGCCTGTTGAATTGATACAAGAGGTGGTCAACGCCAACATCCTGGGTTCACTTTACGGTTCCCGCGTGGCTATCAAAGGGATGTTGGCCCAAGAGGGGGGCGGCTGGCTCTACAACCTGGAAGGGTTTGGCTCCAATGGTCGAGTGCGGGCGGGCATTTCGGTCTATGGCATGACCAAAGCGGGCACGGCTTTTTTGGGCAAGTCATTGGCGCAAGAGGTGAAAGGAACCAATGTCAAAGTCGGCACGATTCAACCCGGCATGGTCATCACCGACATGGTGGTGGGGCAATATAAAACCCCGGCCGAATTAGACAAGGTCAAACCGATTTTCAACATCATCGCCAGCCGCCTCGAAGATGTGGTTCCGGTCCTGGCGGAGAAAATCCTGGCTAACGAGAAGAATGGTAAGCTGATCGAGTTCCTGCCCCGCTGGAAACTGTTGTTACGCTTCCTGGCGGCTCCCTTTAGCAAACGGAACGTTTTTGATGAGTGACCGTTGGTTTTTAAAGGTTTGATATGGGATTTGAAGCACAAGATTTTAAGCGGGCGATGGCCCAATTTGCTTCGGGGGTGACGGTGGTCACGACCCGCTATGGTGAGACGCCTATCGGCATTACCGCCAGTTCGTTTACCAGTTTGAGCCTGGAGCCACCCCTGGTGTTGGTGTCGCTGAGCAAGAAGCTGTTTACACACAACGCCATTGCCGAAAGCGGCTTTTTTGCCGTGAACGTGCTGAGTGCCCATCAGTTAGAACTGGGGATGCGTTTTGCCGGTATGCGGCCGCAACTCCCAGACCGTTTCGCCGGTTTAACCACCCACCAGGCCAGCACCGGCGCACCCCTTTTGCCCGATTCCCTGGCCTGGGTAGATTGCACCGTCTGGGCCATGTACGACGGCGGCGACCACACCATTTTCGTCGGCGAAGTGCAAGATTTATCCGTTTCCGACCTGGACACCCCCCTGCTCTATCACAACCGGCTGTGGCGACGCTCCGAAGCGTTAGATGTGCCCACCGTACCCGTCGAGGCCACCCTGATTGAAGTGGGTCTGCGCGATGGCATCCAACGGGAAGAAAAGTTCATCCCTACCGAGGTCAAACTGGCGGTTGTGCAAAAATTGATTGACGCCGGGCTGAAGGAGATTCAAGTCACCTCGTTTGTGAACCCCAAGATTGTGCCCCAGATGGCGGACGCGGAACGGCTCGCGGCCGCACTGCCCCCTTGTGAAGGTGTGGTCTACTCGGCGCTGGTGCTCAACATGAAAGGGCTGGAGCGTGCGGCCGCGGCTGGTATCCCCAAAGTGGACATGGGCGTGCCCGCTTCCGAAACCCTGGCCCGCAAAAACGCCAACACCACCATCGAGGCCGGTATGGCGGAGATGGCCGAAATGGTGCAAAAGGCCCGCCAACACGGCATGAAAGTCCGCGCCGGGGTGCAAGTCGCCTTTGGTTGCGCCTACGAAGGCAAAATCGAACCGGCCAAAGTCGTTAATCTGGCCCGCCGCTTTCTGGCAATGGGCATTGACGAACTCTCCCTGGCCGACTCCGCCGGACTGGGCAACCCGCAACTGATTCGCCGCCTCGTCCAGGAAATTTTGCCCCTGGCCGGGCCGGTTCCGGTCGTGCTCCACCTGCACGACACCCGTGGCCTGGGATTAGCCAATCTCCTCGCCGCCCTGAAATCCGGCATCACCCATTTCGATACCTCATTTGGTGGCCTGGGCGGTTGTCCGTTCATCCAGACCGCCAAAGGCAACATCGCCACCGAAGACACCGCCCACATGCTACACGAAATGGGCATCCAGACCGGCCTCAACATCGCCCACATCGCCGCCCTCTCCAGAGAAATGGAAATGTACCTGGGCAAACCCCTACCCGCCAAGATGCACCACTTGGTGTGAGTCAGCAGTCAGCAGTGAGCAGTCAGCAGTCAGCAGTCAGCAGTGAAGGATAATTCACCATTCACCATTCACCATTCACCATTCCCAACTTCCCCCATGTCCCAAACCCTCGCCGAACGCATCATCTCCCAACACGCCCAACAGCCTGTCACCGCTGGCGACATCGCCATTGTCGAGGTGGATGGGGTCATGGCGACCGATGCCACCGCCCCGTTAGCCATCCAGGCGTTCCGGGCGATGGGGGGCAAAAAGGTGTGGCACAAGGACAAAGCCTTCCTCGTTATTGACCACGCCGCCCCGGCCCCCAATGAACGAGTGGCGAATTTGCACCGGCTGATGCGCGACTTCGCCCGTGAACAGGAAATCAAGCTATATGACGTAGGCGCGGGCATTTGCCACCAACTGATGGTCGAAAATGGGCATGTCCGCCCCGGCGATCTGTTCCTGGGAGCCGATTCGCACACGCCAACCTACGGCGCGTTGGGGGCAATGGCCGTGGGGGTCGGCTCGACCGACCTGGCGGGGGTGTTACGCACCGGGCAAACCTGGCTCAAAGTGCCGTCCACCGTTTTGTTCACCCTGAACGGCCAACTGGCGCGAGGCGTCGTCGCCAAAGATGTGATCCTGTTTCTGGTGCAGAAAATGGGGGTAGAAGGGGCGGTGTACGAGGCGATTGAGTTCAACGGCCCGGCGGTGGAACGGATGACGCTGGCGAGCCGTATGGTGCTGACGAACATGGTGGCCGAAATGGGGGCCAAGACGGGGTTTGTGGACACCACCGGCCTGGTGCTGGATGCCCCCTTTGTTCAGCAACAGGTTGACGAAAGGGCCACCTTCCGGGCCAAATTTACGGTGGATTTGTCTGATCTGCGGCCGCAAATCGCCTGCCCGCACTCTCCCGACAACGTACTCCCGTTGGATGAACTGGTGGGCACAAAAATAGACGCGGCCTTCATCGGGTCTTGCACCAACAGCCGGTTAGAGGATTTACACGCGGCCGCGGACATCGTGCGTGGTCATCAGCTCAAGGCACGGCTCCTCATCGCGGCCGCGTCCCAGGCCATCTTCAACGCCGCCCTCAACGATGGCACGGTTCACACGCTCACCTCTGCCGGAGCCGTATTCATCACCTCTGGCTGTGGCCCCTGCGTCGGCACCCACCTGGGCGTACCCGGCGATGGCGAGACGGTCATCTCCTCCACCAACCGCAACTTCCAGGGACGTATGGGCAACCCGAAAAGCCACATTTACCTGGCCTCACCGGCGGTCGTTGCGGCCGCGGCCGTCGCCGGGGAGATTGTTGATCCTGAGGATGTTTGAGGAGAACTCATAGGAACTCGGAACTCATAGGAACTAGGAACTCTGGGAACTCACCCTCTTATCCGTGTTCCTTCTTATCCGTGTTTACACCCTGTCACCCTGTCACCATGTCCCACATCTTAACCGGCACAGCCCACGTCTACCCCGTTGACAACATAGACACCGACCGGATCATCCCCGGCAAATACACCAAAACCCTCGACCTCACCCACCTGGCCGGGCACGTCCTGGAAGACCTCGATCCCACCTTCAGCCAGCGGGTGCAACCGGGCGATATTCTGGTGGCCGGGCGCAATTTTGGCTGTGGTTCCAGCCGCGAACAGGCCCCCCTCGCCCTCAAAGCGGCCGGTGTCTCCGCCGTGATCGCCCACTCCTTCGCCCGGATTTTCTTCCGCAACGCCATCAACATCGGCCTGCTCGTCATCGAATTGCCGGATCATGCCCTTAAAAACGGCGCCCAGGTGACGATTGACAGCGTGAACGGCCTGGTGGAGAGCGAAGGCGTCACCTATCGGGCCACCAAAATGCCCCAGGTCATGCTCAAAATCCTCAACGCCGGGGGGCTGATCAACTTTCTCAATCAAGAAGGGGGCTACCGATGAACCGTCCGCTCACCGGTCTGCGGGTGCTGGAGTTCACCCACGCCGTGCTTGGCCCCACCACCGGCCTCATCCTGAGCGACCTGGGGGCCGAGGTGATTCGTGTCGAGCCGGTTCCGGGGGGCGACCCCACCCGCACCCTGAAAGGGTTTGGCCTGGGCTATTTCCCCTTTTTCAACCGGAACAAAAAAAGTATCGGCGTGAATTTGAAGGATGTTCGCGGCCGCGACCTCATCACCCACCTGCTCCACACCACCGATATCCTCATCGAAAATTACGCCCCCGGTACGATGGAGCGGCTCCACCTGGGGTATGACGACCTGGCGCCCCACTTTCCCCGCCTCATCTACTGCCAGCTCAAAGGGTTCCTGCCCGGCCCCTACCAGACCCGCACCGCCCTGGACGAAGTAGTGCAAATGATGAGCGGCCTGGCCTACATGACCGGGCCGGTCGGTCAGCCATTGCGGGCGGGGGCTTCCGTCATTGACGTGACCACCGGCATGATGGGGGCGATGGCCATCCTGGTGGCCTTGCGCGAGCGGGACAGCACCGGTCAGGGGCAACTGGTGCGCTCCGCCCTCTTTGAAACCGCCGCCTTCCTGATGGGACATCATCTGGCTTACGCCGCTGTGGCTCAAGAACCGGTTCCGCCCATGCCCGCCCGCGTCAGTGCCTGGGCCATCTACCACCAGTTCGAGACGAGCGATGGGCAACGGGTGTTTATCGGCGTGACCAGCGACAAACAGTGGGAGAAATTCTGCCACACCTTCGACCGGGTGGATTGGCTCCACGATCCCCGGCTCAAAACGAACAACAACCGCATTACCGAGCGGGATTGGTTTTTGCCTGCCGTGCGCGACATGGTCGCCGCGTATCCCCTGGCTGAGGTTCTGCGCCGTTGCGAACAGGCCGAACTCCCGTTTTCCCCCATCGCCCACCCCGAAGATTTGTTCACCGATGAACAACTACACCAGGGGGGCAGTCTCATCCCCACCACCCTGCCCAACGGCGACCAGACCGTTTTGCCCGCGCTCCCGTTCCGGCTGGACTCGTTGGTTATGCCAGAAAACGCCACCCTGCCCACCTACGGCGAACACACCGAGGCCATTTTGCTGGAGTTGGGTTACACCGCAGAGGCGATTCAAGCGTTACGTGAGACGCAAACCATTGCCTGAGAGAGAGGAAATATTTAATGGGTGAATTGGTGAATTGTTGAACGGTTAATGGAGCGGAGAATGCCTTCTTGGTTAATCATTCACCCATTCAACAATTTCTTGTTGACTGTACAAGAATTGACTCCTCTGAATTCTTTCTTCCAGCATGGAGGCGCGTAACAGGTAAGCACGGGCCTGGGCCGGGTCCGCGGCCGCGTTCCTCAAACCCTCATTCCGTTTCTGCCGCTCTTCCGCCGTGTTCATCACCATGTTTTTGTACTGCTGATCGCTGTACAACTGCACCGACTCAATGGCATATTGCCGCCTGACCCTGGTGTACTCATCCAGCAGGTTATCCGGCTCCCCCTGGTGAATGCGGACAAGGGCAGAGGTGAGCGCGGCCGCGTCGTGAATGCCACTGTTCATCCCCATCCCCCCAGAGGGGTTGTTGTTGTGGGCCGCATCCCCCACCAATACGGCCCGCCCCACCCGGAAGGTATCGGCGACCCGCTGGTGGACCCGGTAAAGCTGGATGGTTTTGATGGTGAATGGGGGAACAGCGCCGAAAAAGGAGTGGATGCGGCCGCGTAAATTCTCCTCGCGCAAGGCCACCGCCTCATCCTCATCGTTCTGCATCCGAAACACAATCCGCACAATATCCGGCAGGTTCAAAATAATGACCCACTCCTGCGGATCAAAAATGTAACAAACCTGAGCCGCATCCGGCAGTAAATCACTCGTTTTCAGATCATTGCCGATCAGCAAAAACCGGTCTTCATACGTTTTGCCCTGAAACCCGATCCCCAATTGTTTCCGCACCGTGCTGTGCGTGCCATCCGCCCCACACAGATACGCTCCCTCTCGTTCTACGATGCCCTTCTCCGTAGCAAACCGGGCCGAAATATGCGTCCCCTGATCAGTGAAATCCACCAGCCGGTGTCCCATGTGAACGCGCCCGGTTGCGGCCGCTTCGACAGCCGGTTTCAGCAAGCGGGTGGCGATGTGCTGGGGGCATTGGAGCCGGAACGGGTAGGGCGTATCCTGAGCGATGGCCTTGTAATCAAAATCGGCAATGAGGCGGCGTGGCTCCCGCTCCCAATATTGCAGACGGTCTACCTTGTACCCCTGTTGGATAAGGGCATCGGCCACCCCCCATTGCTGGAACAGTTCCAACGTCTTGGGGTGGAAGGTGCTGGCCCGAATTTGTGTATTCAGTTCGGCATCCGCCTCAAAAACTTCGGCGGGAATACCGGCCCGGGCCAACGCCAGGGCCAATGACAGGCCCACCGGCCCGGCACCGGCAATGAGAATAGGTTTTTCAGATGTGATCATAGTCGCAACCGGCCTTTGCAGGGAATTTCTAAAAAAGATTTGGTTTGTCGTGACCGCTTTAGCGGGCTGGTGCTAACCCGCTAAAGCGGTCACGACAAACCAAGACCTCAAATGATTATCTGAACAGCTATAAGTCAGTTGCCTGAGCTTGTCGAAGGCAAAACGGGCTTCGACAAACTCAGCCTTCGAGAGGCTTCGTAGTCACCCCAAAAGCCTTATTCCTTATATTTAATGGCGATAGAATGTTATAATGTTATAACAATGTGGTTGAAGAGCAAAGAGAAGTTACTCGACATTGGCGTTTTTTGTGCTGACCTCTGGAGACTGAGAGATTAAGAGATTTCCAGAGGTCGTCCAAATTTCCGCCAGAGTCGAAGAAGTTCTTGATCACTACAACGGTCTAGAGAATAAAGGTATAGTTGCGGCCGTTACCATCATCAAGGAGAAACAATATGACAATTGAACGGAATGATTTTTTCAAATTCGGCGAGAAATTCGTCACGATTATTGGCGATGATGTTCAGGTGGGAGACATGGCCCCTGAATTTACCTCGTCGGCTCTGAACTGGAAACCGGTTCAACCCATTGCCGACGCCCGGGGCAAGGTGATTATTTTGTCGGCTGTGCCTTCATTGGATACGGAAATTTGTGACCGGGAAACGCGCCGTTTCAACGAGGAAGCCGCCAAACTCAGTGATGACATCGTGATTTACACCATCAGCACCGATTTCCCGATGGCCCAGAAGCGGTGGTGCGGGGCCACGGGGGTAGACAAAGTGGTGGTGGTTTCAGATGTGCTGAATGCGGAATTTGGTGAGAAGTACGGTTTGCTCATCAAGGAACGGCGTTACCTGCGCCGGGCCGTCTTCATCGTGGGGCGGGATGGTTGTTTGACGTATGTCAATTATTTGCCGACATTGGGCAATGAGCCGGATTATGATGAGGTAATAAACGAAGCCCAGAAAGCCCTGGGTTAAGCTGATTTAGAATCCAGGTTTTGCCCAAAACTTGGGTTTTACAGCCAATCTCCGGAACCCCCCACCCCTGACTTTCTAAAGTGCCGGTATTCGAGCGCGCGGCCGCGCGCAGGGGCCTTAATACCCCGGCCTGGCGGGAAGGGGGTCAGGGGGATGGGTCTTCCGACTAAATCTACGAAGGGCTTAGGTAAAGCTGAAGGTTGTGGTTTGTGAAGCTTGTCGTTCACCCGATCATGAAGATCATTATCTGGATGAAATCTTGTATTGATTCATCGTAAAACAGAGAGGTGTGCATGTCTGAATACCAATATTACGAATTCCAGGCCATTGACAGGCCATTAACTGAGGAAGAACAACGCGCCGTCAGCCGTTTGTCCAGCCGGGTAGATCCCCACCCCCGGCAGGCTGTTTTTGTCTACCATTATAGCGACTTGCCCACGAACGCGAAGCAGTTGCTGGCAAAGTATTACGATGCCATGTTTTACATCGCCAACTGGGGCACGACCCAGTTGATGTTTCGCTTTCCTCAAGAACTGGTAGATGTGCGCCAGATAGAGCCGTATTGTGTTGAGGATAGTATCACCTGTGAAACGATAGGGAGAATATGTAATCCTGGACATCCTTTGGAATGACGAGGGTGGTGAATACGACGATTGGGTTGAAGGGGATGGTTTTCTGGATGGCCTGATCAGTTTGCGTGAGGCTATTTTGCGCCAGGATTATCGGGTGCTATATCTGGCCTGGCTTATCGGCCTTCCACGCCGGGATGATGGAAGAGGATGAAGTGGAGCCACCCGTTCCGCCGGGCTTGCAGAAGCTGACGCCTGCTTTGCGCCGGTTTATGGAGGCTTTTCATGTAGATGAATCGCAGGTGTTTTTGATAATCTAAAAGTGACCCACTTGTAAGGGAACGCGGCCGCCGAAAAGTGACCCACTTGCATCATTTCTCCGTTACCATAGAGGTCTTTCAACCTGACAATGGCAATGGAGACGGAGCATGATCAACGTGGAAAAACGAGAAGAAATTCGACGGGCGTTTTATGTGGAAGGGAAAAAGATACGACAAATCGGGCGGGAATTAGGTATATCACGGCGGACAGTACGCAAAGCCTTGAAATCAGATGGGTCGATGAAATACACTCTGAAAGAACCACGGGTTGCTCCGGTGCTGGGGCCATACAAAGCGCAAATAGACGAGTTGTTGACGAAAAACAAAAGCTTGCCCCCCAAACAGCAGTACACCTCACCCACTATCTATGCAGCGATTTATGCCCAGGGCTATCGCGGAGCTACATCCAGCTTGCGGCATTACATCGGTCAAAAACGGAAAGAGTTACGCCAACCGAAACTGTTTTTGCCCCTGGAGTTTGACCCTGGTAGTGATGCCCAGGTAGATTGGGGTGAGGCCGATGTCATCCTGGCCGGGAAACAACAAACGGTGCAACTCCTGGTGGTACGTTTGTGTTACTCCCGCCGTATTTTTGTGATGGCCTTCCCGTCGCAAAAGCAGGAGTCCTTTTTTTTAGGACAAGTACGCGCCTTTTATCACTTTGGAGGTGTCCCCCACCGCTTGACCTACGACAACTTGAAGACAGCGGTGTACAAGGTGTTGACCGGTTCCAAGCGGGAAGAGCAGGAGCAATTTATCCTGTTTCGCAGTCACTATCTCTTTGCCAGTCATTACTGCACACCAGGAGCGGGTCATGAGAAAGGGGGCGTCGAACATGGGGTAGGTTATGCCAGACGGCAGTTCCTGGTGCCGCTGCCGGTCGTTGCGTCCTGGGCTGACCTGAATGAATGGCTATTGAAGCAATGTCTGGCCGATGATGAACGGCAGGTGCGGGGACAGAAAGTGGCGATTAAAGCGGCCTGGCAGATGGAGCAACCGCACTTACGCCCCTTACCCGAACGGGATTGGCCGTGTTATGCGGTGCGCCTGGCCAAACTAACGCCGTACAGCCAGGTCATCGTGGAAACGAATCGTTATTCGGCTCCGGTAGAGCAGGCGGCAGACACCTTGACGGTGCATTTGCATCCGTTTCGCATTGAGGTTTTCCGCCAGGGCGAAAGCCAACCCATTGCCACCCACCCTCGATATTATCAGCGGGAGCAAGAGATTTTTGACCCCTTACATTATTTACCCCTTCTGGAGCAAAGACCGGGGGCCTTTCATCACGCCAAACCCCTGCGCCGCTGGCGCGAGGAGTGGCCACCGGTGTATGAGGAACTTCTGGCCCGACTGCAAACTGAGCAACCGGACGGAGTAGGTATTCGGACGTTTGTGCGTATTCTGAAACTCCACCAGGCATATCCGGCAGCCTTGTTGGAGCAGGCTGTGGCTCAAGCGTTGCGTTATGGCACCCTTCATGCCGACGGCGTTTTGCTGTGCCTACACCAATTGAACCCCCCCGTTCCGCAACCGACGCTCGATCTGACGATGCAGCCCCATTTGCATCAGGTGGGAAACCAAACCGTGAATCTGAGCCAGTACAATCAACTGCTGGAGGTGGCTCATGTCGCCTGAAACCGCCCTGCTGGAAAACTACCTTAAGCAGTTGAACCTGACGACTTTTTTGCGTCAGTACTCATTGTTGGCTGAGGATGCGGCCCAAGGGCCACAAAGTTATCAGCGTTTCTTGTTGGCTTTGGCCGAAGCGGAAGTTAAGCAACGCGATTTGAACGGTCAAAAACGACGACTACAAGAGGCTCGATTTCCCCGTCTCAAAAGTTTTGCCGATTTTGACTTCAGTGCCATACCCGCTCTCAACCCACAACGGCTCTTGCAGTTGGCTCAGGGCGAATATATTGCCAAAACTGAGCCGGTTATTCTGGTAGGCAACCCGGGCTTAGGCAAAACGCACATCGCCATCGCGCTGGGCAGTGCGGCCTGTTTACAGAAAGTCCGGGTTCGTTTCTACAACACCGCCACCCTGGTCAACGAGTTAATCACGGCCCAGCAGGAACAGAGACTGACCCGCTTCCTGACCGGTATCAAACGGTACCAGTTGATTATCTTGGACGAGTTAGGGTTTATCCCGTTCACTGCAACTGGAGCACATCTGCTGTTTCAGTTTTGCTCCACGCTCTACGAGCAGGTGACCATCATTCTCACCACCAACCTCAAGTTTGGCGATTGGACGCAGTTGTTTGGGGATGAGCGGCTGACCCTGGCTTTGTTGGACCGGCTGACACACAAGGCGCACATCATTGAATTTACAGGAGATTCGTACCGTTTCCGGCAACGGCTGGCTCAGGGGGGGAATTGAGATGCCCTATTTGAACACGCCTTATGTTCGTCGAGGCATTCTCCACGACCAGGATGTTCGCATCTCGCTGGATTCACCGGCCTGGTTTGCCTGGTTGGCGGCGGCTAACCGGTTTGCTTATCTCAGTCAAAGTGGGCATGAGCCGATGACGGTACGCAAGGAGAAACGGCGCCATTCGTTTTACTGGTTTGCTTACACAAAATGGGTCGGGAAGTTACACAACAGCTACATCGGCCGCTCTGACACGCTGACGCAGGCCCGGTTGGAGCAGGTTGTAGGGCAGTTGCATGAGCGGGCCAGACGAGCACAGCGACAAACGGCTGAGGTTACGCCTACCCCCCAGCAAGGAGGTGATGGGATGGATTGAAACGGACAGGTCAGGCAGTAAGTGGGTCACTTTTCAATAGCCAGATGGGTCACTTTTCAGCGGCCGCAGTTTTAATCACAACCGCAAAATGGGTCACTTTTCAACGGCCAAAAGGGTCACTTTTCGATTGACAAAAACAATTTGTTATTACAACCTTAGTTTTGTAGGTTAATTTACCACACAACTTTTCAATCTTCAGTCAGGAAACATACTGGCGCATTAGTACGTCCTAATCAACTTATTTTCCATTAGCTGACTGAATTGAACAAGGCAGGATTTATTGATTGGACAAGGCAACTGTTCCTTTGTCGTCTCGTCGGGCCGCAACCCCGCAGAGGAGTGAGCATCCCCAGATGCGAACGGGGTTGTCCAGGGCCGCCTCGGGGTCAGCGGTTCCCGTCTCCCTTCTTTACCTCCTCCAGTCCGATCCGGAACCACAAAACACCGTCGGTTCATTTTGCATCACCGGTTTCTCCATAGACTTTGCGCGCCAGGTCGTCTCCCAACAGCAAGACCGCCAGTTTGAAGCGTAATTCGGCTTCGCTGGCATTGGGGAAGCGGGAACGCAAGCCCGTCAAAGCCAACAGGCGCGCAGATGCATTCAGTTGCGCCACCATTTGCATTTTGCGCGTGGGACTCGCCTGCCGCCACAACTGGATTTGCAGGGCTTCCATTTTGGGATGGGTATCGGAGGATAGGACGCTCATGGTTTCATTCCACGGCTGTGAAAACAGTCACTGATGAAGGAAACACGGATAAGAGAGAACACGGATGAGGCATGAAAAAATCGGCGTTAATCAGTGATAAGGGATGTTATCATGCTCTCTCCAGGGTGTAAATGGTTGGCTTTGGGCGATTACCAGGGGGATTTTGGCGTGGTCATCACCTGAGGGTAAACAGCCTGAAAGGCTGTTCTACGTCTTATAGGGTGAAGATTTGTTTTATGTAATTACGTATAGTAATTAACAAAACTCAAAAGAACCACCCACCACAAATCACGCTATGTATATGCGAAATTTCTATCGTGCGCGGCCGCGATAAATCCGTTCGGTCATCCCCTGTGATTGGCCCACCACCCAGGCAACAAAAAAGCCCCTACCCCACACAGGGATAGAGGCTAAACAGTAAACAAAAACACCCTGCCGAATCTTTACGGACGCACACCTAACCGCTGATTAGCGGCTACGCCCGTCAACACGGTTTGTTGACCCCCAGGCCAGTAAATGGTCAGGTCTACGGCCGCGGCCGCGCCCAGGCCAAAATGACACCGCTGATCTTCCGACGACAGGTAACTGCTCCCCGCATGAACCTCACGCTGCAACACCTGCCCATCGGGTAAGGTCACAACACACACCGCCCCCGGATAAAAGCCACCAAATTGCACTTCCAGCCAGTTACCCGTAGCCCCATCATTACGCAAAAGCACCAGCGAACCACTTAATCGTTGATGGCGATATCCATATCCCCATCGTTGTCATAGTCCGCGGCCGCGCCACCCCGCCCCAGCAATGGCCCTATCTGCGCCAACCCCACCGGCCCCGTCATCTCCACAAAGTGGCCCGGTTGCCCTTCCCTCGCCTGATTGGCATAAAACTGCGTCAGTTGAGCATCCGCCGCCAGATCAAGCACAGGGATATTGCCATTGATCACCAGCAAATCCTGGTCGCCGTCCAGGTCCATATCAGCCCAGGATGTGCCCCAGCCCGTCCATTCGGCTTCACCGGCGGCCAGTTCTAACACCGCGGCCGCGTCCTGAAACATAAACCCGGTTTCGGTTGATTGGTTCAGGTAAAGGGAGTGCATCTGATTACCCATGTTGGTGACCACCACATCAAACCGACCATCCAGATCATAATCCCCCCCGGCTACACCCATGCCACTGTAGCTATCATTTACCTGAGCCCCAGCCCCCATATCCTGAAAACGGAACCCAATTCTCTCCGGATCAGCTTAGGGCCACCCGGCCAGGCACGTTTCATACAGCCGATTGGGGTTGGTGTCGTTGGCTACGTACAGGTCCAGCAGGCCATCATCGTTTAAGTCGGTGAACAGGGAACCCAGACCATACGCAAAGTTATCGGCTTCCAGACCTACCTGTTGGCCCACTTCACGGAACGAAACGTGACCCAGCGGGTCCCCACCTTCGTTGAGATAGAGCAAATCACGCACGCCGAGATGGGTGTTGGGAAAACCCAACGTGGCCTCTGGGATACGGTTATTGAGGTCAACGTAACCGGTCACAAACAGGTCAGGCCAGCCATCGCCGTTGACATCCCCCACCGCGGCCGAAGTATGCCAGCCGTAACTATCTACCCCAGCCGCCTGCGCCCCTTCGCTAAACGTGCCATCTCGATTATTCCATAACAGCATATTAAAACGGGCGGTGGTGATGTAAATATCCGTCCAGCCATCCAGGTTAAAGTCCGCGGCCGCACAACCATTCCCCCGCATGGGCAAACCCGCCCCTGTGGACTGACTCACATCCGTAAACTGCCCGGCCACATTACGAAACAAGGCACCTTGGGGGTAGACCGCCGCTTGATTCCCATTGTCCAGATTCGGCTTCAGCATAGAATTCACCACAAACAGGTCGAGCCAACCATCCCGATCATAGTCGAGCCAGCAAAGCCCCCACCCATCATCGCTACAGGGTCCCCAGACATGCCCCAGCGGAAGGCTCCGTGTTGGAAGGTGAGGCCCACAGCCGCGGCCGCGTTGGTAAACGTAAGCTGATCGGGCTGAGTGGGAATGACCGCGGCCGCGTCCGGCGCTTTGCCGTGCACGCGGCAACCCCCCTGGATCAATAACACACCCGAGAGCCAGGCCCATCCATTCCATACCCTTAATCCGTGTCATCCGTGCCAATCCGTGTACTAACTAACTTACCGCAACCCCGACGATTCCCGGCTGCGGCGAGAGAAAGCATCTATCAACACCGCCACCAGAAGCACCAGGCCATTCACCACAAACTTAACCCCCGAAGGCAGGCCCAACAAACCCATGCCATTTTCCACCGAAGCGATAATCAAGGCTCCCAGGAAGGCACTCATGACGCTACCACTACCACCAAACAGACTGGTGCCGCCAATGACCGCGGCCGCAATCGCATTCAGCAACAAATTGCCCCCACCCGTATTGGTATCCACCGAGCGCAACCGAGAAGCCAGGATAACACCCCACTTCCAGCCATAAAACTAGAAATCATAAACACTTGAATCCGAATGCGGTCTACGTTAATACCAGCCCGGCGAGCCGCTTCCGGGTTCCCGCCCACCGCATACACATACCGTCCAAACCGGGTGCGGAAGGCGACAAATGACCAGAAGGCTAACAAAATCAAAACGATTACCGCTACCACCGGCACACCCCGATCCGTGTTGGCATACCAGACCGTACCACCCGTCACCAACGCCAGAGCCACCGATTGCAAAGCCAGGACAGACACCGGTTTAACGGCCAACCCCTGACGGCGTAACGTCTGCTGGCGGACAACTTGCGACACAAT
>JADJUV010000096.1 GCA_016716885.1 Candidatus Trichofilum aggregatum | reverse complement strand
GCCACGGTCATTGCTATCCAACTCAACAACATCATTGCCATAACGGTGCGCCGTGCCTGGGTTAGTGCTGGCTGGCATCCCCCAACCTCTTGATATTCATAGCCACCTCCCCTGGTTGGCATAGATACGCTCACCGGGGCGTCGCGGCCGCGACCACCATCCGCCTAAAAAGTTGCCTAAACTCATCCATATCAAGTGACATCCAGCCAGTATATCTTAACCATCCTTTCGTCTCCAC
The DNA here is from genome assembly GCA_016716885.1 of Candidatus Trichofilum aggregatum. GTDB lineage: Bacteria > Chloroflexota > Anaerolineae > Promineifilales > Promineifilaceae > Trichofilum > Trichofilum aggregatum. The sequence goes on along the minus strand of JADJUV010000096.1, from coordinate 20,260 downwards.
AAAAGGGACGCGCACCCAACAAACAACGCTCCCCTAAAACACTGTACCGAATAGTCTCACTCATAAACGTGGTGCGGCCGCAAACCCGGCATCCGGCTGCCCATTCAAGACCCGCTTCGTCTATCTGCTCCTACTCGTCCAACCGCTTTGGTGGGCGGCACAATGGGGAGTCGTGGAAGGCATCGTTATTGATAGACCGCTGTGCCGAGCCGGTGTTCTGGGGACGGCCCTGTTGGCCGCCTATGGGGTGGACTTGCCTTGACTGTTGGCAGGCTGGAGGGCAGGCGGTTCGGGCGACAGGAGCCGGCTGGCAACACCCGCCTCAGAAGTGAGTAAAACCATCGGGTTACTGGGGTTGAGCCTGCCTTGGCCCTATAGTCGTTCGCCATATGATCTGACGGTTAAACCCCTGAGCACCGAAATTGGAACACGATTTATTGGAACACGGCTTAAGCGAAAGAATCGTTCGTGCGCTGTTTTGACCAGGGGGATGTCTTATAATTGATTGATGCCCACGCCGATTTTAGCTACAAAAATTTTCGCGCCGCCGCTGCGGCCTGAAATTGTGCCACGCCCCCGCCTGATGCAACACCTGAACGAAGGGTTACACCGTAAGTTAACCCTGATCGCGGCCGCGGCCGGTTTTGGCAAAACTACCCTTATCAGCGAATGGGTGACTCATGGGCGGCTTAACGTGGCATGGCTGTCGTTGGATGAGGGGGATAATGACCTGGTTCGGTTTTTGGCTTATCTGATTGCGGCGCTACAAACAGTGCCTAAGGACGCGGCCGCAGGAAATACCACATTGCTCGGTGCAGTGGCCTGGGATGCCCTGCACGCTTCCCAACTCGTATCGGCCGAAGCCATTCTAACCACGCTACTCAACGACATTGCCACCATCCCTGCCCCCTTCATCCTTGTGCTCGACGATTATCACCTCATTGACGCACCGGCGATTGACAACGCCCTCACCTTTCTCCTCCAACATATGCCGCCTAAAATGCATCTGGTCATCACCACCCGTGAGGATCCAAACTTACCTCTGGCCCGACTCCGTGCTCAAGGGCAACTGACCGAACTACGCGCTACCGACTTGCGCTTTACACCTGCCGAAGCCACCGATTTTCTCAACGCGGTGATGGGTTTGAGCCTTACGCCTCAAGATATCGCCACTTTGGAGACCCGCACTGAGGGCTGGATCACCGGTTTGCAGTTAGCGGCCCTGGCTTTGCAAGGAACAATTTCGCTGCAAGGACAAGAAGATGCTCGCCGTTTCATCCAATCGTTTAGCGGTAGTCACCGTTTTGTGATGGATTATCTGGTCGAAGAAGTTCTACGCCAGCAGCCTGACAGTATCCAGACGTTCTTGTTTCGTACCTCTATCCTTACCCGTCTTTGTGGCCCACTGTGTGATGCTGTTTTACGTAGTACGCCTGGGTCTGGGCAGGAAACCCTGACTTATCTCGAACGTGCCAACTTGCTGGTTGTTCCGCTCGATCATCAGCGCGAATGGTATCGTTACCATCACCTGTTGGCTGATGTCCTGCAAACCCGCTTGCTGAAAGAGAACCCCAATCAGGTTGCTGACCTTCATCTGCGAGCTTCCTTCTGGTATGAAGAGAATACCTTTGGCCCCGAGGCCATTCATCATGCCCTGGCGGCCCAGGCTTTTGAGCGAGCGGCAGATTTGATTGAGCCAGCCCGGTCGGTGATGCGGGGCAACCAGTTTCGGAGCACGACCTGGCTGGGCTGGGCACGGGCCTTGCCGGACGAATTTATTCGCACGCGACCTCAGATGGCGATTGGTTTTGCCTGGGAAATGCTTTTTTCAGGGGAGTTGGAAGCGGCCGCGAGCCGGTTGCAAGACGTGGATCGTTTACTGGCACAGGCAAGGCGTACCCCTAAGCCCGCCATGACCGAAACAGCCAGCAAAGCGGCGATGAATGAAGAGGAACTTCAAGCCCTGCGGGCCTTATCAGCCATCGCCTGGGCCTTTCATGCTCAGGCACGGGGTGATGTGGCGGGTACTGAAGAACACGCCCGCCGGGCACTGGCCCTTGCTTCTGAAGCTGACTACTACACACGGGGTTTCGCCAGTTCGCTGTTAGGCCTCGCGTGTTTGACAAATGGTGCTTTGGCAGCGGCCTTCACCTATCTGGTAGAAGCTAGAGCTAACCTGCGCGGGGCAGGTAATCTCCTTTTTGCTACCAGCGTCACCTATATCCTGGCTGATATACGGATGACGCAAGGGCGTCTTTGGGAAGCCATTGCCACGTATGAACAAGCTCTACATCTAGTAACGGCTCACGGGGCGCCTCTCTTGCCGGGCACAGCAAACCTGTATCTGGGGTTAGGCGAACTCGCGCATGAGCAGGGTCATTGGGAAGCGGCGCGGGAATACCTGCGGCAAAGTGAAGAACTCGGCCAACAGGGGGCGTTAGATAATTGGCCTTATAGTTTGTATCTGGTTCAGGCGCAGATGAAACAGACGCAAGGCGATCTGGATGGGGCGTTGGTGTTGCTGGACGCGGCCGCGCCGCTCTATCACCGCAACCCCGTTCCCGATTTACGCCCGGCGGCGGCCAGGAGGGCGCGGCTGTGGCTAAGGCAGGGCCGTTTGGCAGATGCCTTCGCCTGGGCGCATGAGTGCGGCTTATCGTTTACGGATGATCTGGCATACCGGCGTGAGTTTGAGCATATCACCCTGGCCCGGGTACTCCTTGCCAGCTATGCACAAAATCAGCATGAGCAGACGCTTCATGAGGCGATTGACCTGTTGGAGCGCCTCTGGCAAGCGGCCGCAGCAGGGGGGCGAAGGGGGAGTGAAATTGAAATCCTGGTATTGCTGGCCCTGGCTTATCAGGCTCAAGGTAACTTGCCGCTGGCGCTGGCAAGGTTGGAGATGGCTCTGGCCCTGGCCGAGCCGGAAGGGTATGTCCGCGTCTTTGTTGACGAAGGGGCCCCCACGGCGGAGCTTCTGGTTCAGGTCAAAGCGCAAGATGGAGCGATAACCGCGTATACGCAGGAATTATTGAAGGCCTTTACCGAACTGAACGGGGATCAATCAACCGACCTTACTGCGGGGAGCGTGCCATCGCTTGACCTCGACCCTCCCGCGGAGCTTTTAAGCCAGCGGGAACGAGAAGTCCTGCAACTGGTGGCACAGGGACTCTCGAATAATGAGATTGCGGCGCAACTTTACCTGGCGGTGGATACCGTAAAAGGGCACAATCGCCGTATCTTTGCCAAATTACAGGTCGGACGACGCACCGAAGCGGTCAGACGCGGCCGCGAATTAGGCCTGTTGGAGCCATGATCTGACTCGTCGCAAACCCCGGTTGTTGCCTGACAATACCCCATACCCCGATAACAACACCTCAAACAACACTTTTGTGTCTACCCATAACCCGCTCGCCATTGTTATATTATCGGTACCGTAAATCCGTGGCGCACCTTCATCCCATTAGCCACGATGAGGTACAGACTGATGTCGAATCAAAGCGGCCCGCACGCTGGCTCAGACCCACTCATGACCTATCAAATCAGGGTTGAGGGGCATCTGGATGGTCAATGGGAAGCCTGGTTTGTTGGCGCAACGCTCACCCCAGAAGCGGGTGGTTACACGCTCCTAACCTGCCCGGTGGTCGATCAGGCGGCTTTGTACGGTCTCCTCAAAAAAGTGCGTGATTTAGGTGTTCCGCTGATTTCGGTCATCCGTATTTCACACACTTCCCGTTAAACGTTCTAATCAAAACCGGAGAATGACGATGAAAGCCATCACCTACACGCAGTATGGATCACCCGACGTTGTGCAACTTAGCGAGACCACAAAGCCAGTGCCCCAGGATAATGAAATCTTGCTGCGTGTGTGCGCGGCCGCGGTCAACCCCCATGATTTCCACAGTATGCGTGGCAAGCCGTATATCCTACGCGCCCAAATGGGCTGGCGACAGCCCAAGAACACCCGCCTGGGGCTTGATGTAGCCGGGCAGGTAGAAGCGGTAGGCAAGAACGTGACGGAGTTTCAACCAGGTGATGAACTCTATGGGGTACGTTCGGGTTCTTTTGCTGAGTATATCTGTACCACTGGCAAAGCATTCGCTCCGAAGCCAACCAATCTCACCTTTGAGCAGGCGGCCGCTGTGCCGGTCGCGGCTCTTACTGCCCTGCACGGGCTACGTGATAAAGGGCAACTTAAGACGGGGCAGAAGGTATTGATTAACGGGGCGTCTGGGGGTGTTGGTACGTTTGCCGTGCAGATTGCCAAAGTTTTGGGGGCGGAAGTGACGGCGGTGTGCAGTACACGGAATCTGGCGATGGTTCGAGCACTGGGGGCTGATCAGGTGATTGATTACACAAAAGAGAATTTTACCCAACGGCGAGAGCGGTATGATCTTTTCTTTGACACCGTAGGAAACCATTCCTTATCCGCTTGTCGGCGCGTTATCAAACCCACAGGGGCTTATGTCACGATAGCCGGTAGCCCAAGGCGTTTGCTACAGTTACTCGTATGGTCACGGTTTGCCCGGCAGCGCCTGGTTTTTTATATGGCGCCCACCAGGAAAGAGGATCTGGTGTTCTTAAAAGAATTGATTGAAGCTGATAAGATAACGCCGGTGATTGACCGATGTTACAGCCTGGCGGAAGTTCCTGAAGCAATTGGGTATTTGGGCGAGGGGCACGCTCAGGGCAAAGTTGTGATTGCGGTGCCATAACAGGAACTGATAGGATTCGCAGAGGTGAAGGCGCAGAGTGGGAAACAAGAAAGTTAAGAAAGAGTAGCATCAAGGGCACATAAAACAGGTGTAAAGTAAAGGTCTTCGTTTTCATGATTGTTCATCCTGGTTTGTTCGCATGACATAGGCCAAAGGCCTTGTCTGCGGATTAATAAAACCAATTTCAGAGCAGGTAACCGGGACCGGTTGCTTAAGAGAAGCCGAAGTTAAGCGATAGGGATGTGTGGTACAGAGAGCGTTTTTAATGACGGAGCCGATACCATTGATGAAGTTCAGCATCACGGACAATAATGGCACCGAATAAGTTTTAGCCTGCCCTTGCAGTGGAGCAAAGTGAGTTATGTTCGCTCGTTTTATTTATGGCTCGACCGGCAAGGTTAAAAAGGCTTCCGTAAACTGAAGATCTGCCGTCATCATTCTGGCTACCAGTCGCCAGGAACCCGGCGTTTCAGGCATGGTTACTGTTAAGGTCGCCAGACCGTTAGCATCGGTGAGGAGATCGGGGAACCAATCAGCGTCAGGGTATTCCAGATAAGGCCAGTCCAGTTCACGGTGTTCACCCAACCCATAACAGCCACCGGTGGGGTAGTAGAGGAAGAAATTACGGTAGGGCCAGAGGGTGTCGTAGGTGTAGACGAGGTTATCGGCTCGCGGCCGCAGTTGCCCCAAAGAGGGTAGTGGCGGTGTGGCTAGAAAGTAAGCCTGCTCCGGAGCCAGGGCCAGAGTGAGTTGGGCCGCTGGAACCGGGTTGCCTTCACTATTCGTCACCCGGATGGCAAAGTTGACAGTCTGCCCAGGTGAGTATGAGCCAACATCTGGTGTGATGGTCAAATTCCCGGCTGGTGTCCAAATCCACAATCTTTCGGTGGTGGTAGTGAGACCACGACCCGCCGCCCAACGACTTATCGTTACATCTATCGCAGGCACATCCATCTCTTCCAGAGGCAAATCCAATACTGTGACCGGTTCGGTGAGTGTCACCAATTGTTGGCGACGTACCTGACCTCGTTCAATCGTAAGCCAGGCCAGACCACTGAAATGGGATTCCACATAGAGTCGGGCAGTTTCCGCCGTGGAATACACAGTTCTTTCAGGGATGATGCGGAGCGGTGTAATAGTCATTGTTGTGGATGCCTAAAACGTGAATGGTGGGATGCAGGGATACAATCGCCTGACCCGCTTCTTGGGCACGCAGGCGGACTTGATAAGTCCCGGGTGTACCAATGGCGAGGGTGTGATGGATGGAGCCGTTGTGGTCCGTTGTCACTGTGGTGGTGTAGGTCACTTCGTAGCTCCCCCGATTGTTCCGCGATAACTCCAGGGTGAGAACGCGGCCGCTTAAAGGTTCACCCATCCCCGAAGCCAGCCGTCCGGTGACGATGAAATCCTCATCCGGGTAACGCAAGGTGGGTGTTACCTCAATGCTCAAGGTGGGTGGTGCAGGCGTAGAAGGTGGCGGCGGGGGAGCCTGGGTTACGATATAGGTGGCAAAGCTGTTCATGGCACTGGCCTGGATGAGCCATTGGCCCCCGTAGTAACCCCATAGCTCGCTGGTTAAAACATAGGTGGCGCGGCCGCTTTCGTCTGTCCTCTTATCCCGTTCATCACGAGGCAACATAAAAGCATCCACATACCATCCTTCTGGTCCCTGTTCCATAAAACTTAACGCTACCGGAACATTGGCAGTGGGTTGGTTGGCTTCATCTGTAACCGAAACCGTGATTGTCAGTGGTTGTCCGGGAATATACTGCGCCGGTTCAGTCACAATAGACACCTGATGGGCCGGGTTATTACGCGGCACGACCATGAAGGTATGGGAATAAACCTGTTCACCGACCGTGAAACTCAATGTCGTCAAACCAGGGGCATTAGGCAGAAGTTCGTATTCACCTTGAAGGGAACTATAAGCGTCGGTGATGAGCGTCTGGGGTAAGATGCCGTTTAGGCGTGCCAGCACCGATGTGTCTGGTGCGAGAGGAGTCAGTTCACCATCATGGGTGGTGAAGAGATAGGCGCGGAAACGGACCGTATCGCCCGCGTGGTAAACCGGGCTATCCGTGATGACGTGACCCGTCAGCCCCACCCAGTCGGCGCGGGGATCCCAACAGGTCATATCGTTCCAGGGTTCGCCGGTGTAGTGGGTACGCCAGAGGTCGTTGAGGACGGTAATCGTGGTATCGTCCCCGATCTGGGCGGTGACGAACAAGGGATCCTCCAGCACCTCATCGCTATCCCACTGATAGACCCCATCGTCGGCGGTCAGACCTTCATGGAGCAAGTGCCCCTCGGCTGAAAAGACGGAAACTGTGGCACCCGCTTGCGGCCGCGAGGCAAAATCGGTTACCCAGGCCATGATTTGGGTGGGGGACTCCTTCACCACCAGACGGTTATCGGTCAGAACCAGGGGGAGTTGCCGGGTGATGGTGGCCGCCGTTAACTCCACGAGATAAAAGCCAGGGAGAAGGTCTGCGGGTAGAACCAGATCACGCAGTTCAAAGTAAGGGGTGGTGGGTGGATTGACGGTGAGTTCCCAACTTTGCAACTTTGTCAGATAGCCGGTTCGTACCCGTTGTGAAGGATAAAAGGTGTACCTGATTGACTCGGTGAGATCGAAGAATTGTTCTGGTGTAAGCTGGTAGATGTTGGCCTGTAGGGGCATTGAGGCGGCCCGGTACAGGGCAAAGGGCAGATGCCGGTCGCCACTAGCCTGAACTGTGTCTACATCCGCGCCCCAGCCAAAATGAATGAGGTCGGCATAGTCGGCAGTGGCAAACCGGAAGTAGGTATCTTCGGCAATGACCGTTTCCCCTGCCTTGTTCATCACTCCCGCTTTGACAATCACATCATAATCCTGACCGCCGGGAAAACAGTCGTTGCGAGGGGTAATGACCAGTGTCTTGGCGTCTGGCCAACTCCATTCCCCCTCAATTCCGGGGTTGGTTTCCAGTTGCACCGTTGCGGAGACCACTTCTTGAGCAAAGGCGATGATGAGCGGCGTGGTGGGGTAAACAGGCGCTACGATGTCGCTCGCAGGCCAGAGCGTGACGGTCTGATCGGGAGCGGGGGTGGGGAGTGGATTGGGTATCTCTACGGGAAGTCGGGGGCAGGCAAACGAGGTATTGGTCAGAAGCGGTGTGGTTGAAGGGGATGCGGGCTGAGGTGTCACCGGCGGCCGCGGCCGCGGTGTATGGTTGGGTGTAGGCGCGGGGGTTGGGTTTAAAGGGGGGCGGGTAGGAACAGGCGTAGGGCCGAACGTGCCTGTGGGCAGAGCCGTCGGCACCATGATGGTTGGTGTATAAGTGGGTGTGACGGTCGCGGCCGCGATCTGTTCTGTGGCGTTTGCGGTAGGCGAGTCAAATGTCGGGTCATTCTGGCAGGTGGTCAGCCAGATCAGCACAGACAAGGAAAGGAAGAGCCACCGCTTCATGTTGCACCTGCCTACTTTCAGGAAAAAACCGCACAAACTAAGCAGATTGTAACAGAACAGGCATGTGTAGCTGTACGGTGAACCTACGAGCGCCAGGCTAAAGGATGTCGGGGTGTCTACGCCAATGAAGAAACGGGTGATGCGGGTGTCTTGTGAATCAGGAAGAGACGACTGTTTGCTGTCAGGGAAAAGGTAGGTTACAGAGTAAGTTGCCAGATCGTCAGGTAGCCGTGGGTTGAGCACCGCGGCCGCATCCAGAACCAACGCTGCCTTTTCTTCTATATTCGGGTCAAATTTTTTCCCCCCTGGAGCGAGTAGCCAGATAGTAACTGTTCAAGTGATTGGCGATACCTTATACGAGCCTAACGAGTCCTTTTATTTATGGCTGAGCGATCCGGTCAACGCCACCATTCAAAATGCTCTAGGTATTTGCCAGATTACCAACGATGATCCACCCCCACCGCAGGTTTTTATTTCAGATGCTTCAATCATTGAAGGAAACAGCGGTTCCATTCGGTGATGGTATCCATCTCTAGCATTGCCCGGGCCATACCGGGTTACTTAGGTAGTGCGCTCATTCACTACGCCACTGGTAAACTCGCACATAATCCACTGCCATTGACTGGGGGAAGGTGGTCGTGTCGTCTGGGTAGCCAGGCCAAGTACCACCCACGGCCACGTTCAAGATGAGAAAGAATGAGTGATCGAAGACCCATTGTTGCCCCGCCGGAAGCGAATCAGGCGTTAGGGTGAAGTAGGGAATATCATCTATGGTCCAGCGGATCATCTCTGGTTCCCATTCGATGGCAAAGAGATGGAAATCATCGCTGAGACGTTGGCCGTTAGGGAGTTGGAAGGAGCCGCTGATACCATTTGCCCCGGAGTAGCCGGGACCATGTACCGTGCCATGCACCGTATCCGGTTCGCGACCAATGTTTTCCATAATGTCAATTTCACCGCAGTTGGGCCATCCCTGACTCATAATGTCCGCGCCTAGCATCCAGAAGGCGGGCCAGATGCCCTGGCCGTAAGGTATTTTGAGACGGGCTTCTACGCGCCCGTAGGTGAATTCAAACCGATCCTGCGTCAAAATACGGGCCGAGGTGAAGCGGCAGGGGCCATACCAACAGGCCAAACCGCGTGTGTCATCTTCCGCTACTTGCAGGGCGGTAAGGAGTAATGTGCCCTGGCCATCCAATGATACGTTTTCGGGTTTGTTGGTGTAATACTCCCACTCCTGATTACCCCAACCTCGACCACCCAGGTCAAATTTCCATTTATTGGGATCGGGCAGGGTTCCCGCTGGGCCATCAAATTCTTCGCTCCATAGGAGTTGCCAGGGGGAAGCGGGGGTAGCGGTTGGTTCAGGTGTGGGGGCATGGGCGTAACGTCCGTACCGCAAGCGGCCAGGAAGAACAGAAGCCAGAAATAATGTTTCAAGGTGATTTGCTCCTGGGAAATACAGTGGCCTAGATTGTCAAGACAATTTTTAGCACGGTTTAAGGTAGGTTTAGCCTTTTGTTATTCTTTAACATTCATGGCAGAGGTAGCATCAATCGGGTGGCTAGTCGCTTCAACCAGGTAAACCTCTGCCGGGGTGCGATAATGCAGGGATTGGTGTATGCGCACTTGATTATAGTGATGGAAGTAGTGGGTCAGCCCTTGCCGGGCCTGACATGGGGTCTCGTAAGCGTTCGGATACACCTCCTCATATTTCACGCTGCGCCACAGTCGCTCCACAAAGATGTTGTCGAAAGCGCGGCCGCGGCCATCCATGCTGATTTTGACATCCCTATCCAGCAAGTGTTGAGTGTACTGTGGGCTGGTGAAATGACTCCCTTGATCGCTATTCCAAATGGCTGGTTGTGCCTGGGCCAGAGCCTGGTCAACGGCTGTCAGCACAAAGGGAATTTCCAGTGTGTCAGACAACTGCCAGGCCACGACATAACGCGAATACCAATCCAGGATAGCCACCAGATAAAGCCAATCATGACGCAGGCGGATGTAAGTGATGTCAATGCCCCAAATATGATTGGGGTAACTGGCGGTGATATGCCGCAACAAGTAAGGATAAATCGGGTGGTCAGGATGGCGTCGGCTGAGGTTGGGTTTGGGGTAAATGACTTGTAGCCCCATCTCCGCCATGTACTGACGCACCGTTTCGCGACAGGTATCCTGCCCTTCACGCACCAGTTGCCTGGTTATCTTGCGTGAGCCGTAGTACGGCCACTCGGTATGAATCTCGTCAATCCGGTGTTTAAGTTGAAGTTCCTTCTCAGACACGGGCCGGGGTTGATAGTACAGACTGGTGCGATTGAGTCCCAGCAGTTCAGCTTGACGGACGATAAGGAAAGGAAATGGTGGCGACCAACGGGACGTACATCTTCCCCAACGGGGTGATCACCGGCACGGGGACGCTGGCGGTGAACTTCCTCGGCCTGCAAAACGACGGGACCCTGGCCCCAGGCATTAACGTGTTGTACCCATTTGCTTTGGGCGGGGCAAATCAGACCCAGGACGCGGCCGCGACCATGTCGATTTCCGGCACCCTGACCCTGGGTTCTACCGACGAACTGGCCGTAATCGCGTTGGGGCAGGTTGTGGCGTACCAACGGTTCAATATGAGAGGGGTATCAGATGACCTTATTAAATCAGGAAAGCTGTCTGTTTATCAAAATGCTTTGGGATGGAAATTAATACTTCCAATCTTCCCTGCCTGGGCCGTAAGGATTTTGTGGCGGGTAACCAAAGCCAGGGAAAGGTGGGAAGGAAGTTACAGGCGGTGTATTGTTTACTGTCTGAGAAGTGGTCGTTGGCGGGGAGTACTCACTCTTTGTTTCAGACTCCTTGTAATTTTTAGAACCCGGCCCTGACCCCACGATGCGCCGGTATTTGTCGGTTTCCTCCCTATTCTCCTCATGGGCGCGTTTTTTATCACGCTCTGGTGACTCTATCGTTTTGCTCTCACCCCACCCTTCTTTCTCTCGTTCCCGTCGGGAGTCACGTCTTTCGTCTTTATGTCTGTGGCGTGGAGAGTCTACTCTTGTCCGGAATTTTTCGTGGTCGCCCCATTTTTCTCTATCACGTTCCCGCCAGGAATCCCGTTCTTCGTCTTCATATCGGCGGCGAGGAGATTCGTCCCTTTTTCTTTCTTCCTTCAAGCGTTTAGCTTCTCGAAGTTGTTCATCAAAGCTCCGTGCCTTCTCAAAATCGCTCTTCAGTTGTGCCCGTAAGGGTTCCCATAACGCCGCCACTGTTTTACGGGATGATTCTTCTGCCCATGATTGCGCATGTTTCTCGTATTGGTTACGGGACCTGTTTTCAAAACTCTCTTTCGCCTTCCGATCAACCAGTTTGGGCAGGTACTTTTCTTTTACTAATTGTCTATAGTTTTTGTTCAAAGCACGGATAACCTTCTCGCTTCGATTATCCCCTTCCCACTCCTTCGCTTTGAGCCGCAATTTTTCCAACTCATTTTGCAGAGACTTCCACAAGGAAGATACGTCGTCCACCTTTGCCCAATAGAAAAGACTCCTGGTTTCCCAATCGGCTTCATGGTCTTCGTACGCGGCCGCGGCGTTGCTCTTAAATTCTTCCTGGCCTTCAGGGGCCTTAAGCTCGTTGGGATACGTGTTAAAAGCATCCTTAAATTTATTGAGCAATTCCGCCATCCCCTGTTCTTTGCGCTCCCGCCCTGTTTTTAGCCGTAAAACTGCCTTGTTTATCCCCTCTCGGACCGGCTGGAGAAGCTTTTCCATATCCTGATCAATGAGATTAGGGATTTCCAACCAGTATTCACGTTCCTTGCCAAGCATCTGCTCTCTGGCCTGGGCGAAATCCTCGCCGTATTCACCCACATAACCGGCCGATTCATTGCGAATCTGCGTATACAGTTTAGCGCGAAATTCTTTGTCCCGTTCAGCCCGCTGTCTTTCCTCTTCTTCCTTAACTCTTTGTTCGCTCTCCCGCTTCTTGCGTTCATTTTCCAGGTCTTTCAGTTCCTGCCTTTTTCTGCCTTCCTCAGTCAGTTTCTGTTGGGCCATTAGCTCCAGGTGTTTCTTAAAAAGCGCAACTTTTTCCAGATGGTCTTGTTTGAGCTTCGCTTCCTTCGCCGTGTTGTAGACGATAAAAGCCTGGTCAGGCGTCTTATACTTCTGGAGTCGGCCATAATATTCATACTCTATTTCGGTAGAAGGTAATTTTTTAATGCCATAACCAGGGGGAAGTTGGTATTCGGTCAGAACCGTCTCATCAATGGATGTATATTTCAGATTTTTTGCCTCGTCTATCCCCAGGCCTGCCAGAACCTCAGAGTTCACCAGGTTATTAATGTTGAAGCTTCCTTTCAGGTGAAAATTAGGCGACGCATTGGTGATCGACCCATAAGGATAAAAATAAAGGCCGGGTACGAATGTTTTTACAGTAGGAGACACAACGCCTTTGATAACGTCGGTTGGTATGTCATGGTTAGGCGTGGTGTCATGCAAGACAGGCCCTGTGACTTCCCAATCAGCGATTTGTGAGCCGTTACCCCCACTTACTTTTTTCCTCATTTGCTGAAGCTTGAAGTGGAATTTGTTGGGCAATTTTTTCTCTTCCGGGAAACCAAAAGCTCCCGGAAAGAGACCCCAATCCTGGGCTTCCACCTCAAGACGTACCACTTTGTTTTGTGAGTTGACCGCTTTTTTGGCCTCTTTCTCCACGCCTTCCCGCATGGTGGCATTAAAAGCGGTGGAGATAGGCACCAGGTTGTCGTTCGTTCCGGGACCATGCAAATGTTCATTAAGCATGTGTCCCCGTTTGTAGCCCGCGAAGTTGGTCAGGCTACGCCATAGCTTTGTTTCCTCAGCGGGCGGGCCTCCTTCGACACTATCGTCACGGGGCAGGAGACTCAAAGGTTGCATGACGATCTTTTTGCAGAAGGTTTCACCAGCTACCTTTTCTAGATCATGGGTCTCTTTATGGGAAGGGGGTCTATATTTGGTGTTTGTGAGGGTCTGTAGTTTTTGGGCGATGAGCGTGAGTTGTGGTTTGACATAGGAGCGCTGACCCACTGTGGGTGCTTTTGTTTTGGTGTATCCGTTGGTATTAATGTATTTTGTGCCGTAACGACCGGTATGAACGATGTCAGCGATTCCCTTTATTTCGGATAATATTTTCTGGTCAAAAGGAGATTTGAGTTTCAGTTGATATTTTTCAGGAAATCTTCCAATGTTTCCGGATCAGAATGAATCATCAGTTGACCGGTTTCCGGATCAAGTGAGAGGGTATGCAACTCCGTTTCCTCATCGCCATCCAGGTCCAACTCGACCTGTACTTCGGCCAATGCTTCTGTTTGGGTGCCTTCTTCTAAAGAAGGTTCTGCGGTAGGTTTTGCCGTTTCTTCGGCCTGGTTGTCGAGCAGACGCTGGACTGCCCGATTGCCGAGCGTTCGTTGTAGGTGTAAAACGTCTCGCGGCCGCAGCTCATGCTGCCTACCTGGCATAAGCGGTTCCAGAGAAGAAGTCAGGGGCAACGAGGCAATCACCCGAGATGGGGTTGCCGGTTTGTTCTTTTGAACAACCGTCGGTTGGGGTCGTTTGGTCATGAAGCGGTTACCGTAGCGACAGACAATAACCGTACCTGTCAAGGGACCCGAAACAAAAATATCGAGTTAGGTACGACTGGGTAAAATGGCACACAAAAATCATACCGCCATTTTTGATGGGATGCCAAAATCATTGGCCCATCAACACTCAAACCATCAAAAGATGAAGGCGCAGCAGGCAATAAGTGAGAAGCTGGATGAATGAGTCGCGTAAGAATTATGCCCAAAAGGCATAAGTATAATTAGGGTTTGTACATCAGAAGTGTGTTCATGTCGTCTTATAAGGCGATTGCATACTCGGTTTCGTCGGCTTGATCGTGTGCGCCTATCTGCTAATGCCCTGAGCCAACAGTATTCGCTGGAACCGCGCACGCCCCAGCCACCGGCCGCGACCTATGCCTACCCGGACGAGATCGAAATCGTCCCTTTCACCATTCCCCCAGGCTGGGAACAAGGGGACTGGCCCGATGTGTTTTGGACAGATCAGAGCCGCTAGCGGTTAGCCGTTGGCCGCTAGCAAAAAGCCAACAGCCAGCCGCTAAAGGCCAGCGGCCATTTGCCAGCCGCCCCAAGTGAAGCCTATGCCTACTCGACATCTCATCCTCACCCTCGCCCTTCTTACCCTGCTCTGGCTTTCTGCCTGTGGCACGCCGTCTCTTGCCCCTCGCAACGCCCCTGACGACCTGCAAGCCACGGCATGCTCACTATTAACCCTGAAGATTACCCCCACTGGCTCATGGCCGGGATGACCGGCAGTGGCAAGACCCGCTACGGTCTGCGGCCGCTGATCACCTCAGCCCTGGCCGATGGCTGGCAGGTGGTGATTTACGACCGTTCCGGGCTGGACTTTCTCCCCTTCCAAGACCCCCCCAACGCCCATACGATGCTGCTACCTGATACGCAAGAAGCCATCGACTATCTTGTCGCACTATACGAAGTGATTCAGCAACGGCTGACCTATCTGCGCCAACACCGGGCCAGCACCTGAGGCCACCTTCTGGCTGCCCTCAAACCGACCACCCCCACCCGTGTTCGTCCCCTTGACGGATCTTACGGCCCCGGTTCTGTGTAGATATTGACGTACGACATTACCCAATACCTTTTATCAGAAAAGTTGTCTTCCAGGTTGTTCTACCTCTAAAAAGCACATTTCTATCACTATCCGGGTATTTGCGAGGGGTCCCAAGGTTGTTTTCACCGTATAAATTCAAAGATTTCAAGCCCCGCGATCATCTTCTAACCAAATCCGAACCTTTAACCCATCAGAAACTGCAATTTGGAATCAGTTTGGAATCACTTTGTGGCTAATATACTGGCACGAGAAAGTAAGAAATGCGACTTTTCACTTCAAGGAGGCATTAATGTTCGTTCGAGTGTTATTGAGACGTGCCATGATCTGGCGCAGTTTACTGCTGGTGTTCTTGTTTGGATTAATACTGGCTTTAACGCCAACCCCGACAACACGGGCGGCGACAATTCAATTTGATGTGACGCCTGTCCTAACGGCAGACGGTATCTTAAACTATAGCGGAACTCTAGATACCACCCAGAGTAGCATAGATGCAACCAACCATATTTTCATGACCCAGAGTGGTGCCCAGAACCACCCCGCAAATCCTTCAGATCCCGATGGTTTACCAGATGATGGTTACTTTGCCGCCAATGGTTTTCACCCCGAGGTCCAGCTCGCTTACCGCAACACCGATAATGGCAATAATGTCCGTCTGGTTACCGGGGCAGGAAACTTCACCTTTAATGTTCCGGCCACATCTTATGATGAGGTCCATATTTTTGCCAGTTCCACAGAAGGCAGCTCTTCAGTCAGATTAACCTTTCGTTATGCAGATAACAGTACAACCACAACCGCGGCAATGACGGTTCCAGACTGGTTCAACTCAATTGGACAAACCGCCAATACATACTATCTGATTGACGGGATGGATCGTAGCGGACAACCCCCTTCAGGTGGCAATTATGAAAATGCCAACACCGTAGCGGCTTTTGGACTTCGCTTCCTGCCTGACCCCAACAAGGTACTGCAACAAATAACCGTCGAAAAAACAACCGCCAGCGGTTGGCTAGTCTTCTTTGGCGCTTTAGGTAATTCCACCACAGAGGTCAGTGATTTCGTGTGGGAAGACCTCGATCAGGATGGCATTCAGGACGGGGGCGAAAACGGTATCAACGGCGTAACGGTATCCCTTTATCAAGATGTTGATAACGACGGACTGCCCGAGCCAAACGGTGATGATGGTTCCCCTTACGCGACCACCGTCACGATCAATAATGGTATACGTGACGGCTACTATCAGTTTCAAAATATGCCGCCTGAGGACTATTTCCTGGAGTTTGAGCTGCCGACGGGATTTACCTTCAGTCCCCAAGACCAGGGCGGCAATGATACACTCGATAGTGATGCCAATCCTACGACTGGCCTGACCGATATATTTGCTGTGATAGGTGCGGATACGACGCGTGATGCTGGGCTGTACGGCAACGCAATAGCCACCATTGGGGACTTTGTCTGGAGCGATAACAGCGCTGATGGCATTCAAGATGGTGGCGAAAATGGTATCAATGGAGTCACGGTCCGTTTGTATCAGGACAACGGCGACAGCATCCCCAATCCGGCCAATGACTACTTGATTGACTCGACCACTACAGTCAACAACGGCGCGGATGGTTATTACCAATTTGATCAGTTGGCCGAGGACAACGCCTACTTTGTCCAAATCGTCCCGCCGAGCAATCACAGCTTCACGTTACAGGATCAAGGGGGAGACGATACGCTCGATAGCGATGTGAATCCTGCTACGGGGCTTACGGCTATCTTTAGCCTGGGTCAGGCCCAGAGTGATGGCACACGAGATGCCGGTCTACTGGGTCCGGCAACGGTTGGCAATTATGTGTGGCAAGACAGCAATGGCAACCATCTGCAAGATGGTGGTGAGAACGGTATCAATGGTATAACGGTGCGTATTTACCGGGACAATGGAGACAACATCCCTGTTCCCGGGACTGATACGCTCGTGGGTACGACGACAACTGCCAATGATGGCAGCAACAATGGCGCTTATCAGTTTGTCGTACCAGCGGATGATTATTTCATTGAGTTTGTGCCGGGGACGCGCCTGTTAGCCTTACCTGATCGGGGTGGCGATGACACGTTGGACAGCGATCCTGATCCAACGACGGGTCTCACACCTGTTTTTACAGTGGGGCCAGGAGCGACCAACCTGACCGTGGACGCTGGGATGTCGGCGTCCAGTAGCTGTAATGTCGCTGTGGTGGGAACTGGTACAACGATAAGCAACGAAGGCTATGATTTGACCGTCAACCAACTTAACGACGACACCTTCTACAACTTCACCGCGACCCGTGTTAACCCGACCGACGTGGACAGTGCGGCCGAACTGTCCGCCTACGATGCTGTTGTGATTGGTTGGACCTTTGAAGCTAACAACTACACCATCTATCAGAGTGCCTTGCGGGCCTGGGTAGAAGGGGGTGGTGGTGTGGTGGGCTTAGGCTTCCTGGATTGGAGTGTCCCTGCGGCTACCGATATTGATGCCATCATACCCATCAATATGGCCGGAGCTGGTCAATATGTTAGCAGTGGGTCCGTTGTTGTTACAACTGCCCATCCAGTTACCCAGGGTGTAGCCAATTTCACGGCGACGGGCTGTTTTGTAGAATACCCAGCCGGTGCCTCACCTTATCTTGATACGGGTGCGACTGGTCTGGCAACAACCAATACTATTCCCTCTGTGGCCGTCATTGAACCAGGAGACGGACGAGCCGCTTACCTGGGTCCAGCTTATTCCTATAATGGTTGTGGGGCTGGGCCAATGCGTACCGGTGATGGGGATCATCTGCTGGAGAATGCGGTTGCCTGGGCTGGCTCCTGTGGCACACCCACACTGGGCGACTATGTGTGGCTTGATGATGATCAGGATGGGGTTCAAGATGGGACCGAAACAGGTTTAAACAACGTAACGGTGAACTTGTACCGGGATGCGGATTATGACGCAATTCCGGAACCAGGTGGTGATGATGGAGCGCCCATTCAAACTACGGTGACCAGTAATAACGGTACGGGTGATGGTTTCTATCAATTCACTCCTGCGCTTGGTTATTATTTCCTGGAGTTCGTGCCGTCGTCCAATATGAGCTTCAGCCCCCAGGATCAAGGCGCAGACGATACGCTAGATAGTGATGTGAACCCGGCTAACGGATTGACCGAGGTATTTACCTTCTCTGCGGCTGATGTCACCAAAGACGCCGGGTTTATTCCGGGGGTAGTTTGGGATGGTGAAGGGGCTGATAACAACTGGTCAACGGCTGCTAACTGGGTAGGCGATGTGGTTCCTACGGCAACGGATCGTGTTATTTTTAATACAACCTCTATCAAGGATGCCGTTGTGGACGCTGGATTTGCTGGAACTGTCAGCAGCATTCTGGTTGGATCTGGCTATACAGGTGTCATCACAATGGAGCGTGCCTTGCAGGTGAGCGACAATTACCGGCAGTATGGTGGTACCTTTGTTGTAGCCAACCCCTCGATAGCCCTCTTGTCCGTAGGTGGTACGTTGATCCATGACGGGGGTATTCTGCAACAGTCGCAGACGGTTGGTGTGGGAAGTGCGGTTCACCTGCTCCAGATTGAAGATGGGAGCAGTAATATCAAATATCGCGGCGTAGATTTGACGACGGATGCCCTGACCGATCTGGGTTTGGTTACAGTGGCCATTGAAGCGATTGATTTGGCTTCAGGGCAATACTGTACCAACACAGGAGGCGGCTCTCCGACGTATGCTGATAGGTGTTATACCATCACGCCAGCTAACAACGGGCCTGCTCTAGTACGTCTATGGGCCTTAACCAGCGAACTTAACGGCATTCCCCAAGCCAATCTGTCCGTGTACCGGAGTTCAAGTGGCTGGACGGAGTTACTTACCAACCGGGCCGCTGGTAACGATGGGGGAGCTTACAGTTATGCCGAAGGAAGTACGCCCGGCTTTTCTGACTTTTTGTTGGGGCAAACGGGGATCAGTCCTACAGCCATTACGGTACAAAGCTTATATCGTTCGCTCAAGCAGCCTGTGCTGGCCCTTTTGGTGATGGCGTTGCTATGCCTTGCAACCGGCCTACTGCTTTTCAAGCAACGACGGACGTAAGCATCTGTTCCCGCTGTTGTTATTGTGACTTTATCCCAGTGAGAGATAACAGTTATCTCACTCATTGAACATAGAAAGGATGACCCTCCCGAAGCTTTTAAGCGTTCGGGAGGGTTTTTCTTTTTAGATACGCGGGGCCAGTGGGGTATTGTTGGGAAAGCATGATCAACTGGTGGAAAGAGCATGGATGAATGCGGCCGCGACCGTTGCTACATTGGTTCAATAGGCACGCCATTAATGGGATAGTGTTGAGAAAGTCGGATCGCGGCCGCGTTCTGGCTTTTGTCCTACGAAAGAAATTTTAGTTTGGCACCCCTGACGATTCATTAATAGTCAGATGGCAATCGGCATGTTGTGTTGACTGAGCGTGGCTACAGCCGCGTACGCCATCATAATCGCCAACTGGCAGACCTGCGACACAAAGGGGACGCGGGGAACGGGCAGAGGGTCGAGAGGGTGCGGCGGTATTTTGGCAATGGGTGTGAAGCGGAGAAAGGCTGGCGGAGACGCGGCCGCGTGCCGGTTTATTGACTGAGAAAGAAGGCACGAGTGGTCGTGGTGATATGGTGGGTGGTGGATGAGGCAGTGTGAAAGCATATGCGGCCGCAATCGTTGACCTTGCCTGTAGGGGGAAAGCCCAACCAGAGGTTTTTAATGGATACACAAACGAGCGCAAAATGATGTCGTTGCGGCCGCGCTCAAAAAGCAGGCGGAAAAATAGGTGGTCTGGCCAACGAACCTGGCTGGCTATTGAGCGTTATGGCGACAAGAGAGGGGGGATCACCAGCCAGGTGTCTCCCTCTTCTTCGTTGTTGGCATCAAAACCAGGAAAAAAATTACGAAGTGGATGAACTGAGGTTTGTGAATAGGCAGATTCGTTTACCAGGCGGCAAGACCCCAGGTTGGTTCAGCAAAACAGCGGATAAACGGCTCTGTAACCAGTAAGAAAGGCGAGACTATGGGCGTAAGGCGATGGGGAGATAAAGCCAATGGAATGCGGTTGGCGTTACCAGGATAGTAACAGTCGTCACCGCACTCAGGGCTGAGGCATCGTCGGCCTGATAAAAACAGTAGTCAAGGCCGACGAAATTCGGATCGGGCTGATAGGTGAAACTACCATCGGCGTTGAGTTGGAGTGAACCGTGTAATGGCCCGGAAAACAGGGAAGCCGTAAGCGGTTGGTTCTCGATGTCCGTATCGTTGCTCAGAAGCCCTGCGGCCGCGTTCACCCCCAACATCCCACTGGCTTCATAGGTATCAAACCCGGCCACCGGCGCATCATTCACGGCACTGACCGTCGCCACAAACGTGCGGGTGACTAGCGCCAACCCAT
>JADJUV010000095.1 GCA_016716885.1 Candidatus Trichofilum aggregatum | reverse complement strand
CACAATTTCACAATGGACGATTCCCCTGGCGCGGCATACACTGGATGATACTGTTTAAGGAATTTACCTGATGATCTCGCCAACCCTTATCGCCCTTCTGCCCTCCATTATTATTATTAACCTTATTGGGGTTCTTGTACTTATTGACAAGAGCTTAATCAATGTTGGGGCAGAAATCCCGGTAAGAGCGAAGCATTAAACAGCCTAAACCCTACCAACCAACACAAAGGACTGCCCCAACACGGCAGTCCTTTTTTATTTTTGGAGAAGTAGGGAGGGGACTCATGGAATTGAGGGGAACCACAGGAACTCACGCATGGGTCGGGGAGTTCCTACGAGTTCCCAGAGTTCCCAAGAGTTCCTACAGTTCCTTCCAAGGAGAAGAACCATGATTAAAACCGGTGCGGAAATTATGTGGGAATGTCTGGTGCGGGAAGGGGTGGATGTGGTTTTTGGCTACCCCGGCGGGGCGATTATGCCCGCTTATGATGCCATGTTGAATTACCCGGTGCATCATGTCCTGGTGCGGCATGAGCAGGGGGCCACGTACATGGCCGATGGCTACGCCCGCGCTACGGGCAAGGTCGGGGTGTGTATGGCCACCTCTGGGCCTGGGGCG
The DNA here is from genome assembly GCA_016716885.1 of Candidatus Trichofilum aggregatum. Taxonomy (GTDB): domain Bacteria; phylum Chloroflexota; class Anaerolineae; order Promineifilales; family Promineifilaceae; genus Trichofilum; species Trichofilum aggregatum. The sequence continues at coordinate 35,598 of JADJUV010000095.1, read as the reverse complement.
ACGAATCTGGTGACGGGGATCGCGGCCGCGATGATGGATTCCGTCCCCATGGTGTGTATTACCGGGCAGGTAGCCGCCCACCTCATCGGCGGCGACGCCTTCCAGGAGACGGACGTGACGGGCATCACCCAGCCCATCACCAAACACAACTACCTGGTCACCCGCGCCGACGAGATCGCCCAGGTGGTGCGCGAGGCGTTTTACATCGCCCGCAGTGGCCGCCCTGGCCCGGTGCTGATTGACATTTGTAAGAATGCCCAGATCGAAAAGGCGGAGTTTATCTACCCGGAAACGGTCAATTTGCCCGGCTACCAACCACCCCAACATGCCCCGCTGAAAGATTTAGAGGCCGCGGCCGCGCTCATCAAAACCGCCCAACGCCCCGTCATCTTAGCCGGGCACGGCGTCCTCAAATCCGGGGCCATGCAAGAGCTACGCGACTTCGCCCTGAAGACCCAGACCCCCGTCGCCATGACCTTGTTGGGGCTGGGTTCGTTGCCCGCCAGCCACCCCCTCAGCCTGGGCATGATGGGGATGCACGGCGAAGCCTACTGTAACAACGCCATCCAACAATCCGATCTGCTCCTGGCCTTTGGGATGCGCTTCGATGATCGTGTCACTGGCAATCTCCGCACCTACGCCCCCCGCGCCCGCAAAATCCACGTTGAAATTGACCCCTCAGAAATCCACAAAAACGTCCATGTTGATGTCCCCCTGGTGGGCGACCTGAAAACGGTGCTCAACGATCTGTCACCCCTGGTAGAACCGGGCGACCATGAGGAGTGGCTGGACCAGATCGCCGAGTGGAAGGCGGACACGGAAGCCCGCGATATTCTGGCCTGGGCCAACGATGACAAACTGTACGTCTCCCATGTGGTGCGTAACTTGTGGCAAGAAACGGGCCAGGAAGCCATCCTGGCGACCGATGTCGGTCAGCACCAGATGTGGTCGGCCCAATATTACAAATTGGAACAACCCTACCGCTGGCTCACCTCTGGTGGGGCGGGCGCGATGGGGTATGGTTTCCCGGCGGCGATGGGGGCCTGGTTCGGCCACCCCGACCGGGAAGTATGGGCCATCGTCGGCGATGGCGGCTTCCAGATGACCCAATCGGAGTTGGCGACGGCGGTTCAAGAAGGAGCCAACGTCAAAATCGCCATTATGAACAACGGTTTTCTGGGTATGGTGCGCCAGTGGCAGGAGTTCTTCTTCGAGAAACGGTACTCCGCCGTCAACATGACCAGCCCGGATTTTGTCAAACTGGCCGATGCCTATGGCATTCCCGCCCGCCGCATCACCCAACAAGAAGAAGTCGCCGAGGCCATCGCCTTCGCCCGCAACACCCCCGGCCCCGTCCTGCTGGAGTTCGTCGTCGAGCAGGAAGAAGCGGTCTACCCGATGGTTCCCGCTGGGGCGGATTTGGATGCGATGATTAGAAGGCCGATCCGTAAGCAAGAGGCTGTTCGTTAAGAAGGAGACTAAGAGACTAAGAGACTGAGAGACTGGGGTATAAGTCTCTCAGTCTCTCAGTTACTCAGTCTCTCTAAGAGGAGATTTCCATGCGCCAAACCCTGATCGCTACTGTAGAAAACAAACCCGGCGTCTTGAACCGGGTGGCTTCGTTGTTTCGTCGTCGTAACTTTAATATTGATTCGCTGAATGTGGGCCGGACGGAAAACCCGGATGTGTCACGCATGACCATTGTGATGGATCATGCCGGTACGTCGGCCCAGCAGGTGGAAGCGAATTTGTATAAGCTGGTGAATGTGATTGATGTGCAGGATGTGACTAATCAGCCAGCCGTCTTGCGTGAACTGGCTCTCATCAAGGTGTCTGCCCCCCCGGAACAGCGCGGCGAAGTCCTCAGCCTGGCCAACATTTTCCGCGCCCAGATCATTGACGTGGCCCCGGATTGTGTCATCGTGCAGGTGACGGCGGGTGAGGATAAGGTGGATAGTTTAGTGGAGCTATTGCGGCCGCATGGCATCATCGAACTCGTGCGTACCGGTCATGTAGCCATGATGCGCGGCCGCAATCCCGGCGTCCGTCACACCCCTGGGGCGGGGCAGAATGGGGTGTATACCAATGGGTATCACTCGTAGGAACTCGTAGGAACTTGGGAACCGGGAATATTTGATGCGATGTGCAGTTGAGTTCCTCTGAGTTCCCCTCAGTTCCTATGAGTTCCCATCCATCCAATACTTTACTAAGAGGAATCAATACCAATGGCTCAAATTTTTTACGACAAAAGTGCAAATCCTGAGTTGATCAAAAGCCAAAAAGTGGCGGTGATCGGCTATGGGTCGCAGGGGCATGCCCATGCGTTGAATCTGCGGGATAGTGGCGTGAATGTGATGGTGGGTGTGAGGCCGGGGAGCAAATCCTGGGCTAAGGCTGAGGCGGCGGGGTTGCAGGTAGGGACGGTGAGTGACGCGGCCGCGTGGGGGGACACCATCATGATCCTCATCCACGACACCGAGCAGGCCGCTACCTACCAGGAGCATATCGCCCCGCACCTGACCGCTGGCAAAACCCTCATGTTCGCCCACGGCTTCAACATCCGTTTCGGCACCATCACCCCGCCCCCGGATGTGGACGTGAGCATGGTTGCCCCCAAAGCCCCCGGCCATCGCGTGCGCGAGGTGTACACCGAAGGCGGCGGCACACCTTGCCTGGTGGCGGTGCATCAGGACGCCAGCGGCAAAGCGTTAGACAACGCCCTGGCCTACGCCTGGGGATTGGGTTGTACCCGCGCCGGAGCCTTGCTCACCACCTTCGCCGAGGAAACCGAAACCGACCTCTTTGGCGAGCAGGTTGTCCTCTGTGGCGGCGTCTCCGAACTGGTGAAAGGGGCGTTTGAGACATTGGTGGAAGCCGGTTATCAGCCGGAAGTGGCCTACTTCGAGTGTATGCACGAACTGAAGCTCATCGTAGACCTGTTCTACCGGGGTGGCCTCAACTACATGCGCTACTCCGTCTCCGATACCGCCGAGCATGGCGATTACTACTCCGGCTCGCGCATCATCACCGAGGAGACAAAGTACCAGATGAGCCAGGTGCTCAAGGACATCCAGACCGGCGCGTATGCCAACGCCTGGATCGAGGAAAACAAAAAGGGCCGCCCCTGGTTCAATGAAAAACGGCGCACCGAACAGACCCACATGATCGAACAGGTCGGCGCGGAACTGCGCGAAATGATGCCGTTTGTGAATCCGGTGACGGTGAAACCAGGGGAGTGATTTACGATTGACGATTGTAGATTTACGATTGCCTGCGACTCAATCGTAAATCGTAAATCTACAATCGTAAATGAGGCTGTTATGTCCAACTACATCCGCATTTTCGATACCACCTTACGGGATGGGGAGCAGTCGCCGGGGGCGACGTTGACATCGGGGGAGAAGCTGGAGATTGCCCGCGCCCTGGCCCGGATGGGCGTGGATGTGATCGAGGCGGGGTTCCCGGCGGCGTCGCCGGATGATCTGGAAGCGGTGCGGCGCATCGCCCAGGAAGTGGGGCAGGGGGAGAAGGCCCCGATTGTGTGTGGGCTGGCGCGGGCGGCCAAGGGGGATATTGATAAGGCGTGGGAAGCGGTGCAACATGCGTCGCGGCCGCGTATCCACACCTTCCTCGCCACATCCCCCATCCACATGAAGTACAAACTCCAGATGGACCCCGAAGAAGTAGTAGACCGGGTGCGCGAGATGGTCGCCTACGCCCGGACTTACTGCGCCGATGTCGAGTTCAGCCCGGAAGACGCGGGGCGCAGTGACCCCGAATTCCTTTACCTGGTGCTGGGCGAGGCCATCAAAGCCGGAGCCACCACCCTCAACATCCCCGACACCGTGGGTTACACCACCCCCACCGAATTCGGCAACCTGATTCGCGGCATCATCGCCCATACACCGGGCATCGAGAACGTCATCGTTTCCGTGCATTGCCACGACGACCTGGGGCTGGCGACGGCCAACACGTTGGCGGGGCTGGAAGCAGGGGCGCGGCAGGCGGAAGTCACCATCAACGGCATCGGCGAACGGGCCGGGAATACCTCATTGGAAGAGGTGGTGATGGCCTTGAAGACGCGGCCGCAGACCTACCACCTCGACACCGGCATAGACAGCACCCACATCACCCGCCTCAGCCGGTTAGTCTCCCAATACACCGGCATCCCCGTGCAACCCAACAAAGCCATCGTCGGGGCCAACGCCTTCGCCCACGAGGCTGGCATTCACCAGGACGGGATGCTCAAACATGAAGGCACGTACGAAATCATGCGCCCGGAGACGGTGGGGTTACAGCAATCGTCGCTGGTGTTGGGCAAACATTCGGGGCGACACGCCTTCAAGGTGCGGCTGGAAGAGCTGGGGTACGAACTGACCGCCGAAGAGCTGATCCAGGCGTTTGCCCGCTTCAAAGATTTGGCCGACAAGAAGAAAACGGTCACGGACGCCGATCTGGAAGCGTTGATCACCGATGAGTTTTATCAGCCGCGTGAGGTGTTTACGCTGGATGGCCTGCAAGTGACCAGCGGCACGATGGGGCTACCCACCGCCACCGTCCGGCTGGTTGGCCCGGATGGGCAGGTGCGGGTGCAGGCTTCGATTGGCACGGGGCCGGTGGATGCGGTGTACAAGGCGATTGACGCCATTGTCCAGGCTCCCAACACGTTGCAGGAGTACGCCGTCCGCGCTGTTACCGAAGGGATTGACGCCATCGGAGAGGTGACGGTTCGCATCCAGGCCGCCAATGGTTCGGCCCCCAAAAGAATGTCACCACAAAGCGGCCGCGAACAACCCCGCACGTTCGGTGGTCACGGCGCAGAGACAGACATTATCGTTGCCAGCGCGAAAGCCTACCTGGCGGCGGTGAATAAGCTGTTGGCGGCGCGGGGGTATTGAGTTTCGAGTTTCGAGTTCAGAGTTTCGAGTTTCAGGTTTTGAGGCTGAAATGCTGACTGGCTGATATGCTGAAATGCTTCAAAAGGAACATAGATGACCCAACCAAAAACATTATTTGAAAAAATCTGGGACTCCCATGTGGTGGTGAACGAACCGGGATCGCCCAGTGTGTTGTACATTGACTTGCATCTGGTGCATGAGGTCACATCGCCCCAGGCGTTTACCGGCTTGCGGCAGAAAGGGCTGAAAGTGCGCCGCACGGATCGCACGGTGGCGACGATGGATCATTCCACCCCCACCAAGAGCCTGAGCATTGACCTGAGCGACCTGATGGCGGCGAACCAACTGCGCCAGATGGAAACCAATTGCGCCGAGTTTGGCATTCCCCTGTATGGCATGGACAGCCCGGAGCGGGGCATTGTCCACGTGATGGGGCCGGAGTTGGGGCTGACCCAACCGGGCATGACCATCGTCTGTGGGGATAGTCACACCTCGACGCATGGGGCGTTTGGCTCGTTGGCCTTTGGCATTGGCACGAGCGAGGTGGAGCATGTGCTGGCGACACAATGTTTGTTGCAAACGCGGCCGCGAACCTTCAACGTCCACTACACCGGCCAACTCACCACCGGGGTCACAGCCAAAGATATGATCCTGGCCCTCATCGCCCAAATCGGCATCGGCGGCGGCAATGGGCATGTGTTTGAGTACACCGGCGAGGCCGTGCGCGGCCTGGGCATGGAAGCCCGCATGACCCTGTGCAACATGTCCATCGAAGGGGGCGGCCGCGCCGGGATGATCGCCCCGGATGACACCACCTTTGAGTTTGTGGCCGGGCGGCAATTTGCACCGCAAGGGTCTGCGTGGGACAAGGCCGTCGCCCATTGGCGCACCCTGCCCACCGACGCCGGGGCCACCTACGACCGGGAAATCACGATTGATGTGGCGACGATGGAGCCGATGATCACCTACGGCACGAATCCGGGCATGGGCGTCGCCATCAGCCAGCCCATCCCTGACCCCGCCCAGGAGACGGATACGACCCGCCGGAGTAGTCTGGAGAAGGCGTTGCATTACATGGATTTGCGGCCGGGCCAGCCGCTGTTGGGGCATAAGGTGGATGTGGTGTTCCTGGGGAGCTGTACCAATTCGCGGATTACGGATTTAAGGGATGCGGCCGCGATGATGCGCGGCCGCAAAGTCGCCGACAACGTGCGTATGCTGGTTGTGCCCGGTTCGGAGCAGGTGCGCCGCCAGGCCGAAGCCGAAGGGCTGGATCGCATCTTCCGCGACGCCGGAGCCGAATGGCGTTTCGCCGGATGCTCGATGTGTATTGCCATGAATGGTGATCAATTAGAACCCGGCCAATACGCCGTCAGCACCAGCAACCGCAACTTTGAAGGGCGGCAAGGCAAAGGCGGCCGCACCTTCCTCGCCAGCCCACTGACAGCCGTCGCTTCAGCGGTGAATGGGGCGATTACCGACCCACGTACACTTCTGTCATAAGGCAAGCACTATTAAGTAACGGCTGTATACACGGATGGGAAGAACACGGATTAATTCCTGTTTTTATCTGTGTTTCGCCTATCCGTGTATACCTTCTATGTACGCCCCTCAATCTGGGTAGTTGACGAGAATAACTATGGAATCTTTTAAGACGCTTACCTCAACCTTCATCCCCGTGCCCTTCAACGATGTGGACACGGATCAGATTATCCCGGCGGAATATTTGAAAGTGACCAGCAAAGATGGGCTGGTCGAAGGGCTGTTTCAACGCTGGCGTTACCGGCCCGATGGCACAGCCAACCCTGATTTCCCCCTGAACCAGCCCGAATACCAGGGGGCGCAGATTCTCCTGGCGGGGGATAACTTCGGCTGTGGCTCATCCCGCGAACATGCCCCCTGGGCACTCCAGGGCTGGGGGTTCAAGGCGATCATCAGCACCAGCTTTGCCGATATTTTCCGCAACAATGCCCTGAAAAACGGCCTGCTCCCGGTGGCGGTAGATGCGGAAACGCACGAACAACTGCTGGAGATGTCCACCGAATCGCCTCATTTACAACTGACCATTGATCTGGCGAACCAGACCGTGACCCTGCCCAGCGGCCGCGAAGCATCCTTCCCCATTGACGGCTTCAGCAAAACCTGCCTGCTGGAAGGGCTGGATCAACTGGGGTATCTGCTCAAGCAAACGGAGCGAGTGGCTGGACCGAATTTAAACACAACTTTTTCAACTGTTAAAAACCGCAATGAACAACGGATGGGAAGATGAGGATAGCCACGGGAAGGTTTTTAAACACGGATAGGAAGGAACACTGATTTTTCAACTGATTTTTATCCGTGTTCTTTCCTATCCGTGTTTCTTTCATTTGTGGTTGTTTGAGGAGAAAACCGCGGAATACGAACAACGGATGGGAAGATGATGGATGAAGCCACGGGAAAGGTTTTTTAAACACGGATAGGAAGGAACACGGATTTTTCAATTGATTTTTATCCGTGTTCCTTCCTATCCGTGTTTCACCTATCTGGGGCTATCAGGAGAACAGCGATGACCAACCAGGTTTTTGTGTACGATACGACGTTACGGGATGGGACACAGCGGGAAGGGATTTCTTACTCGCTGAATGATAAGTTGAAGATTGCCCGGCGGCTGGATGGGTTTGGGGTGCATTATATTGAGGGGGGTTGGCCGGGGTCGAACCCGAAAGATGCGGCTTTTTTCGCGGCCGCGTCCACCACCCCCTGGCAGTTCACCAAAATCGCCGCCTTCGGCTCCACGCGCAAAAAAGACACCCGCCCCGCCGACGATGCCAACATCCAGGCGTTGCTGGCCGCCGAGACCCCCGTCGTCACCCTGGTGGGCAAAAGTTGGGATTTGCATGTGCGCGACGTGCTGGAGACGGATGGTGAAGAAAACCTGGCCATGATCGGCGAGAGCATCGCTTACCTGAAAGGGTTGGGCAAAGAGGTCATCTACGACGCGGAACATTTTTTTGACGGCTACCGGGCCAACCCGGAATATGCGCTATTGACGGTGCAGGTCGCGGCCGCGCACGGGGCTGATTGTGTGGTGCTCTGTGATACCAACGGCGGAACCATGCCCTGGGATTTAGAAGCCATCGTCGGCCTGGTCAACCGCCAACTGGGCATCCCCATCGGCATCCACACCCACGACGACAGCGGTTGTGGCGTCGCCAACACCCTGGCGGCGGTCAAAGCCGGGGCGGTTCACATCCAGGGAACCATCAACGGCTACGGCGAGCGGGTCGGCAACGCCAACCTCTGCACCATCATCCCCGATTTGCAACTGAAAATGGGCAAAACCTGCCTGCCCCCGGAAAACCTCTCCCGCCTGACCGAACTCTCCCATTTTGTGGCCGAGGTCGCCAATTTGCCGTTGGATACCCACGCGCCCTTTGTCGGGGTGAGTGCCTTCGCCCACAAGGGGGGCATCCACGTGGCCGCCATGCGTAAAAACGAGGCCAGCTACCAGCACATTGACCCCACGCTGGTCGGCAACCAGAAGCGCACCGTCGTTTCGGAGTTGGCGGGGCGGGGCAACGTGTTGGACAAGGCGGTGGAGTACGGCGTAGACCTCAATTCGGCCCAGGCGCGGGTGGTGTTGGAAGAGATCAAGGAGCTAGAGGCGCAGGGGTTCTCCTTTGAAAGTGCCGAAGCCTCGATGAGCCTGATGTTGCGCCGCCTGCATCCTGATTATCGCGCCCCGTTTGAACTGGTAGATTTCACCGTCATTGTGCGCCCCGGCCACGGCCATCAGGCCACCGCCGATGCCACCGTCAAGGTGAAGGTGGCCGGGGAAATCCATCACACCGCCGCCGAGGGGAATGGCCCGGTGAATGCGTTGGACAAGGCGTTACGCAAGGCTTTGGTGGGAGCCTACCCCGCCCTGGCCGACATCCGCCTGACGGATTACAAGGTGCGGATTTTGGACAGTGAAAGTGCGACGGGGGCCGGGGTGCGGGTGCTGATTGATACGGAGAATGGTTGCGGCCGCTGGAGCACCGTCGGGGCCAGCACCAATATCATCCAGGCCAGTTGGCAGGCGTTGGCGGATAGTATGGAGTATGCGTTGTTGAGTGGGAACTCGTAGGAACTGGGGGAACTCAGGGGAACTTTGGCTCTGTTGTATGAAAATCTTGGTATGAAAACTGTTGCCTGTGATAGCACAATTCGCTATCATTCAAGTGATGAATAAGCGACACCAAAAGACATTAGATGCCCTTTTCAAAACACCTGTACCGGCAACTTTGGAGTGGAAGCAGATAGAATCTCTTTTCGTTGCGGTTGGTGCTCAGGTCATTGAAGGGAGTGGTTCACGGGTTCGTTTTGAGTTAAATGGTATTGTCGCAACCTTTCATCGTCCCCATCCGCAAAAGAGGCTAAACCGTACCAGGTGCGGGATGCGCGGCGATTCTTAGAGCAGGCAGGTATCAGACCATGAATACAATGAGTTACAAAGGATATGCGGCCAAAATTGAATACAGTGATGAGGATCAATGTTTTGTGGGTCATATTGCTGGGATTCAGGACATTGTGGGGTTTCATGGCGAATCGGTAACAGAATTACGAGATGCTTTTGTCGAAGCGGTTGATGATTACCTGGAGACCTGTACCCGGCTGAATCGTGCGCCACAAAAGCCCTATTCGGGTAAATTGATGCTCCGTATTCCCCCGGAAGTTCATGCGGCGGTGGCGATTGCGGCTGAGGTAAGCGGTAAAAGCATTAACCAATGGGCAACTGAGACATTTACCGAAGCGGTACAGCAATAATCAGGACGTAACATGCCCAAACGGGGTCAATACCTTATCTGGTTGGTGGGTTTGATGGTGGTGGTGGCCTGCGGCCGCGTTGCCACCCCTACCCCTTCTCCTATTGAAAACACGGCGGTTGCGGCCGCGGCCACCTCAACCCCTACCCTGCCCACCCAAACCATAACTCCAACCCTCGAACCGACTCTTACACCCACTCCAAACCCATCTCCCAGCGTTACCCCTGAACCAACGGTTACCACCAAACCATCATCAACCCCTCGGCCTACCTGGGCGCCATCACCATCACCTACACAGACACCTGACCATTTTGACTTGCCTACCTGGCTTGCCGATCCGGAACATAACTGCATTAGCTACTATTATCGGCTATGGGTATGAAGAAGGAACAATATCTTTCCTTAATCTGGACACCAGCGAACGTTTTGATCTCCCCTACCACCCCGGGTTCAAGATTTGACATGGGGACAGGATGATCGAGGCTCCTATTTTGAGTACGAGATAAGGGAATCGGTAAGGGACACAGTTATAACAATAGCGATTGCTCGTGTTTATGTAGCAACCGGAGAAATCACATACCTCGAACCACCACCGGCCGGTAGCGGCAGGGTGAACCCATCCCCTAATGGTCGTCATCAGACCCGCATCACATCAGATGAAACAATTACCATTGAGGATATACAAACAAGTCAAACAATTTCACTGGAAGACCCATACAGAGGGAAATACCCTGACTTTGTGGATGCCAGGTGGTCGCCGGGCGGCGATTTGTTGGCGGTTGTGTATTATGACTTTTCCATCCCATTTCAAGCTATGGGCGGACTGGCAATCTACACCGTGGAAGGGACTATCTACCGTCAATTCGAGGGCATACTCAGTGTAAATTGGGCACCAGACAACACGTATCGCATCCTTTATGGACAAACTGGTGCTGATGGGCATTACATCCCTTGCATTCTTACAACAGCAGACAATACCTCTGCCTGTTTTTCCGCCGTAGCTGATTGGGGTGAGTTACAAGGTGTGGAAACGGGTGGCTACACGTGGTCTCCCGATGCTGGTCAAATAAGTTTCATTTACTGGAGTGATTACCCCGACCTCGGTGGGCTTTGTGTTATGGATTTGATTGGCACGGAAATAACCTGCCTCCTTACGGAGCAAACAATGGGTGGGGGCGATGAGTCAGAGGTGTATGATCCGACTTACGTTGTGAGGTATCAATGGTCGCCTGATGGACGTTATCTTTGGCTTCTTATTGATCCATTTGGGCCAGGAAGTGATGATCGTGGGTACAGTGAAATTGCTACGATAGCCCGTGATGGGAGTCAATATCAAGTATGGGGGTCTGGACACGAGGCGTTCTGGCGACCGCCCATTAACCCGTAACATTTAATCTTTACACACCTTGATTAAGAGGAATAAAACATGGAAGCAACAATTGTCCTGTTGCCCGGTGATGGGATTGGTACGGAAGTGACCGCGGCCGCGACCACCGTCCTCACCACCATCGCCCAGCAATTCAACCACACCTTTCACACCAGCACCCACCTCATCGGCGGGTGCGCCATTGATGCCCACGGCACCGCCCTGCCCGAAGAGACGCTCGGCGCGTGCCTGGAAGCGGATGCCGTGCTGTTGGGCGCGGTCGGCGGGCCAAAGTGGGACGATCCCCGCGCCGCCGTCCGCCCGGAGCAGGGTCTGTTGGGTATCCGCAAAGCCATGGGGCTGTTCGCCAATCTGCGGCCGCTGACCATCCACCCCGCTTTAGCCCACGCATCCCCCCTCAAACCGGAAAAGCTCCAGGGGGTTGACCTGGTGGTGGTGCGCGAACTGACCGGCGACGTGTACTTCGGCACGCCCCGCGAACGGCGGCAGGTCAACGGCGAGTGGCAGGCGTTGGACACGATGATTTACAGCGAACATGAGATTCGCCGCGTGGCCCATACGGCCTTCAAAATGGCTCGCGGCCGCAAACAAAAAGTTACCTCGGTTGACAAAGCCAACGTGCTGGAAAGTTCCCGGTTGTGGCGGCAGGTAGTGATGGAAGTGGCCCCGGAGTACCCGGACATTACCCTGGAACATTTGCTGGTGGACGCGGCCGCGATGCACCTCATCACCCGCCCCGCCAGCTTTGATGTCATCGTCACCGGCAACCTGTTCGGCGACATCCTCACCGATGAGGCGTCGGTGTTGTCCGGCTCACTGGGCAACCTGCCCTCGGCCTCGCTGGGCGACAGCCTGAACCAGCACGGCTTCCCCCGTGGCCTCTACGAACCGATTCACGGCTCGGCCCCGGACATCGCCGGGAAAGGGATCGCCAACCCCATCGGCACGATTGGCTCGTTGGCCCTGATGTTGCGTTATTCGTTGGGGCTGGAACGGGAAGCGGCCGCGGTTGAGGCGGCGATTTACGACACGATTACGGCCGGGTATCGCACAGGGGATTTAGCGGGGGGTGAGATGCGGCCGCTGAACACGCAGGAGATGACGGCGCAGATTGTGGGGCGGTTGGAGGGGAACTCGTAGGAACGCTGGGGAACTCCGGTTTTTCCCCCGGGGCGGAGGTTAAGGGGCGCGGGGGGGGTGATTGGGGGGGGGTGGTGTGGGGGGTTTTTTTTTGGGGTGTTTTTGTTTTTGTGTTGGGTTTCCTTTAGCTGGTCAAGCCAGTGGTGGAGCATGTAATGTGCCTTCTGGTAGTTATCCTACTATCCAGAGTGCTGTAAATGATACGAATTGTCAGATCATTGAATTAAGTCCACAAAATTACAACGAAAATGTGGTAATAAATCGTTCGGTGACGGTGAATGGCAGTAGTCCTGCAACGACTATCGTCAATGGTCAACTCCTGCAACGTGTGTTTAGGATTGGTACGAGTTCCACGGTCACAATCACCGACTTGACCATGACGAATGGGCGAGGTGGAATCTACAATCAAGGCGATCTTTACCTGGGAAATGTCGTAATTGCCCAAAATTATACGGAAGCAGGGCCTGGAATTTTTAATGTGGGTACAGTAACAATGATCAGTACAACCGTCAGGGACAATGAAGGGCAAGGAACACAGGAGGAACGACTTGCTGGCGGTGTTTATAATGATGGGCAGAGTATATTGAGCGCAGCCTCTTTAAGAACAATGTGACTGATTCATTGGGAGGGGGGCTTCTAAATAGCCCAGGGGCCAACTTGGCGATTCATGATTCTGTTATTGAGAGCAATGTAGGAGGATCTGGCGGCGGTTTATACAATGTCGGCAATATCACAGTTACGAACAGTGCCATCATAAGCAACACCGCAACAAGCATAGATGGAGGGGGCGTCGCACACTATGGTGGTATATTGTCCATGAACAATGTCACGTTAAGTGGCAACGCGGCCGCGACATCAGGTGGTGCTCTTTCCCTTCTGGGGGCCAGTACACAACGTTTTCTTACGCATGTGACCATGCACAATAATTCTGCGGGGAGTGGGGGGGCCTTGTTTGCCCTTCAGAATGTGAAATTGGTAAATAGTGTTATTGGTCTCAATCCAGATGCGGCAAGCAACTGTTGGGGCACAGTTATTTCTTTGGGTAATAACCTGGATGGAGGTACTTCATGTGGTTTATCACAGCCTACAGATATTTCCGGGCAGAACCCATTCTTGGAAAACCTGACCAGTGATGGCTGGCAATATACCCATCCGCCCGCAGCCATCAGCTTTCTTGTTGACGCGGCCGCAACATCATCCTGTTCATCCACCGATCAACGAGGGGTTTCGCGGCCGTTTGATGGCGACGGGGATGGCAATTCCCTCTGCGACATCGGTGCTCATGAATATGACGGCCCTATCCCTGACCTGACTTATCTTTTTCTGCCCTTGCTCAATAGATAAAGGGGAGCCATCGTTAGGCTTACAGAAATATTCACCGTTAAGACGCCAAGAGCAAAAAAATTATGTTTTTCCTTTGCCTTCTTAGCGTCTTAGCGGTTCAATGGGTTACTTTTAATTCTGACTGACCACGATTGTCGCCAGATAATCGGCAAAAGGAATGGGCGCGTCGGCGGTTTGGGGGTAGGGGTCCAGGCTTTGTAAGTGAATGGTGTAGCCATTCACCTGAACCGTGTCCATCCGTTCGGTGGCCGTTGTGTCTGTGTCAAAGACGATGGTCTGGGCCGCGGCCGCGCCCAGTTGCACTTCCATCTCCACCAAAGCCCGCCCCGCCCACACACAATCCACATCCGTAGGGCAGCGGGAATCTTCGACCACCTGCGTAAACGTCAAGCGCAAATCCGTGCCTGCCACCATGGCACTCGCACCGGCTGGCAAAACAAACGGTTCGTCTAAGTTGATGGTAAGCTCCGTTGCTGGCCCATCCGTTGCGGCCGCTTCAGGGGTTGGTTCCGAGGTGGGTGTGGGCCTGTCGGTTGGCTCAGTAGCACCCGGTTCAGTGGCGTTCGCGTCAGGGACATCGCCCCCTTGCCCCTGGCAAGCCACCAGGGCCACCAGTAATCCTACTATCAATAACCAGCTTAATTTCTTCTTCATCATTTACCTCCGTAAATTATCACCCCAACAGATGGCACACAGCTAAATATAGCCGATTCGTGTGGGCATTGTCTGTGTTAGGGAACGGATTTGCGGTCTATTCGTTGCCAACGTTCTTTTTGCTCTCATTTTTGGCGTTTTTTTACCGGGTAACGAGGAGTCGAGGCTTTAGCCGGTAAAACGTTCCGACTTAAGTCTCCACTCTGGGGGGCTAGCTGATGGGCACCATAAACCCAAACGTACTCCCTACCCCTTCCTGGCTCTCGGCAAACACTTCACCGCCGTGGGCGGTAACGACGGCTTTGACCAGGGCCAACCCCAACCCTACGCTCTCAGTACCCCGCTTCACCGGGTCGGCCATCTGGGTGAAGCTGTCCCATAGTTCGGGCAGCCGCTCAGCCGGTACACCCATGCCGGTATCCCGCACAATCAGATGAATCTGATCGTCCTGGGGCCAGCAACGCACCATCACTTCGCCGCCGGCGGGGGTGAATTTAATGGCGTTTTGGACCAGATGGTGAATGGCTTCACCCAGGCGGCTCTGGTCGGCGCAAATAACCGGCGGATGTTCGCCGTTGAGGTGTTGCAGGGTAATGTGGCGCGATTCGGCCAGCGGCCGCAACGGGTGCAACGTCGTCTCAATCAGGTCAGGCAAATCAACCGGACTCAAGTGTAAATTCCCCTGCTTCTGCAAAAACGAAGCAAACGAAACCAGGTGTTCCACCATGTTCTTGGCCTTCTGAATCCCTTGTTTGAGGCTGTGCAACTCATCCCGTTGGCCTTCTGCCCAGGCATCCGTGCCATGCCGCTCCAGGATGTGCAGGGAGAAACCGATGTTGGCAAACGGGGTGCGCAGCTCATGAGAAACGACACCGATGAAGGCGGATTTGAGCTTATCCACTTCCTGCAAGCGGCTGTTGGCCTCGGCCAGAGAGGCGTAAGCGGCCTGCAAATCTTTGTTCACCCGCTCCAGGTCGGCAAAGAGGCGGGCATTCTCCAGGGCCACGGCGGTTTGGTCGCCCAGCGTGCTGAGCAGGATCAAATCTTTGCCGTAGAAGCGGCTGCGGGAATTTTTCGGCCCCAGGCCAAACAGGCCAATCCATTGGCCTTGAATGTGAATGGGCACATACACTTCCATGCCCAACGAGGCCAGCCACTCCTTTTCCTCTGGTTCGGTTTTTTGGAATTGGGGCAGCATGTCAATGTCGTATTGGGTGAGGGGCTGGCGTATCTGGCTCAGGTGGTTGGCGATGGGGCTGGCGGTGGAGAGGGTTCCCAGCACCAGCCGATCCGGCCCGAAACTTTGTACGCTGCGGAATTCAAAGACATTGGCCGGGGCGGGCAGGGTGTCTACCAGGAAGAGTGTGCCGTGTTGTAGCCCTACCCCTTCGCTGATGAGGCCAATGGCGACGGCTTCGAGCTTTTGTAGATCAACGATGTTGCTGATCTGGGCGCTGTAACGCCGGACGAGGCCGGTGGTGTCATAGTCGGAATCGGCGGTGAGGTATGCGGCCGCGCCCTGTAGTTGCTTAACGAGGGGATGGAACAGGAACGCGGCCGCGATGACCAACACCAATCCCCCATAGGTGGCCTCATAAGCAGCAAACGCCCCAAATAGTTCATCGAGCACCTGTAACCCCACCAGATAAAACAGGGCCAACACCCCGGAAGCCAGGGCATAACTCACCACCCGGCGCACGATCAGGCGCACATCGGGCAGGTTGTAGGTTAAACCCACCAGCGCCATGAGCAACAGAGGAACCCAGCGCGAGATGAGCGCCAGGTCATATTGGCGGGTGAACCAGAGGCCGTCGCTGATGATCAGGCTGAGCAGAATGAGCAACCAGAAGGTGAGGCGGTTGCGGTGCAGGGGTTGCAGGCGGGTGTGCTGGTAGGCAGCGGAGAGGGTAGCCACGATGCGGCCGCCGATGACCACCCACAAACTGACCAGCATGATCAGGAAGGTTTGGGGGTCCATGAGGCGGGGGAAGATCAGGGCCAGCAGCAGAAACAGGGCCGCAATAACGAGGGAACCTCGACGCCAGCCTGGGGAAACGTGGGCCGGGATGAAGGCAGAGGTAAGGTGGATGAAGGTAACGGTCAGGAAAAAAATGCCCGCGGCCGCGAACAGTAAACTCAGTTCAGAAACAGATAACCAGACAATAAACCCATTCAGCAGTGTGGTGAGCAAAAAATAAGCCGCCAACCAACGGGTCAGCCAGGCTTCACGTGTTCCCCGCACCCAAACCAAAACCGCCAACACCAATCCGGTCAGCGCCGTAATCCCTAAAAACAACGGTTGTACACTACTCCACAACATCGGCTTATTTTGCCTGATTTTGCTATATTGGTGAAATAGTACCTTTTCCGAAATCGTTTTGTGATGCGTGATGCGTGATACGCTGCCTCACGCATCACGCATCACGCATCACGCCCTAAACTTATGAACGACTACCGCATTTTCGTTGGTGCTTTTCCGGCCGAACCGCTCGCGGGGCAAATCCAGACCATGCGCCAGCGTTATGACGCCAAAACGGCACGCATTACGCCGCCCCATGTGACTCTGGCGGGAACGTATTGGCGCCGTGGCCCCGCCACACTGGAAAACGAGGCCGAAACCATCGCTCAATTAGAGACGGTGCGGGCCGAGATTGAACCGTTTGACCTGATTTTGGGTGGAATCGAAGCGTTTCCCCAGGGCGTGACGTATCTGGATGTGGCGGTGACAGCGGGGTTGCTGGCGGCGCGGGCGGTGTTGCTGAAGGCGATGGGGCCAGATAAACACCCCCATTTTGTGCCCCATCTCACCCTGGCGATGCGTCTCACCCCGGCGGGCCATGAGCAGATGCAACAGGAACTGCGCCAGACAGAGTGGCACACGGCCCGGTGGACAGTACAGATGGATGAGTTACGGTTGATGCAACGCGGCCGCGATGACCCCGCCTGGCGCACGATTTATCGGTTACCGTTGGGGAAGTGAGTGTCTTTGAGTTCCCAGAGTTCCCACAGTTTCAATGCGTCCCATCTTCCTGTAAAATGCACTTATGGATGAGATGAACTACAACGAGGCTGTATTGGCCGGGCAATTGGCCCAACATGGCGTAAACATTATCAGAACGGCAGAAACCGCGGCCGCGATTCCCGCCATCTCTCCCTCCCACCTCATTGCCCAACTGGCCCAACACCCCTCGCCCCGCCTGCGAGATAGCCTCATCGCCTTGTTTTTGCGCCACCCGGAGTATGCGGCGTATGTGCCAGAACTGGTGGAGAGATTGCCAGTTGCGGCCGCAGACAGCCTGCGCCATCTCTACACCGCCGCCGTCTACATGCAACGTTTTTGGCACATTACCCTGAACATCTACCTCGGTTCGTTTACCTTGCTTCCCGATTATTTTGGTCAATTACACTACCATTTACCATCACCATCAGAACGTTTTGGCGAAATAGGCTTACGCCAGTTAGCCTACCAGATGGAACAAACCACTGGCTACGAATGGCTCACCGTTTACGAATCGGCCATTTCACTTCTGTTGCTCCAACTGGAACTAGAAAATGAATACTCAATCAATTGATACTACCCAAATGGAGCTATTTCTCCGCCGCTTAGGCGAATGTTATCGTCGTCCCGGACAGGTTTATCTGGTGGGTGGATCATCACTTATTTTGGTGGGGGGAAAAGAATCTACCCTGGACATTGACCTGCAATTCACAGTTGATCCAGCCGATCATGGCGATTTTATTCGTTGCCTGCGCCAGGTCAGTCGAGAACTAAACCTGGCTGTGGAACAGGCTTCGCCAGAACAATTTATCCCTTTGCCAGCCGGTTATCAGGAGCGTTCCCAGTTTATTGGCCGCTATGCAGCGTTAGACGTTTTCCATTTCGACTTTTATTCGCTCGCTCTGAGTAAGTTATATCGAGGCAACCAAAAAGATTACACCGATGTTTTGGCCATGGTGCGGCGTCAGATTATCTCTTTTGCCCGGCTGGAAGGTTATTATCAAGAGATTTTACCTCGGCTAGAGACCTTCAGTGCCCACGCGCAACCAGAGGCCTTCATCCGTAAATTCAACCGGTTCACCCAACTCCTGAGGGATGAAGGTTTAATCGGTTGATGAGATGGGTGACAGCGACAAACGGGGTAGAGCCACCAACACAGCATACGTACCGATAAACAAAACAGCCAGCGAAAAGGTGACGGCTATCGTCCGTAGTTCAAACAAACTCCCCGCCATGTCCCGTGCCAAAGACAGCGGCGACACGAACAAATCCCAACTGTTCCAGCGCAAAAACCGCCCGATGTAAATGCCGTAACTGCTCAACAGCAAGGCCCCCACGACAAAGCCCCAACTGCCCACCACCCCCAGGTAACGAGCCACAATCCCCTGCATCAGCCGCAAGGAAACGTAACCGACAACCAGCCCGGTGAGGGCGAAGGTGGCAAACATGAGGGTGTCGAACCAGAGCAGGTGACCACCCAGATAACTCAGGTGCATCAGGTCGGTGACCAGGTAGGGGGCGTTGGGAAAGAAGAGGAGCCACCAGGCCCCACAGATGGCCTGGGCGATGGGGCGGTTGGGCAACGCGGCCGCAAACCCCGCCGTGCCCAAGGGTATCCAGGCCAGAAACAGGTTCCATACCAGGAACAAAAACACCAAATCCCCGGTGCGCCAATACCGCGCCCCCACCATCCCCACACCGAGAATCGAAACGGTAGACAAAGCCAGAAAAACGAGAAGAGTTTGTTTGAATGAGTTCATAGTTGAGCGTTGTTATGGATAAATACAATTACATCAACGGGTGGGGGAAAGGAGCGGATTTGGAATGCCTGGCACGGGGCAGTAACGTTTTGCCTTGACCAGATTCGTCTGCCCCGTGCCAGGCATTGTATTAACGCACCACGTACCACGTACCACGTCCTTACCGCACCAAATCCATCACCAACTGAATCAGGTAAGTGTAAAAGTTGTTGTCTGGAGCACGGAAGAAGACGAAAAGGGAGTCGCGGCCCACGAAGGGGGCCAGGACGTAGGCCATTTGGGATCCCACGAACATGTAGAGGAACATCCACAATTGTAAGATGACGCGGCCGCGAATCCGCACCATCTGATCCACCTCATCCGCCACCCGCAGGCCCAGGTAATGAAAATGCCGCTGGATGGTGTACAACCCCGCCAGCCCACAAAAGGTGAAGACGATCACATGCATCAACAGCAGAAAGGTGTAGCTGGACCCGCTGAGTAGGAAGAAGAGGGAAATGGGGGCAAATGATCCCAACAAGATGGAAGTAATGGATAAACCGGTGAGCAGCACCACCATCGCCTGGGAAAACCGAATCCGTGAGCCAAAAAACAGGCTGACAAAGTACAAAGTAGGCAGACAGATGAGCAAGGTGACGAAGAAGAGGATGGGCACTTTGACCGCGGCCGCGGCCGCTTGCACAAACGATTGCCGTAACCCCATCGTAAAGCCATAAAAAGCACTGCCCGCCACCGTGTACATCGTCAACCGGGCCAGTGCCGGGGTCAAATCGGCCTCATTGAGCACCTGATTTCCCCACACCCGCGCATCCTTGAAAATCGTTTCCATGCTTGGACTGAACATTGTTATCTCCTTGTGTAGCACTTCAGCTTGTCAGCGTTTCAGCGTATCAGCCAGACCCGTCTTCGTTCGTAGTGACGGCTTTAGCCGGTTGAGTCTGGCCCGCTAAAGCGGTCACTACCAACGGGGAGCGTGTGGGAGCGACGCACCACGCAACACGCACCACGTCCCCCTTACTCCCGCACCAACTCCGGAAACGTCTCCCCAGACAAGGCCCGATACGCCCGCCAGCGGGCCAGGTGAGCCGATTGCCAGCGTCGCCACTCGCTTGAGCCTTCGTAACGGTGCCAACGATTGGTCAAATCGCGGTAAAGAATCGTCTCCAGGGTCGTGGAGCATTCCTCGGTAGGCTCTTCAGTGTCGGGAACACGTTCATAATCAGGGAAGAACTCCGTGTAACGACAAATCGGGTCAAGCACCACCTGCTCATCCCCCTGCACCTGTTGCCACACAGCCAACAAAGCCGGTAACGCATCATCCGATAGGGTGGTCAGATATTGCGCATCCAGGTCTTGGGTGTCCTGGTAGCGGGCCAGGTTTTGCCGCACGATGAACCCATCGGGGTTGATGAGGTTGAGGGTGATGAGGAAACCCAGCGCGGCCGCAACCACAGTCATCGGTATCAGGCGCGGCCGCAGCCATAACACCAGCACCAGCCCCACAAACAACAGCCCCAGCCACACCATAAACACATGGCTATACAGGCGCAACTGGGTAAACCCATAGGTCAATTCATACAGTTGCAGGCGCAAAAAGGCCGAGGCCAACAGCACCAGCACCAATCCGGCCATCACACTACTCAGCAGGTTAAACAGCCGGGTCTGCCGCAGCGACTCGCGGCGCGAAAGCCATTGCAGCCCCAACACCAAAACCAGCGTTAGCACCGAGACGGCGACCAGTTCAAAGAAGCCCCGCCGGGCGTATTCGGCGTAGGTAAAACCATCGAGCCGGATGTTGCTCAGCCCACCAAACAGGTAGGCCACCTGGATAGAGCCGAAAAGGATAAAGAGGGCGTTCACCAGGGTGATGATGGTGGCTGATTCGATAAAACCCAGGCTGAAGGGGCGAAAATCCTCATCGGTGTCCGGTGATTTTTCGCCCACCGATTGGGTCAGGCTGTAGACCAGCCCGCCGGTCAGCCCCCAGGCCAGGACGAGAATGATCAGACCACGCCAGCCATAACTCAGCAGATTGTCTATCGTTTCCCAGGCAAAGAATCGCTCCAGGTAATCGGCAAAGACGAGATCAGAGGATGCCAACAGGGCCGTAAATACCAACAGGATGGGGGTGGCGAGCAGAATGCCGCGCAAGAATGGGGCCACGTGACTGGTGTTTTTGGGATTGGTATTGAGTTGCCGCACGGTGTGGGCCACGGTTTGGCCGCCGTACCACAGGGAATAGTTGCCCACCCACAAGGGAATGAGGGCACTGTCGCGCCAGCGCAGGTGGAAGGGGTTCGCGGCCGCGTACTGATAGGCCATCACCATAAGCAACGCCAGGATCATCACGACGTTGAGGAAGGTGAGGAACCCACTGACCCGCACAAAGATCATGGCGGCCAAAAAGAGGATAGCGGGAACCGGCCACAAGTTGCTCACCCGCGGCCGCACCCCTTCATAGAGGCTCAACATACCCAGCACGGTCAGCAGCGCGGCCGCGAACAAAAAGGCCGATACCCCCAGCATCTTGCCATAAAAAAGAATGTCGAACAGCCAGCCCAGCGCCAGACCCGCTCCCAACACCCGGCCCGGCGACTGCAACCGCACCAAAACCGAGGTTTCCGGGGCTGGAACCGCGGCCGCGGTGTGAAAGGGAGAAATATCATTGTTTGTTGTCATCGTGTCACCTTCGTGAGTTTAGAGTTTAGAGTTCAGAGCTAGAGCTAGAGGATTCTCCAGAGTAATTTCCTCTAGCTCTTCCCTCTATCTCTTCCCTCTATCTCTAAACCCCAGTCACCTTGTCAGCATGTCAATTTCCATCATTGTAGACAGAAACCCCCCGCCACTCAGCGACATAAACCCGACAACATTGGCACACAAACCCGCCGCGGCCGCACTCAGGTGCTTGACCCCAACCATCCCCTTGCCGTCCAATACAGAGGGCAGTGATTTTTCAGTTACAATTGGGAAGGTGAACCGGAGACTGAGGGGAACTCAGAGAACTGAGAGACTGATTGTAGTCTCCCAGGTGTCGAACTCGCTTCAGCCCGCCTGCCGACGAAGAGCGTCAAGGACTTACGAGGAGCGGAACGAGATTGAAGATACCATCAGTTAAAAACGGTCTTCCCTCAGTTGATTAACCCATGACCATAATTCCCAGTTCCCAGAGTTCCCAGAGTTCCCAGAGTTCCCAGAGTTCCCACGAGTCCATTCCATGCTCACCCTACTCCTCGTCGAAGATAACCCCAAACTCCGCCCGGCTATGAAAGCCGGACTGGAAAACACCGGCCAGGTGCAGATCGTCCATGATTGCGACACCGGTGAAGAGGCGTTGGAATATTGTCTGCAAACCCCACCCCAGGCCATTCTCATGGATGTGCAACTGGCCGGGGTGATGAATGGCATCGAAGCCGCCATCGCCATCCGCCGCGAACTGCCCCGTTTGCCCGTTGTCTTTTACTCCATCCAGGATGATGACGCCTACTACCGGGCCTTCCGGCGGTCGGGCATTCTCAGCCATTACGCCTACGTGCGGAAATCCAACTACCTGCTCCCCCAGATGATTGTGCCGCTGGTTGAGGATGCGGTCCGCGGCCGCAGTTTCATTGACCCCGACATCGAAGCCCGCGTGCAAGAGGTCCGCCACCAAGACGAACAATCCCCCCTGGCCCTGCTCGAACCCACCGAACTGGCCGTGGCTAAAATGTTGGCCCAGGGCATGAGCAACGAACAAATCGCCAGCAAAATGGGGTTCCGCGACAAACGCACCATCAGCCGCATCAACGGCCAGATTTACACCGCCTGGGGTCTCAACGACACCACCACCGACGAAAAAGTGGCCCGCACCCGCGCCGCCATCATCTACAACACCCGCCGCCTCATCCGCTGGAACGAACACGGCCTACCCCAAGTACAGAATGAACGAGGCGAATGGGAAGAACTGACGATTTACGATTTACGATTGACGATTGGGGCTTCCCCTCTTCAATCTACAATCGTAAATCTACAAATCGTAAATCAAAATGAGTAACAGCTTACTCCTCAACTGGGCCGCTATGGCCGTCTCCCTCTTCAACGCCATTCTGCTCCTCTGGCTGGGACTGACGGTGTTACTCAACGCCGACCGGCGGGCCTGGGGTATCTGGCTGGCTTCGGCCGGGTTGCTCATGGGGGGCATGTTCTTCGTCAGCCATTCGGCCATTTTGAGCCTCAGCCCGGTGACATTGAGCCTGGGCATGGTGTTCTGGTGGACGGTAGGGCTGGTTCCGGCCATTCTCATGCCTTACGGTTGGTACGTTATCACCCTCTGGTACAGTGGCTTCTGGCAGGAGCAAGTCGGACTGTTCCGGCGGCGGCACGGGTTCTGGTTTTCCCTGACCACTCTGGTCATGCAAATCGGGTTGATGGTGATGGCGGTAGGGGTTTTCTTGCTAGCCGAACAGTTCCGTGCCCCGGATGATTTTTTCGGGCAGTTGCGCCTGTTCATCCGCTGGTCATTCTTCGGCATTCCCATGTTGTCGCTGGCCTACTCCGGTTATGTGGTGCTGTGCATCCTGCTCTCCTGGGATGCCTTGCGCCATCCGGGGCCATCGCAACGGGTCATGGGCACATTGGCCCGCCGAAGAGCACAACCCTGGTTCGCGGCCGCGTCCCTCATTCTCCTCGTCGTCAGCCTCATGGTCGCCGGGGTGGTGCAATGGCTGGTACAACAATCCCGTTTTGCCACCCTGGTCAGCATCTACTTTGCCCACCGCGAAGCCATCGCCTGGTGGGATTTACTCATCGCCACCCTCATTGCCGGGGCCATTTTGCTGTTGGGCCAGGCCATCGTGGCCTACGAGGTGTTCACCGGCAAAACCCTGCCCCGGCGTGGCCTGCAACGGCATTGGCGACGGGCCGTTTTCCTGGCCGTCGGTTACGGTTTTCTGATTGGCGGTAGTCTGGCGATCAATTTGCGGCCGCTGTACAGCCTGCTCCTCACCGCCATGCTCATGACCTTCTTCTACGCCCTGTTTAGCTGGCGTAGCTACGCCGAACGGGAATATTTCATCGCCAGTTTGCGCCCCTTCATCACCGGGCAACCCCTTTACCCCCAGCTCCTCACCGAAACCGAAACCGAGGTGCTAGAGATGGACATTCGCACCCCGTTTCAGGCCTTGTGCCGCGATTTACTCGATGCCCAGATGGCCTACCTGGTATCCGTGGGGCCGTTAGCACCGCTGGTTGGCCCGCCCCTCACTTACCCTGATGGCCTGGCCACGAATTTGCCCACCCTCACCGAATTAACCGCCCAGTTCCGCAGGCCACAAAGCACCTGGGTATCGGTCGAGCCGGAGAAATTTGCCGGAGCCATCTGGGCCATTCCCTTGTGGAGCGAGCGCGGGCTGGTGGGGGTGTTGTTGTTGGGCGAAAAATTGAGTGGGGGATTGTACACCCAAGAGGAGATGGAAGTGGCACGTACCAGTGGTGAACGGCTCATTGATATGAAAGCCAGTGCCGAAATGGCCCACCGGCTGATGGGGCTTCAGCGGCAACGGCTAGCGGAAAGCCAGGTGGTAGATCGGCGCACGCGACGCACCTTGCATGATGAGGTGTTGCCCCAGTTGCATACGGCCCTGCTGGCCTTGAGCCGGGTTCCGGCCGGTGAGGCGGTGCAAGAAGCATCGGAAATGCTCGCGGCCGCGCACCGGCAAATCGCCAACCTGTTGCGGGAAATGCCCACCGGGGCTGCCCCCGAAGTGGCGCGATTGGGGTTCATCAAAGCGTTACAGCGAGTGGTCGAACAAGAATTTAGCGCGGCCTTTGATCATGTCTATTGGGAAGTTACCGCCGAGACCGAAACCGCCTTACGCCAATTGCCGCCACTCTCGACCGAGGTTTGTTTTTACGCCGCACGGGAGGCCATTCGCAACGCCGCTCGACATGCCCGCCCCAGTGAAAACGGCCAACCACTCACCTTGACCATCGCGGCCGCGCAAACCCCGGCCTTGCAACTAACCATTGAAGATGATGGCGTGGGACTGAACGCGGCCGCGGCCGCCAACGGCGGTAGTGGTCAGGGGTTGGCCCTGCACAGCACCATGATGGCCGTGATTGGTGGCTCCCTCTCCCTGGAAAGTGTGCCCCAGTCTTACACGCGGGTGGTTCTCAGCTTGCCAGGAGAACTCGGGGGAACTCGAAGGAACTCCGGGGAACTCTGAGCGGGTGAGTTCCTAGAGTTCCTCTCAGTTCCTACGAGTTCCCCTCCCTCTTCTTCCAGTACCGCAATATCCCATCCACCGACATGTAAAACGGGTTGGCGGTGGCGTACCGTTCAAAGTCGTCGCCGGAGACACCCATCGCGGCCGCGCGGTCCCGGTTCCATTGCACGTAAATGTCTACTAGATCATCCCGGCTTGTGCCTTGCTGCATGTGATCATGAACAAAGAGCGCGGCCGCGTTCAACAACTCCCTGAACTCATCCAAATGCTGATTCACCTCATCCACCGGGCCAGCATGGGTCGGGTAAATGCACCGGAAATTGTGCCCCTTGATTTTGGCAATTGTCGCCTGCCACACTTCCCAATTAAACTCCGGTGGCGGCGCGGGCAAATCGCGTAAGGGGCTACCCGGTAAACAAATCCCTGCCGCATCGCCTGTAAAGGCCACATCCCCCAACTGATACACATGATGATGATTGGCGTGCCCTGGCGTTTCGATGGCCGTGAAGGTCAAACCGGCCACCTGAATCTCATCGCCATCATAAACCGGCGTGACCCGTTCAGCCGGTGAAGCCAGAAATTCCCCCCATAGCTCATCCATTTTGTCGCCATAAATGCGGGTAGCACTGGCTAACAGCTTGGACGGATCAATCAGATGGGGCGCACCAATGTGATGCACATACACCTGTGTCCCCTGTTGTGCCCACCAGCCCGCCGCCCCGGCATGATCCAGATGAATGTGCGTCACCAGCAAATGTTTGACATCTTGCGGGGCAAAACCATGTTGAGCCAGCCGTTCATGCAACGTCTTGAGCGTCGAACCCGGCCCCGTTTCCACCAACACCGGCCCCTCAGCCCCCACAACCAGATAGGCCACGGTTACATTCGGTTTGCCCTGATAATTCAAGTCTAGGGTATGAATCTGCATAACCACCTCCATATTTCGGACTGTACCACTCAACCTAACACTATCGTTTTTTAATCAACTACCGTTCTATAGCTGGCATATAGAGATGATGGCTGGCATAAAAAGCCTGGACGGGCACAACGTAAGAACGCATCTGTCTCCCAGAATAATAGACCTGCATCAGGAAGTGTGCCGAAGCTGGGAATGTGGTGGCTGTATGGTCAACTGTCAGCATCAGAGGAGTCGTGAGCGTACCTTCAAGGGGGCTAACTGTTAGCCAGGGGATAGCGATAGCCTTTGACGCAGTCCAATGGATTTCCTCGTCATATTGTGGCAAGGAATAAGACAAAATGGTAGGGCCTGGGCTGTTCGGATCCATCGGAATACCCAAGGAAGTTGGGGGGCGAACATGGGTGGGCCATTGGTAAAGTTGGATGCCATTAGAACCGGCAATTGGTTGCAAAAGGCCCCCTTTGTACCCTAAGGCCAACCCGCCTTGATTGTGCATTATCCCCCTATGCCAGTGAGATGATCCATTTGAAACCAGGTAGCCCCAGCATCTTCCGAAATATAGAGAGGGCCGTAATTGCGTCCGGAAACAATGGTCTGATCTTGGGTAAAGCGGGGTGAAATAGCTAAACTACGCACGTCATAGTTCAAGTAAGGCCCTGTAACGTCAGTCCATGTGTTCCCACGATTGGTAGAACGATAGATTCCCTGGCCTGCACCTTTAATCACAAATAGCGTGTTATCCTGGGTAAAATTAGGTGATAGAACAACTTCTTGTTCGCTCCTCAAACCAGGCGGGTTCACCAACTGCCAGGTCGCACCATCATTGGTGCTTCGGTAAAGCCCTTCATTATTGATACTTATGTATATTGTAGGATCGCTGGGGTAACCAGGAGAAACCACAAAACGGAGAATGGCCTCCGACATGTCAGTCGCCAGTTGCGTCCAGGTGACACCGTTGTTCGTGGAGCGATAGAATCCTTGCAAATAATGGTTTACAAAGATGGTTTGATCGTTGGCATAATTGGGGGAAAGTTGAATGCGGGTTTGACCAACAGATGGTGTAATCGGTAAGGTTGCCGTGAGGGTCCAGTGGATACCCCCGTCCGTACTTCGATAAAGTTGCTCATTACGGGTTACCCAAACAACACCATCATTGCTGAAATTAGGAGAGACGGCCACCTGAAGGTAGCCTGTACCACTTAACTCGTGAATTGACCAGGTTTGCCCGAAATTGTTGGAACGAAGCAGATGATTGTTATCTGTTGTACCCCCAGACAGACGCGCGGCCGCAAATAAAGTGCCATCATTCTCATAATTAGGTGAGAGCACGATTTGATAGATCTCGGAGTAATTTGCTGTGGACAGAGGGCCTGATTTTTGTTGCCAACTAGCTCCTCTATCAGTTGATGCCCAAAGCCTGTCTCTACTACGAACTACGATAGTATTATCAACTTCATAATGTGCAGATATGGTACTATCGCGGATGAAATGATTGTCTAGCTGGGGTATCCAAGTGATACCTAGGTCTGTGGTACGGTAAAGTTGCCCCGTATTCAGTTCCACACCCAGAAAGGTCTGAGTCGTAACGACATCGGGTAGCACCAACAAAGTAGCAAAAGCTTTTGTGGAGAGATGATGCCAGACTTGTCCCTGATCTAATGATGCGAAGACCCCAAGGCGCGTGGCAGCAAATAATAGGTCATGGTTAGCGTTGAGTGAAACCGCCCCAAGATCGTACACGTAATTGCCATTTTCCGTATTTAGTCCTATATCCGCACGGCTCCAATTGGTCCCACCATCAAGGCTACGCCACAATGTGTATTCTGCATTGTCAGGATGATACAAATGTAGATAGAGGGTTTGGTTACTCTCATCAGAGGGAGCCAGAATGAGCCGTTCAATACCGCCGGCAATGGGCAAGGACTTAGTTTGCCAATGGTCACCCCCATCAGTGGAATATTTCAGTTCACCTGAACTAATGATATATAGGGTACGATCAGTAACAAAACGGGGAGAAACGACAATTTGTTGGACAGAATAATTGATTGGTTGTTGCGGGGAACGCCAGGTATAGCCTTGATCAAATGATAGGAGGAAACCTTGACTAGAACCAGCAAACACGATCTTGTCGTTGCGAAAATTGGGAGATGGTACGACGATGTTGGCAGAGATGGTCATCGTACGCCAGGTGGCTCCCCCATTGTCCGAACGCATTAAACCACCATCGTACACGAAGATGAAGTTGTTATTGGCCACACTCAGTGAGCCTTCGGGCAAAAAATTTGTCTCAAAATGTCCCGATGGAGCAAACATTGGTGGCGTGTGGGCTTCAGAATAGCTAGGTTCTGCTGGTTGTACCAATACGAGTAATAACAAGAGTAGCAGATTGTTGAAAAACCAAAAAAACTGATAACGGTGTCGAGATAGTTTGTAACTGTTCATGGGGTAACTCCGTGATAATAATTTAAATATCCCTAGAAATGGGTCTAACTTTCCTCCGTCCGGGAGAGAGACTAAGTAATTGAGAGACTGAGAGACTGGTTAATCTCTCAGTCTCTTAGTCTCCTTCTTCCCCTCCGATTGTCCCAACAGATACCAAATCTGCCCACCTTTCTTTTGTCCGCGGCCGCGCCAGACCACCTCTCTCCCCTTTTGCCCCTTCACCGCCTCACAGCCATTAGCGAAAAAACGTTTCTGGTACTGGTCGTTCCCCGCTGTCCCTTGTTGCCGCAGGTCTGCCAGTTGCCGGTTAAGCCGTTTATGTCGCCGTTTGGGTTGCCGGTCATGGGGACCGGTGTAATCGTTGGGGAGTTGCCAGGCCATGTAGGTCATATTGGGCTGGCCCTTGTTTACCCTGATAATCGGTAAAGGTGAACACCGCCGTTCCCTGTTGCCAGGTGCGGTGTTCCTTGTTCTCGGGAGTTGCCACTTCACCGAGCGCGAAGTTGGTTTGCGGCCGCACCCTGGCTCGTTTCTCATAACTACGTTGCGTCTGAGGGCTTAAGCCACTCAGGTGACTCAAGGTGGCGCGGGCGATGGGCTGATGATCATGGTTGCGGCCGCTGTGAAAGCTGGCGTAAAAATGGGCCTTTACCTCGCCAATGGGTCGGGTGAGAAGGTGGACGGGTAAAGCCACCGGATGACCGGAGAGGCGGGTGAGACCGAGCGCGGCCGCGACCTTCACCACCGAACGCAACCACAACCGCTCCCCCTGCCTCTGCCAGAACAACCCATCCCCCTGCCCCAACAAAATACGCAACTGCCGCCAACCGCAAATACACCACATAGATGTTTTTTCACTCAAATAACGGCGGATTTCAGGCAATTCCACCCAACCACGACCTGTCTCATCCAGGTGACGGAGCAAAAACCAGATACGACTTTCGGCAACCCGATTGTGGTGGAGTAGAGCCAGGGCCAGGTCTGGAGAGAGGGAAAGGGTTGAGAGGGGAGAGGGGAGAGGGGAGAGGGGGGAGGGGATGGATGTGGGGTTAAATTCACGGGGATTTTTGTCCCCGGCAGGTTTGGCTTTTTGGGTGGGGGCCAATAATTGGCTGAGGGATTCGCTGTGCCAACCCAGGTGAGAGGGCCAAACGGTGAGGGTATGGACGGGTTGAGGAATAATGGGTGGTTGCGGCCGCGTGGTTGTGACAGGTAGTTGCTGGCGTAACGCCAATAATCGCTCTTGTGCCGCCAACAAAGCCTGAGATGGGATCGACTCCACAAGCCACCGCACCCGCAAAGACCAAGCCACCCCATCTAAAACGAAGCGACCAGCAGGCAAGCTTAACCCTGGCGCATGAAATTAAAGCTACGCCCTGGGGGAAACACGCCACATTGACACTCATTTAGCCGTGTGTTATGCTCTTTGCACCTTATACGGCTTCACGGGGCAACAAAAACCCCTCCCCTTACGGGGCATAAATCATACCTGTCTGAACCGCCGGTACATTTATGAGAAGCTGTTCCTAAATAGAAGGCCGGGCGCGTCTACGCCTGGCCTTTTCATTTGGTATTGGTATACGTAATAGGATAACCAATCACCATACACCCACTATTTTCAAGAACAGATGTCTTAAAAACGCGATTGAGGCTATGCTAACATAGATGAAATGCGTTGTCAATCAATCTATAGCCTATAGATTGACCAATAGAGCGTGGTTTAACCTAATATCCACAGCTTATCCACAGTTGTTAGTTATTTATCCCGATTATCAACAGGTGTAACGGTATAGTTATCCCCAGTATTGGACATTTATCCCTAAATTTGTGAAAATAGGGAGAAACAGATGGAAGGAATCAAACAACCATGGAAAAGATGGAAAACATAAAACTCGAATTTTTTAGCAAGGCGGATTGGAGTCGTTTGGGGCTGGTCGTCCCCCCGTTTAGCATTGAGGCGGATCCCCGCTTCATGTACATTTCAGTGGATACTCGCCGCGCCCTCTCCAAAGTTAGTTTCATGGTTGAGTCAGGGCAGGGTGCTTCCATCATTGTAGGTGAAGTTGGCACAGGTAAGACAACTCTGGCGACCTGGTTTCATAGCCGTTATCAGCGCCGACCGGACTTTGTGGCTGCCCGTGTAGACGAGCCGCCCAAGCGGAGTGGTTTGCTTCTACTGCGCCGCATCGCCGCTGAACTCGGTATTCGCACCCGCCGGGCCACGGAAGATCAGTTGAATGAGTTCCGGGCTTTCCTGATTAAACAAAGTGACAAGGGTATTATCCCCCTCATCATTATTGATGAAGCCCATGAGTTAAGTGCGGAGCAGTTTGTGGAGTTACGCCGCCTGTTGAACTTCCGCGATCCGGGCGGCCGCAAAGCGTATCAGCTTGTTCTGCTGGGCCGTCCTGAACTGGATATCAACCTGCGGGATGTGCCCGACTTCAATGATCGGGTAGCCACACGCTCATCCCTTGACCCGCTAACCCCTGAAGATACCAAATCGCTTATCGAATACCGTCTGTTAGCCGCTGGTCGCGATGTCAAACAGCCCCAATTGTTTAACGATGACGCGGTTTTGCCCATCTGGCGCGAGACACGGGGATATCCTCGGAGTATTTGCCTTCTTTGTCTGCACCTGTGTCTGCACCTGCTAGACCAGAATGCCCCCCAGGTAGATGAGCCATTTGTCGAGCAGTTCTTACAAAAAGAGCATAGCTATCGGCAATTGTTGGGGGACAAACGAAGTAGTTAATGGGGTTTGGCGTTTTTTAAGCGCACTTTTGGAGATTAAGAGACTGAGAGACTGAGAGATTTCCAGAGGTGATGTTAATTTTCGCCAAAGTCGAGTAGTCAATCGGTTTTGTGTGACAGATCAAGTGCATCCATTGTTAGGATAACGTTACACACAGCACGCACACCCTTCTTATGAGTAAACGAAATCAGCGCGGAGAAAGCACGCTGGCGGCGTTGTTGCGAGAGAAACCCAAACGCGGCCGCCCCCGCCATGCTGTTAGCCGCCAAAGCGTCTATGTGGCGCTTTCCCCGGAGCAAAAGGCCCTGATTGATACATTGGCCAGCCGTTTGCCCGGCGATCTAAGCCGGGCAGATATCCCTGACATGAGTGTCATGCTGCTCTCGGTACGGTTGGAAGCATTGCGCCGGGCAGTAGCGGATCGGGATCGGGAAATGCCGGAAGGAATCACGGTGATGGACTCGCTTTATTTACTGTGGGATGTGCCGATTCCGCTGTTAACAGAAAGTTCGTGGACCTCATTGCGATTATCGCCGCAACAAGTTATTCAGTTGGGGCGGGGGCAAGGGTTGTTACATGCCTTG
The DNA here is from genome assembly GCA_016716885.1 of Candidatus Trichofilum aggregatum. Taxonomy (GTDB): domain Bacteria; phylum Chloroflexota; class Anaerolineae; order Promineifilales; family Promineifilaceae; genus Trichofilum; species Trichofilum aggregatum. The sequence goes on along the minus strand of JADJUV010000095.1, from coordinate 3,730 downwards.
TTTAATGCTAACCGCAGTGAGGTCTTTGGGTTGGGGCTAGCCCTGTTAGAAGCGTTGCTAAAGAGTCAGGACTTCCCCCTCAAAACCATTCAAACCCTGGCTGACTTTGAAGACAGTATCATTCATATTTATTTGTGAGTAGCTCACAATTAAATAAAACCCACTTACATTTATATTTTCGTGTAAACATCTGTTTTTCGTTAGCCCACCAGAGGGAAAGCCCACGATTTTCTCCGCGGCCGCGCCCTTTTTAGGCTCCCCCAATTGCCCCAAAAAATAGCTCTAAAAACCGGGTATTTGGCCTATAGGCCAGATTTGTTGCTGATTCACCCTGTCGGGTCAACGGCTGTGGTGGGTTTGCAGACTCCGCACTTTTAGCTCCTTCTGGCGCAGGGCGCGGATGCCATTGACGGCTGCCTGGGCGGCCGAAAGGGTGGTGAGCAACGGGATATTGTGCCGGATCGCGGCCGCGCGCATCGCCCCACTATCATCATACGCCCGTTGCCCCAACGGTGTGTTGATAATCAGTTGCAGTTCCCCCGCTTCTACCATTTTGGCAATGTGCTGGCCCCCTTCGCTCACCTTCGGCGCAATAGTCACAGGCAGGCCCGCGTGTTGGAACAGGCCCGCCGTGCCGCTGGTGGCAAACAGGTGAAACCCTAACGCATGTAAATCACGAGCAATTTTGAGCGCGGCCGCTTTGTCGAAATCATTCACCGTAATCAGCACATTCCCCTGAATCGGTAACGGCGACCCGGCGGCAATCTGGGCTTTGGCAAAGGCGTGCCCAAACCGTGAGGCATGACCCATTACCTCACCCGTGCTCCGCATCTCCGGCCCCAGCACCGGATCAAAACCGGGCAGTTTGTTGAAGGGCAACACCGCTTCCTTGACAAAAAAGCCATCCACTGGCGGCGTTTCTGTCAGCCCTAGCTCAAGCAGGGTTTTGCCTGCCTGCACCTGGGCGGCGATTTTGGCGACGGACACGCCGGTGGCTTTGCTGACGAACGGCACGGTGCGGCTGGCGCGGGGATTCACTTCCAGCACATACACCACATCATCCTTGATGGCGAACTGGATGTTCATCAGCCCTTTCACCTGCAACGCCAGCCCCAACTTTTCGGTGTAGTCGCGGATGATGCTCTGGTGGTACATGCTGATTTTGTATGGCGGCAAGACGCAGGCACTGTCGCCGGAGTGGATACCTGCTTCTTCGATGTGTTGCATGATGCCCGCGATGACCACTCGCTCCCCATCGGCCAGGGCGTCCACATCTACCTCGAAGGCGTCTTCGATGAACTGGTCTATGAGTACCGGGTTGTTGGGGTTGACGAGGGCGGCTTCGGTCAGGAAGCGCAGGAAGCTCTCGTCGTCGTAGGCGATGGCCATGCCGCGGCCGCCAAGCACAAACGAGGGGCGCACCAGCACCGGGTAGCCGATGTCGTGGGCCACTTCCAAAGCTTCGTGCCGGGTGTAGGCCAGCCCCCATTGCGGATGGTCTATGTCCAGTTGGCGGAGTAGTTTGCCGAAGCGGCCGCGATCCTCAGCCAGGTCAATGGAATCGGGGGGTGTGCCCCAGATGGGTACGTTCGCGGCCGCAAGTCCCGCCGTCAAGTTAATCGGTGTCTGCCCGCCAAACTGGACAATCACCCCTTCTGGCTGTTCCAAATCAATGATGTTCAGCACATCTTCCAGGGTAAGCGGTTCAAAATAGAGCCGGTCGGCGGTGTCGTAATCGGTGCTGACCGTCTCCGGGTTGCAGTTGACCATGATGGTCTCAAACCCCAGTTCACTTAACGCCCAACACGCCTGCACACAACAGTAATCAAACTCAATCCCCTGGCCGATGCGGTTGGGGCCACCGCCCAGGATGATGACTTTGCGCCGGTCGGTGGGGTTGGCTTCGCAGTCCTGTTCGTAGGTGGAGTAGAGGTAGGGGGTGTGGGCGACGAACTCAGCGGCGCAGGTGTCTACGCGGTAGTAGGACGGCATGATGCCCAGCTCTTTGCGGTAGCGGCGGATGGTTTGTTCGTCGGTTTGGGTCGCGGCCGCGATGACCGCATCACTAAAGCCCATCCGTTTGGCGCGGCGGAGTAGGGGAGTGGGGAGCGAGTGGGCGAGTTTGCGAGTGGGCGACGCGGCGACCTCTTCACTTTGCCACTCTGCCACCTTGCCACCCTGCCCCTCTGCCCCTTTGCCCCCTATCTCCTCTTCCAATGCCAATATCTCCTGCAACTGCATGACAAACCAGGGATCAAAGGCGGTCGCGGCCGCGATCTCATCCGCTGTTCTCCCTTCGTGCATGGCCTGGGCCACCAGGAAGAGCCGCTGGGCCGTGGGAACACGGAGGGCGGCTGAGTGCTGAGTGCTGAGTGCTGAGTGCTGAGTAAAACCGGGAATACCAATATCCAGCCCGCGAATGGCTTTGTTCAACGCTTCGGGGAAGGTGCGGCCGATGGCCATGACTTCGCCCACGCTCTTCATCTGCGGGCCGAGGGTACTGTCCGCGCCAGGGAACTTCTCGAAATTCCAGCGCGGAATCTTGACCACACAATAATCCAGGCTCGGCTCGAAGCTGGCCGGGGTGACGCGAGTGATGTCGTTGGGGATTTCGTCGAGGGTGTAGCCGACGGCCAGCAGGGCGGCGATCTTGGCGATGGGGAAGCCGGTGGCTTTGCTGGCTAACGCCGACGAGCGGGAGACCCGCGGATTCATCTCGATGACCACCGTTTCGCCGGTTTGGGGGTTGATAGCGAACTGGACATTACTCCCGCCCGTTTCCACTTCCACGATTTGCATGACCCGTTTAGCCAGGTCGCGCAAATGTTGGAATTCCCGGTCGGTGAGGGTTTGCGCCGGGGCCACGGTGATGCTGTCGCCGGTGTGGACGCCCATCGGATCAATGTTTTCGATGGTGCAGATGACGACAAAATTGTCGGCCCGGTCGCGCATCACTTCCAGTTCGTACTCCTTCCAGCCCATCAACGACCGCTCGATGAGGATTTCGCCCACCGGGCTGGAGCGTAAACCGTGGGCGATGACCCGTTCCACTTCGTCGGGGCTGTTGATGATACCGCCGCCTGCCCCACCGAGCGTGAACGAGGCCCGCACCAGGGCCGGGTAGCCGATGTCGGCGATGGCGTCCCAGGCTTCGGCCAGGGTGTAGACGAAGTGGCTGGGTGGGACGTGGATGCCGTGGGCGATCATGGCGTCGCGGAATTTGGAACGGTCTTCGGCCATTTGGATGGTTCGCGGCCGCGCGCCCAGCATCTGCACCCCATATTTCGCCAATACCCCGGCCTTGTCCAACTCCATCGCCAGGTTGAGGGCCGTCTGCCCGCCGACGGTCGGCAGAAGCGCATCGGGCCGTTCCAGTTCGATGATTTTCTCGACAATTTCGACGGTGAGCGGCTCGACATAGGTGGCATCGGCCAGATCGGGGTCGGTCATGATGGTGGCGGGGTTGGAGTTGACCAGGACAATCCGGTACCCCTCGCGCCGCAACACCTTACACGCCTGTACGCCGGAATAATCAAATTCGCACGCCTGCCCGATGACGATAGGGCCAGAACCTAGAATTAAGATGGAATGGATGTTGTTATTTTTCGGCATAAAAGAGTTTTGTATACGGATTTTCACGGATAACAGGGAAAACGTTCGTCAAGTGCCTGGCACGGGGCAGAAAGACCTCGTCAGATAAAGATTCATTGCCCCGTGCCAGGCACTAATT
>JADJUV010000094.1 GCA_016716885.1 Candidatus Trichofilum aggregatum | reverse complement strand
CCAGGTGACTTTGATCACCCTAAACAGAGAACAGCGGAAATCCACCCCCTGTCAGCAAGGTAAAGCCTATGTCCCCAAAACGAACAACCCCACCGTTCTCTTATGGGCTGATAATCGGAATCGTTTTGTTCCTCTTTTCTGCCGTAGGTTGTACGGGGCAGAATGAGACCATCGCCGCAAATGCGACTCAGGCAACGACGCTAACGGCTACCCTTGTTCCGGCATCATTCACACCCACCGCGTCCACAACCCCAACCTCGACCGCTACCGTCACCCCCTTGCCCACCCTGACGCCAACCCTAACCGCCACAACCACCCCCTCACCATCTCCCACCTCTACGCCTAACCCGTTGCCTACCCTGACACCCTTGCCCACCATCCCGCCAGAACAACGTGGGCAGACTTACGCCGACCTGATGAGCAACAATGGGGGATGTGAATTGCCTTGCTGGTGGGGCTTTGAAATGGGGGTTGCTTCGCTACATGAAGTCTGGCAGTTTTATATGGCCTTCGGCACATATATCACTGAACAGGTTGGAGACAATGGACTTTCGGCCCTTTACGCGACGTTCGTCGATCCGCAAATTGATGACGGTAGACAAGTAGGCAACATTTTTTGCTCAGGATGGTGTTGTTATCGAAGCCGAAATTGAGGTCAACTTCGCGCCTGAATACCAGATCACACCTATCCTGCAACAATTGGGGCAACCCTCCGAAATATGGATGTCGACTATCCCTGAGCCTTACTATGGTTTATTGCCCGCTCGTTTTCGCCTTTATTTTCCTGAACAAGGCGTATTGGTTCTTTACGGAACAGGTGGGGTCAGGGCTGAAGATACTGTCAATGTATGTTTTGACGGATTTGATGGACGCGAGGGATCCATTTTATATTTATGGAACCCAGCTATATGGGATCCGGATGGTAACAAAACGCTTGCCGAACGTGCCAATGGAACGGGGAGTGCGCTCATACCTGAAGGCTATCCTATAAACGAAGTGAGCAATTGGAATGTAGAAGATTTCTACACCATTTTGGTTAATCCAGCGCATACAGAATGTCTGGAAACACCCGCAATCCTCTGGCCTGCGCCCGTGATGAGGTAATGTATGAAACGAAACATTTTCCGCCCGTTGCTGCCGTTGGGGTTGTTGGTTCTGTGCGCGGCCGCGGTCCTTTTCCCCCTCGCCCACACCCAGGCCACCCCCGAAACGGCCATCGTCATTATCCAACTGGCTGACCCACCCCTGGCCCTGCACCTGGGCAACGACCTGGACAGCCCCGCCAGCCACAGTTACCAGGCTACCCTCACGGCCCGGCAAGAACAGTTCCGCCAACGGTTGAGCGCGGCCGCAAACCGCCCCATCACTTTCCTCAGCCAATACCAACTGGCCTTCAACGGCGTAGCCGTTTCTTTGAGCGAGGCTGAGTTAGCCCTGGTGCAAGGTTGGGATGAGGTGGTATTGGCGCGGCCGCAGACCCATTACCAACCCCTCATTCACGGCGGCCCCCGCTGGATTGGCGCGGATGGCGTTTGGAACGGCACGACGACCGGCGGTTTACCCGGCACATCCGGTGAAGGCGTCATCGTTGGGGTGTTGGACACTGGCATCACCCCTGAGCATATCGCCTTCGCCGACGTAGGCGAGGACGGCTACAACCACACCAACCCCTGGGGTGCGGGCATCTACCGGGGCGTGTGTGACCCCGCCAACCCCGACTACGATCCCACTTTCCCCTGCAACGACAAACTGATCGGGGCCTGGAACTTCGCCGATGGCCCCCGCGACAACGATGGGCACGGAACCCACGTCGCCAGCATCGCCGTGGGCAACTTCTTCTCGGTGACGATCCTGGCTCCCACGATCAACATCCCCACCACCTTCTCCGGTGTCGCCCCCCACGCCAACCTCGTCTTTTACGACGTTTGCGCTGGCAGTGACAGCAGTTGCGCCGAAAGCGGCATCCTGGCGGCTCTCGATCAGGTTATTCTCGATGGCGTGGATGTGATCAACTTCTCCATCGGCGGCACAGCCAGTGATCCCTGGCGCAACCCGGTGGCCCTGGCCATGTTGGCGGTGCGTGAGGCGGGGGTTTTCGTCGCGGCCGCGGCCGGCAATGATGGCCCCACCTCGGCCACCATCAACGCCCCCGCCGACGCCCCCTGGCTGACCACCGTCGGCAACAGCAATCATGGCCGCCCCTACGCCAGCGCGGTGGTGAACCTGTCCGGCGGCGTCACCCCACCCCCACCCGATTTGATCGGCGTCAGCATGAGCGCGGGGCATGGCCCGGCCCGCCTCGTCTGGGCCGGGAATTACGGCAACGCCAACTGCACGGCCGCTTTTCCCGCCGGAACCTGGACACAAGGGGAAATTGTCTTGTGCGAAGGGGGCAATCTCAACTCCAATACCAATCGCGCCAAAGGCAATAACGTCCTGGCCGGTGGGGCGGGTGGGGTGGTGATTATGAGTGCTTCATCCGTGCCCAACTGGCGATTGTGGAACACCCACAATTTACCGGCGGCTCATCTCAGCTACGGTGATGGCCTACTCCTCAAAACGTGGCTCACAGCGGGTGGGATTCATACCGCCACCCTCACCGGCTCCTACTTCCCGACCTTCCCCAACAGCCTGGGGGACGTGGTGTACAGCAACAGCTCCCGTGGCCCCAATCCCAGTAGCCTCGACCTGCTCAAACCCGACCTCATCGCCCCCGGTTATCTCATCCAGGGGGCGTACCATCTGCCGGTGACATGGGCGGATCAGCCCATCAACCAGTATATTGGCACGTCGCAGGCCAGTCCCCATGTGGCGGGCGCGGCCGCGCTCCTGCACGCCCTTCACCCCACCTGGACCCCCGGCCAACTGCAATCGGCCCTGATGACCACCGCCCTCTTCGCCCCCATCCGGGCGGACGATTGGGCCACCCCGGCCAACCCGTTGCAACAGGGAGCCGGGCGGGTGGATTTGACGGTAGCGGCCCAGGCGGGGCTGTTGTTGGATGAGACGGCGCAATGGTTTGCGGCCGCGAATCCCCACACCGGCGGCGACCCCACCAGACTCAACCTGCCCTCCCTCAGTAATGGCTCCTGCGCTGGGACCTGTACCTGGACAAGAACGGTGAGTAATGGTTTGGATGCGGCCGCGACCTGGAATGCCGTCATCACCAGCACCGCCGGTTTAACCATCACCGTCACCCCGGCTAACTTCACCATCCCGGCGGGCGGCTCCCAAACCTTCACCGTCACCGCCGACGTGTCCGGCCTGCCCCTCGGAACCTGGGTCTTCGCCCACCTCGTCTGGCAAAGCAACGACGCCCCCGGACGCCCATTTCCCCCTGGCCATCCGCCCCACCGCCAGCGACCTGCCCCCCGATGTGCAGATCAACACCCGGCGCGACCAGGGTTCTATCCGCCTGCATAACCTACAGGCCCAGGCCATCACCAACCTGACCGTGGACACCTTCGGCCTGGTTCCCGCCAGCCTGACCCAGGCCAGTTTGAGCCAGGACCCGACACGCAATAATCCTTACGACAACCTCAACGACGGCACGACGCTTTACCTGACCCTGACCATTCCGGCCAATACGGAGCAGGTCGTGGCCGAAATCATCGCTTCGGAAGCCCCTGATTTGGATTTGTACGTGGGAGTGGATAGCGACCTCAACGGCCTGCCCTCGGCGAGTGAACTGCTGTGTGCCGGGGGCAAGACGGATTGGCGGGAGATGTGCCGGTTGGATGGGGTGGCCTCGGCAACGGTGTGGGTGGTGGTGCAAAATTATCAACAGTCCGCGGCCGCGCCCGATGCCGTATCACCCTGGCCCTCGCCCTCATCACCAACCAGGACAACGGCCAATTATCCAGCAACGGCCCGACCAGCGTACCCGCTTACACCCCATTTGACCTGGATGTGCTCTGGGATATGCCGCCACTCGTACCGGGCGACCTGTATTATGGCGTTGTAGAACTGGGGACGGATGCGGGCAATCCGGGCAATATTGGCCGTCTACCGGTGCGCCTGGAGCGGCTTGCCGATGATGTGAGCATTGTGGGCAGTGCCGCGGCCGCCACCATCAGTGACACCCTCACCTACACCCTGACCATCCAGCCCAACGTCATGGCCCAAGACCTGACCTACGCCCTGACCAACACCGTGCCCTTTGGTTTACGGTATGTGGAAGGTTCGGTGACGGGTGGAGCGACGGTGCAGGTGGGCAATGTTATTAGCTTGGTCTGGTGGAACGGGGTTTTGCCGGTGTGGCACAGTGAGCCTGTGACCATCACCTACCAGGTGATGATAGACCCGCTGCTCTGCCTGGGGACAGCCACCACCGTGCCGCTGACCAACACCCTGGCCCACAGCACCGACAACCCCGGCAGTGTGACGCTTTACGAAACGGCGAACTTGTTGGTAGAAGAATTGGGGCAAATGTGCGCGGCCGCGATCAACCTTGATCTCACCCTCAGCACCGACGGCAGTTGTGGCCCGTCTGGCAATCTCACTGTGCCCGCCGGGACACCTGTCACTTACTGCTACACGGTGAGTAACACCGCCCCGGTCACGGTGACAACGCACACCCTGGTGGATAACGTCCTGGGAACGTTGCTGAACAACTGGAGTTATGTGTTATCGCCAGGGGCCAGCACCCAGTACACGATAACCGTTCCGGCTACGCAGAGTTATAGCCATCAGGCAACCTGGACAGTGGATGGCGGCGCGGCCGCGGCCCAAACCACCGCCACCCTTACCGTCAGCCACCACCTCTATCTCCCGCTATTGCACAAGATCAATTAAAAAGGTGCAGGAAACATATTCTACATGGGATAGCCCATTAACCCCTGCAACCCTTTCAGACAGGCAATTTCACCACAATGATTGCCACAATTAATGAGAACCGTACTTAAAAACGCACCTAGCGGCATCTTCCCCAGACCAATACCGGTCAAATCCTGCTCTTGGGCCAGATTATCGTCGGTCAAAGAAGCCAGATACGCATCGGTGGCTGCGTAAACAGCTTGAGCATAGTGGCGTAACAGGCTCATATCAACGCGCACCGCACAGGCCCAATCGCCCCAATAACCCATCGGTGGCGGGGCATCAAAACCCGTTTTCCCCGCGTAGCTAGTCGCCATCAGGGGAGCGTTGCCGGTAAGCAACGCATTGAAGAAATAATCTTCAGCCGTCAGGTGATGGACATATTGGGCGGCAATGGGTGTGGCCTTGCCACCGGGTTGCCAGTGCGCGATGTCATCCGTTACCCCGGCCATTGTGCCTTCTAACCAATCATGTGCCCCTTTGTATTGGGCGCGGAGCAGGTTAATCTGTGCTTGAGACATGTTTCCCTCCATAAGAAATGCGGACAAGATAAAAATGAGCCGTCAGGAAATGACGGCTCTTGTGGCACCGATTATTCTTACAAGCCGGTGGGGGATGGCATGAGACCAAGCTGACGCATAATCGAGGCCCCATCCTGGTAATTGCGTAGTTTGGCCACCTTCCCTTCCCGCAGTTCCAACACTTCACAGACCGTGAAATCTACGGTTTTGCCAGTTGGGGGTACGATGCCAGCCGGGGTCATCAATGGGCCAGTGTGAGTCCCCCGTGCTGTCAGTTCGCTAACGATCTGGTTGCCGTGGCTAACCTGATTTTGCACCTGAATAATGAGGTCGGGGAAGGCTCCTTTGAACCCTTGCATGAATTGGTTGAACCCTTCCTTGCCCTGGAAAGTCATCCCGGCGTGATTCAAAACCCCTTCCCAATCTTCAGTTGCCAGTTCTAGCGCTCCCGCGAAATCATTGCGGCTGAAACGATCATAAATTGTACGGGCCAGTTCGAGGTTGGTTTGATCAGACATGATTTTCTCCTTGTTTGGTCGGTGAGCCTGGTGTTCCAGTAACTCAGCGGTGATTGAACTGGCTGTAGGATAAGGGATGAAAACCGTCTTGTGATGGGGGAAAGTACGTAGTTTTAAGGGGTGACAGATACGTAGTTCCGTTGATGAGCAACGAATAGAAGAAGTCTGGCCTAGTAGAGCCCAAGGGCTTGGGGGGGGGGGCGGGGGGGGCCCCCCCGGGGGGGAAAAAAAAACGTTTGCGTCTGGCCTAGATTTCGCCGGAAAACCCACGACGAACTTCGAGAAAACTGAACGGGTGTATGGGTGGCTTACTGCTGGCTAACGATCCAGGCGGCGATCTGCACCCGAGAATCAAAACCCAACTTGTTCATGATGTTTTCGACGTGTTTTTCGATGGTGCGCTCACTGAGGACGAGGGTGGTAGCGATGAGGGCATTGCTTTGTCCTTGAGCCAGCAGGTTAGCGACTTCATGCTCACGCCGGGTGAGGCCACCACTGGTGGTCGTTCGGCGTTTAGTGGACTGGGGCAGGTGGTTATGAACCATCTGGCGAAGCGAGTCGGCCAGAGCCGCATCAGTTAAGGGTTGGGTCAGGGTGGCGACGACTTGCTGGGCCTGACTGATGACCTGATCCCTGGCTTTGAGTTGCTGGCGGGTATGGTACAGTCGGGCCAGGGCCGCGTAGGTACGCCAGAGAATGGGGAGATGTTCCTGTTGCGCGGCCGCATCCGCCGCGGCCGCGAGCACCTTTTCCGCCTCTTTGGTCCGTTCCATGGCCAACAATACCTCACCCCGTAAGAGCCACAACACCGGAACTACGGGTTGTCCGGCTCCAGGCAGAGAGGCAATGAGTCGGTCAGCGATGGGCAAGGCCAGAGATGGGGTTTGGCGGGCCAGGGCTAATTCGGCCCGCGCCCGCCAGATGTGATGGTGGGCTTGATTCAGGCAGGGGGTTTGGGCATCACTGAGGGCATCGAGCGTCGTTTGGGCCGTATCCAGTTGACCGAGGGCAATCTGGACACGGGCCAGAAGACCAGCCATGCTTTGGGCCACGTAGATAGAACCGGCGTCGCGGCCGCGGTGTAGAGCCTCCTGCAAATGGGTCAAGGCCAGCGGCAACTGGCCCAGTTCCGCATACGTTACCCCTAACAAGGCATGGGCCGTTTCAATCCATAAATTGTGCCCAATCTCTTCGGCTCTGGCCAGAGCCGCCTGCCCAACCGATAAGGCTTCCTGAAACGCGCCACGCGGAGCCAGCAGGATGCCATACCATAGCAGTGCCGACCCTTCTCCATTCGGCCAACCGATTTCTTGAGCCAGCCGGATCGCTTCTGCGGCTTCCTGTTTGCATTGGGCCAGAGATACAACTGGTGCAACTGTTGAAGCAAAGAGGCAACTGCCGCCCCGCGTGGCGTAGCTGGAGAGGGTGCTGACGAGCCACTGCCGTTCGCCCAACTCGCGCCAAAGGGCGATGGCTTCTTCATAATAACCGGCCCCAGACACCATATCACCATGCATAAAATGGGTGATGCCTAGCAAATCCAGGGATGTAGCCATGCCCCGCTTATCGGCCAAAGCCCGAAAAATCGCCAGAGCTTCTTGATGGTAGGGGATGCTCAAGGTGTGATGCTCTGTCATCAGATGCCAGTTGCCTACCCGGTTAAGGGTTTGCCCCAACAAAGCCGGTTGCTCCATCTGCCGGGCCAGGCGCAAGGCTGACTCTAGATGACGCCCAGCCTGATGATAATCTTGCCCGGTCCACAAAAACCCTAATTCTAGCAAAGCCTGCCATTCGCTTTGGTGGTCCTGGCGACGCCGGGCTATGAGTTGGGCCTGTTCGTAATCGGTTCGTGCCTGGTCAAACTCACCCAGGCGATCATAGGCCTGGGCACGGGCGTGATAAAGGTCTGGGGGTGGTTCCTGTCCGGCTTTCTGGTGGGCGGTGAGGGCACGGGTGAACTGTTCCGCGGCCGCGTGCGGGGCAAATAGCTTCTGTGCCTGCTCCCCCGCCAACCGGGCATAGGTTATCGCCTTATCCCACCGTTCCGCGGCAAAAAAATGATAGGCCAGATCGGTCAGCGGTACGTCCCCCCCTGCTCCGGCCATCTGCACTAATGTCTGGGCAATGGTGTGATGTTGGGTGCGGCGCTCACGGCGTAAGAGCTGGTTGTAGACGGCCTGGCGCGTGAGGGCATGACGAAAGGCAAACCGGTCGGATGTTTCTTCACTGACCAGTTGCGCCGACATTAACTCTTTGAGCAACATGGCTAATTCGGTTTCTGTATATCCGGTAAGGGCATGAAGCAAATTAAAGTCAAAACGCCGCCCGGCCACGGCCGCCAGGTTCAGCAGGGTGCGGGCTGGTTCACTCAGACGTTGGGTGCGCCGTTGCACCGTATCTTCGACCGAGCGTGGGATTTGTAATTCGTCAATCGGCTTGCGCGTCCAGCCACCAAAAGCCGGAAAGATCCCCCCGCTAGTAACCAGGACCTTGAGGGTTTCTTCGATGAAAAAGGGGTTGCCGTCCGTGAGTTGATGAATGGCGGCCACAAATTCAGTCTGCACCGGTTTTTCCTGGGCAAAAATGGTGGCGATCATGGCCTGGGTCTCCCCAGGGCCAAAGCGGGTGAGGACGAGTTCCGTGCTGGCGCGGCCGCGGTCTAGTTCTGCCAGACAGTGACGCAGGCCAGGGGTCAGTTCATCATGGCGAAACGTCAGGAGTAAGAGAATGGGGTGGTGACTGATCTGCCGGGCCAGCAGGGGGATAAACTCCAGCGAGGTATCGTCCCCCCAATGCCCATCTTCAATGATGATTAACAAAGGTGCAGAGGCGGATAGATGTACCAGAAAGGTCAGCAGAGCCGTGAAAAGTTTCCGTTTGTCGGATTCGGGATCGGCCAGGGGCCTGACCGTTTCCTGTGGGGGTAGAAGGGGTTGCAGTTGCGGCCGCAATCGTGCCAGTTCTACTAAGGTAGGCCCAAAAGCCTTCACGAGGGCGTCATCCGTTTGACCGGCACAAAAGTTCTGGAGCAAATCCAGCCAGGGAGCATAAGGGAAAGTACTGTCTGGCTCGTAACAATTCCCCTGCACTACCGTGAAATCCTGTTGTTGAGCCAGGGTTTTGGTTTCAGCGACCAGGCGCGATTTACCGATGCCTGCTTCTCCAGATAGCAAAACAGAATGCCCCTGTCCGTGCGCGGCCGCTTCGACAAGCTGGGCCAGGGTTGCCTTATGATTGGACCGACCAATGAGCGTCTGGGCCAAAAGAGGTCTGTTAATCAATGACGGAATGGGCATAACCAATACACAGACGAGTGAATACCTTTGTGGGCGAAAGTCACTGTTTTGGCCATCGTTTGGAAATAACTGTAGCGGCATGGCCGGATGACTGCCACAGTGAATCCCAAGTCAATTGTGAACGGCTAATTCGGTTCAATTATAGTGGACAGGTCAAGCTATTTTTAGTGGAAATCTTTCTCCCCGGCGCGGATGGGGAGTTTGAGCCAGTTCTCACGGGGGGGCAGGGGGCAACTGAAGTATGCGCTATAGGCACAGTAAGGGTTGTAACAAAAATTGAAGTCAATCCGGTACAGATCACCCTTGAGCCGCTGAATGGCGGGGCGTTGATTGTCCATGTACCGACCCGCTCCGTAGGTCTCATCCCCGTTGGTGCTGTCCTTGAACGGCAGGAAGAGATCACTGCCATACATATCGGCATAAATCGTGAGTTCCCCCGTTTGCCCCTCCACCGCAAACGCAAAATGCCCCCAACGACGATATTCGCGGGTGTCGTCAGTGCTGGTTTGCATGGTAATGAGTGGTTCATTCGCCCCAAACCGTTCTACCGTGACCTCAAATACCAAATCAGGTGCCGCATCATAGTAGTTCAGGTGAGTGAATTTCTCCTGCTCTTCTGGTTCCAGCGGCGACTGCGGATGAAGCTTCATAAATTGATCAATTTCGGCACGAAAACGTTCCAGGTCGTTCATAAAATGTCCTTTGTTCATGGATATATAGCTTTCAAGAAAAAGTTTTTGTTTGTAGTGACCGCTTTAGCGGGCTAGTACTTGCCCGCTAAAGCGGTCACTACGAACCAAGACCCCCAATGATTATCTGAACAGCTATCGTAATCAACAGAAGGGACGATAGCCGATTTTCTTACCCCTGCCCAGTGGAGCTAGAGGTCAGCAGAGTAAGTTCCCCTCACTTATTGACTTGGTTCCGCTTTTCCTCTATAATTAGTGTAAATAATACACTAATAGGTTCCACACAGGAGAGACAACGATGTTTGGCATTCAATACCTCAAAACAGGCCCCACCCAATACGTCATTCATTTTCAAAGCGGCCGCGTCCGACACAAAGGGGCCGGTCAGGCGTTTTTCTACTACAAACCCGCCTCATCCGTCGCCGTCGTGCCCATCAGCAGTACCGATGTGCCCTTTATCTTCAATGAAGTTGCCAGCGATTTCCAGGCCGTGACCGTGCAAGGGCAACTCACCTACCGCATTGTCAACCCGGAACTGGTGGCTTCCCTGCTCGATTACACCATCACCGATGCGCCGGAAAAGCACAACAGCGACGACCCGGAGAAGCTGTCGCAGCGGCTGGTGAATCTGGCCCAGGTACTGACCAGAGCCGAAATTCAGACGCGGCCGCTACGGGATGCCATTCGCGCTTCTGATGAGATTGCCCGGACGGTACTGGAGCAACTCAGCCAGAGTGAAGCCATGAAAGCGTTGGGGGTGGAGATGCTGACCTTCGCCGTGTTAGCCATCAAAGCCACGCCGGAGATGTCCCGCGCTCTGGAAGCGGAAGCTCGTGAACTATTGCTCCGTCAGGCCGACAACGCCATTTACGACCGGCGTAACTCGGCGGTGGAGCAGGAGCGGCGCATCAAGGAAAATGAGCTGAACACGGAAATTGCTGTGGAAACCAAGAAGCGGCAAATCCGGGAGACGAAGGTGGCGGCGGATCTGGCGGTTGAAGCCAAGGAGCAGGAAATCCGCGAGGCCCGCATGAATGGGCAGATTCGTCTGGAAGAGGAGCGGCAAAAGCTGGTGGAAGCGGAAACGGCCAACGCCCGTGCCCAGGCCGATGTGCAGGCGTATGCGGTAGAAGCCACGTTGCGGCCGCTAACCCAACTCGATGAGAAAACCCTACAACTCCTGGCCATGCAAACGGCTGACCCTCGCTTGATGGTGACGCAGGCTCTCCAGCATCTGGCCGAAAACGCCAGCAAGATCGGCCAGCTAAACATCTCGCCCGACCTGTTGGAGATGCTGTTACAGAAGAAATAGTTGCGAGTGGCGAGTGAGCGAGTGAGCGAGTAAGATTTTCACCGATAAATCATACTCGCTGTCCACTCATCTGTGGACAAACTCTGTTTATGTACGAAAAAATTGTGTTGGTCACACGGAAAACACGGTTGGAAGAGCTGGTAGAGCGGTTTAACACGCGGCCGCAAGCCCGTTTCTATATTGAACACAGTGGCGGCGACTTCGGTCTGTATGAGCGGGAGCATGAAACCTACCATCAGGCCCTCACCGCCTTACGCGGCCAGTTGCAGGGCCTGCTCAAAATGCAGGTCATCGAGCGCAGTTTCCTGCCCAACTTCCTCTTTGCCGAGACGGATCTGGTGGTGACGATTGGCATTGATGGGCTGGTGGTCAACACGGCCAAATATCTGGATGGTCAGCCGCTGGTCGCCGTTAATCCTGATCCCCAACACATTGATGGGGTGTTGCTCCCGTTCAAGGTGCCCCAGGTGCAGGCGGCGGTGCGTAAAGTGCTACACAACCAGGCCCAAATCCGGGCCATCACCATGGCCGAAGCCAGCCTGAACGATGGGCAGCGGTTACTGGCCTTTAACGACCTGTTTATCGGACGGCAGGATCATGTGTCAGCCCGGTATCAGATTCGTTTTGGGACCCAGCAAGAGAAGCATTCGTCCAGTGGTATTATTGTTTCCACCGGGGCTGGGGCGACGGGCTGGCTGAGTAGCCTGTTCAACATGGCGAATGGGATGTTACAGGGGTTTGGGGTGGAACAAACAAGTTTGCCGCGGCCGCAAACCGGCTGGGAAACCAACGAACTCGTTTTTGTGGTGCGGGAGCCATTCATCAGTAAAACATCGGGGGCGGGGGTGGTTTGCGGCCGCGTCACCCCCGACAGCCCGCTCCAGCTAGAGTCCAACATGCCCGAAGGGGGCGTCATCTTTAGCGATGGCGTGGCCGCCGATTATCTGGCCTTCAATGCCGGAACCATCGCCACTATCGGTCTGGCCCGCCAGAAAACGCAGTTGGTGGTAGGTTAAGGTTGTCGCTTTCGTAATGTCTATTTTCACGCCAAAAACATGGCACTGTGATTGCTGATGCTTGTGGCGTCGTGCAGTTGGAAGGGGACGCGCAAAAAACGATGCAACATTTATTAAGTTTTGCCGTTTGACAAAAATACCTAATAAGCTTGTTCCTTTTGCATTTTAGCGTAGAATAGGTTTAATTCCACCATGGTTCCATTGACTTTCGGAACGCGGCCCCCCTTTTGTCCGTGCAGAGTTACCTGAAAAAAAGCGCCCAAGTTTCCATGCGTTGTGGGGCGAATCTAACCGATATACCGGAATTACATGACGCTTCCGCGGCAGCTTCCGTTTCCTTTGCAACGCCGCAGATCTCCCTATTTGGTGGATCGACTGTTTGTAATGCGTCAAAGCACACCCTTTTATTCCGCGGCCGCAGATTCCCTCGCCAATAAAACCTGCTTACGCTCCACCCCCCAACGATACCCACCCAAATCACCATTTTGTCGCACCACGCGATGACAGGGAATGGCTACTGCCAAGTGGTTGGCACCACAGGCCTGGGCCACGGCGCGGGTGGCCTTCGGCTGGCCGATCTGTTCGGCTATCTGGCGGTAACTCAAGGTGGAACCGGCCGGAATATCACGTAGGGCTAACCAGACCCGCCGCTGGAAAGCCGTGCCTTGAATGTCCAGGGGCAATTGTAATGGCTGTTTGCCAGGGGCTTCGATGAAAGCGATCACCTGTTCCACCCAGGCCGTGAACGCGGCCGCGCCACTCTCATGGTTCGCATGAGGGAAGCGCATCTTGAGCCGGGCCAACAACTCATCTGGCGTATCCCCCAACTCAATCATCGCCACACCTCGCTCTGTCCCGGCCACAATGACCCACCCCAGAGAACAAGGCATAAGGGCAAATTGGATTGTTTGTCCCTGTGCCCCGGCCCGAAATTGGGCCGGTTTCATGCCTAACAAAGCCTCACTTTGGCTATAAAAGCGGCTGTTCGAGGCGAATCCGGCATTAAATACCGCTTCGGTGACGCTGTTATCTTGCTGGAGCCGTTCCTGAACTCGGTTTTGGCGATGGGCGAGGGCGTACTGTTTGGGGGTTATGCCCACGGTGGTTTTGAACAGGCGATGGAAATGGGAAGGGCTTAGTCCCACCGCTGCGGCCAATTCAGTTAAAGCGGGTGCTTCTTCGGCATGGGTGATGAGATCACAGGCTCGTTTGATCGCGGCCGCGTGCCCATCTGGCAAACCTACACTCTGAGGGTTGCACCGTTTACAGGGGCGAAAACCGGCCTGTTCCGCGGCCGCGTTGGTGTCAAAAAACTGCACATTGGCTTGTTTCGGTTGGCGCGAGGCGCAACCCGGACGGCAATAAACCCCGGTGGTTTTCACCCCATACACAAACAAACCATCTGCCTGGACCAACCGTTGCTGAATGGCCGCCCAACGACTTTCGACACTCGTGAATAATTCTTGTACTTGCATCATCTTGTCCTTCCTTGCTTGGTGAATCATACCCCCATTTTAAGGAAGTTTAGGCGTCGCTTCTATCCGTTTCTTGCTTTGTAATTCGCCAGTGTAGCCTAACCTGGACAACCCAGAACGAAAAAGAAGGGACACAGAGAGGCACAGAGGAAACACGGAGATACACAGAGTTTTAAAGAATTCTCTGTGACTCTTTGGATCAAGAATTAAATAACCGACAGAACTGAGATGAGAGACTCGACCAGCTTTACCTAAGCCCTTCGTCAATTGAGTCGGAAGACCCATCCCCCTGACCCCCTTCCCGGTGGGAAGGGGGAACCTTAGCGGCGCGGTTTTTCGGGGCGAAGGCCCCGAAAAACCGCGCCGAGAACAGTTCCCCGCCCCCAGTCTCCTGTAAGTTATTTAATTCTCATTCCTCTGTGCATCTCTATGTAACCTCTTTCTTGCTCATTGTTAGCCCCACACCGAGATAAGGATAACCCCGGCTACGATGAGCAGGGCCATGCTGATGCGCCAGCGGGGGGCGGGTTCGTGAAAAAGGAAGGCCCCGGCTACCACCCCTAAAACGATGCTGAACTGGCGCAAAGCCACAATGTAGCTAATCGGTACGGGCATCTGGTAGGCCCATAAAACAAGGCTGTAAGCGCCAAACATCAACACCCCCGCCAGCGTAACCCGCCGCCAAACGGCGCGCCCCTCTATCTGAATGAGCGGTTGATTCATCCATTTAAGCAGAACAAAGTAGGCTCCAGCCGTGGCGATGGTTTCCCACAAGCCATAACGTAGGGCAGTGTCTAAACCGGTGTGCATCTGCGCGGCCGCGGCCCGATCCACCAATGTATACCCTATCATGCCCAGCGCCGTCACCCCAATCCAGACCATCGTTTTGTTCCAGTAGCGGGCCAGGCTAAACCCCCGCCACGATTCCAGAGGAGCCAGCACACAACCCACCATAATCAGCCCCATGCCCAGCCCACCAATGAGCGAAGGGGTGTTGCCCCGAATCAAATCTACCAGGGCCAGCACCAGCACGGGCAATGAGCGGGCCACCGGGTAAACCACGGTGAAATCGCCACTACGATACCCTTTGAACAGACCAAAATAGTATAGGGCTTGAAAGTTGGCTGTCAGCAACAGGTGAGGCCAAACCAGTGGGATGATAGGTGTGCTTTGCCATTCGGCGATGAGTGCCGGGAAAAGACCCACAACCCCCACAATGAGGAGCAAAGGCAGGAAGATGTCGCGGCCGCGTTGCTCCCGCGCCAGCAAATTCCAACCGGCGTGCATAAAAGTCGAGACGAGTACCAGAACCAACGGTAGTAGGATCATGAAGTTTTATGGGGTATAGATTGGTTCAATTTGAGACTAGAGACTAGCCAGTCTCCAGTCTCTCGTACAGCTTTAGACAAGTCCTTGGCAGGTTTAGTCGGAAGACCCCTCCGCCTCCCGGGGAAGGGAGTTTTGGGGCGGCCCCCAAACCCCCCCCCCCCCCCCCCCCCCCCGCCCCGGGGGGTGGGGTTTCCGCCAAACAAATGGTGAGCTTGTCATAAAAACCCCTTTGTATGTACTAGTCTCCAGCCTCTCTGAAAATGACAGACTATGCCATTTATCGGTATCTCAGGGGGCAGCATAGCGACGGATGGTGAGGCGGAAGAAGTCGGGGATGTCCTGGACGAGGAGCCAGTTTTCATCCAACCAGCGTTGATCGGCGGAAGGGGGCAGTGGTGCAGCGGGGCGGTCAGTGAGTAGCCAGATGGTGTCTGCGGCCGCGGCCGCATCCGGCAAACTCTGCCCTTCTTGGGAGCGGTTGGGAGATTGGGTGGCGTAATAGTCATACGGAATGCCATTAAACCCCGGCACTACCCAGACCAGATCGGTGGGCGTGGCATAGGTTTCCACGAACGCGGCCGCGCCCCGCCAATCCGGTTGAGGCACAAGAAACACATTGACCAGAGCCGCCATCACCGAGGCGGCCACCATTAGCCAGGCCATGCGGCGGCCATCATCACCCAGTTGCCACACCAGCCAGGTCACCAACAAAATCACCAGCGGCCAGCCCGTTACCAGGAGCCGTTTGGCAATGTAGAGCCGAGGAATGGGGGTTAATAAGACGATCAGCACAAAAGGGAAAAGCACCAGTGGCGCGATGATGGCGGTAATCGGGGTGGAACGGAGTAAAGTACGGGCCAGGAACGCGGCCGCGATCAACCCCAACCAACCAATAATTAAAATCTGCACCAGTAAGGGGACAGAAATCGGTGGTAGTTGCGGAAAGCGGTTAAGAACAAATTCCTCATACATGACCACAACCCGGTTAAAGGAGTTACCCAGATAGGGCCACCAGGGTTGGAACAGCCCCCAGGCCAGGGCCGAAGTCATGAACCAGAGGATGAGGGGAACGGGTTTGCGGCCGCGTTGCCACCACCAGACCAGCCACAACGCACTCAGCATCAACCAGATGGGGATCATGGTGTGATCCATGTACAGGCCAAAAACCAGGCTGAGGGTGTAAAGCGGCCAGGCCAGCCAATGCTCCCAAGTCAAGCTAAAGGCACTCAGCAATCCGGCCAGCACAATAAACGGGTAAAAACGGGCTTCCTGAGCGTACCAGATTTCCAGCGGTGAAAAGGCCAGCAACAGCAAGGCGATCAAACCAAAACGGGCATCGAATAATCGTTTGCCCAGGTGGTAGATGAGGATCAAACCACCAATCGAGGCCAGCGCCGAGGGCAGGCGCAGCCAGAATTCGCTGCCCGCCGGGACGAGTTTGAGCCATTCGTGGAGAAAGCTGAAATAAAGGGGGGGATGGGGATCAAAGCCGGTCCAGATGACGGCATGACCCTGCGCGGCCGCGTACACCGAATATGCTTCATCCAACCAGACGCTTTTCAGTTCCAGGGTGGTGAGGCGCAACAAACTCGCCACTAACACAATAAGAAAAGGCCACGTCAGGAAAGAGCGAAGGTTGGTTGTGACAACGGGGCGAATCACTCCAGGGTAGTTGTCCTTTGCGCTTTGACCATGGCGGTAGCTGCTAATTGAGCCACAACACCAAGCAACGACAGATCCGCCTGGGTAAACGCCTCGTTATTGCGTTTATTAAGGGCCTGAAAAACCCCCAGCATCTGTTCGTTGTAGATAATGGGTACACACACGAGAGAGTGCGTATGAAAAGAAAAAGTTTGGTCTACCCCGGAAGAAAAACGGGGATCCGTGTAAACATTGCCTACGATAACCGGTTTTCGCTGTTCGGCTACCCAACCGGCAATGCCTGTGCCAATGGGCAGGCGATGACCTATGAGGGTATGGCGCACCGCTCCATGCACCACCACAAACACCAGTTCCTTGCCTTCATCATCAACCAGCATCAAAGAACCATCTTTCGCCCCAAGCGTATTCAAAGCTACTTCGAGAATACCGTCCAGCAACAACAGGACATCGGTTTCGGCTGTGATGATATTGGTGATTTCATGCACCTGCCGCAGTGCATCCAAGATGCCCCGTAAGAGCATGACTTCATCACGTAATCCCTGAACTTCCTGTTGCAGGCGTTTGTTCTCGTTTTGCAGAAAGCGGGTTGTTCCTGGGCTATTTATCATGGTAGCTCTTATCCACCGATGAGTGTGCTGAAAAAGGAACTGCTAAGTAATCGTTCGTGAATAAGTTCGCTAGATTGCGGCAGTCTTCAAGACTGCCGCAATCTAGAAACCGCTAAGTTAATTACGAACGCTCACTAAGATAAAGAAGAATCTAAGGAGAAATCTCTGCGTCTTTGGCGAAAATGAGTCCGACTTCTGGAAATCTCTTAATCACTCAGTCTCTTAATCTCCAGAGGGCTGCCCAAAAAACGCCAGACTTCAGCTCGTTATTTATCGGGAACTGGATTTTCGGGCGCGGCCGCGTCCGTTTCAATTTTGCGTAAACCATTACGCACCACGCCCAAGGAGTGAAGCAGATTGTCTTCTAGTTTACTCAGCACTTCCATCACATAGGCATCGGAGTCCCGTTTGAGGACCTCGGACTCACGGCGCGCCCGCTCCAGGATGTTGTCAGCCCGTTGTTGCGCGGCCGCGACCACAGCATCCCGTTTCACCAACTCGCTGGCCTCTTGTTTCGCCAGTGAGCGAATACGCTCCGCCTCTTCCTTGGCCTGAGCCATAATACGATCCTTCTCGGCTTCGATCCGGTTGGCTCGCTTGATTTCTTCAGGAATAGCCGTCCGCATCTGATCAATCACATTAAAAATCTTGTCTTCATTCACCAGCAGATTGGCGGTGAGCGGAAAACGAGGGCTTTCGCTAAGAACCTGCTCCAGACGGTCTAAGAGATGTTGGATGTCCATAGCTGTACCTTTGGTGATGTGTGCATCGTGTTAAGTGGTGCGTATTGGGTTGAACAGGCAAACTCCAGAATACGCAACAAGGAATAAGCCTGATTATAATGACTTTGCGCCTAATCCCGCAATGCCGGAGCACTATAATTGTTTTCGCCGTGAAAACGGGCATACAGAGCATGGGCTACGTGGGGCGGAACCATACTGGTGACATTGCCTTGAAAGGAGGCGATTTCGCGCACGGTGGAACTGCTCAGGAAGGTGTGCTCTTCACGCGTAATCAGTGTTACCACCTCGATTTCGGGAGCCAACCGCTGGTTGGCCAGGGCCATACGGAACTCAAACTCAAAGTCAGAAAAGACGCGCAACCCCCGCACCATGATGGTGGCTTCAACCTGTCGGGCAAAGTCTACGGTCAGGCCGCTGAACCGGGAGACGGTGATGTTGGGGTGATTGGGCAGGGCTTCTTCGATCATGTGGACCCGTTCATCCACGGTGAAGAGGACGGATTTGGTGGGCTGACCATGATCAAAGACGGCTACGATGAGTTCATCAAAGATCGCGGCCGCGCGCGTCATCAAGTTCAAATGTCCATAATGAACGGGGTCAAAGGTGCCAGGATAAATGGCTCTTCGGATCAATGGAGTCTCCTTAAAGGCATGAGGGTGGGAAGTGGGAATGAGAAAATCATTGGTACGCTCTATGGGTTTCAACATACAAACGCAAAGCCGCTTGCATACGGCGTTGCCATTCATCGTCTTGGGCCTTAAACCAGGCTACCACATCATCATCCAACTGAAGCGTTATTCGCTCTTTCTTATGAGGAAGCCGCAGCCGGGCATGGGTAAAAAAAGCATCGTCAAGTGGCGGAATGTCAGAATAATCTATTTCCTCATCCGTCATGGCATCAACTCTTTCCCAATCAGTTCGAGATGAATTCTTGGTAACGTCTGTGTTCATGACTATTTGCCTTTCGCGCTGAGATGATACGGATGGTACTTTGATAACGCTCTGTGTACACCACAACGGCAATACGGTTCTGCAACAAACCTATCCCTGTCCAACGTTCTTCACCGTAATTTTTACGATCATCTAATTCCACGAGCATGGGATAGTTAAATATGTCTGCAACATCCGCAAAATCAATACCATGTTGGCGAATGTTGATTTCATTTTTCTTTTCATCCCATTCAAAGTGCATAGTATCACCAGTCAGATCGAGAAAATCAACCTTGAATTAGCTAACGCTGGTCGCTTCTTCCCAAAATTTCTGGACTTTTTCACGCAAAGTGGCGTGTTCCGGTTGTTGTAAGCCGGTGTCGGCCTTGAGAATGGCTTCGGCTTCGGTGCGGGCCATTTGCAGCATGGTCATGTCCAGGAGCGAGGCCATTTTTAGCTCCGGCAGACCACTTTGCCGCCGCCCAAAGAATTCGCCAGGGCCACGTAGCTGTAAATCTTTCTCGGCTAACACAAAGCCGTCGTTGGTTTGCTCCAGAACGGCCAGCCGCTCCTCTGTTTCGGCACTGGTGGTGTCGGCGATGAGCAGGCAGTAGGATTGGTGTTCGCCACGCCCGACGCGGCCGCGGAACTGATGCAATTGCGCCAACCCAAACCGGTTCGCCCCTTCAATGAGCATCACCGTGCTGTTGGGCACATCCACCCCCACCTCAATCACCGAGGTGGAGACGAGAATCTGGATGTCACCGGCATAAAACTCCCGCATGACCCCCTCTTTCTCTTCACCCTTCATGCGCCCATGCAACAAACCTACCCGGAAATCAGGGAAAATCTCCCCTTGCAGACGGGCATGTTCATCTACGGCCGATTTGGCCTCGATTTTGTCCGACTCTTCTACCAGGGGGCAAATGACATACGCCTGTCGCCCGGCCTGAATCTGGCCGCGCACAAAGGCATAAGCTCGTTCGCGCTCGGCCGGGGCCAGCCAACGGGTTTTGATCTCCTGGCGGCCCGGCGGCAATTCATCCAGGGTAGACAAGTCCAGGTCGCCGTAGAGGGAGAGGGCCAGACTGCGTGGGATGGGGGTAGCGCTCATGACTAAAAGATGGGGCGTGAGGGTGATGGGCGTCGCGGCCGCGTCGCCATTATGACCATTACTGCCTTTATCCCGTAACGCCTGCCGCTGTTCCACCCCAAACCGGTGTTGCTCATCCACAATGGTCAGCCCCAACCGCTGAAAATGCACATTCTCTTGAATGAGGGCGTGGGTTCCGATAGCGATGTGGGCGGCACCCTCGGCCAATTCGCGGCCAATTTCGTTCTTTTCGCTCTGGGAAACGGAGCCAGTGAGCAAACGAATCTGCAAATCAAAGGGGGCCAACATACGGCGCAGGCTTTTGGCATGTTGTTCGGCCAGAATTTCGGTGGGGGCCATGAGGGCGGCTTGTGCCCCGGCTTGCACGGCATTGAGCATGGCCGCGGCCGCGATAACTGTCTTACCCGCGCCCACATCCCCTTGCAACAACCGGCTCATGGCTACATTGCGGGCCATATCGGTGGCGATTTCGCCCATGACCCGCTGTTGCGCCCCCGTCAGTTGGAAAGGCAGGTGTTCGGTGAAGGTGTGTAAGGCGGTTTCGTCATGGGGCAGGGGTAAGCTAGGGTTGCTTTGCCATTGTTGGCGGTTACCCAGCATCCCCAATTGCAGCAGCAGCAACTCATCAAAGATGATCCGTTGCCGCGCCCGGTGCAGCGTCTCTTGCGAGTCCGGGAAATGAATCTGGTAGAGGGCATCGGCCAGGGGTAGGAGTTGTTGGCGTTGGAGTATCTCGGCGGGCACGGGGTCTGGCACTTTGTTGGCCCACGCATCCAAAACAGTTTTGACTAGCCCCCGGATTTTCTGGCTGTTCAGCCCTTCAGTTTGGGAGTAGATGGGCACGATGCGCCCGGTGCGCAGCATATCACGAGCCACCGGTTCCCATTCCGGGTTGCTAAAGGTGGGTCGGCCCAGAAATTGTTCTAGTTTGCCGCTCAAAGCGACTTGTGTACCCGCCTTGAGTTGTTCGGCCAGCCAGGGTTGGTTGAACCAGGTGGCTTGAATTTGCCCGGTGCCATCGCTGATGACGGCTTGCAGATAGGTGGCGTTGGTGCGGGTACGACGGGTGCGCACTTCCCACACCGTACCAATAACGGTAATCTGCTCGCCTGCGGTTACCCGGTTGATGGGTTTCATCAGGCTGAAGTCGTCGTAGCGGCGGGGAAAATAGTAGAGCAGGTCAAGCAGGTTAGTAACACCCCGATTGTGCAATATCTGACCCAGTTTGATGCCCACGCCCCGCAAGACGGTGATGGGCTGGCGCAATCCTTCCAGGTCGGGTTTGGCTTTGCCTAAGGGTTTGTAACCCAGGGCGGTGTGTTTTTCTTTTTCGGGGGGTTGCGGCCGCGGCGGGGGCGCGGCTTTGGTCTGTTCCCTCACCGGTTCCGGTTTGGGGGCGGGTTTCTCCGGGGGTGGTGTGGGGCGGCGTTCCTCTCTGGGTTGAGCGGGACGCGCCGGTTGGGCTTTGGCGGGGGGGCGATTGTCGGGTTGCGGCCGCCTGCTTGGTGGTGGGGTGCTGGGTTGGGCCGAGGGGGGCGGAGCTATCTGCCCGACACGCTCGGCGCGAACCAGCAACTTGTCCCGCAGTTGTCCAATGGTATTGGCCCGCGCTTCTTTGCCGGGCAGACGGGCATAATTCGCTAACACTTCGGCGGTCTGTTCCACAAAGGCGCGGTCGGCTTCGTCAACCGCTTCCTGGCGTGCCTGCGTAACCCAGTAGGTAGCAAATTGGGCAATGCCGCCCACAACGGCTTTGTCCTGGTAGCCCTGATCGGATTCTAATTTAAGAACGCTTTCTAATCGTTTGAAGGATCGTGACATAGTGCCAGGGATTATACCTGTGATTTGCTTTAGGGGGGTATTCCGCTAGGGTATGTCAGCAATTTTCAACTGGACATGGGTGTTTTTTGTGCTGACCTCTGAGAGACTAAGAGATTGAGAGATTGCCAGAGGTGGTTCTAATTTGCGCCAAACGCCAGTTCTCAATTTGACAGCCAATGAGGGTAGGGGCGGGACGACGCGGGTTCAATGCGGATGAACTGGGAAACGATCTTTCCGCGTCGTCTCGCCCTCTTGCTTACCATTGAGGCTCATAAGAGGGCGAGACAGGTGGGAAGGTAGGCTTCCCGTTCTTGTCACATCCTGGCCCACCTGTCCCGCCCCTACGAATGGTCTCAAATTGAGAATTGCTCGTTATTCTGAGCCGTTCCTGTCTCTGTTTAACCAGCGATGGGTGAGTTCACCAATGCGATTACATCGCTGGCGAATAATTGTGCAGTTGGGCAGGGCTTGCAGAAAGAGATCGCCGTACCGTTTGGTCATCAGCCGTTTGTCCAACACAATCACCACCCCCTCATCATCCTGCCGCCGGTTGAGGCGGCCAAACCCCTGCCGGAAGCGCAAAATAGCTTCGGGGATGGAATATTCCATGAAGGAGTTCTCGAAGGTCTCGGAGCGGGCGGCGAAGATGGGGTCTGAGGGGACATCGAACGGGATTTTGACGATGACGACAGCTTGCAACGCCTCGCCAGGCACGTCTACCCCTTCCCAGAATGATTTTGTGCCCAGGAGAACAGCCTGGGCGCCGGGTTGTTTGAATTGATCCAGGATTTGCTGGCGCGAGGCCCCTTCCATTTGGGCCAGCAGGGTGATGCCCATATCGGCCAATGGCCCTTCGATGGCTTTGGCGGTCTGGGTGAGCTGGCTGTAGGCGGTGAAGAGGACCATGGTGCGGCCGCGTAAAGCCCCCGCCACTTCCAATATCGCATCCTCAACGTACCGCTGATAGCCCGGCTGATTCGGTTCCGGGATGTCTGACACCAGATAAACCAGGGTGTTGTTCTGGTAATCAAAGGGGGAACCAACGGCCAGTTCGTAGGCGTTATGGGCGTGTAAGCGGCCGCGGACATAATCAAAATTATTGGTGCGGCCATCATTGCCCGCGGTGCGCAACGTGGCCGAGGTGAGCACCACCGTTTCTTTGGTGGTGAAAATGTGCTCCTCAACCAATGGCCCAATATGCAGAGGGGCGGAATGAAAAGAGATGCGATCACGGTTCCAATCAATCCAATAAATCATTTCCGGGCGGGCGTCTATGAGGATGTCCTGTAAATTAAGCCGGTTTTCTTCCAGGGAGCGGAGGAGAGTAGCCAGCATAGCGTAGAGATTGTCCCCATCTTCCAGGCTGTGCGCTTCCATGATATTCGCCACCTGTTTCAGGAGCGTGTTTAACCCTTTGTTGAGTTCGGCCCAGCCTTTATTGAGATTGTCCCAGGTAAACTCGATCTCGCTGTAGTCGGGTTGGGCGCGGGTGGCCGGGTTGAGGCGAAGTTGCTCACCGAATTGGCTGCGGCCGCGGAACTGCCCCTTCAAGAAAAAGTCCACCGTCGTAAAAAACTCATCCAGCCGCGACTGCATCGTATCCCCTTGCTGGCGCAACTTCATAATGAGACCATCCAGCCCCACCTGAATCTCCCGTGGCACCACCGCCGCCGTGCGGGCTGGCACATCATTCAGCACCCCCGATTTAGGCTTCAACAACTCATCCAACAACCCATCCATCGTGCGCCGGTCCGTGCGGAAACTCAGCCCATCCGTCACCGCCGACTCCAAATGATGTGCTTCATCAATGACCAGGTCGGTAAACTCGGGCAAGATGTGATTGTTATTAGCCACATCAGACAGAAGCAAGGAATGGTTGACAATGAGAATGTGGGCATTTTCTGCCCGCCGTTTGGTCAGATGGAGCGGGCATTGCTCTTGCAGACAATCTTCCGTTTTGCACACCCCGTTTTCACCACTCAGCCGCGCCCAGGCCATGCGCTCCCCCGGCGTCCGCAGACTAATTTCGTTCACATCCCCGGTTTCACTGTGGGGTAACCAGATGACGATTTTGGCATAAAGGATCATTTCGTCAGCACTGGTTGGCCCACTGTGACGCATCTGCTGGAAGAGACGTGTACACAAGTAATTGCCTCGTCCCTTACGCACCGAAGCCCGTAGCTCAAACGGCAGAATATGCTGTAAGGTCGGAATATCCTTGTTAATCAGTTGGTCTTGCAGATTGATGGTGGCTGTCGAGATGACCACCCGCCGTTCGTTTTGGGTGGCCCAGAAGGCCGCCGGGAGCAGGTAAGCCAGACTTTTACCTGTGCCTGTGCCCGCTTCAACCAGCAGTTGTCCGCCCCGGTTGAAGGTTTCGGCCACCGCCAGGAGCATGTCTACCTGTTGGCTGCGTTGCTCAAAATTAGGGAAAGCCAGACTGACGTTGCCGCCGGGGCGTAAGGTTCCGGCGATTAAATCGGGGTTAAGGGCGTTCGTTTTTTCCACCGGGTTGAGGTTGTTGCCGGTTACGGGAGGTGCGCTGAATAATTTAGGCAGGCGGCCCTTGCGTTTGGGCGGATTAAAGAAAGCATCTTGCCCCTTAATCGCCAATACTTCCTCAAAAAAGGCGTTTTCCGGCCAGCCAATGCGACTCCCGGCCTCCGTAATTTCCCGCAAGGTGCTGAGGTCCAGTTTCAGGACACGCCGCCGCAATTCAAAAAACAACTCCACCGTCTGGCGCACATCATCCAGGGCACGGTGGGTCTGTTTACCCGCGGGGTTGGACAGGTTAAGGAAGTTGACCAACGCTTCCAGCCCATACCGTCCGGCTTCGGGGATCAGGATGGAGGCCAGGGTAATGGTGTCCAGGCGATGTTGGCGCAGGCCAAAGCCCTCGGCTTCCAGAAAGCCCATGTCAAAACTGACGTTGTGCCCTACAATCATGCGGTCGGACAGGGCGGAGCGGATTTTCTGGCGCACGCTGAACAGGGACGGCGCACCCACCATCATCTGGTCGTCAATGCCAGTAATGCGGGTAATTTCCGGCGGGATGGGTTTGCCGGGATTAATCAGGCTGTGAACCTCTTCGAGGATGTCATCACCCTGAAAAACAATGGCGGCAAACTCGATCATACTTTCCCGGTTGGGATCAAAACCGGTGGTTTCGATGTCTATGGCGACGTAGGTGTTAGACATAGGCAATTCCGTAATGCGTGATGCGTAATGCGTTGGGTTGTTTTAGGATGAGATCTTTTCGCGGGTGGCTTTGGGCAGGCTTTTGACGACGAGGGTGTAGGCATGATCAATCAAGGCCCAGATTTCTTCTACGGGAATGGAACCATCTAGCGTGATGGTGTTCCAATGTTTTTTGTTCAGGTGGTAGCCTGGTTGCACGGCGGGAAACTGATCGCGCAGGGCCAGGGCAAAGTCGGGGTCGCATTTGAGGCTGATGGTCAGCGGCGTAGAGGGCCAGGATACCAGGGCAAATATTTTGCCCGCCACTTTGTAAACAAACACATCCGGGCCGAAGGGGATTTCTTCGGTGGTGGCGGGTTTTTGGGTGAGGTAGGTGCGGAGGGGTTCGAGTTCCATAAACTTTGATGCGTAAGGCGTGGTGCGTGGTGCGTGGTGCGTGGAAATTCTAAAACGGAATACGCAACACGCAACACGTTTCCTAAAAGAGTAATGGGTCGGTGGCGATTTGTAAATCGGGCAGGGCGTCGCTGAGAGCTTCGAGGGTGGGGATGAGGATGTCGTAGTTGCTACGGAGTTGTTCGATGACTTCCTGGATGACCTTCATGGCCCACTCGGTATCGCGGCCGCGTAGTTCATACACATTAATAATATGCGCCGCCAGTAACTGGGTGGTAGGGATGCCAGACGCGGCCGCGCCCAAAATCAGCCGCATATAGCCTAACGTGTCAGTAAATTGCCGCACCTCTTCCTCGCCCACACACAATTCCACCGGGTCCAGGTTGAGCGGGGGGCGGGGTGGTAGCCCATGCCGCACAAACCCATTACGACGGTAGCCCACCGCCAGTACCGCCATTTCAATAGGGCGCAGGCGATTTTGCCGCTGATCTTCCACCACCGAGGCAGGGGGGTCTTCAGCCAACACCAGCCGTTGCACCACCGGATCATCATCCACGTTGATCTGGTAGATCAGGCCATAAACCGCTTCCCGGCTATCAATTGGTTGCGCCTTTACCAGACCACCAAACCCAGGAATCTGCAACTGCGCCACCCGGCAGCCCACGGCAAACCCCATCGTACTGGCCCGCAACACCCGTCCTATCTGTTCATTTTGCCGCATTGATTCGTCCTCTAAAAGTTTTGCCACGAATTTCACGAATTAGCACGAATTTTTTAATTCGTGTCAATTCGCGTAATTCGTGGCTACCATTTTTTACCACGCACCACGTTTCACATCTCATGCCGTGTCTTGCCCGCCCGCGCAATGTCCTTTGTGCTCTGTTTGTTCGTCTGGCTACTGTTGATGCCATATTTTTGCATCGTCAGGGCGATCCAGCTATCCAGGTATTCCTGGTCCTGACGGCCTACCACGGCCACTTCATCGGCACGGGTGAGGATGTAAGGATAGTTGCCCAGGAGAATCTGGCACTGGTGGTAGATGAGGGCGTGGAGTTGACTGATGAGCGTGGGGTCTTGGGCCACCCAGATGGGTACGTCTACACGAGCGATCTGTTTGTCGTTGTTCCGCCCGGGGTTGAGGTAAAAGAAACAAACTGCCTGCCCAGCCTGCTCAAACCGTTCGTTGCGGGTGGAAATATCTATAAATACCGGGCTACGCTGGCCCGGTTTGAGAATCTCGCAGAACAAATCCACGTCGGTCAGGGTTTGTTGCTGGCGACTAAAGCGGCCAGTATCAAACTGGGGCGTACCTACTTTCAGCGATTCCAGCATGTTCAGGACGGAGATTTTGTTGGGGCGGTCAATGTAGCCCGCCAAAATGCCGTTGCACCGCTGGATGTCGCTCATTTTCTCCAGCCAGGTGTCAATGGTGGTGTCTTGTTCGGCGCTGTCTATGTTGCCGATGGGCCAGTAGAGCAGGCGTTGGTCGAGGATGGCGATGAGGGGCGCGGCCGCGTACCGATTTTCCCACACCGTTCGTGCCAACGTGCCGATCTCCGCCAAATCCCGCTTGATGCTGACATTGGCCGGGGCAAACTCCAGCAAATTCTCTTCCGGGTCATCGCTAGGGTAGCGGATTTGGGGAAAGGTCAGGGCGTCCGGGGCCTGGCCGTGTCCGTGATGGTAAATCATCACCCCCACGTTGATGACGTAATACAAAAACGGGGCATGGCGATCCGGCATGATTTGGGAGCCATCGGTGGCGAAGAGGGTGGCCTGGGTGGGTAACACCGGTGGGGCGATGCCCTGGTCGAGTGGTTCTCGCTCGTCTACAGGCAAGGCAGCCCAGAAAAATTTGTCCCCCACCTCATGTTTGGCTCGTTCGACACAGCCGCGTAAGGTTTCCCAATCGGTGGCGTGCTGACTGAGCAACTGCCGGGCTTCGGCTAGTTGTTTCTGCCGCCACTCTTCCCGGTTGCGGGTTGTGCGGCCCATCTGGTCAATATCTTGACTAAGCTTCTCAAATTCCAGAGTCATAGATTTACGATTTTAGATTTACGATTTACGATTCCAGCGTCAAGCGTAAATCGAAAATCGTCAATTCAGAAGATGTTGCCACAACTTCTGCAACTCGTTCTCACTCATCTCGGTCTGGAGTAAATGGCCGAGCAGTGTGCCGCAATCATAGCAGAAATGCTGGCTGTTGTCCGCACGGATGTTCTGAGGTTGTTCCCAATCAGGTGGGGGAACCGAGGTGGCAGGCGCAAGCACAAGGATGACATCATGTACCAGGGCGTTCTGGTTGACGATGTGGACGGAGTTGTAATTTTCGGCGTGGACGACGTAGCGGTTGACCAGGACAAACCCGGCCCGTTTGAGGGCGATGGTGAGGGCGGCCCACCCTTTGGGGTTCCAATGGTGGAAGGTGAAGATGACGCGGCCGCGCTCCTTCTTCAACACCCGTCGGCATTCCGCAAAAATCCGGCTCAACACCGCTGTGTATTGCCCGTTACCGTTCACCATTGGGTCCACCGCTGCGCCGTCCAGGGCATAGTCCCAGATGGCCTCGTTGGGAAGCAACTGGCGCAACCAGACCCGGAAAAAAGTCGCCAGGTCGCTGTATTGCACACTGTCGTAGTAGGGCGGATCGGTGACGATAAAATCCACACTTTCATCGGGCAGGGGCAGGGCGATAGAGCTACCCTGGTGTAAGTAAAAGCGGTGATGCCCCTGTTGCAGTAAGGCCGGGTGGGGCAGTTCATGGCCGCCATCCCGCTCCCCGGCGATGACGATTTGCTCTGGTTTGGCCTGGCCGATGTGGCGGCGTTCAACCGGGGCGTTGGCCCATTCGCGGCCG
This sequence comes from Candidatus Trichofilum aggregatum, assembly GCA_016716885.1. GTDB lineage: Bacteria > Chloroflexota > Anaerolineae > Promineifilales > Promineifilaceae > Trichofilum > Trichofilum aggregatum. The sequence goes on along the minus strand of JADJUV010000094.1, from coordinate 8,078 downwards.
CGAACCACCCGCCAATGAAACAAATTCGTCAGCGTACCGGAGCGTTTGTCCGGGTGGAGCGGGTTGTTTTCCAGCACCGTGTAGGGAAAGGCGTACGAATGCTGGGTGAAGGTGTGCCGGATGGCTCCGGCTCGTCGCCGGTTCATGCCTTTGTAACCACACAGCATCGAGTTGAACTCCAGCGAGGTCGAGACGATCAAGGCCAGGTTGAGCCGTTCCAGGGGGTCAAAATGGGGCAACAGCTCAATCGCGTGGTGTAAAAAGAGCAACTGGCGGCTGGAGAACAGGTCGAGGTAGCTGTGGATGTTTTTGCGGGCCAGCCGTTTGGATTGGGGGGCGTGGGGATCAATGGCGAACGCGGCCGCGTCAAACCCCAACAACTCCCGGCACGCTTCCGCCTGGGCCAACACTTGCCAGATCACCTCATCCGGGGCGGCAAAAAAGAGGCCATGTGAGGCGCACTCCCCCACCACCGCATAAGGCATGTACCGCTGGTAAAAAGGCACATCCAGCTCTTCCTCAAACCGTTGACCACACCGCTCACACTGCTTATCCCCCTTTTCTCGCAACGGCCACACCCCCACCGAAATGGCTTCACTGACGACAACACCATCCTGCAAAATGTCTTGGGTTTCCGGGCAGAGATGGGTGTGCGTGCCGTCGTTGTTGTGGCGCAGGGTCAGCGAATCCACAAACAAGGCGTTCTGGCAGGCGCACTGTTTTTGCAGGCCGTACAGCATAAATTGCCAATCTACGGTGCTGTGGCAGGTGGGGCAGGCGGTGCGGTAAAACGGAGCCAGGGCGGTGTGCAACGCCTCATGGAACCGGGCAAAGGCCGTTTCCAACTGGGCCAGCGGCATGTCGGAGAGGGTGGCGCGGGCTTGCAAAATGGGGATGGGGTCAATGTCGGCCCCGATGACGTTGGCCCCCAGGCGGATGGCCTCGTGCAGGGTTGTGCCCCCACCCATCATGGGGTCGAGGATAATGGTGCCTTCTAAACCACCGGGGGCATAGTAGTCGCGGCCGCGGTCCTCATCTACCAGTTGTTTCAAAATAGCCCGAAACGTCGTCCCACAGCGGCGTGCCCACCATTTGTGCAAATAGGTGTTGGGGCGGTATAAATTCTTGTTATACGACTCCAGCCGCGCCAGTTCATCGGCAAAATCCGTGTCGAAGGTGTGGTCAATGGGTAGGCGGGTGGGAGTCATTGTGTTGCGTGGTTCGTGTTGCGTAAAGGTTGATCGGGACGGTAATAATAACCACCCACCCACCAACCGCCAACAAAAAAGGGTGACAATCGCGTGTCACCCTTTTATCCGAATGAACTTCTGTTTTAATAAATGGGGCATAAACACGGATAGGAAGGAACACGGATGTATTTATCTGTGTTCCTTCCTATCCGTGTTTTAATCTCCGTTTTGTCTGCTTCTTGCCCTATCGTACAACTCATCAATGGGGCGGCAGGCGGCGCGGTAGTCGTAGGTGTGGCGGATGAGTTCGCGGCCGCACCTCCCCAACTCTGCCGCCAGTTCCCGGTCATCGAGCAACCGCAACACCGCCTGAGCAAACTCCTGCGGTGTATCGGCAATGAGCACATCTTTACCGTGGGTGACGCCAATGCCTTCACAACCTAGCGTGGTGGTGACAAGGGGCATCCCCTGGGCCAGGGCGTTGAGGATTTTGACGCGCATTCCCCCGCCCGCCCGCACCGGCACGATAAACGCTCCGGCCATCTGGTAATACGGTTGGGTGTCGTCCACGTAGCCGGTCACGTTGATACGCGGATCCCGCTGACCCCGTTCCACCAGTTCCTGCGGTGGCCGTAAGCCCACCACATCAAAGGTGGTTTGCGGCCGCTTTCATGAATCAGCGGCAACACCTCATCAATAAACCAGTTCACCGCATCAATATTCGGCGGCCAATACATCGTGCCAATGTGCAAAATGTGATCCGCCACTGGTTGTCGCTCAATCAGGGGCAATTCATCCAAATCCACGGCAATCGGAATCACCGTCATCTCCGACTTCTGCCCCATCGCCGCTTCCAGCGCCACCTTATCTTCCTGGCTCACCGCCAGAATCCCGTCAAACTCCCGGCAAATCCGCCCCTCGTACTTCTTGAGCAGCCGCCAATCCCGGCTGTAAATCAGCTTTTGTGGCCCCAAACCCAGCGTATCGGCCAGCCGTTGGTAGAGGAGCCAGAGGGCGTTGTGGGCGTCCAGAATTTTGGCCGCGCCGGGGATGCGTTCGGCATACTGCGCCATGTTGAGTTGATCGGCGTGGGCGATGTCGAATTTCGTCTGGGCACTCAGTTGCTCCAGCAGTTGGCGCATGTTGGCCCGGTCGTCACGCACCATGAGGAACGGCTGGTTGGTCAACACGCTTTTCAGCAGGTAACGCACATCGTCCACCGCCTTGCGCTCAATCGGCACGGTGTGCACGGCATGGCAGACTGTCTTCAAATGGGCAATTTCGGCCGACTGGTCGCCGCGCACAAAAGAGACGAGGGTGACTTCGTGGTGTTGGGCCAGATATTTGAGGACGTTCCAGGTTTTGACTTTGGGGCCGCTGTCGGGTGGGTAGGGCAGGACTTGGGTGAGGAGAAGGATTTTCATGGATGGAATAGTTACATCATTCAGGCACTTAGGAACTCGGGGAACCTTGCCGGGTGAATCTGAGTTCCCCGGAATTCCTTTCAGCTCCTAAGTTCCTTGCTTAGACTTCACGGAGTTTGGTGCGGATGATGGCTGAGAGAGACGACTTCGCGGCCGCGACGCCCCCTTGTTACCAGTTTCAACACCCGGTGGGTGATGATTTTGACCAGGGTGAAGGCATAAATTTGCAGCTTGAGCAGGTTCGCGGCCGCGTGCCCATAATGTTTCCTGAAAAAACGCACCCGCCCCTGGTACAAATCCGCTTCCCGGCTGGTGCGGCGGCTGCCACTGCTCCCCCCACCCAGGTGAATCACCTTCGCGCCGGGGTCATACCAGATGTCCCAGCCCGCCTTCTGGAACGAGTAGCACCAATCTACCTCTTCCGCATACATAAAAAAGGCCGGATCAAAGCCACCTGCCTGCCGGTACGCTTCCAGCCGCACCAACATGCAGGCCCCTTCCACATAATCCACTTTCTGTTGGCCTTTAGCTTCATCTGGGCCGTGGCTGGGGAAATAGTAGCCGTGCAACTTGCGCCCCAACCCGGAGAGAATAAGAAATTCGCGCCACAAAGTGGGGAAGCGGGTGTGGGAAGCCTGAAAAGAGCCATCCTGGTTGAGTAGGTGCGCCCCCACCATACCCACCTTCGGGTTGGCATCGGCCAGGGCGACCAAACGTTGCAGAAAACCGGGTGTTGCCAGGGCATCACTGTTGAACAGGAGCGCGTACCGCCCCTGTGCCACATCCATCCCCTGATTATTGGCCCGACCAAAGCCCACATTCTCCTGGTTAGCCAGCAACCGCACTTGCGGATACTGCTCTCGGAGCATGGCCTGACTGCCATCCGTGGAGCCGTTGTCCACCACGATATATTCCAGCCGTAAATGGCCCGCCGTTTTGATGAGCGAGTCCAGGCAATCCGCCAGCAATTGGCGGGTATTCCAGTTGACGATGATAACGGAAACGTCGGTCATAGCAGTCTCTAGCGTTTAGGAAAAAGATTCTGTTTGTGATTCAACTATGTGATACAACGCCATCAGGCCGCCAATAAACACCCAGGTGAAGACGGCATTATCAAAACCGGAGATGGTCTGGTTGTAGGCAAAAGGCAACACCCAATCGCCTAAGGTCATGGCCACGAGTGCCCCCACTAATCCGGCCAGGACCGCATTAGCAAAGGCTTCTTCAAAATTACGCTGTCCGGTCAATTGGCGACGGAGATGGTTGCCCAGACGAAAAAAGGTGGCGATCATCCAGATGAAGCAGGCCAAACCGATCACGCCGCTTTGGGCCAGGATATCAAAGTAATTGTTGTGGGTAGAGCGGGCATCCTGAGGGTGATAGGTCATGTTGTACAGCGCGTAACCGGCTGGCCCCATGCCAAACAGGGGGTGATCAACGACATGTTGTAGGTTGAGCCGCCAAATTTCCAGCCGTTCGCCACCCCCTTCATCCAGATTAGCGACGACCACTTCTTCATAAAAATATTGGTAGTTGATGCCCACATAAAGCAAACCGATAAACCCCATCACGAAGAAAAGCTGGCGCGAACGGGCCAGCGTGAGAACGAGACAGGCGACACCCAGGGGAACCCAACCGGATAACCAGATGCGATGTTGAATGAGTGCCCAGAACACCCACATGCCTAGCAGGAGCAGCAAGGCCCCCCGTTTTCCGGGGGTTAGCTTTTCGTTGAATAAAGCCTGTCCATAGGCTAATGAGCCGACCCAGGTAATGAAGACGCCGCGCATCCCATTTTCGACCATACGGATGGTTGGCAGGTTGAACTCACTGGAGAACCAGGCAAAAACGCCTATCCCTAACAGAATCCAGGTCATTTGCTTCAGCCATTTGATGTCCTGAATTTTGTTGATGACATAGATGATCATGAAAGGCAGCAGGCTATTCACGAATAAGGTGGCAATTTGCACAATGGTAAAGGAGCCGTAGCGATAAACCAGTGGGTCTTCCATCAGGAAACTCCAGAAAAAAGAGATGATACCCACGGCAATGAAGGTCAGGATGGGTTTGTTGACGGGCGAGGGTTTAAGGCGAAAGCGTTTCTCGACCAGCAGCATGTCCAAAAACCAGAGGCCACAGAGGCCCGCGGCCATGACGAGGCTTAGAACCAGTTTGCTTTCTGTCCCGGTGGGTAGGCTAAAGAAGTTGAACAGACCGCCCAGGAGCAGGACAGCCAGAAGACCATATTCAGGTTGCCCGAAACGGTTCACGCCGATGATGATGACTACGGCGCCGACTGATCCGGCGAGGGCGAATAGTTGCAGGTTTGCGCTGTACGGTTTCCAGGCGAGAAGGGCGCCCATGCCCGCGGCCGCGGCCAGCACCCCCACCACAATAGCCAACCGCAACAAGGTGGGCCGCCAACCTGTCACCATATTCAACCAGTTTTGCCGCCGTTGTTCCAGTGAAACCATGATCTAAATACCCACCAACCATCAGATAAAATGCTGCCTGGTCAGAGCTACAATATTCCCCAAAAGTTACAAACCCCCTTAATAAACAGCATCTTAAGCTAGAATATAAGGATAATCAGCCCAAAATAATAATGCCCGCCCACTTGTCGTTCCCTGTCACAATGCTCACACAAACGCAAAGTAAAAAATGCGGTTGTTCTCGCTTTTTCTTGGTTAACATTGCTCCTGCTCCACGGTCGAGCTGAACGATTACAAAAGGATTCCACATGACAAAACGCCACTTACAAGACCTTGCGCTTAATGGTGGGACCCCTGTACGAGATTCATTTCTCCCTTTTGGTGTTCCCCACATTGGCGAAGAAGAAATAGATGAAGTTGTAGCCACCTTACGTTCTGGTTGGATTGGTACTGGCCCCAAGACCCAACGATTTGAGGTACTGTTTGCCGATTATGTGGGGGCCAAACACGCGGTAGCCGTAAACTCATGTACCGCTGGTTTACACTTGAGCTTACTCGTACCAGGCATTGGCCCCGGAGACGAGGTCATCACCACCCCACTCACCTTTGCCGCCACCGCCAATGTTATCGAACATGTAGGAGCTACACCCGTTTTTGTCGATATTGATCCCGTTACCCTCAATATCAACCACCATCACCTTGAAGCGGCGATTACCGAACGAACCAAAGCCATTATCCCTGTCCATTTTGGGGGTCTGGCCTGCGAGATGGATGCTATCCTAGAAATAGCCCATCGGCACCAACTCATTGTGATTGAAGATGCCGCTCATGCTGTGGGCACACGTTATCAAGGCCAAAACGTGGGGAGCATCGGGCATCTCACCAATTTCAGCTTTTACCCCAACAAAAACATGACCACCATTGAAGGGGGCATGATCACGACGGATAACGATGAGTGGGATGAATTATTACGCATTTATCGCATCCATGGCCTAAGTCGGGATGCCTGGAAACGGTTTGGGACGAAACGGTTGATGATGAGCAACGCCACGGTTGCGGGCTTCAAATATAACATGACTGATGTGCAAGCTGCATTAGGCATTCACCAGTTGACCCGGCTAGAACAATTCTTGACCACCCGTGAAGAGTACGCCCGTTTGTTTGACACGGCGTTTGCGTCCATGCGCGGTGTTAAATTACAACCTCGCCCCACCCAGCCCGGCAATCGTCATGCCTTGCATCTTTATGTACTCATTCTGGATTTGGAACAATTTACTGTCGGGCGTAATGAGATCATAGACGCCTTGCTGGCTGAAAATATCGGGGCGGCCCTTCATTACCGGGCTTTACATACACACCCTTTGTACCAACATAAGTACGGTTTCCAACCCCAGGATTTCGCCCACGCCTATGCCATTGGCGAACGGATTCTTTCATTGCCCCTATCACCGCACATGAGTTATGCTGATGTAAATGATGTAATTGAAGGTGTTCATAAAGTTCTAGAAGCATTTTATTGTTAGCTTGTTGTTGGGATTTTCTGTTTTCCCGCAGGTGAATCGCCCGAAATGGCTCGTTTAAGCCTGTAATAGACCCAGAATAGACCAAAATCAAGTAGAGGTTAGCCCGATGCGTATTCTTCTATTGACACATTTTTTAGGGGGAAAACATTTAGGTGGTACAGAGGTATTAACCCTGGCTATCGCCCAGGGTTTACAGGCGCAAGGGCATGAAGTACAGGTCGTCTGTGCCGAAGATTGGGATACCGCCACAAGTCACAAAATAGAGAGTTCAACCGAGGTTTTCCAGGGTGTACCGATTCACCGGCTTCATTTTAATTGGAAGAAAGGCCCCGATGTGTTTCGTTACCTTTATGACAATCCCGAAGTTGAAGCGTATATCTCAGCTTATCTTACCCAGTTTAACCCCGATATTGTTCATATCACATCCTGCTATACCTTATCAGCCAGTGTTATCACGGCCGTGCATCGGCACAACATTCCTTGTGTTCTCACGGCTACCGATTTCTGGTTTTTGTGTGCTCGCAACACCTTGCTCCAAAGAGATGATTCCCTTTGTCATGGGCCGGATGATGCCTGGAAATGTGCCAAATGTAATTTGCATGAGGCAAAAGTGTATCGTTGGCCCCGTTGGATTTTGCCGGATAACCTGATCGCCCCTATTTTGTTGAGAGTAGGGAAATTGCCTTTTCTGACTCGTCAGCGAGGGATGCGTGGGATGCATGGTAATTGGGATGAGCGTTTCGCCTTTTTAGCCCAGGCTTTGCAGAAGGTGGATCATATTGTGACGGCTTCTCAGTTTTTGCGCTCCCTTTTTGTGGAGTATGGCATCCCCAGAGAGACGATTCATTATTCAGCTTATGGCCTGGATACCCGTTGGGCAACACAATATGGGCATAAAGTTCCATCAGAGGCGTTGCGCCTGGGGTTTATCGGCCAGATATTGCCGATGAAAGGGCCGGATTTGTTGATCAAGGCGTTTCAGCAGGTGCAAAGTTCGCGGCCGCTCCAATTAACCATCTATGGCGATTTATCAAAGTGGCCTGACTATGGCCGATCATTAAAGGAGATGGCCGCCGGGGATGAGCGTATTCGGTTTGCGGGTACATTTAGTAACCACAAAATGGGCGAGGTCTTATCAGAGATAGATGTTCTGGTTGTCCCGTCTACCTGGTATGATTTCCCCCTGGTAATCCCTTCCGCTTTGGCAACAAACACACCTGTCGTGACCACAAATATCCCCGGAATGAATGAGCTGATTCAATCTGAGGTCAATGGTTTGTTGTTTGAACGTTATGATTGGCAGGGGTTGGCCCAACAGTTACAGCGTCTGGCGAATGAGGCATCGCTGTTGTCACAATTACAACAGGGAATCGGGCCGGTTAAGACGGTAGATGTGATGGTAGCGGAGTATGAGTCGGTTTATCAGGCGTTGCTCAAGAAAAAAGAAAAAAGTCTGCGTTTGACCTGGACGAACTTGAGTTCAGGGTTAGCCCAAATTTTATTCCCATT
>JADJUV010000093.1 GCA_016716885.1 Candidatus Trichofilum aggregatum | reverse complement strand
GCCGCGACACCGGACACCGAGCCTGTTCCATCTGATGCGGGTGTCGTGCAGAACTTAGACGGGTGTCTCCCCAGGCCGTCGTGCAAATCATGGCCCGGGGGAACCTTCCGTGATCCCGAATTAGGTACCATCTACAATGCCACCGGCGGTGGTTCTGGCTTCATCATTGACCCATCCGGGATCATCGTCACCAACAATCGCTGTCATTGTCAGGGCCGCCATTCTGGAAGTGTATGTCCAGGGCGAATCCACTCCCCGTAATGCCCCGCATCCTGGGCGCGTCCGAATGCGCCGACCTGGCCATTATCGCTATAGACGGTCAGGATTTGCCTTATCTCACCTGGTACAAAGGGCCAATAGATGTGGGGTTAGACATTTATGCCGCTGGTTTCCCGTTGGGCGATCCCGAATTTACCCTGACGCGAGGAACCGTCTCCAAAGCCGATGCCAACGGTGAAACGGGCTGGGCTTCGGTCACACGCGTGATCGAACATGACGCCAACCTCAATCCGGGTAACTCCGGTGGCCCGTTGGTCAACAGTGACGGGCAGGTCGTCGGCATCAATTACGCCCTGGCCAGCCAAACCAACCAATATTTTGCCATCGCCGCCAATGACGCCATTTCCATTCTGGATCAATTGCGGGAGGGTCAAAACCTGGCCGCCATTGGCATAAACGGCACAGCGGTAAGTAATGGTCAAGGGTTAACCGGTATTTGGGTGACTGGCGTGATGTCCGGTTCACCCGCCGGTCAGGCGGGTGTCAAAGCAGGTGATGTCATTACCATGCTTGAAGGGCTTATCCTGGCCACGGATGGCACGATGTCTGGTTACTGCAACATCCTGCGCGGCCATGCTACCAGCGATGTCCTGAGCATTGAAGTCCTTCGCTACGACACCGGGCAAACACTACGCGGCCAACTTAACGGCACACCACTACAATAATTACCTGAAGTTTGGCGTTTTTTTAATCATACCTCTGGAGATTAAGAGACTAAGAGATTAAGAGACTGAGAGATTTCCAGAGGTCGTGTTAATTTTCGCCAAGTGGGTAATCGCTTTGCTGTTTAGTGGGGCAATTTAGTAGTGAGTGTCTTTTCTTTTAGTTGAAAGACGAGGAGTGAGCATCCCCAGATGCGAACGGGTCGGTATCTGAGAATCCTTTCTCCTGGCTCTAAAAAATCATTTCCCAAAAGGTGCAGGTGCCTATGACAATACCAGACTTTCAATCTCTTATGCTTCCTGTGTTGCAATTGGCAGGGGATCAACGGGAACATGGCATACAGGAAACGATTGAGTTGCTGGCAAAGCAATTCCGTTTAAGTAACGGTGAATTGAAAGAACTGTTGCCGAGTGGTAGACAGGCAATTTTTGATAATCGGGTTGGTTGGGCCAGAACTTATCTCAAAAAAGCCGGATTGCTATATTCACCCAGGCGTAGTTATTTTCAAATAACGCCTCGTGGGTTAGATGTTCTGCGGCAAGCACCAAACAGCATTAATATCAGATACCTACGCCAGTTCCCGGAATTTGTGGAATTTCAAAGCAAAAGCAGTAAATTGAATAACAGCACTGAGGATGTTATTGAAGAGTCTTCTCAATCGCCTGGAGAAGAGTTTGAATTGGCTTATCAGCGCATTCGCCAGGCTCTGGCTACCGAATTGCTCCAAACGGTCAAAACCTGTTCGCCGACCTTCTTTGAACGATTGGTTGTAGATTTGCTTGTCAAAATGGGTTACGGTGGTACCCGAAAGGATGCTGGTCAGGCTATCGGCAAGAGCGGTGATGGCGGCATTGATGGTATTATCAAAGAGGATCGACTTGGTTTAGATATCGTCTTTATTCAGGCCAAACGCTGGGATGATACGGCGATTGGACGTCCAGAGATTCAGAAATTTGCTGGAGCATTACAGGGCCAACGTGCCAAAAAAGGTATATTCATAACGACAGCAAAATTTACGCAATCAGCCTATGATTATGTGTCAATGATTGAAAGCAAAATCGTTTTGATTGACGGGGATACATTGGCCCAACTCATGATTGATTATAGTGTGGGTGTTAATGTGGTGGCTACGTATGAATTGAAACGTATGGACTCGGACTATTTTATCGAGGAATAATTTGATACAGGGCAAATAGCTCTGAAACCAGGGTGAGTGATGACGCAACGGCAATTTGATCGTTACGAAATTCTCGAAGCGATAGGTGAAGGGGGCATGGCCACCGTGTATCGGGCCTATGATCCCCGCTTCCGTCGTGAAGTCGCGCTCAAAATCCTGCCCGCCAATTTCCTTGAGGACCCGGCTTTCCGTACCCGTTTTGAACGAGAAGCCCAGGCCATCGCCTCGTTAGAGCACCTGGGCATTGTGCCCGTCTATGATTTTGGCGAGGCCAATAATCAGCCTTATCTGGTCATGCGCCTGATGACCGGTGGTTCCCTGGCCGACCGGCTGGAAAAAGGGCCGCTCCCCCTCAGTGAAATCACCCGTATCTACAACCGGCTGGCTTCGGCGTTGGATGTGGCCCACCGGCAAGGCATCATTCACCGCGACCTGAAACCGGCTAATATTTTGTTTGACCAGTATGGTGAACCGTATCTGGCGGATTTTGGTATTGCCAAATGGGCGTTGGAAGGGGATACCAGCAAAGCCCTGACCGGGACAGGGGCGACGGTGGGCACACCGGCTTACATGAGTCCTGAACAGGTGCAGGGACAGGTGCTGGATGGGCGCAGTGATGTGTATGCCCTGGGGATTATTCTCTTTGAAATGCTGACCGGCAAACGGCCTTATGAGGCGACTACGCCGATGGCCCTGGCGCTCAAACATGTGGTGGAGCCGATTCCGACGTTGCAGTCACCCCATATTCCCCCGGTCTGCCAGACGGTGATTAACCGGGCTATGGCGAAAAGCCCGGATCAACGTTATGAGTCCGCGGCCGCGTTAGCCCAAGACCTCTCCGCTATTAGCACCGGTTCACAGCCCATCCCCAACCTGCCCTCACCCCTACCGACCACCGCACCTACTGTAGCCAGCTCCAGCCCTACCACCGGCCCTACTGAGGTGATGATGCCCACGCCGCCACCGCGTCCGGCTGTTCAACCACCAACGCCAGCTTCGGTTGAGACAACACCTGGCCCGGCTCGCGGCCGCAAACTACCCCTCGTTCCCCTCATGGGCGGTACGCTCCTGGGGCTACTCCTCTGTGTGGGCCTCATCGCACTCATCACTTCCCTCATCAACAACCGCCCCGACGAAGAGACCCCCATCCCTGACACCACGGCTATCATAACAGACCCCAACCTTGATAATTCTGCTGTGGATGACGTGCCGGAATGTGTGGCTGGGGCTGATTGTGTGACCCCACCCGCCGATGAACCCATCGCCGCGCTTACCCTGACCCTCTGGTATCCTGATTTTCCCGGAAGTGACGCGGAAGAAGCGCTGTTTGCCGTTTTGGAGCAGACTCGCCAGGCATTTCCCAATATCACCCTCGTTGCTGAAGCTATTCCCCTGGATGAATTAAACGACCGCTGGCGGGATGCCGTGGCCCAACCGGATGGTCCCGACATGCTCATTTACCCGTCTGACTTCCTGGTTAGCCCTGAAGAGGCCGCTCTGGATATGACCGATTGGGTGGGCGACCGCGCCAGCAATCTGGAAATTACGGCTTTGCAGAGTTTGCAAGTAGAGGGGCGACAAATGGGTCTGCCGCTGAGTTCAAAAATCGCTGTCCTGTATGCCAATAATGCGCTTATGGGCATACAGCCCCAAAGTCTGGAAGAGTTACGCCAATTTGTCGAAAACGGGCATTCTCTGGCCCTCTGGCAAAATGCCTATTATATGTATGGTTTTTTCCCCGCGTTTGGGGCTGAAATCATAGAGGGTGAAACAGCCTGCCCCGGTGGCCCTGCCCCCATGATCACCACGTTGCGTTACCTGCTGTCCTTACAAGAGGCTGGGGCCTTCATCGCGCCTGATCTATCTGAGGCCCAGGCATCATTTCGCCAGGGTGAGTTGCATATGATCATCGATGGGAGTTGGATGTGGTCCGATTATGGCGATGTTTTGGGCGATGATCTGGCCGTTTACCCGGTTCCGCCAGGGATTTCCGCTTTTCAACCGCTCAATGGCCCGGATGGGATTTATATTAGTCCGAATACATCCGATGCCAATACGGCAGTTGATGTGGCTTTGTTTATGACCAATGTGGAAGCCCAAGAGATTTTTATGAATGTGGCTCATACCATACCGGTGAATCAGGAAGTCAGTTTGCCTGATGTGAGGCAAGCGAATATGGTGATCGCGGCCGCGGCCGCGACCCCCTGGAACAACGAACCCGCCTTTACCGATTACTGGGACGTTTTCAATGGTCTGCTGGGGGCCGTCTTAGCCGAAGAACGCGCCCCGGCCCTCTCCGTCGCGGCCACCTGTACGCTGTACCAAAACCAACTGGATAACAATCAATAACTCAGTTCGACTTTGGCGAAAATTAGTCCGACCTCTGGCAATCTCTTAGTCTCTTAATCTCCAGAGGTCAGTGCAAAAAACGCCAAACTCCAGTAACTCAGGATAACCTATGACCACACCAGGGAAACTCATCGGCCGGTATGAAATTATTGAGGAGTTAGGGCGCGGCGGTATGGCCACGGTGTACCGGGCCTTTGACCCCCAAGTCCACCGCGAAGTAGCCATCAAGCTCCTGCCGCGTCAATTTACCCACGATTCGTCATTTCGCGGCCGCTTCGCCCGTGAAGCCAAAATCGTGGCCGCCCTGGACCACCCGGCCATCGTGCCGGTGCTGGATTACGGCGAAGACGGTGATCAGCCATATCTGGTCATGCGCCTCATGTCCGGCGGAACCCTGACGGATAAGTTAGAGGTGGGGCCACTGCCCCTGGTGGAAATTGGCCGTATCTTCAACCGCATCGCCCCTGCTCTGGACGCCGCGCACGCCCGGAGTGCCATTCACCGCGACCTCAAACCCAGCAATATTCTCTTCGACCAATGGGGCGAGCCATACGTAGCCGATTTTGGCATCGTCAAATTGACGGAAAGCACGGTCTCCACCGTTAGCCAATACAGCCTGGGCACACCTGCTTACATGAGTCCTGAACAGATCGAGGGCAAAGCGGAGTTGGATGGACGCAGTGATGTGTATGCCTTGGGGGTGATTTTGTTTGAGATGTTCACCGGGCAACGCCCGTATGAAGCCACGACGCCCATGGGATTCATGCTCCAACATGTCAATGAGCCTATCCCGGACATCCGGGCACGGCTGGCTGATTTGCCGGAAGAATCTCAGCGCATTATCAACCGGGCCATGGCTAAGAAGCGTGAGGACCGTTACCTTACCGCTACCGCTCTGGCTACGGATGTCGCCCATATGGTGGGTGTTCCCACGCCCACCCCGCCGCCATTCTCGAGCAAACCCGCTCTCACTCCCCCGCCTAAGCTGGTAACGCCGCCACCGGCTAAACCAGCCACATCCGTACCGGTTGACCCGACACAGGTTATGGCCCCGGCGAAAACGTCAGCCAACATGGTCGCGGCCGCAGTACCAAAAGTTGAGCAGCCTGTGGTGTCATCGCGCAAACTCCCTGTCTGGGTACTGGGTTTGGGCGGGGTTGGCGCTCTGGCCTTCCTGGCGGTGATTGTTGTGGGGGTGGCCCTGTTGCTGAATAACAGGGATGGTGGGAATGACAATAATACGGATAACGCGGCCGCGAACAATTCCACCAACAATTCCTCTAACGAAGACAATACCAACGCCGGGTCAGAAAACGGCGACCCCGATGATTCCTCTGATGACGAGGATGTGATCGTCAGCACCCCGCAACCCCAATTGCCCTTGCCAGAGTGGGATATGTTTGCGCCGTTCCCACTGGCCGATAGCGGCTTCCCCTTACCTGCTGATCGCCTGCCCATCCTGCCCGAAAATGTGGCCGACCTGACCCAACTGGCTTTGTATGGTCGGGGCAGCATTCGGGAGATTGCCTATTCACCGGATGGACAATGGATTGCCGCGGCCGCACAGGAAGGCATCTACCTTTATCAAGCCAGTGACCTGTCCCTTATTGAGTACGGCGAAGCCCAAGATGCCCAATTTGCTTTCCACCCCGATGGGCAAACATTGGCTATCGCCCAGGCGGGGGACATCGTCCTGTGGGATGTGGCGGCCAATGAAATCCGACTCACGCTAATAGATAACGATGCCTATACCGGTTTTTTGCTGACCTATAGCCCCGACGGTCAATATTTAGCGGCCGCCTACGCCGAAAATGTCATTCAACTATGGTCGGCCGATGGCACATTTTTGCGCGAGTTTAGCGGGGGCGAGGGTCGGTTGTACGGGTTGACGTTCTCACCCGATAGCACCCAACTCGCGGCCGCGGGCCAGGGCATCACTATTTTGGATGTTGAGTCCGGCACTGTGGATCAAACCTTATCTGAGGGAGAGGCTATTTTTGACGATATTCTGTATCTGAACGATACGACTCTGGTCGCGGCCGCGACCGATGTCGGTGTCTACTTCTGGGATTTGACCGAGGGCACGATCACACAAACGCTGGGTGATGCTTTTCCCACCAACGGTCAACTGGCACTCTCGGCCGATGGCCTGTTGGCAACCGGCTCATGGGAAACCACCCGTCTCTGGCGCGAAGGCGATACGGACCCCCGTTATATATTACCCAACAAAGGTGGCAGTGCCGTCAATCTGGCTTTTTCACCAGATGGCACAACCCTCATCGCCGGTTCACAGAACCACATTTCGCGCTGGCGTGTAGACAGTGAACCGCCGGAACCTATTGATTTCCTGGCTGCGCATGTGGGTGAATTATACGACGTGGGTTTTGCCCCGGATGGGGAAACGTTGGCTATCACCACCGATACGGGAGTCTGTTATGTGTGGGAGACCTCTTCCGGCTCTTTGCGATACACCCTCACCAACAATCGGCATAATGTCACCGGGCTGATGTATACCCCGGATGGTGATCTGGTGGTTGGTTCTCTGGCCAGTGAAACGCAGTTGTGGCTGGGGAGTAGTGGTCAGCTCCGGTTTGCCAGCGAAAATGAGGACATTTTTGCCTATGTGTATGACGTGGCTGTCTCAGCAGATAATAATTGGATCGCGGCCGCGCGGGATTATGGCTCTATTCTCATCCTTAATCGCCAGACCGGCGAACAAGTTCAGATTTTAACAGGTCATAGGGATATCGTTCGTGCCGTCACATTTTTCCCCCGCACCGATATTACCTTGTTGGCTTCTAGTGGAGACGATGGGGTTATCAATCTGTGGCAGTTGAATGGCGACGCGTTTGAGCTTCTCGCCTCTTACGATGATGCCACTAACAGTATCAACGCCCTGGCTTCCGATGGCGCTTACCTGGTCGCGGGCGATAATAACGGGATTATCTGGCGTTACTATTTAGAAACAACGGCCGACGCCGAAAATGTGGTGCCCGAAACTTTAACTGTCAATGGGGGCGTGGTATCGCTGGCCGTTGCGCCGGGTGATGGGCAACTTCTGGCCGTCGGTACGAACAATGGTCAGATAGAAATCATCCATCTGGCCGAGGCCCGGACAGTTCTAACCTTGCCCTGGGGGGGAACCGTAGCCTTTTCACCGGATGGAACCTTGCTCGCGGCCGCGTCCCGGGCCGGGTTGCGGGTGTGGGCCGTGCGGCCCTGAACCTATGGAGACCAAGCCATGAATGCCTATGATATTCTTCTGTACGGTCATAAAACGGTGCAAGACAGTCTGGGGGGCTTAGACGAAGGGCAGATGTTCACGAGCGGCGTCTGTGGCGTCTGGTCTGTCAAAGACATTATGGCCCATCTGGCTTCCTACGAAAAACTCCTGGTGGACATCCTGAACAGCCTCATTGATGATGGGCCTACACCCACCTTACAGCGAATGCTAGAATATGGCCCTTACGGCTTTAATGATGTGGAAGTGGGGGAGCGCGAGGGGGTTAGCCTGGCCGATGTGTTGGCTGAATACCATGATACCCAGGCCCAAACCTTGCTTCTCATCCAACAAATTCCCCTGGCAACCCAACGGCAAAAAGGGGTTTTAGCCTGGTATGGGGCGGACTACGACCTGGAAGATTTCCTGGTTTACACCTACTATGGCCACAAACGAGAACACACCGCCCAGATGGCCGTTTTTCGCGACAATCTGGCCGGGTAAACAAAGAAAAGGAACTCGTGGGAACTGTAGGAACTCAGGGGAACTCTGACCGGTTAAGTTCCTACGAGTTCCCCAGAGTTCCTACGAGTTCCTATGAAACTGAAACGCAACATCTACCTCGAAGACCTACCTCTTGACGAAGCCCGCAGCCGGTTCGCGGCCGCGCTGCAATCTGCCTCTCTCTGGCAACCCCTCGGTACAGAAACCATTCCTCTCACGCAGGCACTGGGCCGGGTGACGGCCGAGCCGGTGTGGGCCAGAATTTCCGCCCCCCATTATCACGCCAGCGCCATGGACGGTTACGCCCTGCGTGCCCGTGACACCCACGGGGCCACCGAGACCAGTCCCCTCCAGTTGACCCTGGCCGAAGCCTGGGAAGATATTGCCCCAGGGGTGCGCCCGGCGCAGGCGGTCAACACCGGCGCACCCCTGCCCATCTGGGCGGATACGGTGGTGATGATTGAACACACCCAGAAGATTGGCGAATCGGCCATTGAAATTCGGGCCAGCCTGGCCCCCTGGACGCATGTGCGGCCGCTGGGCGAGGATATGGTCGCCACCGAGTTGGTTCTGCCCGCCAACCACAAACTGCGCCCGGTTGACCTGGGGGCACTGGCTGGTTCCGGTCACGCGATGGTCACGGTTTACACGCGGCCGCGGGTCGCCATCATCCCCACCGGCTCGGAGTTGGTGAGCGTGGAAGAGGTTGAGGGGAACTCGGGGGAACTTGGGGGAACTCGGGGAACTCGCAAACTCAGCACTCAGCACTCAGCACTCAGCACTCAGCAGTGACCAGTCTCTCAATCCCTCAGTCTCTCAGTCTCCCCTCTCCCCCGGCCAAATCATCGAATTCAACTCCCTTGTCCTGGCGGCGCAGGTGGAGCAGTGGGGGGGGGTGCCCACGCGCTGGCCGATTGTGCCGGATGAGTTGGAGCAAATTATGGCGGCGGTGCGGGACGCGGCCGCATCCCACGACCTCATCCTCGTCAATGCTGGTTCATCCGCCGGGAGCAAAGATTACACCGCCCACGTCGTGCAAGAGCTGGGCCAACTCCTGGTGCATGGCGTGGCCGTCAGGCCGGGGCATCCGGTGATTTTGGGCATGGTGAGCATTGAGCAGTCAACAGTGAACAGTAGCGGTCAGCAGTAAGTAGCAGTCCACACCACACATCCTATGATCAGTCTCTCAATCTCTCAGTCTCTCAATCTCCTGACTCAGCACTCATCCCTCTGATTGGCGTGCCCGGCTACCCCGTCAGTGCCGCGCTCACTGGGGAGATATTCGTCGAGCCGTTGCTGGCGCGGTGGCAGGGGCAACCAGCCTACGAGCCGCCCACACTCCAGGCCGCCATCACCCGCAAAGTCGTTTCCCACACCGGGGATGATGATTTTGTGCGGGTGGCCGTGGGCAAAGTGGGGGAGAAAGGTGCTGGCGACGCCCATCAGCCGGGGGGCCGGGGTGATTACCTCGTTGGTGCGGGCGGATGGCATCGTGCGGATTCCCCGGTTTAGTGAAGGGGCCGAGGCGGGGGCGCAGGTGACGGTTCACCTGTATCGCACCGTGCCGGAGATTGAGCGGACGATTTTGTCCATTGGCAGTCACGATTTGACGCTGGATTTAATGGCCCAATTTTTGGCCGAACGCGGCCGCAGACTCAGTTCCGCCAACGTGGGTAGCCTGGGTGGTCTGGTCGCCTTGCGGCGCGGCGAAGCCCATCTGGCTGGCTCCCACCTGCTCGACCCGGCGACGGGTGAATACAACGTTTCGTACATCCACCGCTACCTGCCGGGACAAAAGGTGATGTTGATCACGCTGGTGGGGCGGGAGCAGGGCTGGATCATCCCGCCGGGCAACCCGAAAGGGATCAAGGGGTGGGAAGACGCCGCCCGCCCGGACATCCGGTTGGTGAACCGGCAGAGGGGGGCGGGGACGCGGGTGTTGTTGGATTATGAGTTAGGGAAGCGGGGCATTGTGCCGGAGCAGGTGGCCGGGTATGAGCGGGAAGAGTACACCCATCTGGCGGTCGCGGCCGCAATTTCCAGCGGCACGGCGGATATGGGGTTGGGGGTGGTCGCGGCCGCGCGTGCCTTGCAACTGGATTTCGTGCCCCTGGCGCAGGAGCGGTACGACCTGGTGATACCGGCGGAACATGGGGAAGGGGATTTGTTGCGGCCGCTACTTGATCTGCTGCATGATGGCACATTTCGTCAGGCGGTGGCTCAGTTACCTGGATATGATGTCAGTGTCATGGGAAATCTCCACGCCTTATAGCCTCGTAGATGTGCTAAAATGTCTCAAGAAACAAGGTCGAACTATTTTATTGAGGCAATGTTATGACAATTTCAAAGGCTTTGCTTCCTAAAGCCAAAGTCAATCAGCCTAAAAATAACCGCATGAGCTATGAAGAGTTTTTAGCCTGGGCGGATGAAGATACGCTTGCCGAATGGGTGGATGGGGAGGTTATTCCGTTTATGCCCGTTAAAATTAAACATCAACGCATTTCCAATCGCCTCTTTCACTTGATCGAACAATTCATAAAGCTCTTCAAACTGGGCGAAGTGTGGTCGGCCCCAACGGAAATGCGACTCCGCTCCGGCCAATCCATCCGTCAGCCCGATATTTTCTTTGTGCTTCAAGCGAACTTACATCGTCTCAAAGAAGATTGGCTTGATGGCCCCGCAGATTTGGTCATTGAAATTATTTCTACTGAGAGCGTACAACGAGATCGACGGGATAAATTTCGGGAGTTTGAGCAGGCAGGTATTACGGAATATTGGATCATTGACCCACGTGCAGGGAAACAACGGGCAGATTTTTACCGGCTGGATGAGACGGGGCGATACCAGTTGTTTGGTATGGATGAGGATGAGTGGGTGGAATCTGAAGTGCTAAAGGGAGTTCGTTTGCGGCCGCAGTGGTTATGGCAAACCGAAAGTCTCAACCCCTACCTGGCCTTGGGTGAAATGTTGGGCAACGAAACTTTCCTGGCCTTGCTCAAACAGAATCTGGAGCCACCCCAAAGTTAAAGAGGTTAAATCGTTCGTCGCCCAGGTTATTGTTTCTGACGTGGGCTGGTTGCTTTTGATTGCACCTTTTTTAAGGCGTCCAATCGGGGCTTTGTTCCGCGGCCGCGGTGTAAGTCAGGCGAATGAGGTTAGAGCCAGCAGCATTCGCTACGTATAATTCAGCATTGCCATCCCGTTCTGAGACAAAAACTATCCGCTGTCCATCGGGAGACCATGCCGGGGCGTAAACGCCAGAGCTATCAACCGCAATATCAATAGCATCTGCGAAAGTAGTAAAGGGCGCGGGAACAACTAAGATTTTGGTGGTACTAAACACACCGACGAGTTTGGTTTTATCCGGTGATAAAGCCGGATCGATGCCGGTAATTAATGGCATCTGGTTAGTTCCATCATCTTGAATTGTATAGAGTCGATAATCTGGGTAATTCCCAGAAGCATAAAGAATCGTTACTGCATCTAACCAGATCGGCGTTACATCATAAATTCTGTTTTTATCATCAGTTACCTGAATCGGATCGCCACCTTGAGCACTGATCCAATGAATCTCACTATCATAGTCTGGGAAATTGGCATTGTGTGAATCAGCATAAACAAGACGGGAACCATCGGGTGACCAAGCCGGAGACCCTTTATCCGAAGTTCCAAAAGTCAACCGGGTGACATCCGTGCCGTCGGCATTCATCACATAAATTTCCTTGCGTCCTGAACGATCTGAAACGAAGGCGATTTTTTGTCCATCGGGAGACCAAACTGGCTCAGAATCGTAACCAGGGTAGTTGGTCAGCCGGGTGACATGGCTTCCATCGGCATACATGACATAGATTTCATCATTACCGTCACGATCGGAAGAGAAAACAATGCGGCCGCGAAGTTCCCCGGCTTCTGCTGCTAATGTGCCCACAAGCGGGGTCGGTGTCGGCGTTGGGATGACCTCTGGTAAATTCAGATTGCCACATGAAAATGGCAAGTTGAATACTGAAGGTTGCCCCGGATACATAGAAAACTGGCGCGGCGTTTCATGAGGCAGTAGCGGCCGCAAAATGACATCATAGGCTGTTTCCCCTTCACGAAATACCTGCCAATCCATCTGATAATGAAACAACTCCAACAGGGGCAGGATCAAATCTCCCTCAATGATGACTTTGGAACTGGTGGGATCAGCCCGCAGTTCAGACAAACGGGGAAACTCGGCGGGCCACTCTGGCAAATTGGTAATATCGGTGTCTGTTGTTGGTTCTACCCAGAGAAGGAGACGCTCTGGCACATAAGGGATAAGCGCCGTAGGCGGTTGATAGGTCGAAATAAGTTGGTACGCGGCCGCGATCTCATCCACTAAATAATCCGTATACCGCGCATAAATACCTCACGCTATTATAAATTGGCCCATTAACCTGAATCACATAGTTTCCTGCCCCATCGCTGAATTGGGTTGTCTCATCAAAAGCATAAATCATATCAATAGGGTTGAAATACCCAGTCACTTCTAGTTTTCCTAATAACGAGCACAACTCATCAGACGAAAGCTGCCCGCTCAAAAAAGCGAAATTTTCTTCCCAACTTCCCGTTTTCACGATGACTTGTCCATCTGTGTAGATAATCAAATTGGGCGTGTCACGACCCCAATAGGAATCTTCTGCACTGCCACCATCACCCCCAAATCCACCGGCTTGAATAAAAACCTGTTTCACAGGGTAAACACTGACTGGCGTTACCGTGGGAAATGGGGTCATTGTCACGTAGGGGATAGGCGTATGGGTTGAGAATTGGTAAGGTGTCGGTGTGGCAGTCGCCGGACGAGGAGAGGGGGTCAAGGTGAGAGTAAGCGTTGGCGTAATAGTTGCGGTTTGTTGCCCTATCACCGGCGGTGTCACCGGTTCTGGCTTCTGCTCACAGGCCACAAACAAAAAAACAAACATCAGGGCAAGATAACGGAATGGGGCAGTTGGCTTCATTGGTGACCTCGATAAAGGGAAACCCGAAAGAGTAGGTTCACAGCCTCATTGTACAGGCATCTTTTCCTGCCGTATCGCCGCAAATTGTACGGTTGCCTGATGGAATATAGACCCTAAAGGTTTTCGGAAACCTTTAGGGTCTCGCTCGTTTTTAATCCTCTTTGATCAGCATCGGCAGATATACCTCTATGTCCGGGGGTGTCACTGTGCCAACGGTGACGGTATCCACAAAGGTATCCGTGCCGCAGGCGTTGGTAGTGACAAGGGTCACAGTGTATGTGCCAGGGTTGGCGTAATTGTAAGCCGGGTTTTGCTGTGTCGAGTTGCCCAAGCCATCCCCAAAATCCCAGACCCAACTGGTGGGGTTGTTCAGCGTGGTATCGGTGAACTGGATTGGCGTGCCAGGCGGCACGGGGCTGTTGCTGGTAAAGCTGGCGATGGGGTCCAGGCTGGCAAAGGGGGGAGCGACGGCAATCACATTGGGGTCACTGGCGGGAGACACGTCAATCGAGGGCAGTAGCTGAAGCGTGGCCACATCAATCACATACACCACATCATTCCCGGCAATCGCCCCAGAGGTCACATAAGCATAAGCCCCATCGGCACTGATGTCTACATCACGCGGGTCGGCATCCGCCGCCAGGGGAATGGTGAGAATCACGCTGTTGGTAGCCGTATCAATGACGGAGACATTGTGGCTGTCTTCGTTGGTCACAAAAATGAGTCGGCCATCCGGGGTAATGTCAATGCCCCAGGGATCATCACCCACGGGAATGGTGGTGCTGACGACCAGCGTAGCCGGATTAAAGACACGCACCCCATCCACACCCCGGTCAGTAATGTAAAGTAGAGACGCTGTGGGGTTCATCACCACATCCCACATACTCGTGCCGATGCTCAGGTCGTGCAGGACGGTTTGGGTGGTGGGATCAATGACGAAGAAACGATCATCGTACCAGTTCACCACATACAGTTCACCGGTGCAATGGTTAACCGTCATTTTGCCTGGCCCCAGGTAGTACGAGGTGATGGGAATGGAGCTGGTGATGCTGTAGCTGGCTGTATCTACCAGGATGATTTTGTCGGCCCCGGTGGCGTTGTCACGCGGACTGATAAAGGCGGTTTCGCCATGTTCACTGAAGGCCACATCCACCGGATATTCGCCGTAAGGTGACGTGGTAAATCGTTCAACAATGGTGTTGCTGGTTGTACTGATGACCAGGACACCATCCCCAATGGCCCCCGTGACCCATACCTCGTGGCCGTCGCGGGTCATGGTGGCGTCGTAGGGGTAATCGCCTTCGGGGAGCAGGCTGAAGGTGGTGCTGAGGGTGTGGGTGGGCACGGTGAAGACGGCGACGGTGTCGTTGCTGGCCGCGCCCATATAACCAAATGGGGGGAGAGTGTTGCCCCCTTGCCGGGAGGCGGCGTCGGCCAGGCCGGATTGTATGAGGATGAGGAGAAGTAAGGGGAACGCGGCCGCGAACCCTAAAATCTGTACTTTCTGCCGTACACGTTTCATTTGAGCCTCCTTGGATTGACAAGCTGATGGAGCGGAAGAGCGACGAGGTAAAACCCCATCCAACCTATAGTACATCATGCTTACTTATGACGACACACAGACTTAGGTCTTAAAAGCAAAAAACGGCTCATAACATCACCCATGGTCATGTTATGAGCCGCTCATCAACTGCTGTAAGAACAACAACGTCCTAGTTAGTCACTTTCCTGCGCACCACTTTTCCCATAACCAACAACCCAAACAACAGCAGGGCCGACACCAAGACCCAGTTGGGTGATCGGGGTGATCCCCTGAATTCCACTAACTGCACATCGGTTGGCGGCTGGGTGAAAACAGTGGCCGAACTTTGTGCATTGGCGCTCACGAAACCGGGTGTCTCGGCCAACCAGGTGGAGTTACTGGTGGTGGTTTGGGTAACATTAGTGGAGACCGTTAAGCCTAAATCAACCGTCGTTACCGTGACACCGGGGCCAAGGGCATAAGCCGTGTCCGTCAGCACCGTGCCAACGACCGTATCGAGCAAATCATGGTGGGTGAGGGTGTAATTACCGGTGTTGGTGACACTGTAACAATAGTACACATCGGTTCCGGTGGTTACGGTGATGGTATTGGTGGTTGGGCAGACACCAGCGGTGGTACCCACTGTTTGGGTCATAACCAACGAACCAACCGGGGCTTCACATAGCTCAACGCTCCAGGCCGTCAAAGAGCCACCATCCCCAGCGGCGGTGTCTTCTATCCGTAAGGTCCATGTGCCGGCACTGGGTTGCCCATTCAACGGATTCAACGATTGTTCGGGTTGGAAACGCCCGGTATACGGCGGTGCACCCGCGACGATGGGGGTAGCGGCCTGGGTATCAAAAATGGTATTGAGGTAGTTGTCGCCACTGCCGCCATTGCCGCTAGAAAGATCAATGGTCGCGGCCGCGGGGCTGATAAGGGATATGTCCAGATCAGCATCCCAGGTATGGGTCAAAGAGATTTCCACATTCACATCAAACAGGGTAAAGCTGTCCCCCACAACCAGGGTAGATGTGGACACCGAAGGATCGGGGCCAATCACCACGGGCACATTGGTGCTATTGTACGTTGTACACAGAGTGGGCGGGGAGTTCAAAACCGCCACCGTCGCGGAATCCGTAGACACAGAAGAGATAAGCCCTGACGTGGCTGTCCAGGTAGCCAGATTGGTGGTCGTTTGGGTGATAACAACCGTTTTGGACACTGAGACCGAAGCGCCAGGGGTAAGGGTGTAGGGAAAACTAGAAAGAAGCGTGCCCAGGTAATCATCCTCCAGGCTGTGTGTGGTGTAGGTAACGGGAATCCCATGCCCGGCGTCCGAAAAGTTGGTGAGTTCGTAGCAGTAAGTTATTTCTGTGCCTGGATAAACTTCTAGAACATCACCCGTGCCACAGGTCCCATCATTGCTGACTGTCTTCTCTAAAACGGTAAACGGTACTTCGCACCGGGTCGTGCTATTAGACGCAAAATCAGTGACCCAAACTTCAGGGGGGATGGCGTTTTCGATGGCGGTGACGCCTGTGTGCATGGTGCCGTTTCCATTACAAACAAACTGGAATACGATGTTACAGGCGAGGTCGGTAATGGCGATAATTTCGTTAGAGAAGCTGGACACATACAGTAGGCCACTTTGAGCATTGTAATCGACCCCCACCACATCGCCTACACCGGGCACGGTGCAGGTGGAGACGGTGCTCCAACTGGCTGGGGTAAAGAGGCCAGCCCGGGTGAGGCTGATTTCGTAGAGAAGACCAGTGCCTTCCGCGGCCGCGGCAAAGTAACGATTGGGGGTTCCCGGTACTACAGCAATGTCAATAATCGTATTAATCAACGACCCATCAGAGCTATCATTGCTGGCCCCATCCATTTCCCAGGCATTGAGAATCGTACCCGCCGCATTAATCTCCACAATGTTGTCGTCACGAGTCGTCTGATCACCTTGATAGTCAGGCAAAAAATACGTATCCGTAGCCGGGTCAAAACCAACCCCATCACGATCATTAAGCGCCACCGGCCAACCCGCATTAACCGCCGACAGATTAACACTCCCCAACGCCCCATGGGGTTGCAACAACGCAATATCCCAAATTGTTGCCGGATCGGTCACTTGCCCTTCATGCGCATAACGCACATGCCCCGCCGTTGGGTTATAAACGAGACCAAGGGTGCTACCATGCCAGGTATTAGAAAAAGTCTCAATTACCCTACCATCAGGTATCGTGCCGCCCGCCTGGGCCGACGAATGATTATTGGCCGCCCACTCTACCAGCGTCGTATACACCTGATACGCTCGTTGTTTGCCAGATGATTCAGCCCGAATGGTTGCCACCAAAGCCCCGGCGGCCAACAATAAACTCAACAGTACAAACAAGGTTCTATTTCTTCTTCGGGAATACATGTTGCCTCCTTAAGGGAATTCACCACCCCAAATGGTGTGCACACCAGGCTAGAGGCTTATGCCAAGTCAACTGTTTAACCGTAAGCTCTGCTGGTACGCTCAAGGCCTGACCTTATCCCCAAAAATCAAATGATGGTTCTTCGGAATTTTGCAGAGCAACTGGCCTATTAAGCAGGTTCGGTTTTCAACCTGCCCAATCATATGGTGTCATCCCGCTGCATTTCCAGTACCCAAATTATGAGTATAAGCTTAAGCCCATTTAACATCTTAAACGAGCCACAGCAAATTCTAAAGTAACAAAAAAGATAGATATTTGTGGGAATTTGGGAAGAGGGTAATACCAGAAGTGCCGGTTTTCGAGCGCGCGGCCGCGCGCTCGAAAAACGGCACTTAAAAAGTTCCCCGCCCCTGGGGGCGGGGTTAGGGGTGGGGGAAAACCTAACTATGCATTGGCCCTAGATAATGGATGTCTGCCCCTGAATTCCTGAAAACCCGCCATAGAATCAGGCGGGTAAGGCTTCTAGCATCGTTTCATTGTCCATTTCCGCATACGTACCTGTTACCAGATACACAATCCATTCACATACATTCGTTACCCGATCCGCGGAGCGCTCCAGATTATGAGCCGCCCATTGCAGATAATTAGCCCGCTCCACGACCGTTGGGTCAGCCATGATATAACGGGCAATTCCCCGGTGGGCCTGCTTAAACAGATCATCCACCACATCATCATCCTGTGGAATCGTCCTGGCCAACACCGCATCCCGCCGCACAAACGCATCCATCGCCTGGTGCATCATCTGCGAAGAGTATTGGGCCATCTGGGGCAAAATAGCCGCCAGAAAATCAGGGATGGGTTGTTCACCCACCAGAAGACTGATCCGGGCAATACCTTTCACATAATCATGGATACGTTCCAGTTCCCCCGCAATTTCCATAATAGAAGCTAAAAGGCGCATATCACGACCGGTGGGTTGTTGGGTGGCAATCATGGTCAGGCAAGTCATCATAATGGTGATGCGCTTTTCATTGACCCATTCATCCGCCCGAATCATCAGTTTGGCCGCGTTTACATCATGGGTGGTCATAATAGAAGCGACTTTAACCAGGTTTTCTTCTATTTCACTGCCCATGGCGAGGAGTTGATCTTGTACTTGTTGTAATTCACGTTCAAAAGTAGCCCGCATCTCAGAAATCCTTGAGTAAACAGTGGTATCGTGCTCACTGGTCACTGATTTAGCCAAATCGTCCGGTAATGTATTGCTCGGTCATCTCGTTCTTGGGATTGGTAAACAGATCATTGGTTTGATCATATTCCACCAGATACCCGGCCCGGTCGGTATCCATGTTGAAGAAGGCGGTGTAGTCTGAGGCTCGCGCCGCCTGTTGCATGTTGTGGGTG
Organism: Candidatus Trichofilum aggregatum; assembly: GCA_016716885.1. Taxonomy (GTDB): domain Bacteria; phylum Chloroflexota; class Anaerolineae; order Promineifilales; family Promineifilaceae; genus Trichofilum; species Trichofilum aggregatum. Next base: position 820 of record JADJUV010000093.1, on the reverse strand, counting down.
ACGATGATGATGGTGTAATTTTTCTTGAGTTCCTGGATCAACTCTTCGATGCGCAAGGTGGCAATGGGGTCTAGGGCCGAGGTGGGTTCATCCATCAAGATGATCTCCGGTTTGACGGCGATGGTGCGGGCGATGCACAGCCGCTGCTGTTGCCCACCGGAGAGGGAGAAGCCACTTGTTGCAGTTTATCTTTGACTTCTTCCCAGAGGGCGGCCTGACGCAACGCCCCTTCTACCAGGCCATCCATGTTACCCTTATAACCGTTGATGCGGGCGCCCCAGGCTACATTTTCGTAGATGGTTTTGGGGAACGGGTTGGGTTTTTGGAATACCATGCCGATGCGGCGACGTACTTCGACAGGGTCAACCGTGGAGCTGTAAATGTTATGACCCTGATAGAGCACTTCCCCTTCAACGCGGGCAGTAGCCACCAGGTCATTCATGCGGTTGAAGGAGCGGATGACGGTACTTTTGCCACAACCAGAAGGGCCAATGAGGGCGGTAATCTGGTGGGCCGGGAATTGGAGGGAAATGTCTTTGACGGCGCGGAAGGAGCCGTAGTAGACGTGCATGTGATTGGCTTCGATGGCATAGGTGACATTTGTGCCATTTGTACGGGCAGGGGTCATGACAATCTCCTGGTGGTGCGATTGCGGAGAAGCACCGCTGAGGCGTTGAGGGTGAGCAAAAGGATGAGTAGGACAACGATCGCGGCCGCGGCAATATTCCTGAATTCATCTTGCGGCCGCGATGTCCATTGGTAAATTTGAATCGGCAAGGTCGTAAACTTGGCAAACGGGCCATTGGGGTCCACCGTGATA
>JADJUV010000092.1 GCA_016716885.1 Candidatus Trichofilum aggregatum | reverse complement strand
TGAACGGGCAAACGATTACCTACACCCTGACCTATACCAACAACGGCCCTGATCTCGTCATAGGGGCAACGATTACCGATACCCTCAATCCGGCCTTGAGCAATGTGACCGTGACGAACAGTGGGACACTCATCACACCCACTGCTGGGGCCAACCTGGCCTGGCAGGTGGCCCCGTTGCCCGCCGGGAGTGGCGGCGTGATTCGGGTGCGGGGCACGTTTGCGGGTGAGATACCGGGGAATGTGGCGGAGATCGCGGCCGCGAACCACGACCCTCTGCCCCAAAACAACCAGGCCTATGCTCATGCCCTTCAGGTCAACACCATCACCCCCGGCCACAACAGCTTCCCCATCCCCCAAACCTCACCCCTCGCCATCACCTTCAGCCGGGATGTTTTGCCTGCCACCGTCACCAGCCAGACCCTCATCGTTCACGGCGAACAGACCGGGCGTTACGAGGGAACCTTCACCGTCAATAACGATGAACTGATCTGGCAACCCGTCACCCCCTTCAAACCGGGTGAAAACATCGCCGTTTATCTGGATCAAAACCTCACCTCAGCCGGGGGAACCACGCCGCTCCAGTCCTATCAACAACAATTCCAGGCTGATATAGGTGTACCCTCATTTATTGGCACGGGCATCCTCACACCTACCTACGCTTACACCACCACCGAGCCACTGAACGTAGCCCTCGGTGATCTGGATGGGGATGGGGACTTGGATGCGTTTATCGTTTCCGACCTGGATTGGAGCAACCCATGTAGTTGTTACCCTGGTATAGGGGCTGAAGTCTGGTTAAATCATGGGGGGCAACAAGGAGGCGTACCCGGAACCTACAGCAATACCGGCCAAACCTTGGGCGGTCTGTATGCCTATAATGTCACTTTAGGGGATGTAGACAACGATGCCGATCTGGATGCCTTGATTGCCAACTGGGCTTTTGGAGAAGATGTTTATGATTGAACAATCACAATGAACTATGGCTGAATGACGGCCAGGGCTTTTTTACCCGAAGTGAGCAATATTTGGGGTATCAGGGAAGTTATGTGGCGGCTCTCGGTGATGTAGATGGCGATCATGATCTCGATGCTATTGTTGCCAATAATCAGCGCGAAGTTAACGGAACATTTCTAGATGGGCGTAACGAACTCTGGTTAAATGACGGGCAAGGTCACTTCACTCACAGCGGACAACTTCTAGGAGATGATGGTGGTCTGGATGTCTCATTGGGTGATCTGGATAACGATGGGGATCTGGATGCGTTTATTGCCTATCGGGACGCATCACGGGTATGGCTCAACCAGGGTGGTATGCAAGGGGGTATTCAAGGCCAGTTTGTCGCTACCACCCAAGATTGGAGTGTTATCCCGACGCTTTCTCAGTAGAACTGGCCGATTTGGATAATGACAACGACCTGGACGCCATCATAACAACTTTCGATGGCTCCCCAACTCAGATATGGCTCAACAATGGCGCCGGTCATTTCATGCCGGGAACCTTGTTGGCTTCTACCAATGCTTATGATACCGACCTGGGTGATCTGGATGGGGATGGCGATATAGATGCGTTTATCTTGAGTGCTGATTTTAATGGCGTTGCCACCAGCACGGTATGGCTCAATGATGGCGCGGCCCAGTTTACCGTAGGTTATCAAGTGGATGAATTGCCGGGTATAGGCGATCTGGGTGATCTGGATGGGGATGGTGATCTGGATTTTTTGGGGGTGGGTTATACTGAGTAGTCTGGGGTGTTGAATGTGGATGATGTAGCGATTGCTGGACTCGCGGCCGCGAACGACAGCCCTACCCCCCTCGGCCAAACCACCACCTTCACGGCCACCGTCACCGCTGGCTCCAACGTGGTGTATACCTGGGCCTTTGGGGATGGACAAACAGCAACCGGGGCCACCGTGAGCCATGTGTATGCCAACCCAGGCATTTACACCGCCACCGTCACCGCCAGCAATAGCCTGGGCCAGCTTGTGTCAACGACCCAGGTCACTATCATTGCCCCGGTCTATCAGCAATATCTGCCGCTGATTATTAAGCCAGGGGGGGGCGGCCGGCGGGGCGCGGGGGGGCGGCGCCCCCCCCCCCCGGGGGCCGGGGCCGCCCGGGGCGCCCCCCCGCCCCCGGGCGGGGCCGCGCCGGCCCCCCGCGGGGCCGGGGGCGGCCCGGGCGGGCGGGGGGCCGGCCGCCGCGGCGGGCCGGGGGCCGCGGCCCGGCGGGGGCGCCGCCCCGCCCCCCCGCGGGAAAACCCCCCCCCGCGGCCGGCCGGCGGCCCCCCCGAGCAACAAAGAGGTAAGCTAAAATTAACTGACCAATCTTCTATAAGCAGATTAGGAACCAGGGCAAAACCTCGTTCGTTACGAGTTATCAGCACTGCCTGATAGCTTAAGGCAATGCTGGCAATTCGTAAATCCTGTGTCCCAATCCGCACTTTTTGTTGTCGCAAAGCTTCAAACTGGTTATCAGCTTGTTCTGTGTATTTCAAGATCGTAAAGTGGCGAAGAAAATCTACCGTTTCCCAAAGCCAAAAGTAAGCCTTGATGCGTGCCGCACTATCTGAAGCTTTGTGAACCTGAGCCAAACGACCTCGTAATAGTTCTTCAATACTGATGATTGTGATAGCAATATTTTCAGACGAAAGTTTCTGTAAAGCCTGACGTAATGGTTCATGCCCACGTTGCAGTAACGAAAGATGGTCAGTATCTAAAATATAGTTCATGTCTGACTATCCAATGAGTGCCGATATGCGGCAATTTCAGCTATAAGATCATCAAATGTCGGATCCTCTTGGAAACGACCAAATTGTTCTAACCAGGGATTTTTGTTTTTGTCAGGCAGATCAATCTCTATTTGAACGACCTCAACACGATGGGTTAAATATTCTTGCAAACGCTTTTTAACCTGCCTCAGTACGTCATCCCGGGTTTTACCTGTCGCCACAACATCAGGCCATTGGCGAACACGCGCCACAAATTGACTGTTATCCTGACTGAGAATGATATCGTATACCATGATTGACTATCCTTCGTTATAACGACTCTTGTCTATTGGTCGCTATTATAACGAAAAACGTAGCCTTGCGAGGTAAATACTAAAAGCTCTGTTACCCATGTTATAATCTCGCCCCATGAACCTGCCGACCCAACCAACCATCACTGCCGTTAGCGGCCGCGTCTTTGCCACCTACCCGGCCGCTGTCGTTGTTCTCATCATCAACGCCCAAGAAGAACTGCTCCTGCTCAACAGCCCCAAACGGCCCGGCTGGTGGGAACCGGTGAACGGGGCGGTAGATGCCGGGGAGACGATTTTGGCGGCGGCCCTGCGGGAAGTGGCCGAAGAAGCCGGGACAGACATTCGGGTGCGGCCGCTGGGGGTTGTCCATGTGTCCACCTTCACCTACGATCCCCAGATTACCCACGTCGTCAGCATTACCTACCTGATGGCCCATGAGAGTGGTGAGGCGGTTCCCGGTGATGATATGCAAGACAGCCAGGTGCGCTGGGCCTCGTTGGCGGAGATGGCTCACCTCAACCTCATCCCCCCGCTTGATGAGCCGTGGTTGTGCCAACGTGCCCTGGAACTATACCGCCTGTGGCAGCCCCAACCCGATTCGCCCCTCCAACAGCCCCTACCGCAAACACACAAAAACAAATACGATCTGACTTGAAACCCCGTTCAACGTACAATACGCTCTGTTACACGCAACACGCAACACGCAACACGCAACACGCGTATTCTCCCCACCGTCTATTTTCAGGAACATCCATGTTACGCATCCTCTACTGCACCCCTGATGGCAAATGCCGTACTGATTTACAGGTGGATGGGCTTGCGGCCGCGTTGAGCACCAAAACCGGTGTTATCTGGGTAGACCTGGACGGAGTCAGCCAGGAAACCAGCGAAGCCGTCCTGCGTGGGGTTTTCCATTTCCACCACCTGGCCATAGAGGACGCTTTGCAAGAAAGTAATGTGCCCAAAGTGGATGATTGGCACGAGTATCTGTACCTGGTCCTCTACAACCTGAACAATGATCCCACCCGTGAAGAACCCCGTGACGAGTTAGACATTTTCGTTTCCCCCCAATTCATTGTCACGTATCACGCCGCACCCATCCCCCCGTTGGAGCGGCTGTGGCAGCAATGTGCCCAGGATCGCACCGGGCGGCTGTGGCGGCATGGTGCGGATCACTTGCTCTACAACCTGGCCGACGAACTGGTTAAAACCTATACCATCGTGGCCGATCAGCTAGAAGATCGTTTACATGACATCGAAGATGAAGTGTTCCATAAGCCCGGTAAAGACATACCCCAACGCATCTTTCTCTTCAAACGAGAACTGGTTGATTTGCGTCGCATCATTTCTCCCCAACGTGATGTCTTCCTCAAACTGAGCCGAGATGATTTTGCCGTCATTGATGCCAAAGACCGCATCTTCTTTAGTGACCTCTATGATCACATCAACCAGGTGTATGATCTGGTAGAAAGCCTGCGTGATCGCGCCCATAGCGCCCTAGACACCCACCTTTCAATTGTCAACAATCGCATGAATGATGTGATGAAAGCCCTGGCCGTCATCACCGCCCTGTTTCTCCCCCTAACCTTTGTGACCGGGTTTTTCGGCATGAACTTTTTCCAGCCGGCTGTACAAACGGAAGCCTGGACAGGTTACATAGCTCTCGACATTACCTTGGGCGCAATGGTGCTCATCCCTGTGGTTCTATACCTGTGGATGCGTCGCCGCTCCTGGTTATAAACGTCTCGCCAGGCCCAAAACCAACAATTTTATAGAGACCGGAAACTATAGACTATGCAGTCTCTAATCTCCAGTCTCTAGTCTCCATTTATGTCTGACATACCCATCCACACTCAAATTTGTTATCTCTTAGCGTTCCCTTATGCTGCCAGCCCCATTACGGAACCCACCAAACCTATTCAAGGATTGAAGGACGCACCGTATTTCCAGCCGGTTGACATTGACGTGCAATCGCTCCCCACCGAGAGTCTGGTGCTAGAAGGGATAACCATCACCGTTCAGCGGCAGGTATTTGATGAGCGCATGCAAATTGTGGAGTGTTATTTTGTGTTGCCGGATGTGCTGAGTAGTGTGGCGATGCAATCGCGCATCCGGCTAGAAGAGGCCCTGCGAGCACGGTTACTGCCCTCGGTGAACCAGACGGATGGTATGTTTGAAGAGTACACCATGTTGCTCATCCAGGGGGTGTCGGAATCGCCGGATAGTTTTGTGGAAACAAATGATAAACATCTGGCTCGTTTTCTGCGGCCGCAACGCGAAGTGTTTGGCCCTTACGAAATCGAAGAAATTCTCCTCTCCCGTGTGCGCTACTCCGAACATGACCTCACCCTGGTAGACTGGGATGGTGCGATCATCATTGCCCCCGCTGGTGACTACCAGTCCGATATAGAACTGCTGAAAATCGGCAGTTACCAGTTACTCCGTTACCGTTTATTAGACAGGGTGATCGAGGCCAATTTAGAAGCCATCGGGCAAAATTTTCAGGAAGGCAGTCGCCCTTCATTGTTTCCCAACCGTTCCCGCCGCTCATTGCGCCAGGTGTTAGAACAACGGCTGGTGCTGGTGCTGGATTTTGAGCGCATTGACCAGAACCTTTTGCTCATCGGTGATTGGTACACCGCCAAGTTGTATAAAGTAATTCAGGACGAGTTTTACCTGGATGATTGGAAAGCCACCATCAAAAACAAGCTGGACAGCCTGGAATCCATCATCCAGATCATTCAGGACAATTTTTCTGTGTCCTGGTCCAGTTTTGTTGATTTGCTTCAGGCGGTGGGTTGGTTGCTTTTGTTGATTGGTTACATTATCCTGTTCTTTATTGACGTGCAGGGGTATTTGCCGTGAAGGGGTTTCGAGTTTCGAGTTCGGAGTTTCGAGTTTCAAGGTTGTGAGTTGGGAGGGAACTCTAGGAACTCGGTGGAACTCAGAGGAACTCGCCACTCGCCACTCGCTACCTGCCACCTATTCCTCAGGAGATGAACTATGTCCAGGCTTAAACAAGAGAAATTAGCTGAAATGACGGTCGCGCAATTGAGAGAAATGTTACGACATCAGGGGTTATCTACATCCGGGTCAAAACAAAATATGATAGACCGGTTGCTGATGGCCAATCCGGCGGGGCCAGGGGTGATGGTGGTAGAGACGGTTTCGGCGTCTCGCCGCAAGAAGTCCACGCCTATGCCTGAGGAAGTTGAGCATACACCAGAAGTGGCTCCGCAACTCAGTGAGAATGAGGTGGAAGCGGCCGCAACTAAACCCGAATCTGTAACTGTGGAAGCCCCATCCGCCGAAGCGGAAAATGACGCGGCCGCGCTCATCGCCCAACTCCAGGAACTGGTAGCCCAGGCCCAGGCCGCCGCCACCGCCGCCCGCAAAGCGCAAAAGAAAGCTGAAGCCGCGGCCGCATCTGTCAAACAGAAGAAAGAGAAGAAGGGTGATAAGAAAAAGGAAAAGAAAAAAGATCGCGTTCTACGCGAGGGTTAAAACATGGAACAGCCCCCCCCCCCAAAAAAACCCCCCAAAACACCCCCCCCCCCCGCGGAGAAAAGGACAAAAGGGGCCCCCCCCCCCCCCCCCCCCCGCGGAGGGGGGCCGGCCCCCCGGCCCCCCGCCCCCCCCCCCCCCCCCCCCGCCGCCCCCCCAACCCCAAACCCAAACCCCCCCCCGGGCGGGAAACCCCCCCCCCCCCCAAAAAAAAAACCCCCCCCCCCCCAAAAACCCCGAAAAACAACACCCCCCCCCCCCCCCCCCCCCCCCCCCCCCGCCAAAACCCCGAAAAGGGCCCCGAAGGGGGGCCCCCCCGGGGGGCCCCCCAAAAAAACCCCCCCCCCGGGGCCCCCCCCCCCCGGGGGGGAAAAAAGGGCCCCCCCCCCCCCGGAGCGCCCAAAAAAAACCCCCCCCCCCCCCAAAAAGGGGGGAGGGGCCCCCCCCGCCCGGAAAAGAAAGGGGGAGCCCCCCCCCCCAGGGCCCCCCCCCCCCCCCCGAAAAACCCGGGCCCCCCCCCCCCAAACCCCCCCCCCCCCCCCGACCCAAGGGGGCCAAACCCCCCCCGCCCCCCCCGCAAACCCCCCCCCCCCCCCCCACAACCCCCCCCCCGGGCCCCGGGCCGCCCCCCACACGCGCCGGCCGGGCCCCCCCCGGCCGGCCGACCCCCCCCCTTTAACCCCAACGAGCTAACGCGGCCGCGGCCGCAAACCGTCCCCCTGCCGCCACCAACAAGGTCGGAATTAGCCCGATCTCATTGGCTAAGATAGGGCCACCCAATGAGCCAATCAAAACCGCCGCATTGAGCGCCAGATTGTACCAGGCCAGGTTCGCTGGGCGGTCATCAGGGGAATGCGCTCTAAAATGTAATTGCTGATAGCCCCACCTACCACCGACCAGGCCAGCCCCCCCACTGCCGCCGTAAACAAAAACATAGGCAAATTCGTGGTGAGCGCGGTCAAGACGGGGTAGGTGCTCATCGCCACAATACCCCAGGCCATGAGCCGTTTGTTGCCAAACCGGTCGGTCAGCCAGCCCAGACGCATCGAACCCAAGAGGACGGTGAGATAAAAAACGGAGTTGCCCAGGCTAATTTGTGAGTCGGTCAGGTTTAAGTCGTTGACCCAGAAGAGCGGGAAAAGGGGGATGGCTAGGTATTGCCCCAGATGAAAGGCAAAGAGCAAAATAATGATGCGGCCGAATGGTTGACGGAACACCCGCAGGCCGAGTAGCGGCCGCACCCGTTGCACCAGATACCGTAGCCCCACCGTCGTTCGCATCGTTTGCGGCCAGGTATTGCCTAATCCTGGTCGTGCCAGGTCGCCCAACCCACGCCCGGTACGCGGCCGCGAAGGTACATCTTCATGCGGCCGCACAAACCATAAATGCACACTGCTCATGGCCGCGCCCACAAAACCAATCGCAAAAACCACCTGATACCCCACCGGCGAAGGCAACCGATCCAACAAAAAGCCGCACACCGTTGAGGTAAGGATAAACGCCAGAGCCAACAAGGCATTCCGTACCCCCACCACATGCCCGCGCCATTCCGGGGGCACAGTCCCGGCAAACAAAGCATTAAACCCCACCGCCAGAACCGTACCGGGAATACTCATCGCCAGGGTAATGACGATGAGCGAGGTGATCTGCCCGTTGGCATCAAAAAACCAGGGCAAGGCCACCCATAACACATAGAAAAGACGGTAATAAACGGCAGTCCAGAAAACCCCCTTGCTGATGGAGCGGTGTTGCAACCATTGCCCGGCGGGCAGGGTAAAAATGAGACTGATAACAGCGGGACTGGCACTAAGTAACCCGATCTGCCAGGAGTTGGCTCCCAGGCGGGTGGCGTAAATAGCGGCAAAGGCAATGGAGCTACCACTTAAAACCCCGAACCAGGCAATGTCCAGGTACAGGTGAATGAAGTTGGCGCGATGTTCGGCAGGGAGTGCACCCCACCGCCAGAGTGAGACGGAAGACATGGGAAAACCTCGTGTTGCGTGTTGCGTGGGAAGTGAGAGAGTGAGCGAGTGGGCGAGTAGGCGAGTGAACGAGTAGGGTGGCGGTCACTGATTACTGTTCACTGGTTATACCCCTTGAAAGCTCCAGGTTTCGTGAGTGGTGAGGGGGTTGTTGATGGCGGCTACCTGGGAGATGGGGATGTTCCAGTTGTAGTCATGATGGCCTAACAGGCGGAGCACGTCGGGCAGACACTCGCGTAAACGGGGGCCGTGCGCCAGAGTAATGTGAGGAACCCAGCCGCCAGGCTGGTAGTAGGACACACTGCCCCGACTAAGCGGCTCGACCAGGGGCCAAAGGGAATCGTGGAGATTGAGCAAGCCGCGGCCGCAGGTCACAGCCACATACAGTACCGGTTCCGGCACGGTGAACAGACCCAGCCCGGTTGTTTGCATGGTGATAGGGGCCGTCATGCGGCTATATTCAGCCAGAAGTGGATAGAGCGCGGCCGCGTCATACCCTTCCGCCACATGCAATGAGACATGAGCCAGGGTAGGTTGGATGTGCAAGTCAAACCCCCGCGCCAACTCCGCCCAAATAGTCTGCACTTTCGCTTCGTGCTGTTCCGCTAAAGGTAAAACAATACCGTCCATGCCTTTTTTCCTTACGCCTAAATTTGAGGGTCATTACTTCCTCAACCTGGCGAGTACCATTTATCTCACAAACGCGGCCGCAAAAAAAGAACCGGATATAGCCTATTTGACTTGTTTCCCGTATGAGTTTTCTGTTATGCCAGCACGGCAGCCATGATCAATCTGGGCGGGTGTCACCATTTAGTACCTTTCGAGCTTCTTGACCAGTTAGCAAGAAGTTTAACCGCAGATTTGGGGGATTAACGCAGATTCTTTAATCAGCGAAAATCGGCGTTAATCGGCGGATAAATTCTCTGGTTTATTCAGGTTAGGGTGTCGGGGTGGGAAGTGGTTCAGCGGGGGTAGCCGTGGGTGCGGGAGCGGTAGGCGTAACCGGTTGCGGAGATGGGGTTGTTGTGAGGTGGCGGGGCCGTTGGTGTAGCCAGTTCAACGGTAGCCGTGGGTTCGGGGGTGATGGTAGTGGTGGTAGGGTCGAGCAGAGGGGCCGCGGCCGCGCCATCGGGCAACACCAGCCCCAATAAATCGGTTAACCGGGCATCCAGGGCGGCCCAGCCATTTTCCAAATCACGACTGGCGAGAAGGGTGTCACCCGGTAGGGCCGCCTGGGCCAGCCGCAGACGTTCTTGCAGGGGTGTGAGCGCGGCCGCGTCAAACCGTTCATCGTCTATCATGCCATTGACCAGGGCCAGCCCCACGTTCACCTGCTCCAGAGCCAACCCGGCATTCCCTTCGGCCAGATGAAGCCGTGCCCGGCTAATCGTCTCACCCACCCGGAACAGTAAGAGTAATTCTTCTAGCCGCACCACATCCACCTCAGGGATGGCACTCACATCCCCCTGGAGCGTGCTTAAATCATCCCGCAAGCCATCGGTATCCGCCTGGAGCGTTGTGACCTCACTGCCCATCGTGCCCATCTCCGCTTGAATTTCACCCTGGAGCGCGGCCAAATCCCCATCTAAGGTCATCACGGTTTCACTCATGGTCTGACCAAAACGGGCCAGACTACTGAGTTGGGTTTCCATGCCCCCCATCGTCCCTTCCATCGTCGCCATTTCTTCAGACATCGCCGTTTCCATCTGGCCTATCTGGGCTTCCAGGGTCGCCATCTGAGAGTCCGCGGCGTTCAATTGGGTCTGTAACTCTCGTTCCCGGTCGCGGGATTCGTCAATGTCATCGCGCAAAATGTTGATCCAGGCCTGGTTGGTTCCCCCTTGGGTAGCCAGAAGATAACCAGAATAGATCGCGGCCGCGAGACCTCCCAGCACCAATAAAATGAGCAATGTTTTGAACAAAGCTAACAAAAATCGTCCTAACGCCCGGCCAAAGCGGTAGCCGAATCCCCGGTCAGATGAATTGTTGGTGGTCATGGGTGGTTTTTCCATAGGAACTGAGGGTAACTGTAGGAACTCGTAGGAACTCACCTCTCTCCCACTGTTGAGAGTTCCTCTGAGTTCCCAGCGTTCCTACGAGTTCTGTCTTTATGTAAACCGCCTCTTCCATTCATACAACTTGTTGATGGCTTCTAGCGGTGTCATCGTGGTTATGTCAAGTTTGTCTAGCTCTTGCAAAATGGGACTGCTCTCAGGGAAAAGGGCAATCTGCTGTACGCCTTTGAGGTGACTGGGTTGCACCGAGGCGGTTGGGGCGTGCCGTTCTAGCTCTTTTAGTAACTCATGAGCGCGATTGGTCACGTCACGCGGCAAACCGGCCAACTGGGCCACATGGATGCCGTAGCTACGATCCGCTCCCCCTTTGGCCAATTGATGTAGAAAAACGATTTTCTCCCCTTCTTCGGCCACGACGATATTGTAATTTTCTACCTGGGGTAATAGTTCGGCCAGTTCGGTAAGCTCATGGTAGTGGGTAGCAAAGAGGGTACGCGGTTTGAGGCGGGGATGATTATGCAAATATTCGACGATGGCCCAGGCGATGGCTAAACCATCGTAGGTGCTGGTTCCGCGCCCTATTTCATCCAAAATGAGCAGAGAACGATGGGTGGCGTGGTGCAAAATTTCGGCCGTTTCGACCATTTCCACCATGAAGGTGGAACGACCGGCGTGCAGTTCATCATGCGCCCCAATGCGGGTGAAGATGCGATCCACCAGGCCAATGTCGGCCGATTGGGCGGGCACAAAGCTACCGATTTGGGCCATAAGCACGATGAGGGCCGTCTGGCGCAAGATGGTGCTTTTGCCCGCCATATTTGGGCCGGTGATGATGTGAATGCGCCCTCGATCATCGAAGCAGATGTCGTTGGGCACGAATCGCTCTAGTTTCAGCGCCCGCTCCACAACGGGGTGACGCCCCTGGTGGATGGTGAGACGGTTGTCGGGGTAGAGGTTGGGTCGGGTGTAACCTTGGGTGGCGGCGGCTTCAGCCAGCGCGGCCGCGACATCCAATTCACCCAGGGCTTGAGCGGTGGGCAGGAGTCGCTTCGCGGCCGCGGCCACCTGCTGGGCCACCTGCGTAAACAGCCGCCGCTCAATCTCCAAAATACGCTCCTCGGCGTTCAGCACCAGTGTCTCGTACTCCTTCAGTTCCGGGGTGATATACCGTTCAGCGTTGGTCAGCGTCTGTTTGCGGATGTAATCATCGGGCACGCGATGGCTGTTGGCCCGTGACACTTCGATGTAATACCCAAAGACCTGATTAAACCCCACCTTCAACGCCGTAATGCCGGTGCGCTCTCGCTCTTGCGGTTCCAGGTTGGCGATATACTCCCGCGCATGAGCCGAGGCGTTCATCACCCCATCTAACTCCACCGAAAACCCTTTTTTGATGACACCAGGTTTGTTCAAATTGGAGGGGGCATCGTCGTTCAAGGCTTGTTCTAGCAACTCGCGCACATCGGGGCAGTCGTCCAGGCGGGTGATGAGCGGGGAGAGAGGGAGACTGGGAGATTGAGAGACTGAGAGACTGGAGACTGGGGACTGGAGACTGGTTGTAGGTAGTTGCTCACTCAGCAACGCCTTCACGCCGGGTATAGCCGCCAGCACCCAGCCGATATTTTGCAAATCACGCGGGGTGGCGGAGCCGTTGAGGGTGCGGTTGGTGAGTCGTTCCAGGTCGGGTAGCCCCTTCAACGCCTTACGCAGTTCGGCACGGAGCAGGCTGTTGTCGTGAAAAATTTGCACCTGATCGAGCCGGTTGTTGAGGCTGTCGAGGTTGAGCAGGGGTAGGGTGATGCGGCCGCGTAGCAACCTGGCCCCCATGGGCGTAACCGTTTTGTCCAAAATGCCCAGGAGCGAATCAGCCTTTTTGCCGGTGAGCGATTCGGTTAGCTCCAGGTTGCGCCGGGTGGCCCCATCCAGGGCCATAAAGCCATCAGTAGCATAAGTAGACAGCCGCTGCATGGAGCCAACATTGCCTTTTTGCGTTTCTTGCAGGTAATAGAGGGTCGCTCCAGCCACGCGCACCGCCAGCGGTTTGCCTTCACAACCAAACGCATCCAGGCTACTCACGCCAAAATGGTTGAGCAGGCATTGGCGGGCGGTGCTTTCTTCAAAGCGCCAGTTGGGCAGGCGGGAGAGCGGGATGCCTAGTTCGGCCAGGGTCTGTTCGGCATCGGCGATGAGCAGTTCGGCGGGGGCGATGCGGGCCAGCTCTTCGTGTAGCGCCCGGCGGCTAGTCAGCACGGTGGTAGCAAATTCACCCGTGGTGATGTCAGCATAGGCAAAACCGATGTGATCACCGTCCAGGAGCGCGGCCGCGAGGTAATTATTGCGCCCCGCTTCCAACATGCCCGGCTCGATGACCGTGCCTGCGGTAAACACCCGCACCACTTCGCGGGGCATCAGGCCGTTCACCGGTTTGTCGCTCATCTGCTCACACAGGGCCACCTTGTACCCTTTGGCAATGAGCCGGGCGATGTAATTCTCGGCCGCGTGATAAGGCACACCAGCCATGGGGTTTTGCTGGCGGCGGGTTAGCACCAGGTCCAGTTCGCGGGCCGCTGTTTCCGCATCGCCATCAAACGTCTCATAAAAGTCGCCCAACCGAAAAAAGACAATCGCATCGGCGTATTGTGCTTTGATGTTCAGGTATTGCTGGCGACTGGGCGTGATATTGCTCATGCGTGTTACGTGGTGCGTGTTACGTGGGAAAATGGCGCTAATTCGGAAGCGCTTCTGGGGTTTGTCGTAACGGCTTTAGCCGGTTTTCCGCTAAGGGTGCGTAAAAGTGTAACTTCCTGGTTTCGACACGACAGGTTTTCGGAAACCTGTCATGTCTTGATGAAACCTGGTTTACCCATGGCTCACTTGCCGTTCTTACTCATCCACGCTTCCAAGTGGCGGCGGTGGCGGGATTCCAACTTAGTAAGGGGGCGTTTGCTTTTCATGAGGGTGTTGGCTTCATCGAAGGAGAGGCCCCGGTGTTTCATGAGATAGGCGGCGAGAAGGGTGGCACTGCGGCCGCGGCCCTTGGCACAATGCACCAATACCGTCCGTCCTTCATCCACCTGTTTAGCAATCCAGGCCACCCCTTCATCTAATACGGCATGGCCCGGAACCGTTACGTCCAGCACCTTGTATTGCACATAGTTAATGCCTTCACGGGCATACAAAGCCGTATCATCTTCTCGCTCAGCCCGGATATTCACCACGGCGTCAATCCGATTTTGGCGGATAAACTCATAGTCACGGGCATAGGCTGGTGCCCCACCCAGCCACAACTGGGGGGCAATTTCATCAAACCAGCGATGTCCGCGTATCTTTTCATAGTTGAAGCGGATCACCGGGAATAATTTGTCAAATGCGTAGTGCAATGGGTTCATAGGCTTAAGGATAGCCTGGGCAGGAACCCCCGCGAGGCGTTCGGATTGCTTTACCAAACCGCGGCCCCCCCCCCCCCCCGCGCGGCCCCCCCCCCCCGCGCCCCCCCCCCGGTGAACCCGTTTAATTCCTCAGACTTTCGTCTTTACTCTGGTCAACATCTGTTTCGCCATCTCCCCGCTGACCTTCTCAATATCATCCTGATATTTCAGGATCACCCCTAACGTATCTTGCACAATGCCCAGATCGAGGGCCACCTGATCCAGCGCCACCAGCGCGGCTGTCCAATCCAATGTTTCGGCCACACCAGGGAGTTTGTACAGGTCGGCCTCACGCAATTCCTGGATGAACAGAGTCACTTGTCGCGCCAGTTGTTCACTGGCTTCCGGCACTTTGGCCTGCACGATGTCAAATTCCTTCTCAAAGCTGGGGTAATCAATCCAATGGTACAGACAGCGTCGTTTGAGAGCATCATGCACTTCACGGGTGCGGTTGGATGTCAGGATAACAACGGGGGGTTGGGTGGCTTTAATCGTCCCGATTTCGGGCACGGTGACTTGAAAATCGGACAGAATTTCGAGCAAGAAGGCTTCAAACTCCTCATCACTGCGATCCACTTCGTCAATGAGTAGGACAGGCGGTTTGGTGCGGGTCTGTTCGATGGCCTGGAGCAGTGGCCGCTTCAACAAATATTCTGGGCCAAACAGTTCGGCTTCACTGGCCCGCTCCCCACGCGCCTCTAGCAAACGAATGTGAAGCAACTGCCGGGTATAGTTCCACTCATAGACGGCGTGGTTCACATCCAACCCCTCATAACATTGCAGACGGATGAGGTCCGTATCCAAAATTTTGGTGATGACTTTGGCAATTTCTGTTTTGCCGACGCCCGCTTCACCTTCCAAAAACAGCGGCCGCTGTAGCTTCAAGGCCAGGAAAATGGCTGTCGCCAATCCCCGGTCGGCGATGTAGTCGCTATCACGTAGCTTTTGTTGGAGTTCGTCAATGGATTGAAAATTCACGGGTAATCCTTAAGAAGAGGAGATTGAGAGACTGAGAGATTAAGAGACCTGAAACTTGAAACTCACTGAGCGGTGAAGCCACCATCTATGGTGAGTGTGGTTCCGGTGACAAAGCGGGAGGCGTCGGAGAAGAGCCAGAGCACCGCGGCCGCGACCTCTTCCGGCTCACCAATGCGGCGCATGGGGATGGACTGCTTCACAACGTCCATAAACTCGGGTAATGCCGCCAGACCACGCTCCACCATCGGGGTGCGAATAACCGTGGGGCACACGGCATTTACCCGCACCCCCTTCCGCGCATACTCCACCGCCGCCGATTTGGTCAGCCCTACCACCGCATGTTTACTGGCCGAGTAAATAGGCAGGCTGTGTGCGCCCACTAACCCGGCGACCGAGGCGGTGTTAACGATGACGCCGCCCCCCTGCGCCACCATTTGCTGAATTTCCGCTTTCATACACAACCAGACCCCTTTCACATTGACACGCATAATGCGGTCAAAATCATCCTCGCTGGCGTCGGCAGTGCGGGTGGGTAGCCCCTCTATACCTGCATTGTTGAAGGCGCAATCAAGCCGACCATAGGTGGTGATGATGGTTTGCATGAGAGATTGCACCGCGGCCGCGTCCCCCACATCTGTCCGCACAAACAGGGCCTCACTGCCATGCTCTTGAATAAGTTTGGCCGTGGCTTCACCCCCAGCCGCATCCACATCCGCCAGGGCCACTTTGGCTCCCGCCTGGGCCAGGGCCAACGCCGTCACCCGGCCAATCCCTGATGCCCCACCCGTCACCAGTACCACCTTGTTCTGCAACGAATCATCCATTATGCGCCTCACTCATCTGTAACTGTGCCCTGTTTTACCCCTATCTTGGAGTAGGAGCAAGCCATTTTCCAGGCAATAAAAAAGCCGGATTCAGAAAAATCCGGAGTCGAGGCTAGCCGTCAAGACTTTCCGACGGCCCCGTGCAAACCGGTGACCCAATAAAAAGCCGGATTCCTTTGAATCCGGCTCATTGCCAACTGGTCAAGCCTTAACGGTCACAGTCTATTTCGACCGATCCGACCGGTTTAAGCGGGGGTCTAACACATCACGCAGCCCATCGCCCAGCAAGTTAAAGGCCAGGACGGTGATCGCAATGGCAAAGCCGGGGAAAAGCACGAGGTGAGGAGCGCTGAAAATCTGGTTGCGTTCGCGGCCCAGCATGGTGCCCCATTCTGGGGTGGGTTCTTGCGCCCCCAAACCGAGGAAAGAGAGCGCGGCCGCGTCAATAATGGCGACCCCAACACCTAAGGTTGCCTGCACAATCAGCGGGGTGATGGCATTGGGCAAAATCTGGTAGAACAAAATACGCCAATGGGACGCCCCTAACGAATGAGCCGCTTCCACATAATCCAGGCTCCGAGTAGCCAACACTGAAGCCCGCACCACCCGTGCATAGCTGGGAATACTGACCAACGAAATTGCCAGCATGGCATTAAATAGCCCTGATCCCAGCACAAAGGTAATAGCAATCGCCAACAAAAGGGAGGGAAAGGCTAACAGCATATCCATCAGACGCATGATTAGATTGTCCACCCAACCACCCAAATAACCAGCCAGTGCGCCTAAAACGGTCCCTATCGTTACCGATAAACCAACCACCAAAATGCCTACCATCAATGATGTGCGTGCCCCGTACAAAATCCGGCTAAACACATCACGCGAATTGCCATCCAGTCCCATCAAATGTTGCGGTTGATCTTCGGGGCAACCCAATAAATGAATACAAGGTTTAGCTCGCCGTGCTATCCCTTCATGCCCTTCAGCCCCAATCAAACTGGTTGTCGGTTCATACTCGGTCAGCACCGGGGCTAAAATAGCCAGCAAAATAATAATCCCCAAAATGATCATTCCCACAACCGCTGAGCGCTGGCGGAAAAGCCGGCGCAACGTCGTTCGCCAGGGAACTTCAATAGGCGTTTCTTCTATTTGTTTGGGAGCCGGGCGGTAAGGGGAGTCAGATTGTGCTTCCATAAATTGCATTCAATGTTGTTGGTTGATTACAGCAATCGCGACAACATAACAGGTTTCTAACACGCTAATTTAAGCGCACCCGTGGGTCCAGGTAGGCATAAGATAAATCAACTACCAGATTAAAAAAAACATAAATCACGGTAATGATCAGCGTAAAACCCTGAATAACCGGGAAATCTCGTGAGGTGATGGCTTCATACAGACTTAAACCCACCCCTGAAAGACCAAAAATCGTCTCTGTCAGAACAGCCCCACCCAGTACACCGCCTAACTGTAAGCCGGTAATGGTCACCACGGGCAACAGGGCACTGCGGAAAGCATGACGCATGATGACAGTGCGATTTTCCAACCCTTTGGCATAAGCTGTACGCACATATTCTTTGTCTAATACCTCTAACATACTGGAGCGGGTCATACGAGCAATAATGGAAAGAGGAATGGTACTAAGGGCCAGGGCGGGTAACATCATGTGTTTAATGGCATCCCATAACGTGGCAAAATTGCCGGTAATAAGCGCATTAAACATGTAATGGCTGGCGATATATTTATAAAAAGTAAAATTAGGTGACTCTTTGGTAATGCCCCATTCCCATACATCATAAAATGGGGTGGGCGAAACACCCGGGCTGAGCCGCCCTGATGGCGGCAAAGCAAATGGTGTGTCTCTTAAGATCACCGCAAAGAAATAAATCAATAATAAACCCAGGAAAAAAATGGGCATAGAAACACCCACATTCGCCCCAATCATCGTCGTTACATCTATAGCCGAGTTTCGCCGTAAGGCGGAAAGAATACCCGCCGGAATGCCCATTAAGATGGCCAAGATCATGGCCGAAATGCCCAATTCGGTGGTCAAGGGCAACCGTTCGGCCAGCATGAGGGTGATGGGTCGGCCAAAACGAATAGAATCTCCCAGGTCGCCGCGTAAAATTTGTCCCAGATAGAGCGCGAATTGCACTGGAATCGGTTCATCCAGACCAAAATCCCTGATGAATTGTTCGCAGACAGCCTGGGTCGCTTTCTCACCTAAAATCGCCCGGCAAGGATCACCAGGGATTACCCGCGCTAACACGAAGGTAATGAAGACAACCGCAAAGAGGACGGGCAAGGCCAATAAGAAACGGCGAAGGGTGAACTGGAGCATGATTTTTCGCTCAGACGACCAGCACAGTTGAGGTGACTGTCATCGGCATAATTTAACAAAAACCCTTCGGGTCCGGGTCATGTAACCAGAACCCGAAGGGCCTTCTAAACCCTAACGGATACGATTATTCCGCAGGGGGCGGGTTGATCAGTGAGTCCCACAGGTAGGTGTAGTACTCAAACGCACCAGTGTTACCAACATGGTACGGGTTGGCGGCGTCAATACCGGCCGCCCATGAGGCGATTACGTCATTGGCGTCGAACGCGGAACCATCGTGGAAGGTAACGCCTTCGCGCAGGGTGCATGTCCATTCCGTGGAGTCCGCATTGCTTTCACAGACGGTTGCCAGGGCGGGGACGGTGTCACCGGAGTCGGTAGCGTATTTAAACAGCGGCTCAACGACCTGTTCGCAAGGACGCAGAGATTCGCCGTCGGTCTCGTCGGAGCAGTAGAGGCTGATGGGTTCGGCGTTCTGGACGAAGACCAGGTCGCTGTCACCAGGATTGAGCAGGGCAAACTGGGTGGACCCAAAGGGCGGTACGTAAGCACCTTCGAGGGAAGCCAAAGCGGCATGGGCGGAAGCACCATGAGCAATCGGGACCATGGGAACCAGGTCACGGATGGCGTTGTTGGCTTGCGCGTAGAGCGGCGCGGCCGCGGCCAGGTCCGCAATCGTGGAACCTTCTAACAGGGCTTCGTAGATTTCCGGGTGGGCAGTACCGAATTGGGGATTCTGCGAACTGAAATGGTAATCCAGGAAGTTGGTAACATGGGGATAGTCAGCACCCCAGCCCAGCATGTAGAAACCATCCAGATTACCGGCAGAAGATTCAGCAATGAACTCACCGGATTCCATCACTACGATTTCGGCGGTAATGCCCAGGTTTTCCTGGAGTTGGGTCTGGAATTCCACCGCTACGGCGCCCGGTTCGGGCAGGTAACCACGGAACACGTCACGGTAGTAGATTTTGGTTTCAAAGCCATCGGGGAAACCGGCGGCGGCTAACATTTCACGCGCGGCCGCGGCGTCAAAATCATACCAGGCCTCGCCCTCACAACCGTTGGGAATGCTACAGGGAGTGAAATGGGAAGGTACTTCGGAACCGCCGGGGTAGAAATTGTCCACAATCCGTTGACGATCAATACCCATAGCAATGGCGCGACGTACATCCACGTTGTCAAACGGCGCGAAGGTGTTGGTCATCGCCAGGTACATAACATTGGGGTTGGCTACTTCGATCAGTTGCAGATTAGCATCACCGGAGACCAGCTCATAGTCGCCAGGGCTAACGTTGGTGATCATGTCGGCGGTGCCAGCCTGGAGTTCAACCAACCGAGCCGTACCATCAGCGTTCCAACGCAGTACAACGGTTTCGGCAATGGCCGGATCGCCCCAATAATTGTCATTACGCACGAAGGTGATTTGACTGCCACGTACCCATTCTTGCAGCATGTAGGGACCAGTGCCGATGGGGTGCTCCAACAGTTCACCACCACCACCTGTTTCGGCAATCCATTCCGCCGGTTGAATACCGAAAGGAATGAAGGCGATTTTAGCCAGGAAGGCGGGGTCGGCTTTACAGAGGGTAAATTTGACGGTGAGTTCGTCTACGGCTTCAATGGACGAAATCTTGCCACCGTAGTCACAGTTTTCGGCTGCCACGGACATGGGTTCAAAAGCGGCCATGACTTCTTCGGTGGGTTCTTCAACGACAACTTCTTCGCCACCATTGTTGGTAGCTTCTTCGCCGCCATTGTTGGTAGCTTCTTCACCACCATTGTTGGTAGCTTCTTCACCACCGTTGTTGACCGTGTTGTTTACGGCATTATTCTCGGTAGCAGTGCCGCCACAAGCCACGAGAACAATCGCCAGCAACAGGCTAAGAAACATCAATTGGATCTTGCGTCTGTTCATCTGTTTCATCTTCTTCTCCTTAAACAAAAATAAATGGGTAAGCTGTTGGACTTCATTGAGCTGGGACTGAAGTCCTGGGGTAATTTGCTATTGTCTACATTTTTAATGAATTGTCAATTTAAAGACATAAAAAAGACCCTAAGCGTTTGGTGAACGCGTAGGGTCTTTTTGGTGAATAATTGGGGTTGACTGGTAGAGATTCTGGGGTCAGCTTATGCCATGGGTTAACTGGCGCGGGATTGGGCTTCTAAAATGGCACGTTTTACATAGACGATGGCCATCTGGCGGCGATAATCGGAGCTGGCATGAATATCACCGAGGATGTCGTCGCCGATGTCGTTGAGAACGGCCGCGGCCGCGTCAGCGGCGCTATAACCACCCGCCAGAGCCGCTTCCACCGAGGCACATTTCATGGCATGAGGGGTTAACCCACCCACGGCTACACTGAACGAACCACCGCCCACCACCGCGGCCGCGCCCACCATCGCATACCGCGACGCCGGATTAGAAAGCTTCTTATAGGCTGAACCACCCGGGTTCACGGGTACTTCCACTGCCAGCAGAAGCTCATCCTCACCGAGAGCCGTCTCAAACAGACCCGTGAAAAAATCTTTCGCGGCAACTGTGCGGGTTCCATTGGCTCCTTGCACATGGAACGTCGCGCCGAGGGCCATAAAGACGGTGGGTAAGTCAGAAGCTGGGTCCGCGTGAGAAACATTACCACCCACTGTGCCCCGGTTGCGCACCTGTGGATCACCAATCCAACTGGCCGCTTCCGAGAGCGCGGCCGGTACATCCGTAGAGGCCGCCACCATAGCATGTGTTGTCAGGGCACCAATACGGACTGTGCCATTGCTGCGGCTAATTCCCTTCAGACCGGGCAAACGGCCAATGTCAATCACCACACCGGGATCCGCCAGGCGCAGGTTCATGACCGGGATCAAGCTGTGCCCACCGGCCATAAACTTGCCCCCATGTTGTTGTTTGAGCGAGAGGGCTTCTGCCACCGATCCCGCCCGATAATAATCAAATTTTGGTGGATACATACGTGACCTCCTCCGTTTATTTGCCGTTCATCGCGTTGTAAAGTTTTTCAGGTGTCAGAGGCATTTCCAGGTGGCGCACACCAAAGGGTGCCAAAGCATCCATCACCGCATTAGCGATTACCGCTGTGGCCGCGATGGTTCCCATCTCCCCAGCCCCTTTCACACCCAGCGGATTGTGGGGTGAAGGTGTTTCGGTGCGCCCTACTTCTAACTTGGGGAAGCCATCTGCCCGAGGCATGGCGTAATCCATGAATGTTCCGGTAAGCAACTGACCACTCTCGTCATAAACGCCACTTTCCCACAACGCCTGTCCTACACCTTGGGCAATACCACCCACAATTTGCCCTTCAACAATGAGGGGGTTGATGACTTTACCCACATCATCTACGGCGATATACCGTTGCACAGTCACGGCCCCGGTGTCCTTGTCAACTTCGATCTGGGCAATGTGGCAACTGTTGGGGAAGGTGAAGTTGGCCGGATCGTAGAAGGATGTCTCTTCCAGGCCAGGTTCCAGATCGGCGGGTAAGTTATGGCCAGTGTAGGCGGCAAAAGCCAGTTCGGCAAAGGCTTTGGCTTTATCGGGCGAACCTTTGACATGTACATTGCCATTTTCCCGGTCATATACCAAATCTTCTTCGGCCGCTTCCATCTGGTGGGCGGCGATTTTCATCACTTTGGCCCGGATTTTTTCGGCGCTACGGACGAGGGCACTGCCACCAACAGAGGCACTGCGACTACCATATGTTCCCATACCAAAGGGTACACTGGCGGTGTCGCCATGGATGATGTCTACATCTTCTATCGGTATGCCCAATTCATCAGCGACAACCTGGGCAAAGGTAGTCTCGTGCCCCTGGCCATGAGTGTGTGAGCCGGTGAAAACGGACACTTTGCCGGTGGGATGGACGCGCACTTTGCCACTTTCCCAGAAACCGACGGCGGAGCCGAGAGAACCAGCCACGGCTGAAGGAGCGGGGCCACTGGCCTCGATGCAACCCACGATGCCTACACCAACGACACGACCTTCAGCGCGCGCGGCCGCTTGCATTCGTCGCATGTTATCATAATCGGCCATCTCCACAGCCTTGTTAAACAGCTTGTGGTAATCGCCGCTGTCATAAAGGAAGGCCACGGGCGTTTGGTAAGGGAATTCGTCGGCCGGAATGAAATTTTTGCGCCGGATTTCCAGGGGGTCCATGTTCAAATCACGGGCGGCCAGGTCTACCAACCGTTCCATCAAGTAGCTGGCTTCCGGGCGACCAGCCCCACGATAAGCATCTACCGGAACTGTGTTGGTTATGGTGCCCCACATTTCGCCATAAACGCCCTTGAGTTTGTACAACCCGGAGAGCAGGGTGATGTAGAGAGCAGTCGGTATCAAAGGGGCAAAGGTGGAGATATAGGCTCCTTGATTAGACCAGGTGGAGACGTAGATGCCGGTCATCGTGCCATCATTCTTCAGAGCCATTTTGCAGTGGGTCACATGATCACGCCCCTGCGAATCGGTCATCATGGCTTCGGAGCGGGTGCTAACCCATTTAACGGGCCGGTTAATGGCGCGGGAGACCCAGGGGGTAATGATTTCTTCGGGGTAATGGAAAATTTTGCTGCCAAAACCACCACCGACATCGGGAGAGATGACGCGCAACTTGTTTTCCGGGATGCCCAGGGTGAACGCACTCAGGAGCAGACGGATGGGATGGGGGTTCTGGCTGGTTGTCCAGACGGTCATCTCTTCCATGGGGGCGCTCCACTGGGCCAGACAGGCGCGGGGTTCCATGGCGTTGGGGATGAGCCGCTGGTTGATGAGTTCTAATTCCACCACATGATCCGCTTCGGCCAGGGCTTGCAGGGTCTCTTCTTTGTTGCCTAAGGCCCAGGTGTAGCTGATATTGTTGGGCAGATTATCATGAACCAGGGGGGCGCCGGCTTCGGTAGTTTTTTTGGCATCAATGACGGCGGGCAGGGGTTCATACTCGACTTCAATCAGATCAAGGGCATCTTGAGCAATGTAGGCCGTTTCGGCGACGACGGCGACGACCCCATCACCGACATGGCGTACTTTGTCTATGGTGAGGGGGTAGCGGGTGGGGACTTTGATATCGGGTACGTTCCAGCCGCAGGGCAAGGCCCCGACACCCCCGTTTAACAGATCTTGGCCGGTGTAAACGGCGATAACACCTGGGAGGGCTTGCGCGGCTGCGGTGTTGATACTCACAATTCGGGCATGACCATAAGGGCTACGCTTAATTCCCAGGTGTGCCATATTCGGCAGGCTCATATTAGCAATATATTTGCCCTTACCCTGAATAAAACGGGGGTCTTCCACCCGTTTCATACTTTTGCCGACATATTTGGTCATGACTCACCTCCGGCCATCGTGACTGCGGCCGCTTTCACTGCCCGCACAATATTCTCATACCCCGTACAACGGCAGATGTTGCCTTCCAGCCCATGCCGGATTTCCTCATCGCTGATGTCAGGGCGACCTTCGACCAATTTGGTCGCGGCCATGATCATACCGGGTGTGCAGTAACCACATTGCAGGCCGTGCTTGTCCCAGAAGGCCTGTTGCATGGGATGGAGATGCCCGTTTGAGGCCAGGCCTTCGATGGTCGTAATCGTCGCACCATCGGCTTGCACAGCCAGCGTCGTACAGGATTTAACGGCCAGGCCATCAAGGTGTATCGTGCAGGCGCCACATTGGCTGGTGTCGCAACCGATGTTGGTGCCAGTCAAGGTGAGATCGTCGCGCAAAAAATGGACCAGCAGGGTGCGTGGCTCTACATCTCTGGTATAGGTTTTCCCATTAACGGTCATACTGATTTGGGTCATACGTTGTTACCTCCTCGTGCTGCCGGGAAATAGCTAAATACGAACATATGGCTAGTGGTGATTCCCCGGCACCCTAACCACAAATCAGGCAATCAGGCGATTATTGTTGATGCTCTTATGCGGCTTACCTCCTTCTTATTTGTGATTATATACCCTCACCCCCAGCCCCTCTCCGCTGCGGGAGAGGGGAGTTGGTTCCCTCTCCCTGGGGAGAGGGTTAGGGTGAGGGCTGTATAGATACGCTTATTTCTGTTTCTTCAGTTCCAGCGCGACTTTTCGGGCAATTTTGCGGGCCAGGCGACTGGTCCACCATTCCACCAATCCGCGTAAAAATAACAAAACCCCTACACCGCCCAAGATGGCATAAAGCAAGGTGCGGCCGCCTTCCTGAGAGGTGAAGTCACGTAGCATTTCTTGGGCTACCCCTACGGCAAATTCGGCCTGGGTGGGGGCAGCAATTTCGGAACGGGGGCATGCACATCTTCGGCGTGCTGGCGGGCGGCAATTTGGTGGCCCAACCCTTCCAGGCTTTGGCGAATGACGGCTCGCGCTGAGGTATCCATGAGCCGTTGGCCCACACTGGCAATCTTGCCGCCGACATCGGCGTCACCGGTGTAATGGAGGATGGTTTGACCATTTTGACCTTCCAGCCACAGTTTGCCGCTGCCATTGACAAAACCGGCTGGCCCTTTTCCGGTAACGAGCATATCGTAGCTGTTAGGGGCATCAATGTTGGCTAAGTGAACTTTACCATTGAATGTGCCTTGTACCGGGCCAACTTTGATCTTGATAATGCCTTCGTACTCGTTTTCACCGGTTTGTTCCAGCTTCTCGCAACCGGGCATAATTTTGGCTAATACGTCGGGATCAAGTAGGGTCGGCCAGACGATCTCGCGGGGAGCGTCAAAGGTGTGAGAACCTTCTACTTTCATGAGGTTATTCTCCTTAAGTTGAATTGTGATGCCGGAAATGCGTTGCTTTTAAGGCACATCTGGGGTTGAATTGAATGAGTGAGTTGAGCCAACAGGTTTTGGGGCAGGCTCGTTAATGGGTTAAATTGACTAAGGGAACAGGCTTAACGCTGGTCAAAATTTACCCAAAGTAGGGGGGAATGTCAAGCGGGGTGGTTTCAGGTTTCGAGTTTCAAGTTTCAGGCTGAGCGGTTACTTTTTCTTGGAGACAGGTGAAGAACGCGGCCGCGAACCGCTGTGGTGTATCGCCGACAAATTGCCGCACCATAGGGCGCACTTTGTCGGGCACGGCGGCTTGAATGAGCCAGGTAATCTCCGTGTGTCCCGCAGATGTGGGGGTAAGGGTGATATGGGTACTGACCGGAACGGCCGTGCCGCCGCTGACCAGACTCCCTTGTAACTGAAGTTGTTGGTCAGGTAGCCCTTCTACCCACCACAGCTTGACGCCGATCTGGGCTTTGAATTGCCCCATGGTAAAAGGAATAATGGCGGTATAACTGCGTTCGGCCAGGTCAACATTGACACTTTTGAGCCAGGGGGCGCAGGCCACCACCACGGTGGGGTCATTCAGACTGGCATAAATAAGGGAGGGCGCGGCCGCAATTGTGGTTTTGTCTTGTACTTGCATAGAAACAGGTTTCCGGGGGTACAATTTGATGATGCCTGAATAGGCTGAACCGATGTAGTATAACCTTATTGGCAGTAGGCAAGCCAAACCAATTCCTCTGATCCTAACCTGGACAAGCCAGAACGAAAAAGAAGGAACACAGAGAGGCACAGAGAAAACACGGAGATACACAGAGTTTTAAAGAATTCTCTGTGAACCTCTGTGCATCCTCTGTGAATCTCTGTGTAACCTCTTTCTTGCTAACTGTACAAGAAGTTGACTCGTAGGGTATTAATACGTCTTGAAGTACCATGGAAAACTCAACCTCTCATCCCCAGGACGCGGCCGCGAAGTACGCATTCATCATTCATCCCCTCAAAACCAGTATGATCGCCAATCACCGGCTCTTCTGGTGGGTCAAATACATCCCCGAATGGTTCGTCGAATGGGTAGCCGTGCGTTACCCACCCGTTTTTGCGGGCAAAGTCAAAGGGGTGATCAGCCCGGCCAACGGCAAACGAGCCGATGGTTATCTCATCGCTTTGGGTGGCACCCCCCACGCTCTGATGAACCGCCCCCCTGAAGCCATTTACCGCCAACTCATCCGTGCCGGGCAGATGGCCCACAAAAAAGGGTGCTAGATCATAGGTCTGGGCGCATTCACCTCGGTGATTGGGGATGCGGGTGTCACCGTAGCCCAACAATCCCACATCGCCGTCACCACCGGCAACAGTCTGACTGTCGCTGCCACCCTGGAGACCGCCCGTGCCGCCTTGATGGCCATGGGCGCACAGCCGGAAGAGTTGCCCAATCTACGGGCGATGGTGGTCGGGGCGACTGGTTCCATTGGTTCGGCCTGTGCGCGCTCCCTGGCCCCGATTGTGCCCCATCTGGTGCTGGTAGCCCCGCGTGAAGAAAAAGCTCCGCGCCCTGCAAGATACGATTCTGACCGAATCGCCGTTTGCTCAGGTGGATATTAGCACTGTGCCAGACGAGTATCTGTCACAAATGGATCTCATTATCACGGCCACTTCAGCGGTGGGGCATGTCGCCATTAGCATCAGCCAGTGCAAACCGGGGGCGGTTATCTGTGACATTGCCCGCCCACCGGACATTTCGCCGGAAGAGTCGGCCTTGCGGCCTGATGTGTTGGTGATTGAGTCGGGTGAGATTATTTTACCCGGTGAGGTAGAGGTGACGATTGATATTGGCCTGCCGCAAGGGGTGGTGTATGCCTGTCTGGCGGAGACAGTTCTCCTGGCTCTGGAAGATCGGTTTGAAAATTACACCTTAGGCCGGGAGATTGATTTGGCGCGGGTGAAGGAAATTGATGCCCTTTATCACAAACATGGCTGCCGACTTTCGGCCTTTCGTAGTCATGGTCAGTTTCTGACTGAGGCAGATATGGCCGAAAAACGGTCGTTCGCGGCCGCGCTCCGGCAAGATAAGGGGCGATTGGCCCGGTTACAACAGCAAGCGGCCGCGCTCCAGGTTATTCGTCAGACAACCCCGTGGTGACAGCCCCCCACCCGGCCCCACTATGAGTGGATAGGGCTGGGGTTCAGCGTTGCGGCCGCGGTGCTGACCGGCTTTCTCCTCTGGCGGCGGAAACAAGAGTCATAACTCCGTCGCCATCCAGGTGGCCTTAGGGTTAAGGCCACCTGGATAAATTAAATGAGGCTCACTGCCATCTTTATAAACAACGTAAAGACCAGCCACATCATTTTGTTCGGCAAAAAACAGAAGCCAGTTACTATCAGGGGACCATCCAAGCGAGATCAATTCCGGGGAAGGTACTGAAGGTTTTCCTCACGCGTGTGATAATCCACGCGATTAATCGCCAGAAAATCTTGGACTATTCCATCCTCTAGCCCAATATGAATAAATTTGGCCTGGGTATGATCAAACGAAGCAAGCAAAAGCCCAGAACTATCTGGTAGCCAGGTTATTTCCCGTAAAGCTCCCCAACGGCCATTTTCATCACTCCGAAAATATTCTCCCTGGTATAGCTCTGTAGATTCACCCGTCTGGCTGTTCCAAACGACGAGAGTGTCGTAATTACGAATATAGGCTAACCATTGACCATCCGGTGACCAGGCGGCTGTTACTTGATAGTACATATCTGAAGAGAATATGGCTGTTTGTTCCTGGGACCGCGGATCAATAAGCGTTAGCTGGCCAGCCTGGACAAAAGCCAGCCACCGGTTATCCGGTGACCACAATATCTCTCCTTCGTTAGTTTTATCTAATAGAACAGCAAATTGACCTGTCTGAAGTTCATATACAACTACCTGCCCTATATCCGGGATTCTGATCCCATTTTCAACTTTGTTGATAAAAGCAGTAAGCATCTCGCCATCGGGTGATAAGGCAAGATGGATGACCCTTTCTGGGAAGGAATAAAGCAACTGTTTGTTTGTTGACGTCACATCTATCTGAAAGACATCATTCAGTACGGGGTAGACGAATGATTGACTGTCCACGAACCATTCGATTTCTCCTAATGGTGGATAGTATTCGTTGTAGGTCAGTTGGGTAAATGAATTGCTGGCTGGGATATAGAGGTAATAATCAAGGAATCATCCCATGGTTGAACAAAACCATTGCCATTTGTATCGCTATATTGGGCGATAGCCAATCTTTGCCCATCGGGAGATGGAAACAAAAAGGCATAAAGCAAGTCGTTCAAGATGGGTTTTACTTCCCAATCGTAGGCTGTTGCGCCAGGAACAATCGCCAATACATCGTCATAAGTAGACTCGCTGTAAGGCCGTACTGATGAGACAAAGGCAATAAAACCGGTGGGAGGAGGCAGGTGCGTTATGGTAGCCGTAGGGATGGGGGTGTCAGTGGGTAGAAGGGTAGGTGTAGCGGAAACGATGGGTATCGCTGTGACAGTAGCGATTGCCGGTATAGGGGCAGTGGTTGGTGTGGCCGTTCCCTCTGGCTGGCCTGGTTGCGATAATTTCTGTTTGGGTCGGGACAGGCGTTTCATTCGTGGTCTGACCGGTAGTGCAGGCAACCAGGAACAGGCAAAAAAGGCAGAACAGGGAATGTTTCATAAACACCTCGTAAGAATTTCGCCATGAATGGACTGGCGATAAACTAAATGGATGGGCATAAAGTAGCTGGTTAAGGTGGTACGGTGAGTGATTACACGGATAGGTGCATTCATACAAAATTGCTATTTATCTACACAGGTGTGGCCTGAGCTTGTCGAAGGCGACACCGGGCTTCGACAAGCTCAGCCCTCGAGGACGTGTATAGGTACAAAATTGTTTCCATGAGGGAGGATACCAGGGATGCGGTTGTGGTACAATCACCCCTATGACCATCCGTGTTTTGCCAGACCAACTGGCCTCCCAAATTGCCGCCGGTGAAGTGGTAGAGCGCCCCGCTTCGGTGGTGAAAGAGCTAATCGAAAATGCCCTGGACGCTGGCGCCACCACCATCAACGTAGACATTAAAGCGGGCGGGCGCGACCTCATTCAGGTAGCCGATAATGGGCAAGGTATCCCCGCCGATCAGGTAGAAACCGCCTTTTTACGCCACGCCACATCCAAAATCCAACAGACCAGCGACCTGGATGCCATTCACACCCTGGGCTTTCGGGGTGAAGCGCTAGCCGCCATTGCCTCGGTCAGTCGCCTCACCCTGGTGACACGAGCCAACGGTGAAACCGCCGGAACCCGGCTGGTGCTCCACGGTGGCCTGAAACAGAGCCGCGATCAGGTGGGCGCACCCCCAGGCACAGTCATGGCGGTCGAGAACCTGTTTTACAACACCCCCGCCCGCCTCAAATTCCTCAAATCGGTGACGACGGAAAAGAAATCCATTGACGAACATGTCACCCGGTATGCCCTGGCGTATCCGGGGGTGCGGTTCCGGCTGGCCCACGATGGTCGCATTAACTTCCAAAGCACGGGCACTGACAATTTGCTGGACGCGCTCCTGGCCGTCTATGGGCCAGAAACCGCTCGCGAACTGCTCCTGGTTGAGTCTGATGAAGAAGAGGAGCGGCTGGTGCAGGTAGCTGGTTATGTAGGCCCGCCCAGTTTGCATTGGGCCAACCGGGGGCAAATCACCTTATTTGTCAATGGCCGTCCGGTGCGGGACACCCAACTCACTTATGCCATTATTCAGGCCTACCACACGCTCCTGCCTACCGGGCGCTACCCCTTGGCGGTGCTGTTTGTGACCTTGCCGTTTGATCAGGTGGATGTGAATGTGCATCCCACCAAAACGGAGGTGCGTTTCCGGCAGGGGGTGTCGGCGTTTAGTGCGGTGCAACGAGCGGTACGCAAGACCTTGATTGCGGGTAGTCCGGTGCGGGCAGTGGAAGGTTGGTCGCGGCCGCAAGCCGACGCCTACCCCGGCTGGCAAGGTGAACTGGAACCATTCCCATCCCAGGCCCAAAACCCCCTGCATCTCGACTGGGGCGGCCCCCCACCCATCCCCGAACTGACCACCAGCTGGACTGATGCAGAGACCGAACCCAGTCACCAGTCACCAGTCACCAGTCACCAGTCGCCAGTCTCTAGTCTAGATCACTCAGCACTCAGTACTCAGCACTCCGTTCTGGGTGGCAACCGTCTGCCCATCATGCGCGTCGTGGGGCAGGTTGGGGGCATCGTTCATCATCACCGAAGGGCCGGACGGCATGTTTCTCATTGACCAACATGCGGCCCACGAGCGGATTTTGTATGAGCAGTTCATGACGACCTGGGAACGGAATAACGGACAGGCGGCCTTGCCGTCACAAGGACTTGTTACTGGGGTGGCCGTGCATCTCATTCCGGCCCAGGCCACGTTGCTGGCGGATCATCTGGACCTATTGGCGCAAGTAGGGTTTCAGGTGGAGCCATTTGGCCCCAGCACCTTCATGGTGCGGGCCACTCCAGCGTTGTTGCGCCAGGTGGACCCGGCACAGGCGTTGCAGGCGATTGTGGCGGATTTGGAGCAGGGGGATAAGCCGTTACAGGATAAAATTGAGGCCCGCATTATCCGGCGGGTGTGTAAGACGGCGGCGATTAAGGCAGGGCAGACGCTTTCGTTACAGGAGATGGAAGCGCTGGTGCGCCAGTTGGAAGCGTGCCATAACCCCCACACCTGCCCCCACGGTCGCCCCACCCTGATTCACCTCTCGGTGGCTCAACTGGCGAAAAAGAGTTTGGTCGGATTTAGTTTGCCTGGCTAAAATCTTATTTCTGGATGGCGATTCTCATCAGTAATGTCAGCCAGTAGCTCTTCCAGCGTATAAGTTGGCCGGGTTGAGGATGCTGATCGAATAACGATCTGATTATTTTCCATCGTCATCTCAACAACATCTCCGTCGTTGAGGTTCATCGCTTTTGCTAGCTTGTCCGGAATCCGAATGGCTATATCGTCACCCCATTTTTTCGCTTTGACAAGCATATTTCACCTGGGTTAATCGGTTAAAAAGATGGGGACGCTGATGACGCGGCCGCTGAATCTGAACGGCAAATCATCGGCTATATTAAAGGACTCAGCCTCGCCCTGATCGCTGTAGATGGCCACATGGAGCGTGGTAGTCAGGCCGTCCAGGTCAATTTCGACCACCACCTCCCGGCTCACCCCGCCGGAACCCACGTCTAGCCAATGATGTCGCCCAACTCCCCGTTGGCGTCGTTGTGGATGACCACCCAACCCGGCCCCCGTATCACCACATTCGTCACGACCACCTGCCCCTCATCAAACGGCTGATCACGGGCGATGAGGTAGTTGTTGATGTTGGTACGTAGGAAAAAGGGATCAGGGATACGCTCATCTACCCGTACTACCTCATCGGCCACGGGAAACTCAAACAGGCCGATGTCGTCCGTGTCCTCATGGAGCCAGATGTAAAGGGTGTCGGTGAGGGCGTTGCGGTTGAGGGCGACGGGCACAGCCAGGTTGAGGCCATCTTCCAGAGGGGTAAAGCCGATAATGAGACCGGGACTGCCGCCATCGTCGGCATACACTACCAGCCAACCGGGGCCATTACTGACGACGCGCTCAATGACAATTGTATTATTGATGACCGGCTGATCCAGGACGGTGACATTCGGGAGTAGGGTCACGCGGAAAGGGATGTTGATGGTCTGCCCTTGAACGAGCAGGGGCAAATCAGTACTGGGTTCAAAGCGGCCGCGTTCCCCCGCATCCTGGTACAACACGGCCTGGAGTTGGGGTAGGGCCTCGTGCCAACGGATGGTCATGGTCAACGGGTAAGTTGTTTCTGGGCTGACGGGATAAAAACCCACGATGTCACCTAACTCCCCATCGTTATCATTGTGAATAACCACCCAGGCCGGACCAGGCACCGCGGCCGCGTCCAGGCGCAATTGTCCGGCCTCGTTCACCGTCTGATCACCAATGGTCAATGAAGGCAGGGTGGCTTCCAGGGAAACCGCGAAAGACGCTTCGGCCAGCGGCTCGTCAAGATCATCGGGGACATTATCAGCATCTTCATCGGCGTAGAGGCGGAGGTGCAAGGTGGGGGTGGCCTGGAGCGGGTTGAGGGTCAGGGCCACCTCGGTGGTCGTGCCTATACCCACAGACACAAAGGTGAGAAAGTCAGCAGGGTCGCCAGCTTCATCGGTGTAGATGGCTAAGACAGCGGGAACCAGGCTGGTGACGCTCTCTACCAGGATGCGGCCGCTATCGTCAATAATCTGGTCGCTGATAACTACGCCGGGTTGGGGTTCGGGGGTGGGCGTGGGCGTGGCGGCGCGCGTGGGCGGGCCTGTGGCCGCGTGGGGGGACGTTGTGGCTGGGGTCGCGGCCGCGTTGGTGGTCGTCGCCGTGCCGTCGTTATCCTGCTGGCAAGCCACCAGCAACAGAATCAAAGTAGGAAGAGCCAATTTCGTCGCAAAATTTCCTCTAGAAACTGGAGACTGGAGACTGGAGACTGGAGACTAGAGATTAGAGACTTAGTACCAGTCTCCATCTCTAGTCTAATCTCTTATTAAAGCATCAATCGCCCCATCCAACGGGCTTGCCGCTGTAGAAACCTGGGCCAGCATCCAGTCAATCACGGGTTGCCGCCAATCTATGGCCGTGTTATACGCGTCCGGGTCAAAGATGGCAAGCTGGCTGTAACCATCACCGCCCGCGTACATAAAATCATTAACCAGGAGTGAGTAGAGGGTATCCCGATCAATAGGCTGATCTGTTTTATCCAAAATCCATTCACCGGATTGCCGCCGCACCCCGGCAACGGCGTCGTTGGTGCGGTTGAGAATCTGGATGAGTTCGCTACCGGTGAGGTGAACTTCCATCAGCACGTTATCGAAGGGCATAACGCCAAGAATGTCGGCGAAGGTGAGTTCGCCAGCCTGCCAGCTATCACGCATACCGCCCAGATTGGTGATGGCCACATCGGCGGTGGGGTAGCTCCAGAGCCAGGCGTGGGTGATGAGGCCCTGCATGGTGTCACCACGGATGGGGATGTCCTGGTCGAGATAACCAATGGTAACGTTGAGTTCGGTCGCGGCCGCGGCCTGCCATTTTTCCACTACCGCCAACACCGCCGGATCATCATCCGCCGCCTCATTAACGCGCACCCCATACTCCACCGGTGTGACCTCATCACCCTCTAACATAAAAGTAACAAACGCATAACGGCCCAGGTGCGCCCCAGCGCCCAACATGACCACGCCATTGAACTCATCGGCGATGCGTTCGTTGCAATGACCGGCCCCAAACAGGTGAATACCCAGGTCAGCCGTTTCGTTGATCAGGTCTACCAACTCATTGACACACACATGGGACGGAACCAGAATCAGATCGGCTCCTGCGGCTTGCATCTGGGGCACGATTTCGCGCAGGGCGGTTTCGTAGTCGAGGAAATTGAGGTGGGAGACGATGACGGGGTTGGTGGTGACAGGGGTAGCCGTGGTGGTCAGGCCGGTGATGCCGACCTGAACTCCTGCAAATTCGACGATAACGTAGGGCACGATACCCAATTCCAGCGGTGTTTCGCCGCTATCGTTCCAGCGCACGTTGGCGCTGACGTAGGGGAAGGTGGCTTCAGCGGTACGTTGAGTCAGGGCTCTGAGGCCGAAGTCAAATTCGTGGTTGCCCACGGCTGAGGCGGTGTATTGCATGGCGTTCATCACTTCGACCATGCTCTGGCCGTCAAACCAGGTGGAAATGGCTGGCCCGGTCCAATGTCGCCACCGCTCAGGATGAGCAGATGACCGGTGGCCTCCTGGTTGTGTTTTCCTGCCACAATCCCATCAGGTTGGCCGCACTCTGGCCGATTTCTTGCCCTTCCATCCAACCGTGTTCATCGTTGGTGTAGAGGATGGTGAAGGAGATGGGGAGGGGGGAGGGCGTGGATGGGGAGGGGTTTGTTGGGCTAGTGGTCGCGGCCGCGCTCACGGCTGTCGGTGTCAGGGGCGGCGGGGCGGCTGGCCCTGTGCGGCAAGCCACGAGAAGCAACAAAAAGAGCAGGGTCAAATGGGTGATTGTTCGTTTCATAGTGGTTACACCTGGCAACACAGCGCCACAATCTGCGCGGCCGCGTCCGTCGCCGTCAGCCCATCGGCCATAAACAAGTGTACTTCTACCCCATGTTCGGCCAGTTCGCGGCCGCATTCCCGGCTAAAACCAGCCAACGCGGCCTGGCTGGTGTAGTAGACACTCTGGTTCAGGGGGCGGGCGGGGTTGAGGCCATCATCGGCCAGGTTGATGATGCGGCCACCCTGGATGATTCCCGCCAGTTCATTTTGGTTGCTAAAGACGCGGCCGCAGAGCTGGCTCATAAAGAACACCCCCTTCAAGTTCACTTCCAGGGTACGCACCCAATCCCATTCATCCATTTTGAGGATGGGCGCGGTGGGGCGCACGCGGGTGGCGTTGACGAGGATGTCTATGCGGCCGCATTCTTTGCGGGCCGTTTCAATGAGATGAACACATTGAAATTTATTAGCCACATCGGCGGTGATGGCGACGGCGCGGCCGCCCTGGTCGCGGATGGTTTGTGCGGTGCGCTCGGCCCGGTCCGGGTTCAGGTCGTTGACGATAATCGTCGCCCCCGCCTGGGCCAGAGCTTGAGCGATAGCCGCCCCCAATGGTTGCCCCGCACCCGTCACTAGAGCGACTTTAGCCATAAGTAGGTGTTCCATTAATAGTTGCCATCCTTGAGGTTGCCCAGAAACGCGGCCGCGCGCAACACCCCAATCACACTCTTACCATCCACCAACCGGCCATCTAAAGCCATCTGCACCAAATCCGCCAGGGGATATGCCTGCACCTCAATCTGCTCGTCTGCATCCGCAGGCAACGGATCATACGTCAAATCGCGGGCCAGATAAAACGCCATGACCTCATCGGTGACGCCAGGCGCAGGCCAGGCTTGCCCCAATGGTTCCAGCCGCTCCGCCCGGTAGCCTGTCTCTTCACGCAATTCCCGTTGGGCACAAGCCAGCCAATCCTCATCCCACTCGCGGGTTCCGGCGGGGCATTCCAGGATGGTTTGCTCCAGAGTGAACCGGTACTGGTTGAGCATGAGTACCTCGCGGTCCTGGTAGGGGATGATGACGACGGCGCCGGGATGCTGAATGCGGCCGCGTTCCACCACCGACCCATCCTCTATCACCCACTCCTCCGCCCAAAACCGCCAACTCCGCCCTTCCCAGGCCACACGTGCGTTTTTCCTCTTCATAATTCATCCTTCCTAACCTGGACAAGGCAGAAACGATTTATCCACAGATTTCACGATGACTCTGCTGAAAAACAAGAACTTTAACAACTGAAACATGTAACGAGAATCGGTTGCCTGACCCAACTGGACAAAGGCAAAAGATAAAAAGGAAGCCAAGGCGTCATCCAATGCCCTGGTAATATCCTTTTTACCGCTTCCTGCCATCCTTGTTCTACTGGCTGTGGCCTTTGTTTCTGTTTGCGTTTGTGAAAACGAACAATGGAACGAATGTTGGCCATAACAGCTGCGCCCAACAGCATGTCGGTGATACGACGCAAGCCGCGCACGGGTAACCGCCCGCCAAAGGGATGTTTGACGCCGCGAACGGTGGTCTCGATAGCCGCCCGTGGGTCGCCCGGCGTCTGGCGCAAGCGCAGATGGTTCTGCCTACGTAAGGCCCACAACAGTTCTTGACGCGTAAATTCCAACTGACAAACAGGCCGCTGGGACATCTGCCGAACCCGACATTGCTTTTGGAAGGCGGGGCATGTCTGGCAATGAGTCCGGGTAAATCACGCCACAAACCGGTCGTCCGCCCCGGTTGCACCGGCACAATCTGCCCTCCAGGACAACCCAAATAGGTGGGCTGCCCCGTCTCGTCACAGGCAATCTGGAAATCGGCCAGATTGTAGCGTGTCGGGTCGGGGGCTTTACCCCGCAGGTGTGTCTGGTGCAACGTCACCCCATGGTCCAAGAGTGTCTCATCCGCTTCCGGACTGCCAAAGCCGCCGTCGCTGTACATATCCGTCAAGTCCGTCCGTCGGCTCAGTTCCGGTAAAGCCTCACATAAAAGCGTGGCATCATCAGTGTTATTGGGGCTACCTGCACGTGAGTAATGAGTTGCAGTTCATTGCGTGGGTCGCAGGTTTCGGCCAGGTTAACGACGTACCCTTTGTACGCGTCTCCCCTTTGCGCCGAAACGTGGCTTCCAGGTCATCCAATGACTGCAAGGCTCCCGCACGAATCTCATCGTTCCCTTTCACCCGTACCGTCCCTTCGGCCGTCAGACAGAAGTTGTCCGCAAACAAACGCTTCACCGCTTGATGGCTGATATGGGCTTCTCCTGCCTCGGCATCTCCCAGTTCTGCCAACAATTGGGCTAAGAGTTCCCCACCTGTTTGCAACGCCGTCTGGGTAGCCTCACGCCCTTTGACCCGGTAAACATATTGCTCGGCTTCACCTTCTTGGAACGTGGCTAACACATCCGCATAGCTCGCTTTCTGGCTTTCGTCCAGGAGTCGAGCCGCTCGTTTTATCGCCGTCACCACCAACTGCAACCGGCTGGCATCCTCTATATCGCTCCCGGCCTCGAAATCGTGTAATCCCAGAGCATAACGCACTTGGAGATTGTACTGAAACTGGTCGTACATCTCTTCATCGCTCCAGCCATGCCCGGCCTTGAGAAACTCCAGACTGACCATCACATTCACCGCTATGTTGGGTCGTGATGTTTTGTCGGAATACAACACCGCAAAGGGCGTCTCGTCTTAAACGGCGGAAAAAACTCCCGATAGAACACGCCCGCCCATGAGGCTTCCAGGCGTTGCTGTTTTTCCGTTAGTAAACGTACGGGACTTAGTAGGAGTGGTTGATGGTGTGAATCGTTTTTACGAAACATGTTTCAGTGACCTGATGGCTGATATTATGTCAACTATTTTACCACCTTTTTTCAGTGGAGTCACAGATGAGCACAGATCCATTTTTATCTGCGAAAATCTGTGTCATCTGTGGCTCACTTCTTTTCTTTCACAAGAAATTGACTCCGTCAGGTACTAATTCGTAATTTTGTGTTCCCCGACCCATCATTTATACTCAAGCCATCCCATGGAGCGTTATTTTATACCATACCCATCAGGGTAATACCCACCTTGTTCCTTGGAGTGCTTCATGCTTATCCCCAGTCTATTGCTTAAAAGTTGTACACCGTTAATAGTTTGAAGAATGTTAGTGACGGTATTACCTTCGCCTTAAAAATCGCCTCAGTGATGCCAAAGTCTTGCAAATCCAGAGCATCACCCTTGACGGCCAACCCATCTCCTCAACACTTATCATCACCTTTGACCTGGGTGACGGGCAGATGGTTACACCCGAACAAATTACGCCCGAAAGCCCCATTGATTTCCTTGCGTAAAGTCCTGCTCGTTCGGGCCACCAGAGAAGCCCTGACACAAGGTAAACACAAACTCGAAATTCGTTTCGCCAACGAATTCCTTTGGTGACCTTGAAGTTAGATGTAGATGATGCCACAAGGCCGCGGCTGAGACCGTGCGGGGAATTCCCCGTGATCCTGATGATGATTACAACC
>JADJUV010000091.1 GCA_016716885.1 Candidatus Trichofilum aggregatum | reverse complement strand
GATAACTTCGCGCCGCTCCAGGGCGAAAACCGGGATTTGTCGCTCTACTTTTGCCTGGTATTCCCCGAAAAAAGGGTGTTGGGCCACAATTTTTTCCCATAGTTTCTGCCGTTCCAGCCCTTCGGTCATAACGGCAGTGGCTTCATAAGTTTCCTGGCCCACTTCGACGACCACGTCTGAATGGGCGACCAGATTGTGGTACCAATCCGGATGCTGGGGAGCACCGGCATTGGAGGCGATGATAAGGAGACGGTCACCATCGCTCACGTACATGACCGGTGTGGTGCGTGGTTGCAGACTCTTTCGTCCTCTGGTGGTGAGCAAAACGATGGGGCGGCCATTTAACGGGACATCCCCTAGATCACGGGCCGTGCGAAAATCCTCGATCAGTTGTTGGTTGTATGCTTGTGGATCAGTCATTGTGTCTCCTAAGAATGGCTTGTCAGCTATCAGCCAGTCGGCCTGGAACAGTTATGGCTGACAAGCTAATAGCTCTATCATACCCATTAATCACCATTCTTGTGATTTTCCGAACGCCGGTTGTTAATCCCTTGCCGCACTATTTTGCCGTAGCGATCATCGGGTAAGGTGGGGGCGTGCGCGGCCGCGAGGCCATAAAACCGTTGCGCTTCCGTTTCGTGTCCCAGCACCTCATGGCAATGTCCCAGGTTCAAATAGAGGGAAGGGTAAAACCCTTGCACGCGCTCATCACCCACCTTATCGGCGTGCTGTAAGGCGGTTTCGTTCCATTGGAGCGTATCTTCGGGGGTGGGCTGGTGGCGAGCCAGGTAATGGGCGGCGATGCACTGCTCGAAATGATCTTGCGCCTGTGCCCATGCTTTCTGGAACAGGTCACGCGCCCCGGTTAAATCACCGTCACCTTCGGCCTTCATGCCGGCAACACACAACTTTACCACCGGGTTTTCTGGGTCCATGATCCAATTCCTGGGGGGGACCTAAGTTTGAGCAGATTCTCTGGTAACATCTCGCTTTCAGTCAGAAAGGGTGCGGAGTCGAGGCTTTAGCCGGTTTCTTGAAACAAGAAATTAGCCGCAGACTTGTGGTGAGTTTGGCCGTAGGCACGCCACAGGTCTGCGGACAGCCTTCTTTGATTCTGGCGGGGCCAGATTAGGGATTGGTCTTGAGCATGTAATCAACCGATTGCCGCATCAATTCTTTCAGGGTGGGGATGTTTACATCGGACAACCGTTTGATGTAAAGGCAGGCTTTGCTGGTGGAATGTTTGCCTAACGAGGCCATGAGTTGGTCGTAGTTGTCAAACCCACCCATTACGAGGTAGAGCGTGAGACTTTGTTTGCGGGGTGAGAAACCAATGAGCGGCATGTCGCC
The DNA here is from genome assembly GCA_016716885.1 of Candidatus Trichofilum aggregatum. Taxonomy (GTDB): domain Bacteria; phylum Chloroflexota; class Anaerolineae; order Promineifilales; family Promineifilaceae; genus Trichofilum; species Trichofilum aggregatum. Next base: position 28,493 of record JADJUV010000091.1, on the reverse strand, counting down.
TTCGCGGCCGCTTTCATATTTGTAATGGTAACTGCCAAAACCGACAATGCTGGGGCCCCACATTTTTGCTTCCAGCCCTGTTACTTCTTCCATCAAAGCCAGGATGGCCAGGCTGTCTGTCCGTTTCTTTTCATCGGGGACATTGTGGAGAAATTCTAAAACACTGGCATCATTCACTTTGGTCTTAATATCGCTCATCGTCATCTCCTTGCCATCAGGCGGCCCATATCCGGGATAATTACGAACATTTGTGCGTAATTATCCCCGATAAGCAAATTTTTGCCAGAGCACCAATGATAAGAGACGGGGCACAAAGAGCTTTATTCAAGGCGTCGCGGCCGCAGACTCGATTCCACCTTATTCATGGCCTGTAGTAAGGCCCGAACAAAGCGCGGGGCCGAAGGTTTCTCTTGCACGAGTTGGGCCGCCAGATGGGCCACCGCCATGTCTGGTTGAACTATCTCATCCCATTGTTGCTCAATCTCGGCACGGTGTTGGGCCAGCCACACATATAAGTCGGCTTCGGTGCGGTCTGGGAAATCCTCTAGCAGGCCGTGTTCTTGCATGAGCTGCACGATGGGCAGGTAGACCACATCATACCAATGGCTGACCGCTTCTTCGTAGCCGATGTCTCGCTGTTGCTCCAGCCCCATGTAGTAGCGATGCACAGCGATGTGTTCCAGGATGAGGGGGTAGCGGCCTGGAGAAGTGAGACTGAGGTTAGCTTGCGGCCGCGCTACATCCAATCGTGTTTCGGCCAGAAAATCAGCGTATTCCGCCTTTAGAATCAGATCATCTGGCTGAACATCCGGCTCCAGCGTTACCGCTGTTTTCAGCTCCGTCACATACGCTTCAATCGTGCGATTGCCCATCTGACGGGCCACCGAGACGCGATGATTGCCATCTTGCACAAAGTACACTTCCCCAATCTGGTACACCGTAATGGGCGGTACACCCTGGGTAAGGTGGGCCACCTTCACCTGTGCCCAACGCCCGGCATCACTTTCGTTGCGGGGTAAGAAGGTGCGCGTAAAGTCGCGATAACGCCCCACACTGCCCACAACGGCGTCGAGGGGGATTTCTTGTAACCCTCGTTCTATCTGCCCACTGGTACGTAACTGGCGGCGCACTTCCTCATAAGAGAGTAAGTCCAACGACAAACCGGTAAAAAAGGCCATAATTTTCTCAATGGCTATCTGACGGCGGGCGCGATGAAAATCATCTACCGCCGAGCCAAAGTTTGTAAAATCCATACTGCACTCTCCCCTGATGGTTAGTAAAAGATGTGCTGCGTGTTTCGTATTGCGTTTTAGAATTTCCACGCACCACGCCATTATCCAACCATCATATTGCCGTCACCGGGTTATAGCGCGATTGACGTATCGTTAAGAAATCGATCCCCACCCGATGATCACTTTACAGTATGGGCTTTGTGAGGGGGAAGGGCAACAGGCAGAGTGCCCGAAAACGTGTTTGTGCATTTTGGCACAATTACCCTTGACGCAGTGCGTTGTGGGAAGGGTTACAGGGGATGGGATGGTTTGCGGCCGCGTTTCCTTTTCATGCTTTCGGCTTCCGTTGCTTCAGACAGACTTCCGTGCCAGGTGAAAATGATTTCATCATTGAATGCGCCCAAACGACCGTCTCCACAGAGCACCCTGCCCACACGTTTTTGATCATACCTGTCTAAAAGTTCCACACGGTAAACGACGTGCCAGGGTGGGTTAAAAATAAAAGGGCCACGGCGCAACCAACGCCATTCTCGTTGAATCAGGTGGTATTGGTAGCTATTAAAGTCAACCCACCTGTTGATGAGTGTCTGTCCTCGTACCCAATAAGCGTACACAAACAGGCACACCACGCCTAATGTGATGACCCCTATGATGAAAATGAGGAGCGCGTTAATGATGAACAGCCACGGCATAAAAGTTTTCCTGATATGACTTTTATTACGCTTGACCGAGAAGGGGGTTGCGGTCGCGTTCTAGCGCATTCGTCACTTGGGCATGTTTTTCTGCAAAGAGACTGTAATTGCAGTCAAAATAGCTTTGTAAGTTGCATCTTTTAAGATTGCCACACGTTTCAGCATTAACGCTTCATTGGCAGTGAACAATTTCATAGGGCGAACGAAACTAACGGTATTTAGTGCCCCTTTCTTCAAGTCGGATTTAGTAATTTCAATGGCCTGGGAATCGCTGTATGGGTTACTGGTGATCTGGCAGAGAAGCCAATCACCTTGAGAAGTATCAGCCAGTACAACCGCGGGCCGTAATTTTGTGGCTGACAAATCGGAAAAAGGAAAGGGGATTATAACGATGGAAGCTGGGCCAGGTGTGACCATGCCTCGTCCTCCTCAGGTCGCTCCCAATCTCTGGCTAAGGCCGGTTCACTCAGTAAAGCCAGATTGGTCAGTTCCGCTATCGGCTCCTCATCGAGAATAGTGATGATGATCCGCCGTCGTTTAGGCAGCTTAATAGGCTCTAATAGGTGTAATGTGCCGTCTTTGTCTATGACCCCTTCATATGTTTGAAGCATGGCAGACACTCCTTACTGTGAAAACAAGCATACCACTGGGTTTACTTCAAGAAAGTTTCGCGGCCGCGATAATGACCCCTAAAATTTGCCGTCAGATTCACTTGTGTCGTCCCAAATCACCATTATCTCATTCTTCAGAAGCCCCCCAACCCAACTTCCACAACGCACCCACCCTGAATGGGTTTTGCCTCGTTTGTCTTTAATCACCACATAATACACGACTTGATTGCGGCTTGATTGCCAAAGGAATGGTCCTTTACTGAACATACGAAATTCACGATGGATAATTTGATAGCCATTTTTGTCTTCCCAATACTCTAATATCTTTGTGCCAAGCCAGATTTTGTACCAGATCGAAAGCGTAAACAGGATCAGAATGAAGGTTAGAATGATAAGCGTGTCAGAAGATTGCATAGCACTAGTATCAAGCAGGACGACGGGTACGGCGCAGTTCCTTTGCTTCTTGGGCGGCCAGGGTAATATCTGCTTCTATTTCTTCGGGAGAAAAAGGTTCAGTTTGTTGCTGAATACGCTGTAGCAAGGCTTGAAAACGTATCCGCCAGGTGGCCTCATTTTTGTCTAAAAATTGTTGGATAAGTTCCATGACGAGTTGATCGGGCGTGCGCTCCAGTTTTTCACTGTGTTGCACCAGATCGGTATATAGCCGGTTGGGAAGATGAATGGTGTTATACATGGCTACATCCAGCAATGTTTAGTTTGACCGCATGTATAAAGATTATACCCTCAACTCCGCAGATAAGATGCGCCGTTAGCGTCCAGGATACAGCCGGTGAGCCATTCTGCCCCCTCTGAGGCCAGGAACAGGACGGGATAGGCAATTTCGGCCACGGTGGCGACCCGATTGAGGGGACTCTGGCGGCGGATTTCCTCGCCGTGTTCGCCCGCCAGATGGTCGGCGGCCATGTCGGTGAGGACAAAACCGGGGGCAATCGTCATCACGTAGACGTTGTAGGGAGCCAGGTATTTCGCCAGGGATTGGCCCAGGGCGTTCAACCCGGCTTTACTGGCCCCATAAGCTGGCCCGGTGGGTTCGCCACGGAAAGCGCCACGCGAAGAGACGTTGACGATGCGGCCGCGACCCCTCTCCACCATCACCTTCGCCGCACAATACATCACATTGGCCGTCCCAATGAGATTCGCGCCAATCACCCGCCCCCAACTGGCCTGCCAATCCTCGTAGGACACCTCGGTCAGCGGGTGATCCTCGTAGATGGCGGCGTTGTTGATGAGAATATCCAGCCCGCCCATCTCCTGCACCACGGTGTTGACCAACCGCTCCACATCTTGAGCATTGCCGATGTCCGCCTGCACGGTCAGGTGTGGCCCACCGGGGAGAGAGGCGAGGGTCTGGTTCGCGGCCGCGAGGTTTGTATGATAATGCACCGCCACCCGCGCCCCTCGTTCGGCAAACTGCCGGGCAATCTCCTGCCCAATGCCCCGTGAGGCCCCTGTCACCAGTACAATCTTGTCGTCAAACCGTAACATACATAGCTCCTTTTATTTTGGTGGATGCCAACCAGCCATAGTCCAGCGCCGTCGGGCTTTCACAATCAGAGAATGATTGAGCTTTAGGGCGTGAACCGTCGCCCGTCCTATTTCAGTCAAGCCAATAATGATCGTTCCATCTCCGTTCCATTGGAAATGGGAAGACCATGTTTGAGTTCGGGGATTGAAGAGTGGTGCGTTATGACCAGTTTTGGGGTCTATAGCGCTGCTTTGGCTACCTTTGTAGCCATTGCACGATGAGCAAGCCATCCATAAGTTTATTTCTTCGGTGAGGCCCCCAGCGCTTTCTGGCTGAATATGATCCACTTCCAAAGAAATGCCGCTGATTTCTTCTTGCGTGTGGCAATAGCCACAACGAAATTGGGCTTGGGTCAGTAATTTTTGGCGTAGGTGGGATGGGATAGCGGTTTGGCTCATTGCGGCCGCAAAATAGCAGGATCAGAAATGTCGTACCCGCGGGCTTTCAATAAAATAGCCGCATGAGAGCGCCGTAAAACAGTTTCTTCGTAAAGGGCTAATAGACGCTCTTGTTGTTCTTGTTCGCTTACCGTGAGATGACGTTGTTGCCCACTCCAATTCAGCTTGGCTAACATCTCCTGCTGATCGGGTGGCAGCGTACTGCGAGCAACTGCCCATAAGGCAATATCTGAAAGGGCAGACATGGCCATGAATTCAGTTTGCAAGCGAGCGGGTAAGTCTTCTTCAATAGGGACAGATGGGGGAAGCTGGCGTGTTAATGTTTCCCGGACGAGTTCATCAACTGATTGGCGACTAGCTTTGGCTTGCTGTTGTAACTGACGATATAAACTATCGGAAATTGTGACTGTATGACCAATCATTGTTGCACCCTGTGAACCAGTCCCAAAGAACTATTTGTGAATCCTCAGTTGGTTGTGGCATTATAGAGAGCAGCTAAGGACAAGCAATAGTAGAGGCGGGTATGGAACAGGTGATTGTTATTGGTGGGGGAGTGGCGGGGTTGACGTGTGCGGTGCATCTGGCGGAGCGGGGGCTGCGGCCGCTTCTCATTGAAGCGGATCCCGTCTGGCTGGGGGGCGGCTACGTGATGAGCCGGAAGTGGTGTTGGAACACCGCGGCCGCACCTGGTTTTTCCCGGGTGAACATGGCGTCCACGGTATCTGGTCCCCCTATGTCAATCTGAAGGCCATGCTGGCCCGACTGAACATCGCCCCGGCGTATGTGCCTGCCCAGGACGAAACCTGGATTTTCGGGCAGGGCAAACGTATCCGCAAGGCCAACATTGGCCGGGCCATTCGTTCCAGTTGGTGGCCGGCCCCGTTTCACTATATGTCGCTGTTGGCGCGGCCGCGGTTCCTGGCCATGATCAACCTGCGCGACATCGCTTCCATGTTTCGGGTGCTGGGTGGACTATTCTCGGCCATGGCCCTCGATCCCCTGGCCGAACAAAAAACCATTGCTCACCTCTCCCTGGCCGACTTCACCAAAGGCTGGTCGCCCACTTTGCGTGCCTTGTTTGCCGGGTTGGCTCGCAATGCCCTGGCCGCCCATCCCGAAGATGTGCCCGCTGCTGGTTTCATCACCTTTTTGCGCTTTTACACCCTCATGCGCCGTGATGCCTGGGCCTTTGATTATTTGCCCGCTGGTGGTGGCACCGCCATCAGCGAACCCCTGGCCGAGCAAGCCCGTCAGCGAGGCACGGAAATCTGGCCGGGGGCGCAGGTGGTCAAACTCATGCCCATGCCGAATGGGGCCGGTTGGTGGGTAACGATTGACGAAGATGGTAGTCGGCAGACGTTGGAGACGCGCCAGGTGGTGCTGGCGGTGTCATCCCCGGCGGCGCGGAAGCTGTTGGAAGGGAACTCGTGGGAACTCGTAGGAACTCTGGGGAACTCGGCAAGTAGTGAGCAGTTAGCAGTGAGCAGTCATCAGTCTCCAGTCTCTAGTCCCCAGTCTCTCAGTCTCTCAATCTCCCAGTCTCTTAGTCTCCCCCTCTCTCCCTCTCCTTCTCTCCACTTCCCCACCGGCGTGCCCACCGCCATCATCCGCGCCTGGTTTGATCGCCAGCCCGAAGGGGTCAGCGAGGGGGCATTTTTAGTGGCGATTTCATCATGGATAACTTTTTCTGGCTGGATCGGTTGCAGGCTAATTTCCGGGAGTGGGCACTGGCGACGGGGGGTAGTGCCATTGAGGTGCATATTTACGGCCCACCGGAGATTTTGGCACAGCCAGATACCCTCTTGTTGGCCCGCGTGTTGCGGGACCTGAACCGGGCTTTTCCCGAATTGCGTGGGCATCACTTAAAGATCAAACTCCAGCGGAATGAGGCCACGCACACGCTGTTTAGTGTGGGTGAACCAGGGCGACATCTGGAGACGGTGACGCCGTGGTCGGGGTTGTTTGCTTGTGGGGATTGGGTGTACCACCCGGCTCCCGCCATGTATTTGGAGCGAGCGGTGGTGACAGGCATCGCGGCCGCGAACGAAATCCTCTCTTCCCACGCCCTCGATCCCTTCCCCTTGCTTCCCCACCCAGAGCCAGAACCGTTGGCAGGTTGGTTAGCCCGCCAATGGAGTAAAGTCTACCGTCGCCTATCCCCTCAGTAGGGCTTTTCCAAAGCCAACTAGTTCAGTTTAATGTTGCGGAACCCATCCCCGCCCTTGGGGAAGAACCGGGCGTACGCCCCAAACGCACGACCCAAAATCCTCGCCCCTGGGGGGGTGAGGGGTGGAAATACCCGGCAATACGGCACAGCCATCAAAATCGGACTTTGGAAAAGCGGTTTATCCTCTCAATAACGTTTTGCCCTTAGGAATACACGGGTATAATGTTGCTGCGCTATCCCAGTTACAAGCCATTTTTTACCCACGCACGAACAACATCCTCAATTTGACCTGATGAAAGTTCATTCATCAGGTCTAGTCATCAGCCTTTCAATCACCCATTACTGAATTGCCTGCCATTGGTTGGCTATTTCTGCTAACCACCGCAGGCTAAATCAATCAGTGTTTGGCCCTGTAACCAACGTTTTCTGTTATTCAGGAGGAGTTAAGATGAAACAAAGGAATGTATTGCTGGCTGTTCTTCTGTGGTTAATGGTTTTGCTCACTGTTTCCCTGGTATCGGCCCAGGGGGGGAGTGGTGAAGCGGAGGCAAATGGGGGAGATGACGCGGCCGCGGCGTCCCTACCCTCGCCAGATTATGGGGGGTTCACCTGCCCGGCAGGTGTGCCCGCCCAGTTTTATTTTAGTGATTTTGAGGCGAACAATGGGGGCTGGACACCCACTGGGCCAGCCAATTTTTGGGAACATGGTCAGGTTCTGCCCGGTGTGTACGAAATTTGTGACACGGCTCCCCGGCCAGAACCAACAGGGGCCTTCTCCGGGCTAAATGTTTGGGGAACCAACTTAAACGGTTGTTACCCCAACGCCAATACCGATGGCATCTTGAGCCAAACGTTTAATTTGAGTACGCTTTCGGCTCCCCTCGAACTGAACTGGCAACATTGGTATGAAGTTTTTGAGACCTTTGATTATGCCATCGCTCGCGTGAATGGCACCCAGGTTTGGCGTACACCCAATTCCACGGCCACCAGCAATTACGTTCTTCAGAACGTTGACCTTTCAGCCTATGCCGGTAATGCCAGTGTGACGGTAGACTTTTTGCTCCATGCCACGACTGTTGTGAATCGCATGGGTTGGTACGTAGATGATGTGACGATTCTCTACTGTGATACGGGTGGTCCCACACCGACGCCTACTGCTACAGCCACCGCTACGGCTACGGCGTTACCCACCGCCACGGCTACCGCGACCGCCACTTCGACGGCGTTACCGACTGCTACTGCTACCTCAACGTCTTTGCCCACAGCAACCGCTACGGCTACGGTGGAGCCTACGGCTACCCCCACGCTCCCACCGACAGATGTGCAGCTCAGCTCCTTGAATGGGCCAACGAATCAGTATGGTGGATTGGGTATTTTGTGGGTTTTGACCGTTTTCGTCATCTTGATTCTAGCTCGCCGTCGTTATCGCAGCTCTGATAGTGTCTGATCCGAATAAGTGAACGTCTTGTACATAAAACAAGAAGTTCAGCCACGAATTTCACGAACTAACACGGGTTATTTTTGTGCTGGCATTGGCTTCGTGCTTAATTACATCAACGTGGTTCGAAGGGGAAGCGACCTCTGGAAAATCCTTTTGCTCCTTCGGGTTACAACGCCCCGTGGAAATTTCATCACCCGTTAGGGTGGTATGAAAGTGGAGACGGGTGAGTTTGCGGGTATGGGTGGGTTCGGGTTTGTAGCTGGCGCCTACACCATCATGAGCCGTCCGATTGTGTTGTTTGAGGATGAGTTCGGGGGTGGGGGTGGTGAAGCGGCCGCATTGCCCGCAAGTGTAAACGGTCATACCAGCCGGAAAGGTGATCCGTTTGGCTGAGATGTCAATTTCGATGGGGGTGGCGTCATAGCGCGGCCGCAACGCCACCCTTAGCACCACAAACTGATTCCCCCGCTCAAACTGGGCCAATGGCCGCCGCACCACATCCAGAACAGCCTCAATTTGTCCCCAACCGGCATCACATTGCACCCACATCCCCACTTTAACCACATCTGGCTCTTTCTCCGGCTCAATCTTTTTCTTTTTGGCCGGTTTGGGTTGGGCCTGGGGTTTGGGTTGGGCCAGCATGTCTGACAACCCGGGATAAGAGGGAGATTGAGAGACTGAGAGATTGAGAGACTGGGAGTTGGTCGCAGAGTTCCCAGTTCCCCTCAGTTCCCCCGAGTTCCCGCCACAAGGCCAGATGTTCTTCAGTGAGACCAAATTGGGGCAGAGCGTTGTGCTGGTACGCGGCCGCGTAAAATCGCTCCACCTCTAGCCCCACCGCCCGTTTCTGGGCTACCTCGGCCTGCCACCAGCTTTGAAAATACCGGCTCAGGCCAAAGTCAAGCGTATGTTTCAGGATAGCCAATGCTTCCGTAGCCTGCCATTGGGGGATGGGGTGGGCGATGGCTTGCTGGAGTGCCTGTACATCCTTTAGCGTTTCCTGGGTTCGGGCCTGACGCAAAAAGGGGGAAATTGGCTCTTTTTCCAGTTGATACAGATGTAAATCCTTTTTGGTGCGGGTGAGGGCTACATAGAGCAGGCGACGCTCTTCTTCTTCATTGGACGCGGCCGCGCCATTAAACGGGTAAATCGCCTCATTCACCTGGGGCACAAACACCAGCGGCCACTCCAGCCCCTTGCTCTTGTGGATAGTCGCCAGGGAGACGGCATCACTGGTTTGGTGGGCTTCCTGCCCGATGCGCTCATCGGCCAGTTGTTTGACGTGGCCCATAAAAGTAAGCAAACTACCCTTATCCTTCGCGTAATCAACAAAGGCGCGTACATTGGCCGCCCGGCCTTCACCGGTTTGGGCAAACCCGCTGGTGTCGCGCAAAAACCCCTGGTAACCAATCCGCTCATCGAATTTTTTTAGCGTAACATGCGCGTCTTGGGCGAGATTTTGGACCAGCCAGTGCAAATCATCGGCCAAAATGTGCAAGGGTAGGGCCTGCCAATCGTCCTCGGTGTCGTCGGCGGTTTCGTGCAGGATGGTGCACAGGGAGACACCCTGCTGACTGACGGTGTTGCCGATCTGCTCGCGCACGGCGACCGAAATATATCGTTTGGGCCGATTGCACACGCTGGCCCAGGCCGAACTGAATTTCTCCCGCGCCGTGGGTTTACTCAGGGGGTTCTGACCTGCCTGGAGCATCTGCTCGATGAAGGCCAGCCGGGTGTACTCGATGAGGGTGCGGATTTCGGGGCGGTCGTAGAACGGTTGCTGAACCCGGTAAGGGATGCCGTGGGTGATTAGTTTCTGCTCGATGTAGGGGGTTTGGGCGTTGATGCGAACGAGAACGGCCATCTCGTTGTATGTTTGGCCGTGTTTATGCGCGGCCGCGACCCGGCGCACAATTTCTCGGGCCATCTCGGCGACATCCTTGACCTGATGTAAGCTGGTTTCGCCATGAAACCCCTTGGTCAGGCTGAGTTGTTTGGGGTGACGTTTCTGGTTGAACCGGATGACCTGATTCGCCAGCACCAGTGGCGCGGCTGGGCAACGGAAGTTGTCGTTGATCAGATAGGTGGTGGCTTTATACCGCTGATCGAAGGCTAAAATGAAACGCGGATCAGCGCCCCGCCATTCATAAATGGTCTGGTCGTCATCGCCGATAGCCATGTAATTGCGCTGCGGGGTGAGTAAATCGAGGAGTTCTGATTGCACCAGGTTGATGTCCTGGAACTCGTCTACCAGGACGCATTGGTACAGGTTACGCACATCGGCCAGCAAAGGGGGAAAACGGAGCAGGCATTCCCAGGCGGTCAGCAGCATATCATCGAAGGTGATAGCTCCCTGGCTCTGGCGTACTTCTTCGTAGAGGCGGTACAAATCAAGGTACCAACTCAGGTTGGCGGGGGGTTCGGCCTGGGTGGCGAGTTTGGCCGCGGCCGCGGGCAGATTGGCTCTCTCTAGGTGGGCATATTGCAAATTGCCCTTGCAGTAACCGATATAAGCCAGAAAATCGGTCCAATCCAATCCGTCTAGCTCTTTTTTGAAGGGTACATTGCGCCGCCGGGCTTCGGTCAGGGTTTTGCCTAGAATGGCCTGACCGCCACTGCCTTCTTCGTCATCCTCGCCACCCAGGCGCAGGCCACGCACGTGGCCCTGGGCTTGGGCCTGCCGCAGAATCTGGTAGCCGAGGGCGTGGAGAGTGCGCAGATGGACGCGGCCGCAGTGGGGCCATTGTTTCATCGCCTCACGCAAATCGCGTACATTGGCCCGCGCAAACGAGGTCGCCAGAATCCGCTCGGCTGGGAATACCCCTTCGCGCACCAGCCGTTCGATGCGGTGCACCATGGCCGTGGTTTTGCCCGCCCCGGCAACGGCAAAGACCAGGGCCGGGCCGGTGTTGTGGTCAATCACGGCTTGTTGTTGGGGGGTGGGGCGGAAGTTGCTGGTCATGGCGAAAAATAGGAAGCGTTTTCTAGCGTTTGTCCCAGGTTTGTAGTGACCGCTTTAGCGGGCAGAACCGGCTAAAGCCGTTACTACGAACGGGGAGCCATTATTTCAGCCCCTGTAATAATAAGCGACTAAAAATTTGGGCCACGCCGTCAATGGCGAGCCGACCGGTTGGGTTATACCATTGCAACGTAGAATTGCACATGCCCATGATGGCTTTGACGGTGATGGCAACGTCTAGATCAGGACGAAAAGACCCTTCGTGGATGCCCGTTTGCACCAGTTGCACCCATAGCTGTTCATATTCGTAGGTGAGTTGGTTGACGGTTTGGGCGGTCTCCTGGTTGATTTGGGCCAGGTTTTCGTAGTAAAACAGGGCGTAAATATGGGCTGACTGCTGGTAGAGGCGCAAATGTTCACGAATGGCACGGTGGAGTTTCGCGGCCGCGTCCCCTTCCCCCTCGATAATCTGGCTGATCACCTGCTGGGCCTCACCCAACCGACTCTGCACCAGTTGCACCAGCAAATCTTCTTTGGAAGCAAAATAATAGTATAAACTCCCCTTCAACATGCCCAACTCATCGGCAATATCCTGGATGCGGGTAGCATGGTATCCTTTGGTAGCAAACAGACGGGCGGCAATGGCAAATAGCTCTTCTGTTTTGGCTTGTTTTTTGGACGAGATGTGGCTCATGGGGGAGATGGTAGCAGGGGAAGTTCGGAGTTTCAAGTTGCGAGTTTCAAGTTTCAGGTTGTAGGGAGGTTGTGATGGCACGACAGGTGTTGAGTGAAGATGAGATCGCGGCCGCGCTGGCAGAATTGCCCGGTTGGTCGGTAGAAGAAGGGTGGTTGCACAAGCAGTATAAGTTTGTCTCGTTTGCTCAGGCGATGGGCTGGATGATGAGTGCGGCTATTGAGGCCGATAAAATGGATCATCACCCAACAGTTTGCCAGAAGGTTAACCGCAGATTGGGATGATTAACGCAGATTTTTTAATCGGCGAAAATCTGCGTTAATCTGCGGATAAATTTTCTGGCTTATTTAGGAAGATCAGCCACGAATTTCACGAATGAAGGGTCAGTCGCTTTCTCGGCGCAGGTAGGCTACGGCCCGGCTGAGTCCCAGCACAGCCAGAAAACCCAGGATGATGGCGGTGGTGAGGGTAAATTGTAACGTGATGTTTAGCGCGGCCGCGCCCAGCCCCACCCCCACAATGCCAACGAGAAACATCCGTTGCAAGTAGCGTCGCTCCATCTCCGCCCGTTTGGGCCAGTGGCTGAACAAAGCCCACCGCCGTCGAGCATGATCCAGGTCATAGGCCAACAATCCAGCGGTCAGGCTGAGCAACAGCCAGATGGGTTGCACGCCGCGCCAGTTGCCAAACAGCAACATCACGACCAGCAGACAAAACCCCAGGGTACGGAGCCAGCCCCATTTCCAGCGTAAAACGCCCAGAGCATAAATAGGCACAGGCAAGAAAGCCATCGGTAATTCCAGCAGTTTGCCACTAAAAAAGAAACCACTGATGAGGAGACCGTTCGCGGCCGCGAGCAATAACCAATGTAATGTTCGTATCATGGTTGTTATGGGTGAATAATCGTCCCTTTGGCGAAAATTTGAACGACCTCGGAAATCTCTTAATCTCTCAGTCTCTTAGTCTCTCCAGAAGTCAGCTTAAAAAATCAATGTCGCAATCGTTCATTCTCAGTACTCAGTACTTTTCCATCAGCACTCAATGAAGCCCTGCGGCTTGCCTGACCAGATTGGCAAACCACCCAGAGCTGACCCGACAGTCTGTTCAAAAGGTGTGTCCACCGGCCAATCAATGGTGAAAATGCCCGCCTGCTGTAGCTGACGCATCAATAAGCTCCGTTCCAGTCGGGCAATACGGAAGGCCATCTGCACTTCTGGTTTTTCAGCTTCCAGCACATCACGGGCAAAGGCCACCGGGTCGGGGCTAACGATCATCAATTGATAGCCGCGGCCGCGCAGCCTTTTGATGAATTTCACATCATCTTTCATCAACGGGCTGAGCAAAATAACTTGTGATTTGGGCGGGAACAGCCGCGTCGGTAAATGTTCTAGCCGGTCAAACACCATACTGTCACCCACCCGCGCCCGTGCCAACGCTTGCAGCAGCCGCTCCTTCTGAATTTTGCCATAACCAGGAAAAGTCCAGCCCAGGAAATCGCCATATTGGAGCAGACCCACCCGGTTGCCTTGATTGAGAAAAGCTTCGGCCAGCGCCGCGGCCGCTTGAATGGAAAAATCAAACAGCGCATCCGTCCCCGCACAATGGTTGCTCCGTTTCCGCGCATCCAAAATCAGACCCACATCGGCCACCCGCTCCTGCTCAAACTCATTGGTGTGAAACACATTGGGGTGGCGGGCATTGGCTCCCCAGTTCATGTGGCGCAGGGAATCACCCGCCTGATACTCCCGAACCCCAAAAAACTCCACCCCCGAACCACCCAGCCGGGCCGGAATTGTGCCTGCATACACCTTGGTCTGCCGGGGACGAATATCAATCCGTTTGAGTTTAATCACCTTGGGCAGGACAAAAAATTGCCGTTTGCCAATGGCGATTTCACTGAGATGTTTACGAAACAGGCCAAAACGATCCGTGGCCGTAATTTGTACCTCGCCAAAATCATAATAACCGCGTCGTCCATCCAGTGTGTAGGTCAGCGTCACTTGTTCACCAGGGGCCAACGAAGTCAGGATGGCTGTTTCTCCCTCTAGAACCGTGAGTTGGCCTGGCGGGTGGTCAATAATGCTCACCTCTTCTAATTGCCCACCCTGATTATGGATGGTTAGCTCCACATCCAGCGCCGTGCCGTGGACAATACGATCCGCGCTTAAGCTGCGGGTGATCTCCACCTTTAACTCCTCTGGGCCTTATAGCAGGGCCATGCCCAGATACAAGGCTACGGGAATGACCAGCAACAAAACATTGCCGCTCAGCACGATCAGCCCCGCAATTGCCAGGCCGTAAAGTAGGATACCAAGGAAGAGTAGACGGTTCATAGGGGAGGAAGAGACTGGAGACTAAGAGACTGAGAGATTAAGTGACTCGGAACTCGAAACTCATTTAAAGAGACGAATGTAGGTTATTGGCCCATGTGTGTAGTGACGACTTTAGTCGGCTAGCCCGCTAAAGCGGTCACTACGAACCGGAGCGTTGTTTGCAACTCGAAACCCGAAACTCGGAACTCAAAACTCACCCCTAAATCCCCTTAATCACCGGTACGGCTACCGTACCCAACATACCTTGCACAATGCCTTCGGCGGCGTTGCGGCGTGCCCAGAGGTCAGGTTCCAGGATGAGGCGGTGGGAAAGGGCAGTGATGGCAAACTGCTTCACGTCGTCGGGCAGGATGTAGGTGCGGCTATCCATGGCGGCAAAGGCCCGCGCCAGTTTGAGCAGGGCTAACGAGCCACGCGGACTGGAACCAACTACCACGCGGCTATCTTGCCGGGTCGCCGTTACCAGAGAGACAATGTATTTCTCAATGTCATCATCCACATACACTTCTTCGACGATTTGACGCATCGCCATGAGTTCGGCTGCGTTAGTGACAGCTTGAAGCGTAAAGGCATCCTGCTTACGCTGACGCCGACTACGCAAAATGGCCTGTTCTTCGGCCGCTGAAGGATAACCGACCGATACTTTCATGATGAAGCGGTCAAGTTGGGCTTCCGGCAAGGGGAATGTGCCTTCGTACTCGATGGGATTTTGGGTGGCTAGAACGATGAACGGATCAGGCAGGCGCATCGTTTCGCCTTCAATGGTGACCTGATGCTCCTGCATCGCTTCTAGCAGGGCCGATTGGGTTTTGGGTGAAGCCCGGTTGATTTCGTCGGCCAGGACAATGTTGGCGAAGATAGGGCCTTTACGCAGCTCAAATTCACTGGTAGCCCGGTTGAAGATGTAACCACCGGTGATGTCGCCGGGGAGCAGGTCGGGGGTGAACTGGATGCGCTTGAAGCTAATGCCGAGGGCGGTGGCAAAGCTATTAGCGAGCAAGGTTTTACCCAGGCCAGGGAAATCTTCCAGGAGAACGTGGCCATCGGACAAAATGGCGGCCATGACCAGCCGGAGAAGGGTTTGTTTACCAATGATGGCTTTTTCGACTTCTTGCACGACGCGGCCGCTTAGTTCAGCCACTTTATTCGACACATCACTCACTTTTGACCTCCAATTCTTGTTCCAAATAAGCCATCACCACATCTACATCAGGATCATAACCCTGATCATGGCGGGCGCGACGAAGTAGGTTATCAGCTATCGCTGTAAAGCGGTTACTGTATTGGCTCATCATGTCTACCCCGCTGAGCCGTTCGGCGGTGGTACGCTGGAGAAATTCGTAGACGAGGCCGGGCACGCGGCCGCGGACCTGTTCCACCACTGCCTGGGCCTGGGTAGGGGTCAACTTTTCCCCGTGGCCCAACATCTCCAGGGTTAGATCGCTCACCTGCCGCTCCAGGCGGCGGGCAAAATATTCCCCTCGGTGAGCCTGTTCGGCCATACGAACCAGCTCCTCACCCGCCCATAATACACGTCCGGGGGTCTGACGCGGCGCACCATCCGCTGACGCGATTCAGCCAGGCTACGCCAGGCCAGTGATATAGCCACAATGAGGAACACCGCCCACAATAAGGCTTGCGGCAGGCTGCTAAAGATAATTTGGGTGAGCCACAGGGCATAGAGTATGAGAGGAGCCACAAATTGGCGCACATAATCGCGAATAAGGAACGCGATTACGGCCACCACGATCACCACCACGACGATGATGATGAGGTTGCGTATGGTTTTGGGTGGGGCTGGCGGCTGTTCTGGTGAGGACATAGGGCGGGGTTATCGGTTATGGGCGGCGGATAAAAAATCGGGGCGGCGCTGGCTCTTTTTCTCTTCTATGGCCTGCACAATCGCTTGCAAGCAGATAATCGCCTCTTGTTCTTCGTTCTTGCCCAGCGTTTCGGCCCCATAACGCACTTTTTCAAAGAGGCGCGTGAGCCGTTGGCTGTATTCGCCAGCTATGCCCGCGCTTTCTAGTTGGCGGGCCAGTTCCCGGGGCGTGGTGGCTTTGGAGCGTTCTAAACGGCCTGCCCCTTGTAAGGCGCGGCACATTTCAAAATAACAGCGCACGATAGCGTTGCGTAAATCGGACCCTGCCTGGATATCTTCGATGGCTTCCTGGGCAATCTGGCTCACGCTTAACAAAGGGCTAAACCGCCGCCACAATTGCCAGAAGGAGAAAACCATTGTTCCCAGTAGCAAAAAGCCCAAGGCAAAACCCATCATCACGGTGGGGTTTTGAATAAGGGCCGGAATAGACAGGGCTGTGGCGGCAGGGCCTTCTTCTGGTCGGTCGAAGAACCCATTTAGCTGTAACTGTCGAAAAAGGTAGAAACCGGCCAGAAAAAAGAGGAAGAGGCGTAGATCCCGTTTGAGAATTTCTTTAAATAGTTCGGGGGAGCGAATGGCAACAATGAGGCCCGCGGGCACAAAAACGATCAGCAGAGCCAATAAGGCGTTACGAACGAGTGGAGAGGTGATCCCATTGGGGGGTTCATCGTCAATGATCTCTTCCTCGTCGCCTGTTTCATCAGCGCCTGAATCGAGCGTAAACTGTTGACCGGGTAGGAGTTTTAAGGATGACAACCCGGATGCCAGAGGGATGATGGCGATTAGTCCCAGAATGAGAAAGATGAGAGCGCCTTTTTTTTTGTTGTTGCTCATAGGACAAACTCACTGGGTTTTGTAGAACGATGCGGTAAAGTAAAAGCGTGTGTTTTATTTCAGTTGAGAGGAAGAAAATAATTAATCGGCGAATTTTTGAATTGTTGAATGATTAACGTGGAGAAGTGTCTACCGCTTCATTAACAATTCAGCCATTCAACAGTTCAACAATTAATTATTCCACTCATTTGAAACACACCCTTTGGTAAATCGTTCTGGTGCGATTTCGCACCACAAAACGGAAGCCCGCGTAAACCAGTTGGTAGTGACGACTTTAGTCGGCTAGCCCGCTAAAGTCGTCACTACCAACAAAGCAGAACGATCAACTCAGCCGGGCTGTGCCTGAAAGGGGGGCGGGTTTGTTGTTGACGGCGGTGGCGCGGCGTTTCGCGGCCGCGACAATCGCTTCCATGCAAGCCATCGCCTCTCGTTTTTGCCGTTCCCCGGCCTGTACATGGCCGTAACGTACTTCTTCAAACAGGCGGGTGAGCCGCTCCACATCACGGCGTGGTAAACCAGCCTGGATCAGCCGCTCTTCAAACTCACGCGGGGTCATACCTTCCGCTCTTTGCACCCCTTGTTCCGAGACCGTTTTGCTCATGTCGTAATAGGAACGCATGACCACATCCCGTAAGTTGGCGTCTTCAACCTGGAGCTTCAGCAGGGTTGCTTCGGCGTCCAGGGCGAGTTGTTGCAGGGTCGCGGCCGCGGGCTTAGCCAACCAGCGCTGGTAAACGAAGTAACTTGCCCCGGCGATAGCTAACCCAGTGCCCACGGCAATCGCCAATACCAGCCAATCCGGCGGCGCGGCCGCGAACTCACCCGGATCAACGAGTTCAGCCTCTTCAATGAACTCACCCAGGTCAATGCCTTGTTGGGGAAGAGGCTCTTCAGGTGTTTCGTTCATTTCGGCCGAGATCGCCTGATCACGTAGAA
The DNA here is from genome assembly GCA_016716885.1 of Candidatus Trichofilum aggregatum. GTDB lineage: Bacteria > Chloroflexota > Anaerolineae > Promineifilales > Promineifilaceae > Trichofilum > Trichofilum aggregatum. The sequence continues at coordinate 10,768 of JADJUV010000091.1, read as the reverse complement.
AGAGAAATAGTAGAATGAAGAGCAGGAAAGCCCCCAGACCAGGCAACGTGTATTGCCAGCCCCGCCGATCTTTGCGGAAAATGTTGATGATGGTGGCAATGAAAGCCAGCCCGATAGCGATGGCGATGAGCCAGTTTTGGGAGGCCCCAACCACGGCTAAAGCGGGCGCTCTCGCTTCTTCTTCTTCGCTAATAACGAACGTGCGGCCCGGTTGTAGATTGACTTCGGAGAGGCCAGCCGCCAGAACGACGAGGGCGATGAGACCAAGAGCCAGTAAGAAGGCGGCGACTGTTTTTCGGGGCAAAGATACAAACATAAGCTTTATTGTACCGGTGGAAAGAGAGCGTGTCAATCAGGGGTCTTTTTGGGGTCAGGGTGATGATGCAAACCTGATTCTTAAGGGCGACTTGGTTGGGTAGCGTGCGTTTCGCGGCTGGCCATGGTGAGGCGGTGCAGGTCAAACAGGTATTGGTTTAGCCCCCGTATGTAGGCATCCAGGTAATCTTGGGCGATCCGATGGACCAGATCGATGTGTCCCGCGGCCGCGAGCTGGGCCACATGAGGCCGAAAATCACGCAACGTTACCACCATTGTGCCATTAGCCGTGGTCAGAATACCCCAGCCTAACGACTTCTTCTCGTTGTCGTCTTTGGCCGTGATAAAGCGGGTTAATGAGCTGGTGCGCACCACAGCACCAATATTAGAAAACACTTCACGCCCTTTGATCAAGTCATTCAAAACATCAAATTGACCGGGAATCTTGTCCAATAGTTGTACCAAAGGTTTGGGTACATGGGCCATTAGTTTAATGGTTCCGGCACTATGCGTTTCGCCAATTTGGGCCGCCTGTTTGATCTGGGTCATAACGGCCCCAAAAGCGGCCAGGGTTGCCAGGTAATGCCGTTGTAAACTGTCAAACTGCTCATAATTGGTGGCCCGATCATGCCGCGCCCGGTTGTAGCCATCTAACGATTCCATCGTTCGCTGATGCAAACTCGTCAGGTCGAGATCACCTAACGGAACTTCAAAGCTGAGCGGGTGAACGCGGTCGGCAGGGTTGCGCCGACTGGCATCTACGGGAATCAGGATAGCCGGGTTGACCTGAGTGGGGTGGGCAATAGCTTGTAAGGTGACCCGAATCGCTTCACTCAGTTCTGGTTGTTGGCCCATTTGCTCTAAATCGGCCACCAATCTGGCATCTGGTTCATAACTGATGGCATGAATAGCCCGATAGAGGATAAGTAGATCGTTGACGGTGAGATTGAGTAAATCGTTGCGCCGTTTGAATAGTTTACGCAGAGAAAGGATGGCGGGCAGATTGACGGTATTGTTCTCAGCACTGGCTTCGAGGGCGACTTGGGGAGCAGACTGGATTTGTTGCCAGTCGTTTGGGCTGAAGGTGAAGGTGGGGGAATGCGGCCGCGAACGAGCCGGTTGTGCGGCGGGTAATTTGCACAGGTATACAGCCCATGAGAGGGCCTCATTGGTTATCATTTCGGCCAGCGCTGCCCCCCACGAGCCATCAAAAAAGATGTGCGACTGATCAAATACCATCGTTTCCCCCGTATCAAACAAAGTAAGCGGGTGATGGCCGATGCCTCGTTCCGCTTGCCGAATTTGGGCCAGGGGCCGTCGGCCAGGGTGGACGTCAAAATTGATCAGGATGGGTGTCTGGCGAAAGGTGTTTAATTCCTGGACGAGCGTGGGGTCTAGTTGGTCACGGATGTTGGCTAGAGCGGAGCGTTTCAGGCGGGCCAGGGGTTGAAGCTGTGCCGGGGATTTATCTGCGTTGCTACTCAAAACAGCCGCGATTTGCGCCCGCACTGTTCCGGCGTCAATGGGCTGATTGTTATCCGGTAGGCAGACGGGAATGAAATAGTAGTGTCCGGCGATAATGAAGCCGATGTTGGCTTTTTGCCAGGCGATGGGAACTCGCTCTTCTTCGTAAGGGCCGGGTTTGAGGGAGGCCAGGATGGACATTTGCTGCTGGTAGGCGGGTAACTTCTCGCTCGCGGCCGCGCTCACCTGTTGTTGCCATGCCTGTTTAATGGAGTCGGGGAAACTTTGTGTCGCTGAGGCCAGATATTCGTTGAACTTACGTTGGCGAAAAGCGGGGTAATTCTCTTGCGGCCGCGTTTCCGCGATTCGTCCAAAAGGGCGCGTTTTCTCCCAGTCACTATAAAGTCGGCGGGCCTGTTTGGCCTCGGCCGTGCCCTGGCATAATTGCACATACGTATCCGTATAAACTCGCTCGCGCCATTCATTGGCTAAAATATCATCATACTGGTGCAAAATATGCACGGCTGCCATCACCCAGGCCGTCAGGCGATCCACCTGAGTCATACGCATACCATGGGCTTTTAGCACCGCATCAAAACCGGCTGTCTCGTTGGTGTGGCGAGCCGTATCATCACGTAAGGCGTATTCCACATAAAACTGCCACAGCCCTTCGGGAAAGGCATCGCTGGGGTTAATGCCCGCTAATTGGAGCAACTTCTGGTAGCCTAATATGACGGCCGCCGGGCCAGCAAAAAAGGTGGCGTACACCAATCGATCTACGGTTTGTTCGATGCCCTTGAAGATGAGGTTAATGTCGCGGCGGATGGTGGGCGGCGGTGGGCGTCGCCCGGATAGGCGGGCCAGGCCATTGAGAATAACACCGGGCACATTGCCCGCCGGGATGATCCCGGCAATCCGGTTGATGATATTTTCAACTTCTGGCAGGGAGAGGGATGAAATGTCCCGAATTTTTTGCGAATAGGCCACCGTTTTTAAGCTATTGCCCGTTAGTTGGGAGGCATCGTGGTAGCGGCGTTCAATGTCATTCGGTGCAATCATGCCGCTTATTATCGTTCGTTCCGGGGCAGTTGTCGAAAGAGGTTTCTACGAAAATGGGGGGCGGTCTCATTCTGGCCGCGGCCGGAACTGGCTAACATGGTGGCCTGTGTAGGTAAACCAGACAATCACCAGCCAAACCGTACCCAGGGCCAGTGAGGCCAGGACGTCGCTGGGAAAGTGTGCGCCCAGATAGACCCGGCTAAATGCTACCAGGGGAACCCACGCGGCCGCGAGCAGTGCCCAACCATACCTTCCTTTTTGCCAGAGAAAGAGGGCTAACATGCCAAAGAACGCGGCCGCGGCCATCGTGTGCCCACTCGGAAAGCTATAACCGGGCGATATAACCCGGGTGGGGAATAAAGCCGGGCGCGGCCGCGCGAAAAATGCTTTGAGTAGGCTGTTTAACAAAGCCGTTCCCATAAAGGAAACAACGAATAACAGCGCTCTTCTTTGTTGACCTTTTTGCCACAAGTGCCCGGCGATAAGCGTAAGGGGCATGAGGATAAGAGGGCCGCCCGTCAGCGTAATGATCCAAAACAGTTCATCCAACCAGGGCTGGCTCACCCGATTAACCCCCAGCATCACATTGACATCCCAACTTAAGGCTTTACTGCGGTAGACATCTTCCGCCAGTTCTAGAAACAGGTTGGCGGCTAGGAGAAATAGGATCAGCGCCCCGGCCCAGATGAGTAACTGACGGCGTGTTTGACGGCGTATAAAGGGTAGAAATTTGCTTCGCATCATCTGATGATACAACGTGGTTTTTTTGTTGGGAAGTGGGTCTTTACTCCATTCGGCTGTTTTTACGACCCCAGATTAATGGTTCCCCTTGATGGCCGGGCGGTGGAATTTTGTCGATTGACAAAGTGTGTGTATTACACTAATATCATTATTGTAATTTGCACACGAAGGGGGGTTTTATGGTTGCACATGCTCATTTGATAGGTCGGCAGCACCGGTTGATACAACATAACGGTCAGGATTTTGCCATAACCGGTCCATTGCCTGGCGGCGGCTGTTTTGGTCTGGTGTTGGATGGTTGTGGTAGCAAATGGCGCACGATGGGGGAGCCAGCCACACCGTCCAGCAATGAAGTAGGGGCGAAACTATTAGGGGCGTTCGCGGCCGCAACCATTCCCCATCTCCTTACCACCACATCCGTTCATGATTTGCCCCAGGCGTTGGCCTCAGCCAGCCTGGATTACCTGCGCCGCCTCGTGGCCGCCATGCCGCTGGCCGACGAGAGTGATCTCATCCGGTTTGTGCATACCCATTGGCTTTGTACTTTTGTCGGTTTTGTCAAGACGGACGCGGCCGCGTGCTTTTTCTGGTCGGGTGATGGGTATTTGTTGCACGATGACACGGTTATCCATCTGGACAGTGGCAACCAACCCGATTATCTGGCCTACCGCCTGTTGCGCAACGGCCCGGAGCCACTTGTTCACACCCTGATTCTGCCCGAACCGACCCACCTGACCCGCCTGGCGGTGGCAACCGATGGTTGGAATGAGGCGTTGCTGACGGATGTCGCGGCCGCGCCCCGTTCCCCATTGGCCCTGCAACGCTGGCTCAACCAACAGGCCCAACAACGCGGCAACTTTGAAGACGATGGCGCTATCGCTATTTGGTATGGAAATGATGAATGATGAAAACCGTCTACCTCAACCACACGCCCATTCAACTTGATCCCGCCGACCTGCTCCAGTCGGGTGGGGAAGGGTTGGTATTTGCCGCTGGAACCTCGGTGATCAAGCTGTACCATCAGCCGGAGCCACATCATGGTGACAAGTTAGCCTGTTTCCTGCACAGTGGCCTGAACCAGCGGCTGCCCTCTCCGGTTTTGGCGCCGCAGGTGTTGGTGACGGACAAGAAGGGGCAGGTGATTGGGTTTCAGATGGCGCGATTGGCCGCCGGAACGCGGCCGCTAAAAATTCTCAGCCACCCCACTTTTTTGTCCCAAGAGGGGATGCACCTGGGCCATGTGTTGTCCCTTTTCCAGACCATTCACCAGACATTAGACCAGTTGCACAATCAATCTGTTATCGTTGGTGATCTCAACGACCAGAATATATTCTGGTTGAACTCACCCGATTTTCCCCGCCTGCCTCTGACGGCCTTCTGGATTGACGTAGATAGTTACCAGTTCGACCGGTTTCCCTGCCCGGTAGCGATGCAGACATTCCTCGATCCTACTTTGTATGGGGTGGCCGATTTTCGGCAGCGGCCCGTGTTTACGCCGTTGACCGATTGGTACGCCTTCACCACGCTCCTGGTGAAAAGCTTGCTCCAGGTACACCCTTACGGTGGCACCCATCCCCAGTACAAGTCGCTCACCAGCCGCGCGGCCGCGCACATCAGCCTGCTCAACCCAGCCGTCACCTACCCCAAGCGGGCCAATCCGCCAGAAACCTTACCCGACGATTATCTCCACTTTATGCACCGGGTTTACGAACGGGGGGAACGATTGCCCTTTCCCTTGCCTTTGCTGGAACAGATGGCGCAACGGCTGGTAACTTGCCAGGGGTGTGGTCTGACTTACAGCGCCGAGCGGCGCGACTGCCCGACCTGTCGCCATCAGACGCCGGTGGTGGCTCCGGTTAACCAGGCTGGGCAATTGCTCCTGCGCTGTTTGTTGCGAGTGGATGGGGTCATTCTGCATGTCGCTGTGCAGCCCAGCGGCCGCATCCTGGTCGTGTACCGTTCCGGGGCGGATTATCACCTGGTGCAAACGGGGGTGGGCGGTATGATGCAAGAGATGATGCAGTTCAGCGGCCGCGAAGGGTATCGGTTTGCCCTGTTTGATCAGGTGTTGGTGGTGAATCCGGCGGGGAGCAACCAGTTGCTCCTGCTGGACACCAGCCAAACGCCACCCCGCCGCCTGGCGATGCTGGAGACGGCCCGGTTTCAGCAAGAGGCTGTTTTTGCCAGCACCGGCTCCAGCCTCATCCGCATTGCTGGCACGGCCATCATGCGCGGCCGCGTGCAAAATGGCCTGTTTGTGGAAGAGATGATCGGCACGGCCCACCAAAACCAGACCGGTTTGTGGGCGATGGCCGGATTGGTGGGTGGGGTGAATCGGATTTTTGGGGAGTATGAGCCGTTTTTGTTGGACGAACGCGGCCGCGTCCATGAGTTGCCCCCGGTGATGCTCCAGCCGGGCGAAAGTGTGAGTGAGATGGCCTTTTATGCCGATGCGCATGCGGCCGCGTTTTTGTGGCGACGACAGCGGCAAGGGCAATCATTCACCCAGACGATGGTCGTTGATCATCAGGGTAAGTTGATACGGCAATGGGAAGTCGCGGCCGCGCCGCCCCACGATTGGCTTACCGGCAAGGCCCTGGTTGGCCCCACTTTGCTCCATGCCACGGACGAAGGGATTTTGAAGGAGACGGCCAAGGGAAATGTGCTGATGCGTGACGCGGCCGCGGTTACTTCCTACGGCGATTGGCTTCATCCCCACCCGGTGGGCCTGCTTATTCAGCAGGCCAACAGTTTGCACCTGGTTACGTCACAATGAGTAACTTGTCGTGCTGCCCGGAATGGAGACTTTAGTGGGAATGTCTCCGGCTGAAGCCTCGACTCCTGATATACACGGCCCGTCCGGTGGAGCGAAAATGGTTCAACCGCAGGGGAAAATCGCATAACCGCAGGGGAAAATCAAGGAAACGCCCTGGAATATGCAAAAACGCGGTAAAAAATCGAGGAAACGCATAGGAATAATGCAGAAAACGCCCTGGAATATGCAAAAAACGTAGTGGAAAACGACGGAAACGCCCCGGAAAATGGCATAAACGCACTAGAAAATGGAGGAAACGCTCTGAAACATGAAATTACGCGCCCGTTATGGTAGGGGCGGGACGATGCAGGTTCAAGGGGATAAACCGGGCCACGGGGGCTTTTTCCCACGTCGTCTCGCCCTCTTGGTTGAGAGCATCATCGAAGAGGGCGAGACAGGTGGGAAAGAACATGGCCCCCTTTTGGCCCATACATCCCGCGTCCTGTCCCGCCCCTACAAATCGTCCCAAATTGAGAATTGAGCCAATCTCTCAGTCTCTCAGTCTCCCAATCCCCCGTCGCCATTCCCCCACCCGACAGGCAATGTTTTCAGCCCTCTAAACAAAACACCCGACCGCCATTCAAATTGCTCTGCTGCCTGGTTTAGGCGTAGATGGGGGAAGCGGGTGAACAAGGTTCGCAGAGCGATTTCCCCTTCCAGGCGGGCCAGCGGGGCGCCCAGGCAATAATGAATGCCCAGGCCAAAAGCCAGATGTTTGTTGTCGGGGCGGGTGAGGTCTAGTTCATCAGGATGGACGAACGCGGCCGCGTCCCGATTCGCCGAGGTAAACACCAGCCGCACCACATCCCCCCGGTTCATGGTGTGCCCTTTATACGTGACCGTTTGCCCCACCCACCGGGTCGTAGACGTTTCCACCGGCCCATCGTAGCGCAGCAACTCTTCCACGGCCACGCTCCACAAAGCTGGATTGGCCTGTACCTGGGCCAGTTGGGCGGGGTGCTGGAGCAGGGCCAAAACCCCATTGCCAATCAAATTGACCGTGGTTTCGTGTCCGGTGACGATGAGAAGGGCCACCATGCTGGACAGTTCCGCCTGGCTGAGACGGTCGCCCGCGTTTTCGGCCTGCACCAGAGCGGTGATGAGATCATCGCGCGGCCGCGCCCCCCTTTCCGCAAATAACGCCTGCAAATAAGCCAGCAAAGCCCTGACCTTCTGCTTCCGCACTTTGTAGGTGTGTCCCCGGCTGCCCGGCGAAATAATCGCCTGCGACCAATCGGCCACCTCAACCCGGTCGGTTTCGGGGATGCCTAGCAAATCGGCAATGATGACGACGGGCAGGGGCAGGGCATAGGCGGCGATCAAATCCATCTGGCCGAGGGGAGCTACCCGGTCAAGCAGTTCATCGGCGAGTTGCTGGAGCCGCGGCCGCAACCCCTCAACCCGTTTGGGGGTGAAGGCCTGGTTGACCAACGCCCGCAACCGGGTGTGGTTAGGCGGGTCGGCAAAGAGCATGTTTTCGTTGATGAGCTGGTGGATGGCGGTGCGATGGGCTTGATTGAGCTGATCTTGCGGCCGCGCATGGCGAATATCTTTGACAAAATGCTCATTGTCCCGCAGGATAGCCACCACATCATCGTAACGAGTGACATACCAGATGGTACTGCCATTCGGGGCGGGATGCGGGTAGATGGGTACATCCTGCCGCATGTGGGCAAACGTTGGGAATGGATCAGCCTTAAAAACCCGGCTAAACATGTCAATCATACGCTCTAGAATAACGCAACCAGACGCCCCTTCACAAGTTTAGACTTGACCGGTTTCCGAAAACCTGTCAAGTCTGATTTCAATGTAATACATGTCCCTTTTCCCCTAACCTGGGTAAACCAGAAAATTTATCCGCAGATTAACGCCGATTTTCGCTGATTAAAGAATCTGCGTTAATCCCCAAAATCTGCGGTTAAACTTCTTGATACCTGGTCAAGAAGTTAACTCGTAAGGTACTAATCGCCATTGAGCAAAGGGATGAGCAAGGCCAGCAGGGTCGCACCAAAGAGCGGCTGAAACGGGGGTAGGCTAACCACAGGAAAAGGGGTGTAGAACAAGGTATCGGGTGTTAGCCAGAAAAGGGTTAACACGGGCGCCAACGCGGCCGCAATAACCACACTGTCGGTCCATTGCCAGGTGGTCTGGTAACGCGTGAAAGTAACCGCCCGCCCGGCCCGCCACACCAGCCAGCCCAACAACCCTACACCCACAACCATGAGCAACCATCCCCACCGGCTCCCGGCAAAAATCAAGAACCAACCGAGGAACGCGGCCGCCAACCCGGCCAACATCACCATTTGTCGTCGCACCGATTGCGGCCGCTCGTCCGTCGCGCCATAGCCACGCGCCACCATCGCTTCAGCCACATCCATGGCCCGCTCCAGCCCCGTTATCAACAAGGGCATCAACAGCGGCCGCCAACCCTGCCAGCCCTTCGGCTCATACCCTCGAATGGCCTGGGCTTCGCGAATGCGCCGCCATTGGGCCAACGTTTCGGGTACATAGGTGAGGGCAATCAGGACGACGATGCCCAGGTGATGCAGCGCGCGAGGGGTCAGGCGGATGAGGTCGGTGGTGGGCACGGCCCGGTTGAAGGTGGCAAAGAGCACCAGTAGCGCCAATAAGAGCAACCCATTACTGGCCCCCAGGACCATCGCTTCCAGGGTAAGTGGGCCACCGATGAGCGGCCACGAGACTGGCAACCGGGCCAGGACAGTGCTGCCACTATGCAAGGACAACGCGTAAAAAATGGCTGGGATGAGCAACATCAGCCCCCCCAGGCGCAACCAGTTGAAGGGGAAGGACGCCCCCCGCGGCCGCACCCGACTGTACATGATCCCGGCGATGCCTAACGTGATCAGGCTGTACAACGGGTTGCGGGCGATGATGGTGACGGTTGCGGCCGCGATCAGCCAGGTGAGCCAGGTGTGTGGGGTGAGCGGGCGGGTGGGGGCATGGGCATAGCGACCAATTTTTCCGGGAACTCACGGTTGACTCCCCACCGGCCCCCATTCAAACTGGAAGCGATCCTGGAAGCGACGCAGGGCTTTCATGACCGGCTGGCCCAAAACCAGAATGAGAATGACGTTGCCGATGGCTCCGATAACATCCCACCACAGTGAGGTGATGATGTAATAATTGAGGTAATGGCGGATGGTGCTGTTCAAGCCACTACCCGGCTGCCAACTCATCGTGGCCTCGCCGACCCAAAACGGCCAGGAATACAAGTTCATCAGTGTGCCGAAGAGGAATCCCCACACCAGACCAAACAGGGCGAGCAGGATCAAGGCGGACCGCGGCCGCGACGGATGAGGCAACCAGCCCGCTGTCAGACCCACCCAGCCCGTCGTAAACATCTGGTACGGCAGCCAGGGGCCAACCCCACCCGTTATCAGCGCCGACACCAGCAAGGTCATCACGCCCATGAGGAAACCAAATCGGGGTCCAAACACATACCCCGCCAGGATAATGGGGGCGAAGATGGGGCTAAAGCCCCCGGGAATAGGCACGGCATTATCCACAAAACGCAAGATCGCCGTCACTGCCACCAACAATCCCAGGGCGGCTACCACTTTGGCGCTGATGACCTGCCCCTGCACTTCTAGCAGCAAAACGAGCAGGCAGATCATCAGCAGGCCAGTCGTTAGCACCAGGGTCGTGCCACTATTGAACGCCTGCTCTTGCGCCCGCAAGATGAACGGATAAACGAACGCGGCCGCGCCCATCACCCCGGTTAACCCATAAATGGCTTTCGAGAGCCAGTGGGCCAGGTTCCACTGAACCTGCCAGGGGAAGGTAGTAGCTGATTCGGGTGTTCACACGGTTGTGTTCATAATCGTTTCACGAATCCCGCCGGCGGGTAAAAACAACACCCCGCCAGCCCCAGCAAAAAGGGCCACAAAACCCAGGTAGGCCCAGGTGTGGCTGAAGTGGCTGTGGTTGGTGGAGGAATAGGGGTAGGGGTAAAGAGTAGCGCCGCGGTCGCTGTGCCTTGCGCTTGAGCCAGGGCCGTCGCCGGGGGCAACGTAGCCAACACCGGCGTAGCCGAGGGCATAACCGTCGGCACGGCACATATCTCAGCCAACGTGATGGGCGGGGGTTCCGGGGCTTCATCCGCGGAGCCAGGCCCCACACCCAGGCTTGAACCGTACCATCCGTTACCTCTACCCGGGTGGCGCCGCCCTGGGAATAGCGCCATCCTGCCTCAGCTTGTTGCCAATACGACCAGTAAACACAGTCATCGCCACCCTGACATTGGCAGAAACAATCTGACGAAGGGCAACCCGTTTCGTCAATGCGGCAAACCAGTTCCCCCATGCCGCTAGCATCCCGCTCCACAAACAAATTAGAGCGGGTCAGCAGCTCACT
>JADJUV010000090.1 GCA_016716885.1 Candidatus Trichofilum aggregatum | reverse complement strand
CCCAAACCCTGGCTAATTTAGGGGAGTTGCACCGTTCGCAACGGGCTTATGATGAAGCGGGGCGCTGTTATAGTGACGCCGCTCACTTGTTTGCCCAGATTAACGAGCGCAATAATCAGGCAGAAGCCCTTTGGGCGTTGAGTATGCTCCGCGCCCGGCAAAGGCGTTGGCTCGAAGGTGTTTATATAATGGCGGATAGTCTCAAGACGCGGCCGCGGCGCTCCCTCTTTCAATCCATCCTCTACGCTTTTCTGGTTCTTGCCCGTCGCCTCATCGGTGGCTAAATCTAAACCCGATAACCATTCTTCCCCCAGCCTTTTTCTTGAAAGCGATAGATTTCAGATAATCATCAGGGGTCTTGGTTCGTAGTGACCGCTTTAGCGGGCTGGCGTCAGCCCGCTAAAGCGGTCACTACGAACAAAATTTTTTCTGGACAACTATATAAATAGAGCCGTCGCTCTGGGAACTGCCAGAATAGCCAGCGAAAGGGCGTGAAAAAAGCGTGTATTTTCGCAAGTCTTTTTGCAAGAATGATCTGGCATCCTAAACAGTAGGAAAGAAGAGACCCACCCCCAACATCCTCTTATCCAACCACTTTTTTGGGTAACCGACTTTCGGAAAACCAACTGCGAATACAGTTTGTTTCATTTTGCCTACGACTTTTTTGAGCAGAATGAATCCTAAACTGAATTTGATCGTTTAATCTTTATAGGATCGGAATTTTTGATGCTACGAATGATGGGAGAACAAGATGAGGAGTAAGATTTTAGTAGCCGATGATAGTGATGTCATGCGTACTACATTAGTCGCCTTGTTCCGCCTGGCCCGCCCCGAAGCAGAAGTTCTAGAAGCCAGTGATGGACAAGATGCCATTTATATGGCGATGGAACATGCGCCTGACATTATTGTTTTGGATGGAGAAATGCCAATCATGAACGGTTTTCAGGCCGCCCAACATTTGCGGGCGATGGCTATAACCGCCCGGATTCCCTTGATCGGTATTTCGGCTGAGACGGGGGAGAATCCCATCGTACTTGGTTTACAGAAGCTGTGTAATGAGTTTTGGGCTAAACCGGTACCGATGGATCGGATGTTAGCGTTTATCGATCAGGTGATGGAGCAAAAGAGATTCGCGGCCGCGTCATAAACTGACCCTTATAAATATCGTATTCGCTTGACTTATCCTCATTCATCTTAAGCCAGCGGTCAAAAATCTCCCTCAAGCGCGTCAATGAAAATAAAAAAAGGGCACTGCCTTCGCGGCAGTGCCCTTTTTATTTTATGGTTGAAACAGTCAGGGTTTAGAGCAAGATAACATCTTGGGCAACTGGCCCTTTCTGCCCTTCGCCGAGGGTAAACTCAACACGTTGCCCCTCTTGCAAAGAACGAAAGCCATTGCCCCGAATTTCTTTGTAGTGGACAAATACATCTCGGTCCGCATCATCTTCGCGGGCAATGAAGCCGTAGCCTTTATCATTGCTAAACCATTTCACAGTTCCAGTTTCACGCTCTGTCATTGAATCACAACCTCCAATCAAACAAAAAACGGTAAATCATGGTTAGGTCATAAGGATTAATTTGTTCATGGTTAGCCCAATTTAATGCCCTAAACCCTGACCAATGCAACGGTGACATTAACACAGGGGCGAATTTGTGTCAAGAACGGTCAATCTCTCCGCGTAGGCAAAAACCAACAAAATTAATCAGGTTGGGGTTTGGGTCAGAAGAAATAGGGTTAAGAAAGCACAGGCCAGAATTGCCCATGATGCGGTGATGATACCGGCCAGCAGGCGGGCGGCGAAGAGTCGTGGTAATAATGCTTCAAGGGTGCGTTCCTGGTTAATAAGTTGGACGGCTTCCGCGGCCGCGCGGAAGGCCAACACACTAAACAAGGGGGGCACCAAGGCCTGTGCCACACAACAGCGCATACCGCATCGCCTGTTGAGATCGTTTCAAAATGCGTTGTTCGACCTCAGAATAAGGGTATGGATTGGACACGGCTTTCTCCTTGTGCGCAAGATCAACGAAAAGAAACGGTTAGCCCAGGCTAAAGTAAGCATGATAATATTGACTCCAGGGAACTCTGACAACTTTGGGAGGTGCAAGATGACCATAGATTTAGAAGCGATGGGGCAGGCGGCTAGAAAGGCCAGTCGGCAGTTGGCGACGTTGACCAGCCAACAAAAGAACAACGCCCTGTTGGCGATTGCCACGGAATTGGAAACGAACGCGGCCGCGATCCTGACCGCTAATAACGAGGATATTGAACGCGGCCGCGCCAATGGCCTTACCGAGGCGCTGCTCGACCGGCTCCTGCTCAACGAAAAACGGCTGGCTGGCCTGGTGGCTGATACCCGCCGTATCGTAGATTTACCCGACCCCGTGGGCGAAGAATTTGATGCCCGTCTCTTACCCAACGGTCTGCGCCTCAGCAAACGACGCATTCCGGTGGGTGTCCTGGGGGTCATCTATGAAGCTCGCCCCAACGTCACGATTGACATCGCCACGCTCTGCTTGAAAACGGGCAACGCCGCCATTTTGCGCGGGGGCAGTGAGACATTGTGTAGCAACATTGCCCTGGTGGAGCTGATTCAAAACGCGTTGGTTAAGGTGGGATTGCCACCCGCCGCTGTTCAGGCGATTACCGACCCGGATCGGGCGTTGGTGCGGCAGTTGCTCCGGTTAGATCGGTATGTGGATATGTTGATTCCGCGTGGGGGAGCCAATTTGCACCGACTGTGCCGGGACGAAAGTAGCATTCCGGTTATTACGGGGGGCATGGGCATTTGCCATGTGTTTGTGGATGAAAGTGCCGATCAGGCCAGGGCTGTGGACATCATCGAAAATGGCAAGGTGCAACGGCCCAGTGTGTGTAATGCCCTGGATACGCTCCTGGTGCATGAGAAGGTGGCGGCGGCGTTTTTACCGCTCGCGGCCGCGCGTCTGGCCCAACACCGGGTTGAACTTCGGGCTACGGCTGAGGCAGAGGCTATTCTGAAAAACCATCCGCACGGGGCCACTGTCCTGCCCGCTGGGCCAGAGGATTTTGATCAGGAATGGCTGGCCCTTATCCTGGGCATAAAAGTTGTTAAAGACTTGGACGAGGCGATTGACCATATTCAACAACATAGCACCGAACATTCCGATGCCATTTTGACCAACGATTGGCACAACGCCACCCGTTTTGTCAACGAAATTAACTCCTCGGCGGTGTTTGTCAATGCCAGTACCCGGTTTAATGATGGGGGGCAGTTTGGTCTGGGGGCAGAAGTGGCCGTGAGTACCCAAAAACTCCATGCCCGTGGCCCTATGGGTCTCACCGAACTCACGACTTACAAATGGATTTGCCTGGGGGATGGGCACATCCGGCCTTAGCGGCAGCTTTTGCTAAGCTGAAGGGGACACGGTAAATACCTCACACAGCAAGGTGGTTTAACGATGATGTTGCTTACGACACCCCGTTTGATCCTGAGACCGTTTCAAGAATCCGATCTAGAGGCTTTTGTGGCCTACCGTTCTGACCCTGATGTAGCCCGTTATCAATCTTGGACAGCCCCCTATACGCTGGCTCAGGCAATTGAATTTTTACAAGAGATGGCGCTGGCCCAAGTCGGAAAACCTGGCACCTGGTATCAACTGGCCATCGAACGCCACAGCCAGCCTGGTATTATTGGTGATTGTGCGTTCCAACGATTAGCGGACGACGAACATCAAGCGCAAATCGGCTTCACGTTTTCGCGGCTATACCAGAAACAAGGCTACGCCACGGAAGCTGTACACGGCCTGCTCGATTATCTCTTTGGTGAACTGCAACTCCATCGCGTTACGGCCACCTGCGACGCCGAGAATATCGCTTCGTTTAAGCTGTTGGAGCGGGTGGGAATGCGCCGTGAAGCGCATTTCATGGAGAATATCTGGTTCAAAGGGGCGTGGGGGAGTGAGTATCGTTATGCCCTGCTTGATCGGGAGTGGCGTCATGATGAGGGATGAATTATGAAGGACGAGGGGGGAACGCGGCCCGCGATGTGACGACAAAACCACAAGGACTAACAGCAGCCCCGTTAGGAAATTTTTATTTGCTGTGCCTACCTGTGTACGGTGCGGATGCCAGCTACAGATGGGTGAACAGTTCACCAGAGCAGGAAATCACTCATGGGGGTGATTCTAACCATGAAGACAGATTAACAACATACATAGAGTATTTCCCAATGCCATCAAGTGATGTGACTACCAATCGGTTATCAATAGGTGACCAATCAAGCTCGACAGGAAATATGGTTGGCGATAAGTCAACAGGTATTACCTCAGAACCATCTATACTCACTAATGCAATAGATGCCTGATATTTCGTCTCTGCCGTGTCCCCAAATGTGCGTATCGCGATCCAACGGTCATCATTTGACCAGGTTAGATTATCAAAGTTAGTTTCTACAGGGGCATAGACTATGGTACGTTCACCGGTGTTCACATCAACGATTTCCACACGATCGTCATCTTTGCTTCCTATTGTCACAGCAATCTTGTCCCCTTGATGATTACAGGCAATATCAGCAAAAGATTCTTGAGAATCAGGCACTAACAATGACTTGGTCTCATTGGTATCCATAAAATAAACCCAAACAGTCGTTTGCTCATCCAACATGCTATTTGATCTTTTTTTAACATAAGCCACAAACTCTCGTGATCGATTCCAACAGGCACTGGAAATAAAGCCCCGCTCCTCTAATAATTCTTGCTCAATATTCGTATCCAAGGAATAAATCACGATACTACTGAAGGCTTGATCCCATGATGGAGAAAAATCCTTACGAATGTAAGCTACTTCTAAATCTTGCCACTCGTAAGGGCTGCTTGAAAACATTTATATTTTCTGATGATAGGGGCAAAGATAACCAATCGGAACCGTCTAGATTGATAGAAACAATTTCTCTTTCAATTGTGCCTCTAGGGCTAAATTGAAACAGGATATGGGTGCCATCCGAAGACCATTGTGGGCTTTCGTAATTCCCTGCCTTAGAACTAATACGCTCGACAACTGGATGTTCTATGGCAACAGAACATCCCAATAAACCTATAGTTAAGAACAAATGGCAAAGAAACCATTTCATACGCATAGTAGCACCATCTTGCTGTGGCGAGGTGTTCCTGTTCAACAACACTTGCGCGGCCGCGTCTCCCGACCCGCGCCACCTTCACTGTAAACGCTTGTACTCAATAACCCCGCTCCCGTTCCACCAGATTCAGAAGCGGCTCATTCGCCAGGAAGCGCCGCAGGTTCGTCACAAATAAATCCACGACCCGCTCATCATAAGCCGGAGTCATGCCACTGATATGAGGGCTGATGATGACATTATCCATACCCCACAACGGGCTATCAGCAGGCAACGGTTCGGTTTCAAACACATCTAATCCGGCCCCAGCAATCCACCCCTTCTTGAGCGCTTTAATGAGAGCGTTTTCGTTGACGATGGGTCCACGTCCCACATTCACCAAAAAAGCGGTTGATTTCATCGCCTTAAACATCTCTTCGTCAAAAAGGTGATGGGTTTTAGTCGTGAGGGGCAAGGTGATGACCACATAATCACATTCGGCCAACATAGAGCGGGTGGCTTCGGCTGGATAGATGCGATCAGGCAGTTCGGCCAGGGGGTCGCCGGTGCCGGGAACGGCGTATTCGTTGTCTTCCAGACGCCGGGCATCTCGTTTGGTAACGAGGATTTTCAGCCCAAACGGTTTAGCCAGGCGGGCGATCTCCCGGCCAATACTGCCATAACCAAGAATGCCCAGGGTGCGGCCGCGGAGTTCATCTGGTGTGAATCGTTCCGCCCGTTTATCCGGCCACTCGCCCAATTTTTGGTAGTGCAACCAACGGGGAACCCGGTGCGCCCAGGCCAACAATTGGGCCAGCGTATATTGGCCCATGTTGACGGCATGAACCCCACTGGCATTGGTAAGCATAATCGAGCTATCCCAAACTGGATGGTTGGCCAGATGATCAATGCCCGCCCAATGGGCCTGAATCCAGCGCAAACGGGGAGCCTGTCCCGGCCAGGGTACACCCCCAATGGCATACATCACCTCAGCCTGGGTGGTGCGATCTTCGGCCCAGTTTTTGCCAAATTGCATGGGTGCAATTTCTAGAGTAATTTCAGGGGAAACGGCCTTGATTTTCTCTAAGAGAAGTTGAGGAAACGGAGCGGTAACCAGGACATGGAGCATAAAACCCTCCTGTTGCGACACAACCACGATGATTGCGTAGAGTAGGCAAAATTAAGTTCTCAAACCGTTGATATTGTCTCTGAGGAGTTCGTTATGCACAAACAAAGTTCAGTTGTTGGGGGAACCATCCTCATTCTTTTGGGTCTGTTTTTCCTGGCGCTTCAGTTTTTGCCGGAAGAAATTGCGCGTCTGGTTGATCTAGGCAACCAATGGCCGCTGCTTATTGTGGCTGTCGGTGGTGTTTTTCTCTTGGGAGCTTTGTTGGTTCAGCCGCCACTGGCTATTCCGGGAACCATTATTGCGGGGGTTGGTCTTTTGCTCTATTACCAAAACCTGAGTGGTAATTGGGCGAGTTGGGCGTATGCCTGGACGCTTATCCCCGGTTTTGTGGGGCTGGGTATTTTCCTCATGCATTTGCGTCAGGGCACCATGAAACAAGGGATAAAAGAAGGTGGGCGGTTAATGATCACCAGCCTGGGGCTGTTTTTGTTGTTTGGCCTGTTTTTTAGTGGTTTTCGGGGTTTGTTGTGGCCGGTAGGGCTAATTGTCCTGGGGCTGATGCTTTTGATGCGCAATGTGTGGCGCGGCCGCGGCTAAGTGACCGTCTCAAAAACCCGCCTTTTTAACAGATGGCGGCAGTCTCCCCGACTGCCGCCATTTTGTTTTACACCGGGTTCCTCTTTGCCAAACCTGGGAAGGGAAAAAACGGCCCTTCCTGGCCCACCTGTCCCGCCCTTACGCATGGTCTCAAATTGAGAATAGCTGGTTTTTTGCAGTATACTTGGGGCGATAAAGTTACCGTGCCTCATATTTACGGTAAGTGAATGGTTGCCAATCTGGAGATGTCCAGACCTTAGTTTCTTCTAACTCGGCTCGGGCAAAAATTTGAACGACCCCTGACAATCTCTCAGTCTCTCAATCTCCAGAGGTCAACACAAAAAACACCCATATCCAGTAAATAATTCCCACGAGAACCCTGCATGAAACCCATCATCCAACAAGAATACCCTGATGAATTTAGTCATTGTTATGGTTGCGGCCGCTTAAATGATCATGGTCTGCATGTACAAAGTACCTGGCATGGTGATGAAGCGGTTGCTGTTTACTTACCCAAAGCGCACCACATTGCCGTGCCTGGTTTTGTCTATGGGGGCCTCATTGCTTCCGTTATGGATTGTCATGCCATGGCAACGGCCGCGGCCGCGACCATCCAGGCCGAAGGTGAGTCGCTGGACCGCTCAACCCTGCGCTTTGTCACCGGTTCCCTGCACGTCAATTACCTCAAACCCACCCCCTTGGGTGTGCCCCTGACCGTCCGCGCCCGCGTGAAGGAACAAAAAGGGCGCAAAATCACCGTCACCCTCTCCCTCACCGCCAACGACATTGAAACGGCGACGGGAGAAGTGATCGCGGTGCGGATACCCGACGCGATGAGATAGGAAGATGAGATAGGAACTCGTAGGAACTGAGGGGAACTCATAGGAACTCACGCAGGCAAGTTCCCAGAGTTCCCAGAGTTCTCCCCAAGCCCCCATGCTCATAGACACCCACTGCCACCTGGATTTTGACCGTTTCGACCCTGACCGGGATGAGGTAGTGGCCCGCGCGGCCGCGAACGGTATCACCCGCATCATTATCCCCGCCATTGATCTGGACAATTGCCCCACCGTCTTGCGCCTGACCGAACAATACGAAGGTGTTTTTGCCGCCGTTGGTGTGCATCCTAACTCATCAGCCGCCTGGCAAGATAAGTGGATTCATCCGCTGCGTGATTTTGCCCAACACCCCAAAGTGGTCGCTATCGGCGAAATTGGGCTAGATTATTACTGGGATCGCTCCCCCAAAGCCGTCCAGCATAAGGCTTTTTCTGCCCAATTAGCCCTGGCTCATGAACTAGGTTTGCCTGTTATCGTGCATAATCGAGATTCGGATGAGGATGTGGTGCGACTGTTGCGTGAATCGCCCCTCAACGGGCAGGCGCGACCGGGTGTGCTTCATTCTTTCTCGACCACCTGGGAGATTGCGCAACAAGTACTCGACATGGGGTTTTATCTGGGGTTTACTGGGCCGTTGACGTTCAAACAGGCAGACGAACTGCGCCGGGTGGCCGCCCAGGTTCCGTTGGAACGTCTCCTGGTGGAAACGGATGCTCCTTTTTTGGCCCCGCAACAGAAGCGTGGTCAGCGTAATGAACCGGCTTATGTGGCTTATGTAGCGGAAAGATTAGCGGCGGTGCGTAACCTGGACGCGGCCGCGCTCTATCAACAAACAACAGATAATGCGATTCGTTTATTTGGGGACAAGCTCAAATGATGCGTGATACATGATGCGTATACAGGGTTTGGTTATGCATCACGCATCACGTATCACGTATCTATTATGTTAGACCTCTCCATTATTATCGTCAGTTGGAACGTGCGTGATCTGCTCCGCAACTGTTTACATTCAATTAACCAGGGCAAAGGTTCGCTCAACCTGGAAGTCATCGTGGTAGATAGCCACTCCCACGATGACAGCCCACTGATGGTGGCGCAGGAGTTTCCCTGGGTGCGGCTGATAGCCTGCCATGAAAATGTCGGGTTCCCTCGTGGCAATAACATCGGCATGGAGGTGGCTCGCGGCCGCGCTATCATGCTCCTCAACCCCGATACCGTCGTGATGGGTGATGCCTTGTCCACGATGATGGCCTACCTGGACGCCCACCCCGGAATGGGCGTTATCGGCCCCCAACTGCGTTATGGCGATGGCTCCATCCAATCCTCACGCCGCCGTTTCCCTCATCTGATCACTGGTTTTTTCGAGGCTACCTGGCTTCAGGGGCACGCCCCTGCTTCTATCTTGCGTGATTATTACGCCCAAGACATCGCTGATGATGAGATTGCGCCGGTGGATTGGGTGATGGGGGCGTGCATGTTGGTACGCCGGGAAGCGATTGACCGGGCGGGCATGATGGATGTGGGTTATTTTATGTATTCGGAAGAGTTGGATTGGTGCAAACGGATTAAAGCCGCCGGGTATGAGGTGGTTTATCTGCCTACGGCCCTGATTATCCATTACGAAGGCAAGAGCAGTGAACAGGCCGGGGCCAAGAAACACATCTATTTCCACCGGGCCAAGTTGCGTTATTATCGGAAGTATCATGGGGCGGGCGCGGCCGCGATTTTACGTTTATTTCCTTTTGCTGCAATACGCCTGGCAGATGGGTCTAGAAGCCATCAAGGGCATCCTCGGCCACAAACGAGAACTCCGTTGGCAACGGGTTAAAATTCATTGGCAGGTATTACGCTCAGGGTTACGCCCGGCGGGTTATGGCAATGAGTGAAATCAGTAACCCTCACGATAAATTCTTCAAAGAGATGTTTTCTCGGCCAGAGGTGGTGCGCGATTTTCTGATACACACCCTGTCACCCGATATCCATGAACAATTGAATTTGGATACCCTGGAATTGCAGAAGGATTCCTTCGTGGAGCCAGACCTGGAAGAATATTTTTCTGATTTGCTCTATCAGGTAAAAACAGCGGATGACGCGGCCGCGTCCATTTACCTGCTCTTTGAACATAAAAGCTACCCTACCAAAACGGTGTTCCGCCAACTGCTCCGTTACGAACTAAACATCTGGGATGCCCTGGAGCGCAGAACGCCAAAACAGCCATTATCTGTTATTATTCCCATGTTAATTTACCAGGGTCGAAAGTCGTGGCATATCCCTACTAATTTTCGTTCCCAATACCAGGGGCCGGAATCCATGCGGCGGTTCTGGCCTGATTTTGAATACGAGCTTGTTGACCTGTCTGAAATTAATGAAGAAGCGCTCAAAGATGCTTTACTCTGGCGGGTGGTCTGGTATACGATGCAACTAGCAATTGACCGGGAAGAAATTGCTGGTTTGCCTGAAATCATCACCTTGTTATTTCGTTTGATGCCTCAGCAAACGGCTTTGCAATTCTTAGAAACCAGTTTACGTTACATTGCGTTTGTGAGTAATCGGGTATCCACGCATGATCTGCGGCAGGTATTAGACCAGGGTTTGCCCGGTGTAGGAGAACAGGTTATGGGTACAATTGTTCGTGAATGGTTGCAAGAAGGTCGGCAAGTAGGTCGGCAAGAAGGGCGGCAAGAAGGTTTACAAGAGACCATTATTGAGACATTGGCGATTCGTTTTGGAGAGGTGCCGGATGAACTGGTGGAAGCGGTACGGCAGTTAAAGGATGTAGACCGTTTGCGTTCATTGCATCGGCAGGCCGTATTGGTGGATTCGCTGGCCCATTTCACATTGGCATAATCGGCCGTTTATGGAGGGAAGATCAAATGGTACACTACGTAACGATTGCCTTGCCAGATAGAGTTTATCATCGCCTGAAGGAGATCGCTGAGGTGTCGAGGCAGGGGTTAGAGCCAGTGTTGTTGCGCACGATTGACGAGGGGATGCCGCCGGATGTGGACCGGGTGCGGCCGCAATACCGTGACGATCTGTTAGCTTTACATAAACTCACCGACCAGCAACTGATGGACATGGTGATGACCCCGGCCGAAGAACACAAAAACGATCCCAAAAAGAATGATTGGGAGACATTACGACGAGCTTATGCCTCCCGCCTCCTGAAATGGCGCGGCCATCCTATCCCCACCCCCTACGAAATCTCGCTAGATGAAGGTTGAGGACGTGTTTCGTGGTGTGTCACCCAGTGACAAACGCACCACGCATTACGTACCACGTTTGTATGAAAATAGGTCTCATCACTGGCGAGTATCCCCCTATGGAAGGGGGGGTAGGGGCCTTTACCCAAGAGTTAGCCAAGGCGTTTTATGCTTTGGGGCATGAAGTGCATATTTTGACGGAGCGGCGGGCGCGGCCGCAAACCAACGACCGTGACTGGCGCACTCTCCGTGAACCCATCCCTCTCCCCTTTGCTACCCTTTACCCGTTCGTCCGCCAATGGACCTGGCCCAGTACCGCTGTAGCCGCCGATTGGGCGGTGCGTTATGACCTGGATGTGGTGAATATCCAGTATCAGGCGGCCGCGTACCACATGCGTAGCGCGGCCGCGAACTTTCTCCCCTGGCGACTCAAAGGGATTCGCCCAACCGTTGTCACCTTCCACGACCTGCGCGTGCCCTACCTCTTTCCCAAAGCTGGCCCCCTGCGCCAATGGAGCATCCGCTTCATGGCCCGCCACGCCCACGGCGTCATCGTCACCAACCCGGAAGATTACCACGCAGCACTCGGCACTCAGCACTCAGCACTCATTCAAATCCCCATCGGCAGCAACATCACCGTCCATCCCCCGGATGCGGCCGCGATTCAAACCCTGCGCACCCAACTTGGTGTACCAGAAGGGGGCTGTCTGCTGGGCTACTTTGGTTTCCTGAACGAGAGCAAAGGGGCCGATACCCTACTCCGTGCTCTGGTCAACCTGGACGAGCGCACCCACCTGGTGTTTATCGGCGGGGAGACGGGCACAAGCGATACCGAAAACAACGCCGTCTTCCTGGCCCAACTGCGGGCGCAGATTCAGCAATTGGGGCTGATGGAGCGGGTGCATTGGACGGGGTTTGTGGCTGATGCGGCGGTATCAGCGCATCTGCACGCCGCCGATATGATGGTGATGCCCTACCGGGATGGGGTTTCGTTGCGGCGGGGGACGCTGATGGCGGTGCTGGCGCATGGTCGCCCACTCATCACCACCCACCCGGCTCGCCCCACGCCTGAATTCCGGCATGGGGAAAATGTGTGGTTGGTTCCCCCGGATGATGCGGCCGCGTTGACAGAGGCGATGAAAGAGCTTGCGGCCGCGCCCCAACTCCGCACCACCCTGGCCCACAATGCCCACACCCTGGCCGATCAGTTCACCTGGGACAAAATCGCCACCCAAACAGTCAACTTTTTTACGTCCCTTCGTTAAAAGGCCAACCGCAAAACAAGTAAAATTCCCGGCATGTCTGATACGAAACAACTGGTTGCCCGTTATGAACCCTGGCTTTTGCGCCTGATTGTGGTTTTGTTTGTCCTGTTGGGGTGGAGCTACGCCCTGGCGACGCCCGTGTTTGAGGCGTCGGATGAGTTGTGGCATTACCCGCTGATTAAGTTTCTGGCCGATGGTAATGCCTTGCCGGTGCAGGCGTTTGACCCGGATGAGGCTGGCCCCTGGAAACAACAGGCCAGCCAACCGCCGCTTTATTATTGGCTCGCGGCCGCAACCACCTTCTGGATCAACACCGACGATTTACCCCAGGTCCGCTGGCTCAACCCCCACGTAGACAACGGCATCATCACCGCAGACGGCAACATTAACCTGGTGGTGCATGACCCGGACGCTAATCCCTGGCAAGGCACACTCCTGGCAGTGCGGCTGATTCGTCTGCTGTCGGTGCTGTTGGGGGCGTGTACGGTCTACCTGACCTACTGCATTGCCCGCGAAGTGGCTCCAAACCGGCCAGAGATAGCTTTGGGCGCGGCCGCGATCAACGCCTTCACCCCCATGTTCCTCTTCATCAGCGGGGCCGTCAACAACGACAACCTGGTTGTGCCGCTGGCGTCGCTGGCGTTGTGGTTGATGATCCGGTTGGTGAGAGGTGAACAGGAACTCAGTGGAACTCAGAGGAACTCACACCACGCACCACGCCGTCACCATTCACATCACCATCATATTTACTTGCTTCTCCTCGGCCTCATCATCGGCCTCGCCGGTCTCACCAAAGTCACCGCCCTGGGATTGCTGGCCCTGGCCTGGGGCACGATTTTCATCTGGCTCTGGCAACGCTCTGATCAACAAGTGACGATCAAAACGCTCAT
Source organism: Candidatus Trichofilum aggregatum (assembly GCA_016716885.1). Taxonomy (GTDB): domain Bacteria; phylum Chloroflexota; class Anaerolineae; order Promineifilales; family Promineifilaceae; genus Trichofilum; species Trichofilum aggregatum. Next base: position 25,639 of record JADJUV010000090.1, on the reverse strand, counting down.
GTTTTTGGTGGTGCGGACGGTGGGTTACTGGTTATTGGTCATTGGGCCATTTGTGGTGGTGGCGGGCTGGTGGTATGTGCGCAACATCCGGCTGTATGGCGATTTGCTGGGCTGGAATGCGTTCATCGCCGTGTTGGGGCAACGAGAATCCCCGGCCTCGCTGGCCCAACTGTGGGATGAGCGACACGGCTTCCTGCAAGCATTCTGGGGCTGTTCGGTGGCGTCAATGTGCCAATGTCCGGCTGGATTTACACGGTACTGAATGGGTTGTTAGTGGTAGGGGTGGTGGGGTTTGTGGTTTATCTCATACAGGAGACTAAGAGACTGAGAGACTGGCGGCCGCGTTCAATCTCTCAATCTCTTAGTCTCTTAATCTCCCTCGTCACCCACTTCTTCCCCCTCGTCATCTGCCTGCTCTGGGCTACCGCCATCGTTTACGGGCTGATCCAGTGGACAACCATCACCTGGTCGTCGCAGGGGCGGCTGGTGTTTACGGCTATTTCCGTGCTGATGACGATGTTGACGGTGGGGCTGGTGGGGTGGTTGCCGCAGAAGTGGGCCGCGTGGGTGATGGGGACGATAGCGGTGTTTATGTTGGTTGTCGCGGCCGCGGCTCCCTTTCACCTTCCTCCGCCCTGCTTACCAACCCTCGGCCTCCACACAAACCCTGGCCCACCCCGTCAACATCACCTTCGGCAACCAGATGCGCCTCACCGGTTACGACATCTCCGCCACCACCTTCCAACCGGGTGACGAGGTAGACATCTGGCTGGCCTGGGACGTACTGGCCGAGATGGATCAGGATTGGAGTGTGTTTGTGCATCTGAGTGACCCGGTGCTGGAACTGCCCATCGCCCAGCGGGATATGTATTTTGGGCAAGGGCTACGGGCGACCCGCCTGCTCCAACCCGGCCAACACCTGGTCGAACATTACCACCTGACCATTCCCCAGACAGCCATTGCTCCGGCGGAGCTACAGTTGATCGTCGGGCTGTACCAGTTTGGCACAAATAACCGCTTGCGGACGGATCAAGGGTTGGAACTGGCTCTGTTGTCGCCCTCTGCAATTGGAAGCGATTCCCGGTGCGTTGCCCAATCCAGTGGCGGTGAACTTTGGTAATGAGGTGGAACTGGTCGGTTTTACGGTCGAGCCGCGCCGCGCCCGGCCCGGTGAAACGGTGGAGTTGACGTTGTATTGGCAGGCCTTGCGGCCGCAAACCCAAAACTACACCTTCTTCGCCCAGGTGGTCGGGGATTGGGGTGGGGCCAATGAACGGTACGCGGCCGCAGATATTCCCCCAGAGGTAGCCACTTCAGCCTGGGCTGTGGGTGAGGTGCAAACCATCACTCTCCCCCTCACCTTACGGCCCGACACCCCTGCCGAGGCTTACCCCATCATCATTGGTTTGTACACCCAGGGGCCGGATGGCAGTTTTAACAATGTGCAGAGGGTGGATGCCAGCGGCCGCATCCTCAACGAAGCGTTCCTCAACCTGACATCTATCCGTGTGGACAACTGATATGGATTTGGACACGATTTTCCCGGTGTGGTTGCAGAGTTTCCTCTTTACGCCCCCCCCCCCCCCCCCCCCCCCCGCCCCCGCGGCCGGCCCCCCCCGCCCCGCGCGGCTCCCCCCCAACTCCCCCCCCCCTTGGCCCCCGCCCCCGAGCCGCCCCGGGCCCCAATTTTCCGCCCCCGTGCCCCCCGCCCCCCTTTCCGTTCCCCCTTTGTTCCCCCACCCTTGGCTTTTCGCCGTTCCGCCCCCCCCGCCCCCCCGGCTCCCCCCGCCCCCCCCCCCCCCTTTTCCCCCCCCCCCCGAGGGGGGGGCCCCCCCCCCCCCCCCCCCCCCCCCCCCCCCCCCCCCCCCCCCCCCCCCCCCACCCCCCTGGTTCCTGTACCCGCCTTTGCGCGGGGCGGTCCGCCGCCCCCGGGCCCCCCGGGTTCCCCCCGGGCCCCCCCCCCCGCCCGGTCCCCGGGGGGGGGCCCCCGGGGGGGGCCGGGCCCCCCCCCCCCGCCCCCCCCCCCCCCCCCCCCCCCCAGGGCCCCCCCCGGGGCCCCCGGGCCCCCCCCCCCCCGGGAACCCGGAAGGACCCCCCCCCCCGCCCCCCCCCCCCCCGGGCCGGGCCCCCCCCCCCCCCCCCCCCCCCCCCCCCCCCGGGAGGGGGGCCGGGCCGGGCCCCCCCCCCCCCCCCCGGGGCCCCCCCCCCGCCGCCGGGGGGGGGCCCCCGCCGGGGGCCCCCCGCCCCCGGGGGGCCGCCGCGGCCCCGGCCCCGCGCCCCCCGCGCCCCCCCGCCCCGCCCCCCCCCCGGGGGCCCGCGGCCCGGCCGGGCCCCCGGCGCCGGGGGGGCCCCGGCCGGGCCCCGCCCGGGGGCCGCCGGCCCCCGCCCCCCCCCCCCCCCCCCCCCCGGCCCCCCGGCCCCCCCCGACACATTGACCATTAGCCGATGGTTTCCCAACGCCTGGGCCACAAACCGATCCCTTATGCGTTTGTTTGTTATAATCCGGCTCACAAACTATGACCGACCTGACAAATCAATCCCCCACACACCATGCACCACGCACCACGCTTAACTCCCCCCTGATCCTGGGTCTGATCGCTGGCCTCATTGCCATTCTCGGTGGCCTGATTGTGGGCTTTGGCGGGCCGCTGGCGGGGGTGGCCTTTATTCTCGGCGTGATTGCCGTGATCGCCGTCCTGCGTGACATCGAAATTGGGTTTTGGGGGGTGATTGGCGTCGTGTGTCTGCTCCCGTTTGCCACCCTGCCGGTGGACATTGGCCTGACGCCGACCTTTTTGGACCTGGCACTGGGGGCGGTGGTGGGCATCTGGGTGTTGGGGTTGGTCACGGGCAACCAACGCACCGTCATTACGGCTCCCATCACCTTGCCCCTGGTGATTTTTATCATCGTAGCGGTGTTTGCCTTTATTTTTGGCCTGACCAATGGGCCACTTACCTCGAATCTCCTGCGCCATTTTGCCGAACTGATTTTGAGCCTGGGGTTTGTCCTGATTGTGGTGGATTATTGCCGTAGTTGGGAACGGTTGGAACGGTTGGTGAAGGTGCTGATGTTGGCGGCCGCGGCCGCGGCCGCGCTCGGCATCTTTCTCTGGCTCCTGCCCGAAGACATGACCAACACCCTGCTCAACCTGCTCACCCGGCTGGGCTACCCCGGTGGCTTCGTCATCCGCTACATCGAAGAAAACCCCGAACTAGCCGAACGAGCCATCGGTACATCGGTAGACCCCAACTCCTTTGGTGGCCTGCTCCTGATGATGGGGGCTTTGGTGGGGCCACAACTGTTGGCGGCGCGGCCGCAGTTCAAAAAATGGCAGGTGTGGGGTATTTTTGGCCTGATTTTTCTGGCCCTGGTGCTTACCTTCTCCCGCGGGGCCATGGCCGGGCTGATGGTTGGACTGTTCTTCATCCTGGTGGTGCGCTACCGCCGCTGGTTGCCTGCCCTGCTTTTGCTGGGCGCGTTGGGTGTGGGTCTCATCTTCATCCTGCCCGAAGAGACACCGCTGGTAGGCGATTATGTCAGCCGGGCGGTGGCCGGGCTGGAAGGGGAAGATTTGGCGACGCAGATGCGGGTGGGGGAATACCGGGATGCGGTGGAACTGATTGGCCGTTATCCGGTGTTTGGCGTCGGTTTCGCCGGTTCGCCCGACCTGGATTTGTATCTGGGGGTGGCGATGGTCTACCTGACCATCGGCCAGCAGATGGGGGTGTTGGGCCTGCTGGCCTTCTTTGCCGTGATTGGCACGCTGTTTGCTTACGCCTTCTTCAACCGGCACGGGTTCAAAACCGACGAACGCCGTGATCCCATCTGGTTGGGGCTACACGCCGCCGTGATTGGTGGACTAACCGCCGGTTTGTTTGACCATTACCTCTTCAATATTGATTTTCACCATGCGGTGACGCTGTTTTGGTTGCTGGTGGGGCTGGCGGTAGCGGCGACCAGGCTGGGAGACTGAGAGATTAAGAGATTGAGAGACTAAGAGACTACTCTCTCAGTCTCTCAATCTCTTAGTCTCTTCTTTAGCACTCAGGGGGCGAGACAAACACCGCTTGCACCAGCCCGGTGCTGGCGTTGCGGGCTTCCAGGGGAGTGCCGTTGCGGGTGACGGTTAGGTCGGCCGCCAGGGGACCGACACAACTCATGCCACCGATGGTAACACGATACGTCGCCAGCCCGTTCTCGGTATTTTGCAGACGGGCGTTGATGGCTAAATCGGCTACCTGGAACTGGTAGGTTCCCCCGGCAGGCACGGTAACGAGTAAATCGGTTTGCCAGCGATTGTTGGCGATGGGGGCGGTGGCAGCCACGCTCCAGATAGCGATGGCCTGGGTCGCGGCCGCGGTCGGGGCATCCTCTTCGCCAGCCAAAATAAAGTCAGACACAGGCACCCCCCCAACGGCGCTATTCTCACCAAAAAAGCGCCGGGCTACCCACCCCTGAACGCCTTCCCCATTTTCCACCAATAACCAACTGCCATTCTCGGACTGGCCCAACACCGTTACGGTTTCGCCTACGGCTACAAATGTATCTAGTTCTGTGTGGGTGACATCCGGGCCGGTGAAGTACGCGGCCGCGTCCACCGCTACCACTGTAACAAACTCAGGGGTAGCCGTGAGGGTAGGGGATGGGCTGGGGCCAGGTGTCGCCGTGGCCGTGGGTAATGGCGTAGGTGTGGCGGTGGCTGTGGGGCGTGTGGTGGCGGTGGCCGTCGTGGTCGGGGTAGGTGAGGCGGGTGGCAAGAGCAGGGCCTGGGCGGTGGGTGTGATCTCATCGCTCAAGCCGTTCAAGGCGATGCCACCATTCACCAGGAACAACAGGAACAACCCACTGACCAGGAGCCAGGCCAGGCGTGGTTTGGGTCGGGCGGGTTTGCTGAGGGCTGGGGCGGGAACGGGGGTGGGTTGCGGCCGCGGTTCCCATTCACCCCTCGCCGACCAGAGTGAGGCGGGCATCTCCCCCGTAGAACGACCATTTGGTTGGGTTGATCCATTTAGCCGAATGGGTGTTGGCGGCGTAGCGGCCGTTATGGACAGCCCTTCTGGCTCCCTCATCACCGGTTCAACTAACAACGCCTGAATGGCCTCGGCCATTTCTGTGGCGGTTTGATAGCGGGCTTCTGGGGTTTTCGCCATTGCTTTGCCCAGAATTAGTTCAATGCCGGGGGGTAAATCAGGCTTGATTTCCAAAATGGGGGGTACGGGGGCCGTAATGTGTTTAACGGCTACCCCCATCGGTGTCAATGTTTCAAAGGGATGATTGCCCGCCAGCATCTCAAAGAGCAGAACACCCAGGGCGTACACATCACTACGCCCATCCAACAGGCGGTCCCCGCGAATCTGTTCGGGACTCATGTAGGCGGGTGTGCCGATGGCGTCACCCGTACTGGTCAACCGGGCATTGCCAATGTTGACTCGCACGATACCAAAATCAGAAATGAACGGATCGTGCCGGTGGTCGAAGAGGATATTGCTGGGTTTCAGATCGCGGTGGACGATGCCCTTGCTGTGGACTTCATCCAGGGCTGAGGCCAGACGTTTGATGAGGTGGGCCGTTTCTTCCAGGGTGAGTGGCCCCAGGCGGAGCAAATCTTCCAATGAACCACCAGTCATAAACCGCAAAACCAGGTAAGGCTGGCCGTTCTTTTCGCCAAAATCATAGACTGTGACAATGGCCGGATGCTCCAACGAGGCGATGATTTTGGCCTCACGCTCAAAGCGGGTGCGGAGTGTCGGTTTATCCAGCATCTCCAGGGGCATGAGCTTAATCGCCACGTCTCGCTCAAATAGCGGATCATGGGCCAGGAAAACGGTGGACATACCGCCCCGTTTGAGTTCGGCTTTGATGAGGTAACGGCCAATCTGACGGTGTTTCATAGTGATGTATGGGTGTATGAGTTATGGGTGTGCCCGCTCACATAAGCCACAAATTTTCACGGGTGGCCTGGCGTTTTTTGCGCCTTGGCGCGAATTTTTTCAAGTGACTCATCTGTGATTATAAAGGGTGAAGGGGGTAGCGGTTGCGGCCGCGGACCAGTTTTCACGTCTTCTTTGCCTACCCATAAGTACGGGTAAGTTTGGGTTGACAAGAGATAGTTCGATGCCGTACAATTCTGCCTGTTACATTTCGGTGACGAACTAAAAGCATCTGTGCTATGGAGTCGAGGCTTCAGCCGGTCAGCGCTGAAGCCTCGACTCCGGATGCGGCTCAATCTATCTATGACCCACTTTAAATTCACCCGCCCCACCAAAGAACAACAAGAACAATGGCGTTGTTTTTGGGAATCCCTGAGTCCTGATACGGATCATCGAACGATGCGTCTGGTGGGTCTTCTGCATCGCACTTCCCACACGCTCCGGCAAATCAGCGAGAATGGCCTGGCGGAAACAGGTCTCTCTTTTGCGCAGTACCGCATTTTGATGCTGTTGCTTTTTGCCGAGCAATTTGACCATATGACCGCTATGAACCCGTCTGAGTTAAGTGCGCGACAAGGCGTTAGCCGCAATACGGTGAGTTCGTTGATTGCCAATTTGGAGAAGGAAGGGTTGGTGGAGCGGGAGTTGGACACGGAAGATAAGCGGCGTTTTTTGATCAAGATTACGGCCCGCGGCCGCGACCTGGTTCATGCTCAGGCCCAGCAACATTTCCACAACATGGATGAATGTTTTAATACCCTCACCCACGAGGAAAAAGAAAACATCAGCCAGATTCTGGAACGATTGAACGAAAACCCGACGTTACAGAAACGTGCTTTTGCCGACTAAATTTATTTGTTTTACCCTGGAGAGATTGGCTCACTCTGCCAGAGTGAACCCATCTTGAACCCCAGGCTTCAAGAGGTGATAAGATGCAAATGACAGCCCCTGGAAAAGGGCGACCACAGCGGCCTAATAATCAATCTTTGGGACGGGCGATCCGGTATTTGGGCCGTTATCCCCGGATCGCGATCCTGGCTATTTTGGCCTTAATCGTCGCGGCCGCGGCCCAACTGGTTGTCCCCCAACTCATCCAACAAATCATAGACAGCATTGTCAACACCGCCACCAACATGGCTATCCTGGACCTGCCCGCCAACATTCAACAACTGGCGGCCGAACGGTTAGGATTAGACCTGAGCGGCTTACAGGCCGATGTGGATAACGCTCCCAACGTCATCATCACCGCGGGCCTGGTTGTCATCGCCTTCGCCATCGCCAGAGGGTTGTTCTCCTTCACCGAGAACTACCTGGCCCAAACTTTGTCGCAAAACATCGCCTTTGAACTTCGTAACGACCTGTTCGCCAAGATTCAGCGGCTCAGCTTCAGTTATCACGACAAAAACCAGACCGGCCAGCTTATGATCCGGGCCACCGACGACGTGGAGCGGTTGCGCTTGTTCATTGGTCAGGGCCTCATCATGGCCCTAGAAGCGTTTATTCTGCTCACCGGTACCATGATCATTCTCCTGGCAACTAACTGGAAATTGACGCTGGTGGTCATCCCGATTTTGCCGCTGGCCGTGGGGCTGTTTGTCCTCTTTGGCAGTGTGGCCCAGCCGCTGTTTGTGGAAGTACAAAAGCGGCTTTCGGTGGTGAACACCACCTTGCAGGAGAATCTGGCGGGTATGAAGGTGGTGCGGGCTTTTGCCCGTGAACCCCAGGAAAAGCAGAAGTTTGGGGCCAATATTGATACCTTGTTGGACCAACGCATTCGCATTGCCCGCGTGTTTTCCTTCCTGTTTCCTTTTATCTTCATGATTGCCAACCTGGGGCAGGCGGCCATTCTCTATTTTGGCGGTCGCCAGATTATTGGTGGCACGCTCACGTTAGGGGAGTGGCAGAAGTTTAGCCTGTATGTGGTTTACCTGTTCCTGCCTCTGGCCCAACTAGGTTTTATCATTTCCCTCATGGCCCAGGCGTCGGCCAGTGCCGAACGTATCTTTGAAATCCTGGACGCCAAAAATGACGTGGAAAACAAACCCGACGCCATTGAGTTAGATAATGTGGAAGGAGATATTGAATTCAAGAATGTCACCTTCCGCTATTTTTCGGGCAGTGAACCGGTTTTGTCTGAGGTGAGTTTTGTCACTAAACCAGGGCAAACGGTGGCCCTGTTGGGTTCTACCGGTAGCGGCAAAACGACCATCATCAACTTGATTCCCCGTTTTTATGATGTGAGTGAGGGGCAGGTGTTGATTGGTGGACACGATGTGCGGGATGTGACGCTGGAAAGTTTGCGCCGCAATATCGGCATTGTGTTGCAGGAGACGACGCTATTCAGTGGCACGATTCGTGACAATATCGCTTTTGGTCGCTCTGAGGCGACGGATGAAGAGGTGTTTGAGGCAGCGAAGGCCGCGGCCGCGCACGACTTCATCATCTCCTTCCCGCAAGGCTACAACACCCCGGTGGGTGAACGTGGTTCCACCCTCAGCGGCGGACAAAAACAGCGCATCGCCATCGCCCGCGCCCTTTTGCTCAACCCCCAAATCCTCATTTTGGATGACTCCACCAGCAGTGTAGACCTGCGCACGGAGTACCACATCCAAAAAGCGTTAGACAAGCTCATGAAGGGGCGTACCAGTCTGGTTATTGCCCAACGCATCAGCACCGTGCTCAACGCCGACCAGATTTTGGTGCTGGACAAGGGGCGGATTGTGGCCCAGGGCGTGCATGGCGACCTGATGGAAAACAGTGCCGTGTATGCTGAAATTTACCATTCCCAACTGGCTGAAGATGTCAAAATCGAGGAAGAGCCTGAGTTGGCTGTTGCTTAAAACGTGTTTCGTGTTGCGTGTGCGGTCAGAAATCTGATACGCACCACGCACCACGCACTACGAGGTCACTATGTTAGGTCGTCAAGATATGCTCTTCGGCGTTGAAGAACGCAAAGCCCGCAGTGTGAGTGGCACGTTGCGCCGCCTGTGGACGTACTTTAATCAATACAAACTGGCTCTTTTGTTGGTGGCTGCCTTTGTGGTCACGGGAACGTACATGCAGGTGGTGATCCCGGACTTGACGGGGCAGGTGGTGGACTGTTATCTGGGGCCGTTTGCCGCCGGTAGTGCGGCCGGGGAAATGAATGGGACGACCGGCATCGCGGCCGCGGTCGGTGAATCCAGTACCGCCTTCAGCAATTGTTGGTACACCACCCCCGATGTCCAGGCCACCAGCGACGATGTCATCCGCGACATGGGCAAACTCGTTTTGCTCGTCGTGGGACTTTACGTCGGTTCATCCATCATTACCGGCATCCAGTTCTACCTGATGAGCTGGGTCGGCAACCATGTGTTGCGCGACCTACAGGCCCAGGTCTTTGACCACGTGCATCGCCTGTCGCTAGGTTATTTCAGCAAAAATGAAGCTGGGGACATCATGAGCCGCTTCACCAACGACACCGATACCTTGCAACAGGTGTTTGGGTTCGGTCTGGTCAATGTGGTGCAAGGGGCCTTGCTCATCGTCTGGATTGTGTACACGATGATGGTCAAGAGCATTCCCTACTCCCTCATCAGCCTGATTACCTTGCCGCTTATGTTTATCGCCACCCGTTGGTTCTCCAACCAGGCCCGCAAAGCGTTCCGTCTGGCCCGCCAGGAGATTGGTTCGGTCAATTCGGATTTGCAGGAGAGTATTGCCTCGGTGCGGGAAGTGCAGGCTTTTAGCCGGGAAAGCGAAAACATTGAGCAGTTCCGCGTCAGCAACGCCGCCAACCGGGACGCCAACATCAAGGCCCAGGCCTACACTACGGCTCTGGCCCCGACGTTGGAAGCGTTGGGTTATGTGAGTCTGGCTATTGTGGCCGGGGTGGGCGGTCTATTTATCTTGCAAGGGCAGGAGTTGATGGGCACGACCATCTCGGTGGGGTTGATTATCACCTTCATTGGTTACTCCCAGCAGTTTAACCGCCCGGTGCAACAAATTTCGGTGCTGTGGACGAATATTCAGAGTGCTATCGCCGGGGCGGAGCGTATCTTTAACCTGTTGGATGAGAAGCCGGACATTGTGGATAGACCGAACGCGGCCGCGATGCCTGCTATTCAAGGCCACGTGCGCCTGGAAGATGTTCACGCCGAGTACAACACCGGTGAGCCAGTCTTGCGCGGCATCAACATCGAAGCCAAACCAGGCGAGACGATTGCCATCGTAGGTCCTACCGGGGCGGGTAAGACCACCATCATTAACCTACTGCCACGGTTCTGGGATGTGAGCCGCGGCCGCGTGCTCATTGACGGTTACGATGTGCGCGACATCCAGGCCCGCGCCCTCCGTTCCCAGATGGGTATCGTGTTGCAGGACACCTTCCTCTTCAGCGATACCGTCATGAACAACATTCGCTACGGCAAACCCGAGGCCACGGATGAGGAAGTAATAGAGGCGGCCAAACTGGCCCGCGCCGACGACTTCATCAACAAGCTCTCCGAAGGGTACGACACCGTTTTGGGCGAGCGGGGTTCTGGTTTGAGCCAGGGGCAACGGCAACTGTTGGCCATTGCCCGTGTCATCCTCACCGACCCGCGCATTCTGATTCTGGACGAGGCCACCAGCAGTGTGGACACCCGCACGGAGCGGCAAATCCAGACCGCCCTGGACAAGTTGTTGGAAGGGCGTACCAGCTTTGTCATCGCCCATCGCCTCAGCACCATCCGCAATGCCGATCAGGTGTTGTTCCTAAAGGCCGGTGAGGTGGTCGAACGCGGCACGCATGAGGAGTTGCTGGCCCACAAAGGGGATTACTACGAACTGTACATGAGCCAGTTCCGCTACCAGGGTGGCGATGCGGAACCCACCAACGGGGCCAGCCCATCCAATGGCCGTGCGCCCGTTCCTGCTCCGGCCCTCTAAAACGAGCGCTACTCCAGACAATAAAAGCCCCGGCAAACGACCTGTTTGCCGGGGCTTTTGTTTTTGCTAGCCCAACGCTCCCCGCAGTACGCACCGTGCAACCTTCCTCATGATCAGCCGTAATGAGGGTTAATTATCAAATCTGAAATTCACGCCATGTGCGGAGGTATAACATGAAAAAACGTCTAATGCGTTCCCAGGATAAATTGATTTTCGGTGTATGTGCCGGGTTAGCTGACTATATGAATGTGGACCCGGTGGTGGTACGCCTGCTGATGGTGCTGTTCGCCCTGATGACGGGTTACGGTATCCTCATCTATCTGTTGCTGGCGATTCTGATGCCCACCAATGATGAAGGGCCGGTTTCGGCCAAAGCCAACCCGTTTGATGAAGAAGAGATTGTCATCAATTAAGCCATTCCCACTTTGCTCCTGACTCCCTGCACCTGACTCTGGGGGAGTTGGGGGATCGAAGTGTTGTGGGGAAGCGGCCGCAATCGTTAAGGTTGCGGCCGCTTTTTTGTTGGGTGGGGGTGGGAACTGAGAGACTGGTGGGAGATTGGGAGAGTGGTTTGTGAAGCAGGTGGGGGGTTGTTGAGCGCGGCCGCGTCATGATCCACTCGCCCGTCTTCAGTTGCCACCTGATGCCATAAGCCACCAGGGCGTGCAGGGTTTTCTTCTTGGTCACAAAGCAGTTGGAGCCGCGCCAGACCGTTTGGGCATTTTCTTGACACGGTCTACCCACACCGGTATCTTTGGCACCATGTCCTGGCATTTACAAATTTAGACATGGTTCAGGTTCGTTTGGCAAATCTGTAAGAGGATTTGGTAAAGGGCGTATTTTATTTCGGTTGGTCTTTCCATGCAGTGCCTGGCACGGGGCAGACGAGCGTGGGCTTAACACAACTCGCCGCCCCGTGCCAGGCACTTATTGCGCAACTCATTTGAAACACACCCTTTGGTAAATCATCGTCTACGTCTGGCCGACTCGCTACCTATGCACGAACAACACCAACGCGAACAATATTTCTTCGACCAGGCCACCCTTACCCGCCTGGCCGACTTTGTGCAAGGGTATGCCAGCCCGTGTTGTCTGTGTACACCGATGGTGGGGCGTGAACTGGTGCGGCGCGGCGTCAACGTTACTGTTTTGGATAGTGACGAACGATTTGCTGACCTGCCCGGTTTTCAAAAGTACGATTTGTACCGCCCCGTTTGGCTGGGACAATCGTTTGACCTGATTTTGTGTGATCCGCCCTTTTTCAATGTGTCCCTATCGCAACTGTTCCAGGCCATCCGCCTGCTGAGCCGTTACAATACCAACCAACCGTTGCTCATCTGTTACCTGAAGCGGCGCGAAACCAACTTGCTGGGAACGTTTGCCGCCTTCAACCTGCAACCTACCGGCTACCACCCTGGTTACCTTACCGTGCAGGCGGTGGAGCGGAATGAGATTGAGTTTTTTAGTAATTTGGGCGAAGGGGAGATTAAGAGATTGAGAGATTAGGCGCTTACGCACCAACATCAACAAGCGGTTCCGATGGAAAACTTTTTAACCGGTCTTCAAGGAAGTCTTGGAAAAGGTAGTTCGGTCTTCTTGTACAGTTAGCAAGAAGTTTAACCGCAGATTTGGGAGATTAACGCTGATTTTTTAATCGGCGGACAAATCTCTTTGACATGACGTTGGCTATGGAATCCAAACTATGACTATTCGCGCTTTATACCGCATTGCCAAAATAGAAGACGCCCCTGCGCCCTACGACACGCTTACCCTGAAGGTGTTTTATCCGGCGCGGATGGGTGATACGGCCGAAGAGCGCAATTCTGGGCTGATTCCGGTGGATACGGCGATGGCGCCGTTTCCGGTGGTGATTTTTATGCCGGGCGTGAACTGTGGCCCGGAGAGTTATCAATGGCTGGCGGAGCAACTGGCCCGGCGAGGCCTGGTGACTGTTACCTACAGCTACATCGCTGAGGACATCCCTGGCTCGGTGAGTTTGACTCCGGGGGTGAACATTCAGGCGGCGCGGCCGCAAACCTACGGCACACGCCCCACCTCCAGCACCCTACCGGCCCTGCTCTCCGCCCTGGCTCAACTCCAGGAGCGAGGCGTCCTGGCGGGCCAGCTTAACCTGGAGCGCATTATTCTGGGGGGGCACTCGGCTGGCGGCACGCTGGCCCTGCAAAACGCCAACCAGAGCTGGTTTCCCGGGATCGCGGCCGCGTTCTCCTACGCCGCACACACCATGGCCGCCACTATGCTAGGGTATGCCCCCGGCACCATTTTGCCCCTCAGCGGCGATGTGCCGTTGCTCATGATGGGCGGCACGCGGGATGGCGTTATTGCCGGGAGCACGGGCCGATATGGGCAAACGCAGAGCAACAACTGGGAACCCATCGAACGAACGTTTCGGGAAGGGGTGCCGGAGCGCGGCCGCGGCGACACCAGTTTGCTCATTTTTGCAGGGGCCAACCATTTTCTGGTCTGCCACCCGTTAGACACAACCACGGGCCGCCCTTTCCTGGACATGCCCGCTGATGAAAATGAAGCGGCCCTGCGTGACCTGCTGGGGGATGCCATTGAGTTTTTTATTGAAGGCATCGTGGGTGATGACGCGGCCGCGAGAGACCGTTTTAACCAGTTGATCAACGAAGAGAATCCCTTGATCGCCCTGGCGATGAACAAAAAGAGTTAGGGGGGAGAAGGAGAGGGAACTCGGGGGAACTCTAGGCACTCTAGGCACTAACGGCGTCACTAACGACAAAAAATTGTCGATTTTCTTGAAAAATGGCAGACTTGGAAAATCTTTCGTACACGGATGGCTTTGGCTTTTATCCGTGTTCTTCCTATCCGTGTTTACACCTTTTTTTCCAAGCGAAGTCTTGGAAAAGATGTAGGAACTCGCTACTCGCCACTCGCCACCTATCTTCACACAGGAACACGCAGCCATGAATAATGAGTCCGTTGAAGTAATCGTGATTGGTGCCGGGGTAGCGGGGCTGGCGGCCGCGCGTCGGTTACAGGATGCCGGTGTGCCGGTGCTGGTGCTGGAAGGGCGAGACCGGATTGGCGGCCGTGTCTGGACGGATCGCACCTGGGCCAATACCCCGCTGGATATGGGTGCATCCTGGATTCATGGCCTGCGCCATAACCCCATCGCCGAACTGGCCGACGAGCTGGGCATCAAAACCGTAGTGACCGACTATGACAACCTGGCCTTGTACAATACCGATGGGCGGAAACTGAGTGGGGCGGAGCAACATAAACTAGATAAATGGGTAGAAGAGGTGTTAGAGGCCGCGGCCGCGTTTGGTGAACAACTTGACCAGGACATCGCCTTGCAGGACGGGGTGAACCAGGTGCTGGGCGAAGCACCGTTGACCAGCGAAGACCGGCGGCAGATCAACTATGCGCTGAACACCCTCATTGAGCATGAATACGCCAACGACATCAGCCAGATGTCCCTCTGGTATTGGGATGAGGATAAGGAGTTTGGTGGGGATGATGTGGTATTTCCCGGCGGCTACGATTGGCTGGTGCAAGCCTTGGCGGCGGGGTTAGACATCCGGCTGAACCAGGTGGTAACACGGGTGGAATATGACGGGGATAGGGTGCGGGTGGTGACACATGATGGTGAGTTCGCGGCCGCGCGGGCCATTGTCACCTTACCTCTGGGTGTACTCCAGAGTGGGGCCGTCCAGTTTGAACCACCCTTACCCCAGGCCAAACAAGCCGCTCTGCAAAAATTCGGTTCGGGGGTGTTAAACAAACTCTACCTGCGCTTCCCTGAGGTATTTTGGGACAAAGAGGCCGATTTGCTCGGTTACATCGCCGCCAACAAGGGGGAATGGGCCGAGTATCTGAACATTTACAAGGTGACGGGGCAGCCGGTCTTGCTCTGTTTTAATGCCGGGACGTATGGTTTAGCCATTGAGAAGTGGGCAGATGAGGCAGTGGTCGCGGCCGCGATGAACGTCTTACGCACCATCTACGGCCAGAGCATCCCTGATCCCACCGGCTGGCTCATCACCCGCTGGGGTTCCGACCCATTCGCCCAAGGCTCCTACTCCTCACCCGGCATCGGCTCCAGCAATGCCGACCGTGACACCCTGGCCGAACCCATCGCCGACCGTCTCTTCTTTGCTGGGGAAGCCACCATCCGTAATTACTCCGCCACCGTACACGGGCCTACCTCTCCGGCCATCGCGCCGCTGAACAGATTTTGACCCGATAAAAATGAGCCTGGTGAATATGTTACAATAAAAGTAAGAGCAAAAAGAGAGGTGTCAAAATGGTTTATATCGAGTTGGAAAAGGTAAAAACAAACTGGGTGCGTTTAATGGAAAACGCTCTGGCCGGAGAAGAAATCGTTATCACTCAAGACAACGAACCGGTGTTAAAAATAACGCGTATTGGTCAACCCCGTCGTCGCCGTGGTAGTGCCAAAGGACAAATCCAGATGAGCGAAGACTTTGATGCACCCTTAGAAGATTTTGCGGAATATATGTCATGAAACTACTCCTGGATACCCACACCTTTTTATGGTTCATTGATGACAACCCCAGGTTAAGCAGTACGACCCAGAATCTCCTGGAATCAGAGGTTGATTTGCTTTTAAGCATCGCTTCTTTATGGGAAATAACCATCAAGGTAGGTTTGGGCAAATTAACGTTACCGGTGCCCTTCCACTCTTTTATCCAACAACACATCATCCACAACGAAATTGAGTTGCTGCCTATACAGCTCGAACATCTGGAAACACTCGTCACGATTCCATTTTATCACCGTGATCCTTTTGATCGCTTGTTAGCTGTTCAAGCCCTGGCTGAGGAAATTCGTTTAGTCAGCGCAGACCCCATCTTTGATAAGTATGGCGTGACTAGATTGTGGTGATACTCGTCCCTGTAGAAGCTACATGAGGTTGTATGCTGGGTTCTCCATAAGCGAGGCGCTCTCCAAGCCTGCTCTGTAGGAACGCCACGAAGTGTACTTGCCAAAGGGCTGAATGAAAATTTATCCACAGACTTGTGATTCCTCACTTTGCAGAGGTCGCACACTTCGTGGCATTTACCACATGAATTTTTAGTGCGAAGGGCGTAGAATCAATCCCTTCGCAGCCGGGAGTACCCCTATGAGTGGTTATCAAAACGTACAAACCAAGTTGGACGAAATCGTGGCCGAGATGAAGCGGATTGGTTTCTGGCAAGATGAGCCATTACAGCCAGAGCAATACGACTTTCGTTCGGCCTTTGCCCTGGACACAATGACCTTCAATCAATGGCTGCAATTCATCTTCGTGCCGCGTGTGGCGCAGATTCTGGAAAGCCAGGGTACGTTTCCGACCCGTAGCCAGGTGGGAGCACAGGCCATCCGTGAGTATGATAGCTTCCCGGAAGCGGCCCAGTTAGTCACCTTGCTGGGCGAGTTCGACACCCTGTTTTAACTAATTAATCAAACCAAAGTAGCTATTCAGTCGAGAGACGAATTTGTGCGACTTTAATTTACATCAACGGATTCTAGAAAGGAACAGATTAAATGCGACCTCTGGAAAATCCGTTTATTTCTTAATCCGTTGATGTAACCAACTGAATGGCGACAACCCGTACCCCATTTTAGAGGAAATATGATGACAACTATCACTTTGCGACCTGTGACAAAGGAAAACTTGTACGCTGTGCTGAAGTTAGCGGTGACTGAAGACCAGAAAAAATTCGTGGCTCCCAATGACATTTCTGTCGCCGAATCCGCTTTTGAGCCGAAAGCCTGGCTTCGTGCCATCTACGCCGATGAAACGCCAGTCGGGTTTTTGATGATGCATATGGACACAACCAAGGGAACCTATTATTTGTGGCGGTACATGATAGATGCCCACCATCAGGGTCAGGGGTACGGCTATCAGGCGCTCAGTTTGCTGATTGAGCATATCAAACGGCGGCCGCGGGCCAAAGAATTAACCCTCAGCTATGTACCGGCGGATGGTGGCCCCCAGCCGTTTTATCAAAAGTTGGGTTTTGTGGATACGGGTGAAGTGCATGATGGCGAAAATGTGATGAAGTTGGAACTGGATACCAGCGGGATTCCAGCCGAGGAAATGTTGAGTGGCCCGATTACCCACATCGTTTTGTTTAAGCTGAACGAGGTGAATGAAGAAAATATCGCGGCCGCGATGGCTCAACTACGCTCACTTGAGGGAAAAATCCCCAGCCTGCGCTCCCTGCGTCTTGGGGCTGACATCATTCGTTCGCCGCGAAGTTATGACATTGGCTTAATTGCTACCTTTGACGACCTGGCGGGGTTGCAGGCATACCAGGCACATCCGGTGCATCTGCCTGTATTAGCTTATGTGCGCGAGAACTGTAGTGTGGTAGCGGTCGCAGATTACGAGGAGTAACCCTAACCTGGATAAACCAGAACCAAGAGAGGAACACAGAGGACGCAGAGAAGACACAGAGATACACAGAGTTTTAAGAAAAGCCTGGATTTTCTCCGTGAATCTCTGTGTCTTCACCTCTGTGTTCTCTGTGCAACTGTCTTCTGGTTAACTGGTCAAGAAGTTAACTCGTCAAGTACTAACCTTCGTTGGTGGGCGTTTGTGGCGGGACGCGGCCGCGTATTGGTCGCCAACAGGGTGGTTGCGGCGAAAGAACAGGCGTTGTTTGGGGTATAATCAAAGAATGACGAAAGACCATTGACCAAGGATGAACGACCAGAATTTGACTTTCCTTCTTCACAAACTCTCCACCTTATGAAAACATTACTCCGACTCCTCTCTTTTATGGCGACCGCCTGGACGCTCCTTACTTACATTCAACCGAAACGCCATCCAACCTGGCTTTACCTGGGCTGGATAAAGATCGTGGCGGGAAGCATGACACCGGTTTTGGCCTTGTTTGGTGCTATCTATACCCTGCTTGGTTGGCGGCGACGCGATTGGCTGGTGGTGCTAACCAGTCTGGTGGGCACCGTTTTAGCCCTACGCCATGTGGCTCAGGTAACAGCGCCCCATGAGGCGTTTGACCGGGCGTTTGGCCCGTATTGGCGCGGCGATATACCGATGAAGTTGCGGAAACGGCTGCGGCCGCGACGCTTCACCCCCGCCCCCTTTGCCCCGCGTGATTACTTCTTCCAACGTGGCCTCACCCTGGGTTACAACAGCGAAAGTGGGGACGCTATCCTGGCCGATCTGTGGACACCACCCCCGGATGTTGACCCCACCGGTCTGGGTATCATCTACCTGCACGGCAGTGCCTGGCACTATATGGACAAAGATATGGGCACACGCCCTTTCTTTGCTTATCTCACCGGGCAGGGGCATACCGTTTTAGATGTGGCTTACACCATGGCCCACAAAAGCCGCCTGCCCGGCATGGTAGGGGATGTCAAACAGGCGATTGCCTGGTTTAAACTGAACGCGGCCGCACTCAAGGTCAACCCGGAGCGAATTATTCTCTGGGGTGGTTCGGCTGGCGGGCATCTGGCCCTGCTATCTGCCTACACGCCCAACCACCCGAAGTGGCAACCCGCCAACCTGGACGTGGATACCGGGGTGCGGGGGGTGGTCAGCTATTATGGCCTCACCGATTTGGCGGCAACGCAACATTTATTGGCCGAAATGCCCGATTTGCCCACCTACCAACAGCAGGCGGTGGTCAATATGATGCGTAAGGTACGTTTACTCCCTCTGGATGGTGAGTTTGTGAGTACGGCTGAGCTAGTGCCCCACCTGTTAGGGGGCGCCTTGGCCGATATGCCCGAACTTTATGATGATAGTTCGCCCATTCGCTATGTGGGACCCCATTGTCCGCCCACGCTGTTGATTAATGGGGCGCACGATTTTGCCGTGGAAGTAAGCCAGCACCAACGATTACATGGCGCACTGGTGGCGGCAGACGTCGCGGCCGCACACATCGAATTCCCCCTCACTGACCATGCCTTTGACCTGTTCTTCCCGGCCATCAACCCCGCTGGTCAGTCTGCCCTCTACGACCTGGAACGCTTTCTGGCTCTCCTTATGAAGTAGCTGGTTAGCGCTCAGCTTGTCAGCCTGGGCTGGCGGCCGCGCCGGTGAAAAGAGGACGCTGCAATGGGGCGAATGGGCGGCACGGCGAGCGAGCTTTCGCCGTGCCGCCCATTCGTCTTCCTTCTTGTGGATAACCCCCTTCATGCTCTCATTGCCTTCAAACCGTCGTCTTACACAAAACACGGCCATTAAACTAGGCTCAGAATTGATCGGGCGGGCGGCCTCCTTCATTCTGATGGTTCTGGCGGCGCGCCAGCTTGGGGAGACCGATTTTGGTTGGTACAACTACGGGTTGGCTCTGGGTTTTGTGTTGGCCCAACTGGCCGACATGGGGTTGCAGGTGCTGGTTTCACGCGAGGTGGCCGTCCATGATCGGCAGGCCCAGGCCCATGTACGGACGGCACTTCAGCTCAAACTGGGGTTGAGCGTTCTGGTCATTGTCCTCTTGATTTTGTTGACGCAGGGTTATGAATCATCCATACGCTTCAGCCTCAGATTATTAGGCCTTATGTTGTTGAGCCAGACATACCTGGAGTTTGTGGGGTATGTTTTCCGGGGACAACAGGCGTTGTGGCAAGAGGCCTGGTTATTGGGTGGGGGCCGGGTGTTGATGGCGGTGAGTGGCCTGGGGGTTCTGGCCTTGGGTGGTGGGTTAACGGAGTTAACCATCAGTGGGGTGGTGGTGGTGGCGGCGGTCACTTTGGGGGGTTTGTATCAATTGCAGCGGGGGGGCTGGTTACAGAAACCCGCGGCCGCAACGCTTACCCCCTTGCAAACTGGCTGGCGTCCCCTGTTTCGACAGGCGCTCCCGTTAGGAATTGCTATATTTTTGTCTATAGCGTATACGCGGTTGGGGGTGTTGTTATTACAATATCGCCTGGACGAAACAGCCGTGGCCCAATTTAGCGCGGCCGCACGCCTGGTCGAACCTATGCAAATCATTCCTGCCTCATTGCTCGCGGCCGCGTTTCCTGTACTTTCATTAGCCTGGCAAACTGATGTGCGTCGGGCCAGGCGGCTGGGCTGGCAAATGGGGGCAGTGTTGGGCGGGGGGGGTATTTTGCTGGCCCTGGCCGGATGGTTCAGCGCCGACTGGCTGATTCCCTGGCTGTACGGTGAGGCCTATGGGCCAACCGTAGGCGTATTTCAACTGCTGGCCCTGACCATTCCCCCGGCTTTTATTAATTTTAGCCTGACCCATCATTTAATTGCGCGCAACCAACAGGCAATGATTGTCTGGTTTACGGCGGCGATGTTAGGTTTACATGCCCTGTTCACCTGGGTATTTGTGCCTCGTTGGGGCGTAATTACCCCAGCCATCTCCACCCTCATAGCAGAATGTTTTCTGCTGGTGGCCTGTTTATTAACTTTGCGCTTCACCCAAGAGAACGAACCCCAATGACTTATTTGGCTCGCTGGCGTTTTGTGGCGCTTATCCTGCTGGCCTTCAGCCTACCGTTTGAATTAGACCAACCCCTGCTGACGTTGGGACCCATCGCCCTGACCAATGTAGAGGTGGTGTTGGCGCTGACGATGGCGTTAACGGCTCTTAGCCTCATTCGTCAACCCCGCGCCATTCAATGGCCGGATCGGTATTGGCTCTGGTTAGGGCTGTTTTGTGTGGGGCTGATTATCTCGGCGGTGTTGGCTCCGGCGCATCAGCTTAATGCGTTCAAAGCGGCTTTGCGCCTGATGACGGGCATCTTGTTGGCCTTAACGACCTTACAAATTGTGCAGAGTCGTCGTGATAGCTACCTGGTGGTGGGGGCGTTGTTAGTGGGGGGCTTTGCGGCCGCGGCCATTGGCCTGGTAGAAACGGTGATGAATGTCGAATTTGCCTGGTTGTCCCCGTTTCGGACCAAAGTGACCAAGGCTGGCCCCTTCATCCGTCTCACCGGGCCGTTTGATTACGCCAATCAGGCGGCCATGTTCATTGAGGCCACCTTGCTACTACTGGTGGCTTTTGTGTGGCAGGCCAGCCAACAGCCCTGGCCGCGTGCGCGAAAAATAGCCATTCTGTTGGGGTTGATTCTCACGTTGTTTGTTTATTTACAGGCCAGTTTCCTTACTTTTAGCCGGGCCAGTTTTGTTACCCTCTTGCTAGTTAGCCTGCTTTTAGCTATTTTGCTTATCTACCGACAATCAGCCCCAAGCCGACGGCAAGGGCTTTGGTGGTTCGGGTTGGCGGTACTCGTGTTAGGGGGAACCGGAGTAAATACCTGGTTGAACAATGGTTTTCGCTCGCGGCTGGAGGCGGGCACCGAAGAAGAGTGGTATCGTACCCGTTTTGAGATGCCGACCCAACTGGAAATTGCCGCCAATGAGACGATTTTGGTGCCTGTTTCGGTATCTAATATGGGTACATTGATCTGGCGTAGCCAAGATTCACCCCCTATCATTCTAGGAGCACGTTGGGTAGATACGGTCACCAATCAGGAGTATGGGCAGGGGCGCTGGCCGTTTCCTGAGCCGGTTTTGCCCGGGGAAACGGTACACATGACCATACGGGTGCGTGCCCCCAATAAACCGGGCACCTTTGAACTACGTTGGGATGTGGTGCAGGAAACGGTGACCTGGTTTGGCAATAAGAGTGGGGTGACGGCTACGACGAAGGTATCGGTGTTGCCCGCCACCCAGGAATCAGCGGCCGCGGCCGCGTTACCTACCCAACCTGCCTGGGAATACATTGACCCCATCCCGGAGCGGCAGGTTCTCTGGCGGGTGGCCGGGCAATTATGGTGGGAGCGGCCCTGGTTGGGTATCGGCTTTGATAACTTTCGGCTGATCTATGGGGATCGCCTGAATGCGCGCTTGTGGAATAACACGGTACATACCAACAACTGGTATCTGGAAATGATAGTTTCGCTGGGTTTGTTGGGAAGCATCCCCTTTTTCCTCTGGTTGTTGGGGCTAAATCTGGATATGCTGAAACACGCTCGTCGGCCTGAGCGGTCTATGTGGCAAATCGCCCTCGCGGCCGCGGTCTTTACCTTCATGGTTCATGGCCTCTTAGATTTCTTTTTATTGTTCAACACCACCGGCCTGTTATTCTGGTTGCTGGTCGGTTTATGGGTCAGGGAGAAGCAGGAGTATGCGCGTTGGTTACGATAGTACGCCATTATTGGGCACACGTTCTGGGGTAGGCAGTTATACCCAGCAAATTCTGGCCCATATGGCTCAACTATATCCTGAGTGGTGTTATTTACTGTATAGCAACCGCCCCCTCGATCCGTTGTCAGCCTCTTTGCCGGGGGCTTGTCATGTGTCTGGCTACTTTCCTTATAGTCGGTGGCTGTGGATGCAGTTCAAATTGCCCCAGATTATTCGCCGCAGCCAGCCGGATTTGTGCCACTTTACCAATAATACGGCCCCGCTCAACCACGTTGTCCCCTACATCATCACCATTCATGATGTCTCTTTGTTTTTGCACAGCCAATTTCATCCGCGCTCGCGGCTTATCGCCTTGCGCTGGCTGTTGCCCACGGTGGCGCGGCGGGCCGGGCATGTACTGACGGTTACGGAATTTGCCCGGCGCGATATTATTAAGACGCTAAACTTGCCCCCGGAGCGGGTGTCGGTGGTTCACGAAGCGGCCGCGACCCATTTTCAGCCCTTGCACGACCGCCAACAACAAGAAGAACTACGCGGCCGCTATGCGCTACCCGAAACCTTTATCTTATATGTAGGTACCATCGAACCGCGCAAAAACCTGCATCGGCTGTTAAAAGCGATGACTCTGGTATGGCGTGAGCACCCGGATTGCCCCCTGGTTCTGGCTGGGCCGGTTGGCTGGATGATGGATGGGGTGCTAGAAAAAGAGATGGAGTCAGCCGGAGATGCCCGCGACAACATCCGGTTTTTGGGTTATGTGCCAGATGAAGATTTGCCCGGTCTCTATTCTTTGGCGACAATATTTGCCTTCCCCTCACTGTATGAAGGGTTTGGTTTGCCCCCGCTCGAAGCCATGTCCTGCGGTACGCCAGTGTTGACCAGCCAGCAATCGGCTATGGCTGAGGTGTGTGGGGATGCGGCCTGTCTGGTTGATCCGTATGACGAAGAGGCGATTGCCGATGGGCTGATGACCCTCTTAAACAACCCGGCCCAACGAGAAATGTTTGTCTGGCGGGGATTCGAGCGGGCGAGACAGTTTTCCTGGCAACGAGCGGCCCAAGAAACCGCGGCCATTTATGAAAAGGTGTTGCGGCCTCGTTCGCATTAGTCGGAAAAATTGTGGGTGGAATAATTAGTGCCTGGCGCGGGGCAGAAAAGCCTGATCAGAGCAAATTTTACTGCCCCGTGCCAGGCACTTGATGAACGCACACCTGAAATGAACCTGTAGATGTTTAAATAATCATTGAGGTTTACGTTCGTAGTGACCGCTTATGAATGTTCACTCATTGATTCGGTAATAGACACCAAACGCCTGAAATGTCATTCTGACGAGTCTTCGAGGAAGAATCCCTACCAGTTAGATGAACGGGATGCTTCCGGGTCAGCTGACCATACCAGGTACCGCTTTAATCTCCTTCACCCTTTCCATTAGCGGGCTGGTGTTGGCTCGCCAAAGCGGTCACTACAACAATGTCTTTTGACGGCGGGGTTTTGGAGGTGAAGGGCCCGAAAAACCCCGCCGAGAAAAGTTCTCCCTCTTCTCTCTCGATAACCTGATTGGTGATTGGCTACAACACAACCATGCGACCAGATTTTGCGACAGGGCATCTATTGTTATGGCTGGGGTTATATCCCCTGGTGATTCTGCCCCTTGATCTGCCCTGGCTTCAGGCGTTGGCGATGGTCGGACTTCTGACCTTATTTTTGGTAGCCACCTTCAAACAACAAAACCGCCCTCACTCTCCCACCCCCATTATTGCCCCGTTTCTCCTGTTTTATCTCCTGTTTGCCCTGATAGCCTATGTGCTTAGCCCATTACCCGCAATGAGCCTGCCCCGCCTGATGATTTTGGCGGGGGGAGTGTTTGGTTTTTATGCCGTGTCGGCCTGGCTGAACAGTTCATTCCGGCTGACGCTTTTTCTGGGGGGGATGGCCCTGTTTGGTGCGGCTCTGGCGGTGGTGGGCTTGTTTACGATGCAATGGCCGGAGCGTTATGTGATTGATCTGCGGCCGCTAACGAATCTCCTACCTCACCTGAGCGGCGATTTTTCTCTCAACCACAATGCCATGTCGGGCATGTTGCTCATCTTATTGCCTATTGCCCTGGCTCTGGCCTGGCAAGGGGTGCGGTATCGGGGGCTGTTCTGGCTCGCGGCCGCGCTCATGGCCTTTCTCCTCTTACTCACCCAATCACGTAATGCCTGGTTAGCTCTGTTGATCGGCGCGGCCGCGTGCTTCATTTGGGGGCGCGTGCGCTTCATCTGGGTAGCCCTGTTATTCGCCACCCTTGCCCTCATCCCGTTCACCCTGAACTTGTGGCCCCAAGCCATCATGGCCCGCACCCAAGATCAACTGAGCGTGATAGATACGGCCACCAAAACTGGCCTGCCCCCGCCACAAAGCTGGTTGTTACGGCTAGAAATCTGGTCGGTGGCCCGGCAGACCATTGAGGATTATCCGGTGTGGGGAACAGGACTCTCTACCTTTGTACCGGTTAGCCGGGCCAACTATGTGTTTACCGAATTATCACCCACTTTTGATTTCACCCATGCCCACAACCTGTTTTTACAAACGGCGCTCAGTCTGGGGTTGGCCGGGGTGATGGCACTTATGGGCATATGGGTTGGTAGCCTGTGGGGTTTGTGGCAACCGAGACCGGCTCTCACGATAGCCTGGTCGGGTTGGGCGGCGGTGCTGGGCGCGGCCGCGGTCGCTTATTTGTGGTTCAACCTGTTCGATATGCTGGCCCTGGATCAGCGGCAGGGGGTAATTGTGTGGCTGCTCCTGGCTGTTGTCAGTCGGCTCCACCCGGAGCCTGCGTCTGTGGTTGCCTCGCCCTGGCTCAGGGTGGGGCAATGGTCGCCCGTGATGCTCATGGTCGGGCTGTGTTTGTCGCCCGCCGCGTCGCGCAATTGGCACTTTCTCCAACTGGACGAAGCCCGTTTTGCCGGGCAGGTTCCGGCCAATCTGCCCCCAGCGGTAGCGGCCGATAAACGGCGCTGTGGCTTGTACTATTTTTTGGAAGATGACCATGAGGCGGCGCTCACCGCCTGGAAACAGTCGCCTCAGGCGGCGTTGTTTGTGCGCGGACAAGGTGTTTTAGCCTTCTATGCGGAGCAGCCAGAGCAGGCGATTGAATGGTATACCTTATCGTTGCATCTGGACTTTAATCCCCTTACCATCCCGACTATATTCAGCAACTTCAGCAAATCAATCAGGCCCTCGTAGAAAAGGACAATTTGCGCCGCTAAGGAACAAGAGTTAAATAACCGACGGAACTGAGATGAAGGACTCGACCAGCTTTACCTAAGCCCTTCGTAAATCGAGTCGGAAGACCCATCCCCCTAACCCCCTTCCCGGTGGGAAGGGGGAATCTTAGCGGCGCGGTTTTTCGGGGCCTTCGCCCCGAAAAACCGCGCCTAGAAAAGTTCCTCGCCCCTGGGGGCGGGGTTAGGGGTGGGGTTTCCGGCGACAAACCGAGGGTGAAGCGGGTCATAAAAACGTAGGTCTGACTTTCGTCATGTGGGTCTCATCCCCAGTCCCCTGTATTTTATTAAATTCTCGTTCCTACGGATCGCTTCGTAACTTCTCGCGCTCCTGAACCCATAGGTTGGTAAATCGTTCAAAAACATCAGAAATGATTTCTAGATCACTTTCTGAGTAACTTGA
>JADJUV010000089.1 GCA_016716885.1 Candidatus Trichofilum aggregatum | reverse complement strand
CCGGACATAACCAGACACAACCCTATCTTGGCTTTGTTCAACATCCGCCTGCGGAATATTCTGACGATCCCCATGATCTATCACGGCATTTCCATTGGTGCTCTAAGCCTCATCAACAAATTAGGCAATGGATTTGATACCAACGATTTGAACCTGCTCACCACAGCCGTCGAGATGATCGCCGTCGCCATTGGTAATGCCCATTTATATGTTCGTACCGTGGCGCTTATAGACGAGCGGGAACGCCTAAACCGGCAAGTCATCCAAACGGAGCGCCTGGCTACGGTGGGACGTCTGACAGCCAGCCTCTCACACGAGATCAACAACCCAATGCAGGCTATCAGGGGAGCCATGACGTTGGCCTTAGAGGATTTGCATGATTTACCCCTGTTACGTGAATACATCCAACTGAGTCTGGAACAAACAGATAGGGTGGTTCAACTCTTAAATCGGATGAAAGAGATTTACCGCCCTCACAGCAACACCTCGGAATTAGTCAATATCACCCACCTGTTACAAGATATGTTGATCGTGGGTCATAAGGCTATCAGTCGCCAAAACGTTTCAGTTAAAACCCATCTAGCACCTGGTCTTCCCCCTGTTTTAGGTGTTGCCAATCAACTACACCTGGTTTTTCTCAGTATCACTCTGAACCTGGGAGATGTGTTGGGTAGTGAGGGGGGAGAATTAGGGATCAGCACGAAGAGCTTACCGGGGCAAGTGCAAGTACAGTTTGCCACTTCGGCGACCCACTTGCCGTTACCTTCTATGCCTACGGCTGATGAGGAAACCTTAACTGAAGCCCGTTTTGGTTTGGCATTTAGCCATGATATTGTGCAAGCGCACGAGGGTTCTATTCGCATTACCCGCCAGAACGGGCAACTCTTATTTACCATTACCTTGCCTGCCACTACAGAATAACAAGGACAGTTGTGATGAGTGTACCCCGGATTTTACTGGTTGATGATGATAAGGCTGTCTGTTTTGTGCTGGAGCGAACGTTACAGCGCGAGAAGTATATGATAGATGTGGCCGTCAGCGGCCGCGAAGCCCTCGAAAAACTTGCTACCCACACCTACGACCTCATTCTTCTGGATTTACACATGGAACCCATACACGGCCTGGATGTATTCAAAGCCGTGCGCGAAAAAGATCGTGATATTACTGTTCTCATTCTGACAGCTTACGGTTCAATGGAAACCGCTGTCCAGGCTCTGCGCCTAGGGGCTTTTGATTATCTCTTCAAACCCACCGAACCCCACATCATTCGCCAACGCGTGCAGGCCGGATTAGCCCAACGGCAAAAACTCATCCAACAACAACAGGTGGCAAATCAGATAAGCCAGTTGCGCCAGATGCTCAACCAGTTAGAGCCTGCCCCTGTCACCGCCCAGCCGAAAACGGAGAGCTGGTTTGTTCGCTCTGCATCTCTGATGATAGATACTCACCACCGGATCGTTACTCGCGATGATCATCTGCTTGACCTGACAACGGCGGAGTTTGCAATTCTGTTATGTCTGGTACAACACGCTCCCCAGGTAGTATCACCCCAACAGCTTGTCCGACATGCCTTATCCTATGATAGTGACGATCAGACAGCCCGCGACATCATCAAATACCACATCCACAATCTACGCCACAAAGTAGAAGCAGACCCAACACGTCCATGCTGTATCAAGACCGTCCGCTACAAAGGGTATATGTGGGCTGATGAACTTCATGAAGATTGCGATTGATCGCCTTGTAGAATCGGCCCGATTAAACATTGAGTCCAGGCAATCGCGCCTATAACCATCCTACACTCTCGCCCACCAGGTAAGGAGTTGACAACATGACCTCATCTTTCAAAACGCCTACCGAATTGCCGGATCAATTCGTCGAGACATTATCATCACGCGCAGAGGAGAATCTTTATGGACCGGAGTTGGCTGTTGAGAAGGTAGAACAACCCTCACCCGCTCACAGTAGCCTGGTCCTCAGTCATACCGAGTTGCAGAATGAAGTGGCCCGTTATAAACAACTGGAAGAAGCACTTAGAGCCAACCAGAAATCGTTGGAACTGAGTCAAGTACGTCTCCAGACGCTGTACCAGATGTCCCAGATGATCAATGAACCGGAAGACAGCATCAAAGATTTCGCCCTGGAAGCCAGTATCCGCATCACGGATAGCAAGGTTGGTTATGTTTACTTCATGAATGAAGATGAAACGATCTTGTCGTTGTATGCCTGGTCAAAAGAGGTAATGGCGCAATGTCTGGTGGCCAAACCCCAAACGGAATACATTGTGGCGGAAACGGGTTTATGGGGGGAAGCGATACGCCAGCGCCGCCCCATCATCACCAATGATTATGATTTGCCTCTGCCGGGCAAAAAGGGGTATCCGAACGGTCATGTGCCTATTAAACGGCACATGAATGTTCCCCTGCTAGATAACGACAAAATTATTCTGGTGGCTGGCGTAGGGAATAAGGAAGAACCTTATACAGAAGATGATGTGCGCCAGTTGACGTTGGTCATGGAGACAATGTGGCGCCTGGTGAACAAAAAACGGATCGAGGTATCGCTGCGCCAATTATCACAGGCAGTTGAGCAAAGTCCGGCGTCAATCGTCGTTACGGATGTTCGCGGCCGCATTGAATACGCCAACTCCACTTTCACCCACGTCACGGGCTACACCCTGGAAGAGGTGTTAGGCCAAAACCCCCGTTTTCTCCAGTCGGGGCAAACTCCCCAGACCACCTACACACAAATGTGGCAAACCATCACTGCCGGTCAAATCTGGCAGGGTGAATTTCACAACCGCAAGAAAAATGGCGAGCTTTTTTGGGAAACGGCCTCTGTTTCACCCATCGTGGCCAGCAACGGGCAGATCACCCATTATGTTGGCGTTAAACAAAACATTACCGAACAGAAAAATCTACAGGCCCAACTACAAAAACGCAACAATGAGCTGGAACGCATCCTGGAGCAGTTGCAAAAGACTAAAGACCGGCTGGTGCAAAGTGAGAAACTGGCGGCGATTGGCGAACTACTGGCCGGTGTGGCCCATGAGCTGAATAATCCCCTGGCGGCTACCATTCTTTATTCGCAATTGTTACAGAAAAAGGGGGTGAACGAAGAAGCCCAACGCGACGTTGATCAGATTGTGATTCAGACCCGCCGTGCCAGCACTATTGTGCGTAGTTTGTTAGACTTTGCCCGGCAACGGCCCCCAGAACGGGTGCGAACGCAGATCAACCAGGTCGTTAAAAGTACCATCGCCCTTCTCGAATATGAATTACGCACGCACAATGTCACTGTTTCCCTGGAACTGGCCGACCTGCCTCTCACCCAGGCCGATCCACACCAGTTGCAACAGGTATTTGTCAACCTGATTAACAATAGTTGGCAGGCAATGTACCAGGCCCATGGTGGCGGACACCTGATTATTGCGACAGAAAGTGGTGACAGCCAGTTCCACAATATGGAAGGGCTTTGTCTCCGCATCTTAGTGCAAGACAATGGGCCAGGTATCCCCTCTGGCTTCAAGCACCGCATATTTGACCCGTTTTTTACCACCAAAGCCCCTGGTGAAGGGACTGGTCTGGGGTTATCTGTGTGTCATGGCATTGTGAGTGAACACGGGGGCCACCTTTGGGTCGAAGATGGGGTCAATGGAGGAGTAACCTTTATTGTGGAGTTGCCACTATTAGCCTTGTCTAATCCTGAACCAGAAATGGAGACCCACCCAACGGAAAACGCGGCCGCATCTTCCAGCGACTCAGCAATTCTCATTATTGACGATGAGCAGAGCATCAGCCTCATCCTGGCCCGCATTCTCCGACGGCAAGGATACAGTGTAGATATTGCCCACGATGGCAAAATGGGATTAGCCTACATGAATGAGAAGAGCTATCACCTGATCTTGTGTGATTTGTGGATGCCAGGCATGAGTGGAACCAATTTTTACCAAACAATGGTGCAGCGTTATCCCCAAATGGCTCACCACGTTATCTTTACCACAGGGGATACTATCAACAGTTCCACCAGCGCTTATCTAAATGAGCAGGGCCTCACCTATCTCACCAAACCTTTTGAGTTGGATGATCTGCTGAAAGCAGTGGCGCAGTATATGTCTTAACAGGTTACATTGGCTGTAGCCGGTTTCTGACCATGCCACCTCTGGGCCCGTTCCCCGCGTCCCCCTTGTGATGCCGGTCTGTCAGTTGGCGATTATGATGGCGCCCGCGGCCGCAACTGCCCCCCATCCTACCCTCACAACGACAACCAGCCCCCTGGCCAGGTAGGTTTCGCCTGGTGCCAAAAGAGTCGCTGGAGAAATCTGTTGCGGGGTGTGCTCCTAGCACGCGGCCGCAAGTTCCACTTAGGTTAGGGCACATTCGGGCTGTAATACCTCACCAACTTGGTTTTGAGTTTGGCGTTGCGGCTGAGTTTCGGGGTTTTGGAGCGTGGCTTTTGGGTGGAATAGAAGGTATCATGAAACTTTTCCCTGGTTTCGTGAATTGTCGGTTGCGGCC
Source organism: Candidatus Trichofilum aggregatum (assembly GCA_016716885.1). GTDB lineage: Bacteria > Chloroflexota > Anaerolineae > Promineifilales > Promineifilaceae > Trichofilum > Trichofilum aggregatum. The sequence goes on along the minus strand of JADJUV010000089.1, from coordinate 14,560 downwards.
GCGCTCCCCATCCTTCTACCCGTTTGCCTGAGCCATTCATTCAAAACCAAACAGTCTCCCTAGCTCGCCTGGGATAGTGACGCACCCTCTGGCATAAAAAAGAGCCGCTCTTTTGGGTCAAAAGAGCGGCTCCTTTTAGCAAAATAGGTGGCTGTTTTTAAGCGGTGCGCCGCCGGGTGATGAAGATAACCCCGGTGAGCAGGAGCAGCAGAACCGCCCCGCCCCACAAAACCACTGGCTGACCCACGTTACGTGCCACGTTTTGTACCGTGATGGCGGTGGGGCCAGCCCCCGTTTGCCCTAACAAGAAGTCAGAAAAGCCGGGTGAATTAGCCTGGGCGTAGCTGTAACTGCCCCCATCATTGCCGGTTGTGGCATTGGTCGTTAGCTCAGTCCAGCCACTATTGTCACGATACACCGCGAGATTGGCGGGGGCAATGCCGTTTAGCTCGTCGGCGGTGCGGGCATAGAGGCGAACGGCGGCGGGTTGGTTGTTGGTGGGGGTGATTTCGTAACAGCGGCGGGCATAAGCGGCTGAACCGGCTCCGGCATTGGTGCAATATTCACCAACGTTGAGTTCGCGCACGGTGACGATGGTGGCCCCCAGGTTTTGGGCTGTGCCACTGCTGTCTACCAGGACACCCCGATAGGTGGTTTGGGTTAAGGCGGCATTTTGCAGGTGTAAGAATTCCACCACCGCGTTGTTCACGTCCCGTGTTTGTTGCAAGGTGCCATCGTTGCTCACCACCTTTTCCACCGTCAGGCTAAAAGTCCCCAGGTTTAGGGTGCCGCCAGGGTAAACCCAGAGATCGTCAATGGCCGCATTGCCGTTCAAGGTTACGGTATGCCCAGCATCAATACAGACCCCATCCGTGCCCGCCGGAACAACACTGGCAGTCCAGGTGCTGCTGTCTTCCCAGGCCCCACTCTGGGCGGAGAGCAGGCAGGACGTGAAAAGGTAGGCCGCTCCGGCATCGGCCGAATTGTTCGCCTGATTGCCACCCACCCCGGTGGCGTTGCTGTCTTCCTGGTACGCCCCCACCACCACTGTCTCCCCGGACACGGCCACCGCATTGCCAAACCAATCACCTGCCCCGGTGTTGCTGGCTTTCAGGTAGGCCTGCTGGCTCCAGGTGGAGCCACTGCGGACAAAGACGTAAGCCGCCCCGGCATTGCCGGCCGAATTGTCCGCCTGATTGCCACCCACCCCGGTGGCGTTGCTGTCTTCCTGATACGCCCCCACCACCACCGTCTCCCCGGACACGGCCACCGCATAGCCAAAGCTGTCACCAGCCCCGGTGTTGCTGGCTTTCAGGTACGCCTGCTGGCTCCAGGTGGTACCACTGCGGACAAAGACGTAAGCCGCTCCGGCATCGGTGGCGATTGTCCGCCCCATTGCCATCCACCCCGGTGGCGTTGCTATCTTCAAAATACGCACCCACCACCACGGTCTCCCCGGATGCGGCCACCGCAATGCCAAAGTTGTCAAGTATTCCCGGTGTTGCTGGCTTTCAGGTACGCTTGCTGGCTCCAGGTGGTACCACTGCGGACAAAGACGTAAGCCGCTCCGGCATTAGTGGCCGAATTGTCCGCCTGGTTGCCACCCACCCCGGTGGCGTTGCTGTCTTCGCATCGCCCCACCACCACCGTCTCCCCGGATACGGCCACGCATCGCCAAACTAGTCACCAGCCCCGGTGTTGCTGGCTTTCAGGTAGGCCTGCTGGCTCCAGGTAGAGCCACTGCGGACAAAGACGTAAGCCGCCCGGCATCAGTGGCCGAATTGTTCGCCTGGTCGCCACCTACCCCGGTGGCGTTGCTGTCTTCGATCGCCCCACCACCACGTATCCCCGGACACGGCCACCGCAATGCCAAAGAGGTCATTTGCCCCGGTGTTGCTGGCTTTCAGGTACGCCTGCTGGCTCCAGGTGGAGCCACTGCGGACAAAGACGTAAGCCGCCCCGGCATTGCCGGCCGAATTGTCGGCCTGATTGCCACCCACCCCGGTGGCGTTGCTGTCTTCAAAATACGCCCCCACCACCACCGTCTCCCCGGATACGGCCACCGCAACGCCAAAGCGGTCATCGGCCCCGGTGTTGCTGGCTTTCAGGTACGCCTGCTGGCTCCAGGTGGAGCCACTGCGGACAAAGACGTAAGCCGCTCCGGCATTAGCGGCCGAATTGTCCGCCTGGTTGCCACCCACTCCGGTGGCGTTGCTGTCTTCGTTATACGCCCCACCACCACCGTCTCCCCGGACACGGCCACCGCAATGCCAAAGTTGTCAAGTATTCCCGTGTTGCTGGCTTTCAGGTACGCCTGCTGTACCAGCGGGTCTATGGTCAGGGGGTAGGTGGCCTGACGGTCATCTACCAGAAGGTGCAGGCTGGCGTCTGTGGGCTGTAGGCGGAAATAAGCCGGAAGCGTTCGCCCGGTGGCATCCCAGACGCGCAATTTGTCGTAGGTGAAGGCTGTCGCACCGCTTTCATCCAGGAAGGTAATGGTCTGCCCCACTTGCCGGGCTACCAAATCGCCGCTGATGGTCAGCGTCAATTGCAGGGGTGGGCCTTGAGCCTGTCCCGGTCGGGTTTGTAGGGTAAATCCTTGTTCCAGGCCGGTGGGGTCGTTGTGCCACCATTCGCTCAGGTTGCCATCCCACTGGTAGGTCAGCGTTGACCCGGCGGCGGAGAGCGTCGGTTGCACACCTGTCAGGTTTTGAAAACCTGGCAGGTCTCCTTCATAACCGTACCCGGTCAATTGTAAGCCCCATTGCCAGGTGTCTGCGGCCGCGTCACGGGGTGTCAGCCGCGTTGTACCATCCGGGGCATAGCTGATTTGCCATCCCTGGGCCGGGTTGGCTGAAACATAACCGCCTGGTTCGGCGGCGTAGGTTTTGTAAGGCCCGGCGGCGATTTGGGCCTGGATGTTATCCCATTCCACCCCCGTCAGGCCGTCCGGCACCTTACCCGGTATGATGTGTTGGGATTGACCGGTACTGTTATGGGCTGCGGCCGCGTGCGCCGCAGACGATACGCCTGACAACAAGAACAACAGTAACAATACGAGTTTACCGCGCCAAAGAATTGCCAACGGGATGTTGACGACCTGTGTGAACATCTTACCTCCTGAACGTCTGTTGAATGGGTGATCAATTAATACGCGACGAACACATTGTACAGAACAACTGATTCCAAACTGATTCCAAACATCCCCTTTTTGTCCCGGCAAAGGTTCGGTTCTGGTTAGAAACTGATCTGGTGACTGTCAAACCGAAAAATATGTGCATAAATAACCCGTAAGGTCGCAAACCAACCCACCCTTCTGCCCGTTCCCCGCGCCCCTTTACGTCGCAGGTCTTCTAGCCCGAGATGATGCGGCCGCGAGTAGCGATACCATTTTGATCGTTACGCGGCCGCATTCCCACCCCACGCCACTCCCCATTTTCCTCTCATCGGTTCACCACACACAGTCATCCCTCTCTTTTCAAGGATCATCTATCTCCCTCTAAACCCCCGCAACTTTTTTCCGCCCGTTCACACCGGCTCCTCCATCACCCACCACAACACCACGCCGCGACCCTTCTTCCCCAGCCCATAGACTGGCATGCGGCCGCGTCTCCACCACCCCTTCTCTGCTTCACATCCATCGGCAAATTATCGCCATACCTCAGAATTGAGCGGCGTCCAACGCACCGCTTCCGCCATCGTGGGATACGGCAACATCATTTCAGCCATCATCTTAGCCGTTAAACCGAAGCGCATGGCGTAAACGACAGGCACAATCGCTTCCCCGCATTCGCACCGAGGATATGTCTACCGAGGATCCCGCCATCCGCATTCGCCAGAAGTTTTACACTACCCAAGGTCTGATGGTTGGCGATGGCACGATCAAGTTTGCTGAAATTTGTACGCCGCACCTGGTACGCGATCTTAGCTTCTTGTAAGTCTGACTCCGACAAACCGACCCGGGCGAGTTCGGGGTCGGTGAATGTCACCCAGGGGATGATTCCGGTCATCGAACGCTTGCGGCTCTTGGGCAAACACGTTCTGGGCGACCAGGTGGCCTTGACCAGACGCGACATGCGTGAATTGATAGGGGCTGGTAATGTCACCAGCAGCCCAGATATGTGGCACATTGGTACGTAAGGTCGCGTCGGTCTGAATGCCTTCTTTGGTATAGTGAACACCAGCCGCCTCAAGATGAAGCGCGTCCAACGCCGGTCGCCGCCCCACCGCCACCAATAACTGATCGGCCACCAGGTCCTCAACCTTGCCTTCTGCGCCGTGAATGTGGATATGTTTGCCACGCTCATTAACTGCACCACAGCGCATCTCGGTACCAAATTCCAGGCGAATCCCTTCAGCACGAAGCTGTGAACAGAGTGCCATGGCCAGCTCATGATCTTCGCGCGGCAAGGGCTGTTTGCCCCGCTCGATGACCACCACCTGTGTGCCGAAGCGACTGAACATCTGCGCGAACTCCAGGCCGATGGGACCCCCGCCAATCACCACCAGACGCTTCGGTCGTTCGGGCAATGACACGGCTTCCACATTGGTGATGTATCCCGCCTCTGACAGCCCCTCTATATCCGGAATGAACGCCACTGTGCCGTCGCCATGACAAATCGTTTACTGCGTAGGGTCCGCCGTTCACGCGGATTTCGTGCGGTGACGTGAACATTGCTTCGCCCACGAGACAGGTCAATGCCTTGCGCCGCGATGCTTGCCTGAGCCTCTTCGGAGTGTGCCACCACTAATAGTTGCCTGTACCTGTCGTACATGCGCCTGTATCTCGGCCCAATCGGCTTCGCCTGGGGGGATACGTAAACCCAACGCAGAGGCGTGCTGGCTGCCTGAAGTAAGTGGGTGGTGGTGTAAAAGTGTTTTTGGTCGGGATCACAGCCATTCTTAAGACAGGTCCCGCCCAGTTTATCCCGCTCAATCAAGGCAATACGTTTTCCCATACTGGCGCAGTGGCCGCGGTGCTACTTCGCGCCAAGCGCCGATTACAATCAAGTCATATTCGTTTTCGGCCATAAATTCATCCCCTTTACGCTTTATCCTTTTCCCATCATAAAACGTATGTCAATCCGAAAATCACCTTTACGAAGCATTGGGTTGGCTCTCTTCAACCTTGGCCAAATTTTTGCTGGCCGGGCCATGGATGACCTGACCATCCGTGGCGAATCGCGACCCATGACAGGGGCAGTCCCAACTCTTTTCCGCCGGGTTCCACAGCACGAAACAGCCCATGTGCGTACAAATCGGGGAAAGCACACTCACGGTGCCATCTTCCGCCTTGTACATAGCTACCTTGCCGTTTTCCGTCTTCACGATTTTCCTTCACCGGGAGCGATACTGTCCGGGTGTCTCGTCCGTCATCCGGTCGCCGACAAAATGGCGCGCAATGTCAACTGGTGGTTTATCAATGGCGGGACGCTGGTGAGGTTGACCCGGTTCGGGTCATAAACATCGGCCCAGGGGTTATCTCGCCCCAAAATCAGGTCGCGCAAAGCATTCCGGCGGCAGTTCCGTTCGTCATACCCCAGCCACCAAAGCCAGTCGCTACATAAACGTGTTTAGACAGTGGTGTTGTTTGACCAATGTAAGGTATACGGTCAAGCGTTTGATTGTCTTGTGTAGACCAGCGATATTCCACGGACTGGACAGCAAAACGTTCACGCGCCCACTGTTCGATCCGTTGATACCGAGCCACCGTATCACCGCCCTGCCCGGCTGTGTGCCCTCACCGCCCACCAGAAGCAAATCACCGCCTGCCACCGGATGGCTACGCATCGTGTGGGCTGGTTTGGTGCTGATAAACATACCGTGTGGCACTGGTCCGGCGAGACGAACAGCCAAAACGTAGGACGATGCTGCTGTAAACGAGAGGCGTAAAGCACTTTATCATCGAACGGGAAATGGCTGGCGATGATGACCGCCTGAGCCGCAATCGTGCCTTGTTCGGTTGTGACAACGCATGGCTCCCCTTCGTCAAGTTTTACCACCCGTGTTTCCTCAAAAATGAAACTCCCCTCGCCGGGGATTTGCTGGGCTAAAGCCAGTAAGTATTTACGCGGGTGGAACTGCGCCTGATGGTCAAAGCGTACAGCGGCTTTCACAGGAAAAGGTAATGGCGTCTCAGTCACGAAGGTGGCGGGAAGTCCCAGTTTCAAGGCCGCTGCCACTTCATCTCGGAGCAGGTCTATTTCGTCGTCGGATTCGGTGTAGGTGTAAGCCTCGGTGCGGGTGAAATCACAATCTATTTGTCTTTCATGAACGAGGTCGGCAATCTGCTCGATAGCAGCTTGATTGGCATTGGCATAGGCCCGTGCTTTTTCTTCCCCAAAATGGCCCATCAGATAGTCATAAATCAGAGAGTGCAACGAGGTCACTTTAGCGGTGGTGTAGCCGGTCACACCCTGCACAATACGATTTGCCTCTAGCACCGCGACTGTTTTCCCCTCAGCTTTGAGAAGCGTTGCGGCTGTCAGCCCAACAAGCCCCCCACCGATGATGATCACATCCACCATCAGGCCACTTTGCAGAGAAGGGAAATTCGGTTCCGTTGTTGTGGCCAGCCACAGTGAAGTCGCTTTGCCGGGTAGAGAATCATAATTGTTGAACATTGTATGTTTTGCCAGAGTACTCTGACACTCCTTCTTGTTTGTGTATTTAGGGTCTCGTTGTGGGTTGCTGTGAATCAGTCTGGATCTGAACCCGGAATTCGAAGACCGCTTCCTGCGTTCTCAGATAGTGCGCCAGTGCCTGACTCAGATAATTGTCGGTTTTTTCTTTGGGATCGCCAGGTGGCACGATCCCTTCAAACTGGGGACAAGCGAGTATTTCACAGCGCGGCCGCGAAGATGGGTTAGAAAATGCTCGGATTTTAAGTTGATACTAACATCTACATACCCTGGCAACATCAGCCAGTCAGGTCATATGAAGCTCCGCCAGTTGGGGGATTCATGATTGGAGATGGGGTGATGAGTGACAAATCTTTTTTGGCTCTTTGGGAATTCAGGGGTTTGAAACTAAATGTAGGTGCGCCTTCTGGTCGCCCTCGACTGGGCAGGTATAAGGCCAGCCGCTACAGTACGATCCCGCGAAATCCCAAAGACCCACATAAGGTTAGTCCCACCACTGGTCGATATCCCGCGAATTCTGAAAGAACTCTGGCAATTTCCTGTTCCGGGCTGTGCTCCATCAACAAACATCAACAACTTTTATCGATAGTGACGCCGTTAGTGCCTACTGTTCCTATGCCCATTCGTCATCTAGCGTCAACAAACCGTAGCCTTCCCATGATCTACCCGTCATGTCCTGCGCCCCTCATGGTTTATCCTATTCTCATACGATTCAATTGGATGTTTTTAGATGGCGGTATGCACAAAGAATGCACCATCTGAGGCAGTATGAGGATAAAGATCATGAAACGCCCACTCATTGCCCTGTCCTCACGCTATTTTTTACTTTGTTTGTGGTTGTGGTCGTCCGCGCCGCGAACCTCTGTCCCACCGATACCCCCCTCCAGGTTAGCCTGGTTGGACCCAACTGCTACCTCTACACCAACGGCCACCGCCACCGCCACGACCATACCAACCGCTTCGCCAACACCCCGGGCCACACCGACCGTCACCCCAGCCGGTTTGCCGCCTCGCCTCGTCCAATTCCAACCGATTAACACGATCCTCACTAGTCGCTTTCAACCCATTACCCTGACCTTTAGCCAGAACATGGATCAGGCCAGCGTCGCGGCCGCGCTCACCTTTAGCCCCACTGTCCCCTTCACCACCTGACCACCGCCAAGACGGTGATCATCAACCCGACAGCCCCCGGCCTGCCGGAACCGACCTCAGCCTGAACCTGGAGCCAACGGTGCACAATGAGGGGGCAACGGGTCGCGTCGCGATTCACAAACCATTCCATACCGGGAGCATTGTCACCCTGGTTTACGTAGCCCACACCAGGGATGGTCTGACCCGGTGAAAATTAACTTTGTTGCGACATGGATCGGGCCAGCGTCGCGGCCGCGATCCAGTTTGATCCCCCCATCAACGGCACGCTCTCTTGGGAAAAACAGTCGCACCGCCACCTTCACCCCGGACGATTGGCTGGCCCAAACTGAATACACCCTATCGTTCACGACCGTTTTAACCGACGCCTCCGGTGACACCCTGGCTCTGCCCCCGGCAACCCCTTTTGTTCCCCCCTTCCTTCTGGAACATTCACCGGGGAATAATGCTGCCAATGTTTCTCCGGCAACTCCCCTGGTTTTCTACTTCGACCGCCCCATTGATCCGACCAGTGTGCAAGCCGCCATTACGATAACTCCCACCGTAACCGGAGCGTTTACCCTGGAAGGCAATTCGCTGATCTTTGTCCCCAGCGAAGGGTATCTGCATCCCAGTACCACCTACCGGGGTAAATTAGCCACCACTGGCCCCGTCTTGCCGAAGGCAAACCTCTGCTACTTACCCCCATCGTTCTCCTTCACGACCGGTGAGCTAAAAAGTGAGGTCAACTTTCGGCTGGGGAACCCATGCAGGTGGTAGATAGCGAGGGTCGTCGCGCCCTTCAATTCCAGACATCCCTGCACAATGGTGATCTCACGCTAGAACTGGCTACCCTCAACCAGAGCCAGTTTATGGCCTTCTATCCCCAGCCTCTATACGAGAACCTTTATGGTGACCCCCTGCTTCTGGAGACCGATCTACCGGGTGACGTATCACTGGGACATGACACTCGACGCGGCTCAACTGAATCAATACGACGGCATCGGCGAACTACTGATTCCGCCGATATTCCCCGGGACTTTATCTGCTGACGATTCGGCGGGGTTATGAACACGATCAAATCCTGGTGGCTCTCAGTCAGAATGCCCTGGTAGTCAAAAAGGGGATGCGGCAGATGACCGCCTGGGTCACGAATACCAATGATCAGCCCGCCGCTGAAGCCGAAGTGCAGATTTTTGACGAAGAAGGGAATGTGCTGGTCAGCGGCCGCACCAATGCCCTCGGTATCTTCAAAACACCCCTCGATCCGGCCAGCCCCGCTCCCTACCTGATCATGGCCCGGCAAGGGGCAGATATTGTCATCACCGGTCTGGATTACGACTGGTACAACTACAGCCAGGTCAGTTACAACAACAGTACCAGCGGATTGGGCGATAGCACGCCCTTTATGCCAGCACTATCTACACCTGACCGCCCCATCTACCGCCCCGGGCCACACCGTTTACTACAAAGCCATCATTCGCCGTGACAATGATGCCATCCTCGACATGATTCCCCGCTGGAACCGCCGTGCAAGTAAGGGTGGCCGACAGTCGCAACAACACCATCCGCGAAGAAAGGCTCCTCACCAATAGTTTCGGCACTATCAACGGCAGTTTCACCCTGGCCGAAGGAGCTATGCTGGGACAGTATCGGCTTGTCATCAGTCTGGGTGAGTACCACAAGAGCCAGAACTTCAAGGTCGAAGATTATCGCAAGCCAGAGTACGAGGTGACGCTCACCACCGATAGCCCTGTTTACACCAACGGCGATACCGTTACCATCGAGGTCGCTACCAACTACTATTTTGGCGAACCGGTCGCCAACGCCGCCGTCACGCTCAACTTTTATGAACCGTACACCTACTACGATTATTACGACGAATCCGGTTACGTTCCCCAAAACACAAGCTGGGAGACAAGTTGGAGCCATGACCCCATCCAACAGACCACCAACGCCGATGGCACAACTAGTTTCACCTGGACAGCCAGTTTCAACGACAATGATTCCGGCACGAATTGGGGTAGTAATCTGCGTTCACAGGCGTTTGGCCTGGAAGTGACCGTAGACGACGGTAACGGCCAGCCGGTCAGTTCGATGGCGGTCATTCGGGTTTACAATCGGCAGGAGCGCATCCGCGTGACCCAAAACCGTTTCCTCTATGCCCTGGCGAAACCTTCTCGGTTGAAGCCATTGTGGAAACGATTGACGGGGAACCGGTCCGCGGCCGCACCCTCACCGCCGATCTCAGCCGTTACAACCGCACCACCCACAGTTATGACACACTTTACACCGCCAGCGGGGTCACAACCGACGAACGCGGCCGCGCCACGCTCAACCTCACCCTCGATACTCCCGGATACTACTACCTCACCCTGCGTGGTCAAGACAGCAAGGGCAGAGCCATCACCCTACGCCGCTGGATATACATTTACCGTCCCGGCGTCAGTAATTGGGCCGAAAACGACAACGCCATCTCCATCCAGGCCAACGCCGAGCAGTATGCCCCCGGCGACACCGCCCAACTAACCATCGAATCCGGGTTTGCTGGGCCAGCCCTGCTGACCTTCGAGCGAGCCACCACCCGCCGGGAAATGATGATTGAACTGACCCCACCGCTGACTATCGTCGAGATTCCTATCCAGGCCGATGATGTGCCCAACATTTTTGTCACCGTCAACGCCTGGCGTCCGCAAGACACCCAACTGGTTGAAGAGATGTATGAGAGCAAACCGGATAGCCATCTGCTTCAGGCGTCCGTCAACTTGAGCGTGCCCGCTACGGACAAAACGCTCAACGTGACGATCACCCCCGATCGGGCTACCACCGCTCCGGGCGAAGAACTCAACCTGACCATCCGTGTTACCAACCAGCAGGGTATTCCCGTTTCGTCCGAGCTTTCCCTGGCGATGGTAGACGAAGCCATTTTTGCTCTGAGTGCCGACCTGTCTGGCCCGCTGTACGATGCCTTCTACTTCCAACGGCGTAAGGCCATCAGTACCTACAACAGCTACGAACCCACCCGTTACCTCTGGGATGGAGGTGGGATGGGCGGGGGTGGTGGCGGTGGGGATGGTACAGGTTCGCCCCGCTCTGATTTCCGCGACACCGCTTATTGGTTCCCGGCGCTCTACACCGACGCCAACGGCGAAGTGACCGTAACCATTACCCTGCCCGACAACCTGACAAGCTGGCGGTTCACGGCCCGCGCCGTCACGGCTGATACCCAGGTGGGGGAGACCCTGATCAATGTCATCACGCGGCAGGATGTGATGGTGCGGCCGCAACCCCGTAGGTCTCACCCTGGGGCGACACCCTCACCTTATCCGCCCTGGTGCAAAACTTCAGTGACCAGCCGCAAACCCTCACCGTCGGCATCATGGTTCCTCGTCCTCTGCCAGAGGCGGGAACCCCCATCACCTTCACCGGAACCATCACCCAGGTCATTACCCTGGCCCCCAATGAAACCCGCATCGTCGGTTGGCAGGCGGTGGCGACAGGTCTGGGTACGGCTGAACTGATTTTCTACGCCCAAAATGAGGCTGGCCCCGGGGATGCCATCATGTTGATGATTCCGGTGCGGCCGCTGGCTATTCCCGATGTTACTTCTACTATCGGCCAGTTCACCACCAGTAGCACCACCACCCTTCTTTGGCCGGAGAACCCCTGCCCAACAGCACCGTGGCGCGTCGAACTCAGCCGTTCCATCGCCGGGAGCATGGTCAACGGCCTGGAATACCTCACCGGCTATCCTTAGGCTGTGCCGAACAGACGATGAGCCAGTGCCCTACCCACCGCCGTCGTCGCCCGCGCCTTCAACCAGTTGGGTATCGGCACACCGGCTCTGCAAGCCGACCCTGACGGCCAAACTTGAGGCCAGCATCCAGCGACTTTACGGCTTCCAGCATGACGATGGCGGTTGGGGTTGGTGGCATGACGATGACAGCCACGACTACCAGACCGCCTGGGTCATCTTCGGCCTGACGACGATGGCCGATGCCGGTTACACGATTGATCCGGCGGTTATCAGCCGGGGGCGGAATGGCTCAATGACAATCTGGCAACGATGGACGCAGACCCGCGCCTATGCCCTTTACAGTCTGGCCGTCGCCGGACAAGGCAACCGCCCCAAACCTTGTCTCTGGTTAATCAGGTGGAATCGCTTGATCCGTTCAGCCAGGCCGGGTTGGCCCTGGCCCTGTGGCAGTTGGGTGAAACGGCCGAAGCCCAGACGATTGTAGACCGGCTGACCGAGTCGGCCGTTATCAACGGCAGTATGGTTCACTGGCAAGGGACAACGGGTGACGGCTATTACGACCACAAAACGATGGCTTCGGACACCCGTTCAACCGCCCTGGTGCTGAGTGCCTTGGATCATATTGAACCGGGTCATAACCTGGAAGCGGGCACAGTGCTGGTTGATGGCCCAACGGCGGGCAACGGGTTGGGGACAACCAATGAAACCAGCTACGCCATTCTGGGCCTGACCGACCATTTGCTGGCGGTGCAGGCGGCGGGGAACAGTAACCCAACGACCTACACGGTAGAATTGGACGGCACGGTGGTGGAGCAGGGGATATTGGCCGCGGCCGCGTTAGGCACCACGCTCGAACTCCCCGCCGACCTCTTCCAACCGGGCGAAAATATACTCCGTCTCAGTCATACCGGCCCCGGCCTCATCTATTACACCATCGTACAACGCACCTATACCGCTCAACCAGCCATTAGCGCCGCTGGGTCCGTCACGGTTAGCCGTCGTTACCTGGATCCACAGAACCATTTGCCCGTGGAAAATTTGCAGGTAGGGATTTGGTAAAGGCGGGAATTGCGCTACACCCTGGTCGATACCGCTTTTTACCTGATGGTAGAAGATCAGCTGCCGGGCGGGCTGGAAGCATTGAATGAACGACTTAATACCACCAGTTAGTGAAGCGATGGCATATGGACAACAACGATCATCATATTGGCGGAGTACGGCTATAACTACAAAGAGGTGCGCGGGGAGAGAGTAACTTTCTTTATTACGGAAGCAGGTCAGGAGTACATACTATTACCTACCTGGCCCGCGTTACTCAGAGCGGCACGTTCAATGCCTTACCGGTAGAACTTTCAGCGATGTATGATGCTGCTACCTGGGGCGTTCAGCCAGTGACGAGTTACTCTTTCGGCCATATAACGAGGAGTAGAAGCAAAGATATTACGTTTTTTATCCAATTTGTTATCAGGGGAGTAATCATGTCCATATGGACACCTGTGGTACTTAATACTAACCTCTACAGGAACTAGCCGACCTACAGGGTGTAGAAGTTGGAAACAGACGAGACAATGTGGTACGTCACTACCTACAGAAAAGTCAGCGCGAGAAAATCCAGCGCGAAAACGAACATTTTGTCCATATACACGCTGATTTGATGAAGCGCCATAAAAGGCATCATGTGGCGATTCATCAGAGCGAATTGGTGATCGCGACAAAGATCTCGAGGAACTTGTCTTGCGTATTAAAGTCAGATTTGGTCGCGCGCCTGTGTTGATCGCCCTCGTTGCCAATGAACCCTCTCTTGCATTTACGATTCGCCGTCCCCAGTTGATCCTTCAGTGAGGTGCCTGTCGCTAATTGGCCGTTAACACCTTCTTCATCCCCTAATAATCCCCGCAACTTTGTTCTGCCGGCTCACACTGGCTCATCCATCACCCACCACACCACCACACCACGCCCTTTCTTCACCGACCAATAGACCGGCACGCGGCCGCGTCTCCGCCACACCTTCTCTACGTCTAAGCCACTGATGCAATACCGCTGTGTCAATATGGCACCTGATCAACAGGTCTGATTTTCCCGACTCAATCAGGACAGTAGCCCCATGACATCAGGACACAGCTTGTCTTAGGCTAAGGGTTGGTATCGGTGTTGCAGGAGTACGCGGCCGCGCACAGTCACAATGGCCTGCATATCACCGTCACGGCATCACAACCACTACCGAATTTGCCTGCGGCCGCGGAAGTTGCCGCCTACCGCATCCCCATCGAAGCCATCACCAATGTGGTACGTTACGCCCAGGCGCACCACCGCCTGGTTCACCTAAAATCAATAATGGTCTGCAACCAGAAATCCGCGATGATGGCATCGGCTTAGCAGTTGACTACCAACCTGGGATTGGTCTATCATCCATGCGTGAACGAAACGCCGAACTGAGTGGCACGTTCCAGATTGAATCCGCGCCCGGTCGTGGCACAACCATTTTGGTAAAACTGCCCTTTACCCATAATCAGCCCATAACCCCATACAACCCGATGTGACACTTGGCTCTCCCCATGACCAGGTCTTGAAAAGAGGATAACCAATGAGTTCCAGAAAACAATTTATCAGGCTCTGGGTTGTCATTGGGGGATATATGGGTCTCCTCTTTTTCTTGATTATCGTCCAAGGAATCCTCGACGCCGCAAAACTGGTATCGTTACAGGCTTCACTGGTACCCTTCTTGGTGTTACACCTCATTCTCCTGGTCGTTTTCTTCATCGTGGCTCTACGATCATTCAATCCACCTGTTCATCAAGAAGCCCAAAGACACAGGCAACCAGCTACTGCCCAGGTACTAGGCATTAAAGAAACTTTGGCTGGCAGAACCGAACTGCAAAAGCGCAATTTGACTCCTAAAATACTGCTTCGGCCGCTCGCCCCAGCCCCACAAATACGAGTACGGAAAGTTACAACTTCTGGCACTGCCAACCAATGGCTCCTCCTGAAGAAGCAAAATTAACCAGTTCCTGGAAACGGTAGAGGTTCTCGAAAA
>JADJUV010000088.1 GCA_016716885.1 Candidatus Trichofilum aggregatum | reverse complement strand
GAATAGTCAGGTTTTTCATGGCAACTTTAAAGTTGCCGGTGATGTGAAATACACGATCCAGGTCGTTACCATCAATAATTGTCGCTGATTGACTTGCGCCATTGATGATCAGGGTGGAATTGATGTCGAGATCGCCATTCACCGCAGTATCGTCAAACCCGGATCGGGTCAGAAGGAAGGTTCCTGCTGGAACGTTGATTGTGTCAGTACCACTGAGGGCGTTGGCTTCCTGAATGGCGGCACGCAAGGAGCAACGGTTCCCGATGGTGGAACGACAAAGACCATCACCGGGATTGCTGTCCGGGGCATCCAAAGTCGTATTGATGGTAAAGCTGGCGGCGTGGGCCGGTGTGGTTGTTATGAGGGTGAGTGAAAAGGCGGCAAATAGGGCAAAGTAGAAAAGCAGACGAAACGATCTGGCAAGCTGAACTTGTGTCATGATATGACCTCCATAAGATAGACAATAGGGTTGGGGTAAGTGGCTCCCCTATCTACCCAAAGTTACACGTTAAAATGAGGGCAATGATTCGAGGTTGTTGGTAGCACTCTTATCGGCCGGGGCACGGAAGTAGGGGTTGCCCTCACGGGGGTGAATAAATTGATAACCACGCACGCCAGCGATGGCATTCATTTGCAGGTTCGCCACCTCAGCCACCAGGAAATCTACCCCGGTATCGAATAACATTTCTTTGACCACACCCTTTTTGCGCCGGATGTGGGTAGGATGCAAGCGCAGGTGGGAACGCAACTCTTTACGGGCGATGCGGGTCATCACTTCGGGCAAAGTCAGGGTGATGTCCTGGTCGTTTTCCAGGCGATAAGTCAGGGAACGCAACCCATTCCAACTGCCATCGCCGTTGCCTCTTTCTCGCCCGACCAGACTGACCGGCAGAGTACGATTGAGGCTGGCAATGGCCGCCTGCCCCACAAAACTCATCCCGTTGCTGTCTATTTGCACCCCATCAAACTGGTTGAGGATGTAATATTCGCGGGCAAAGAGGGGATCGCGGGTGTCGTCGAAGAGATGCAAGCTGAGGGGAATGGCGGCGAACATGGCGGAAACGTCAGCTTTTTCCCCCTCGGCTTCAGCCTCGTCGTCGTTCCGTTTTTGGGCGATGAATTCAAACAACTCCAGAAGGATCACCCCCAATTCAGCCCCCAGCAAAAAGGCCAGTAAATCCCCTTTCAACCCGGTATCCACGTTAAAATCTACCAGGTTCAGGTCAAAACGGGGGCGGTTGTTTTCAATGCGGGATTGCAGATGGAAGACGGCCGTAATAGTGGCATCAGGCCAAAAGCGCAAGAAAATGCGTGAGTTGATTGTCACCGCGACAACCCCCTCAGCAATGGGCTTAATCTCGACTGATTCGTACCGGCCAATGACCTCGTCGCCATCCATGACCGGGTGGGAGATGGTTCCGTCCGCGGCCGCGACAGTCAGTTCGGTGTGCCAGAGGTTGTTAGCCAGGCGGTTGAAGGTGGTACGGGAAATGCCAATAGCGATGGCTTGACCCGAAGGCAGGAAGGACGCGGCCGCGTTCACATCCCCTCTCGCTGTAAACTCATTCTCCGCCGGGCCAGACTGCGGGGCAATTTTAATGTCCGGCAGGTTCAGATAAACGCCATACACATCCTGAAACCCACCCGTTCCCGGCACTTTAATCGGCAACTCCATCACCACCCCGTCCAAAGCCAGGCTCAGAGGGAATTGTTGGTTCAACTTTTCGGCCAGCAACACCTCAATCGCGGCCACCTGCTCTACCCCCGCCAATGCTTCAAAAACAGCCTGGGTGATCGGGTTAAGGGAATGGTAGGCCACCTCCAGGGCTGTCTCGGTAAACTCCACCTCCAGCCGTAAGACCAAATCGGCCGTCAGCGGTTCTCCCGGCGTTACCACACCATTTTCGGTCACGATCTGGGTGGCCGAGATAGGGATGGTGATCTCCATATCTGCTTCCGGCTCATCACCTAAAATGGTCAGCGCCGAAGGTTTATTGACCGCGATCAAATAATGTTCACTCCTTACCACCTCGGGGTCGCCTGTATCCACCGGTTTATCTTCCGTTTCAACCACCGGCTCAATCAGCCCGGCATCATACGCCCCCTGAACAATGGTCAGGAAGTAATTCCCCCCCAACAACAACTCCACATCGTAACCCGTCGCAATTCGTGTATGGTCAACCATCATGCACTCCTTAGCCGCTTATCCTTTGGCAAACTCTGCCGTACAGCATAAGGAAAATCATGCCGGTTGAATACAGGCTGGTGATAGAAAGTTTTTCCTACGAAAGAAAGAAACTACCGCTGACCAAAGTTATACTCCACCCTCAAACCAGTCAATCCACAGCCACATTAAATTCATTGATCCAAAAGACCCATTCTTTTTCCTCAGCCTGGTGGTTGATGCCCAGAAAAGCAATAAAAAGCGTAACTTCCTCGCCTACCGGAACTTCATCTTCCAGAAACGGGATGAGTGATGTCTGAATCGGCATCCAATATTCCGCATCTTCGACCGAGAACAAAATCTCCGTTTCATATAGATCGGCCAATTCGGCTAAACGATCCGGGTGAAAGGCCATCAAGTAGGCGTTCCAGATTGCCATTCGGTCTGATGAGATAGGACGGGATTCGCCTTCATAAACAACAACCACACGAAAAACAGCGTCAGGGTAGATCGAAAGCCCTGCTCCGTGAGCTGTCATTTCCGGTTCAAATTGCTGAATCAGTTCATCCAGAGTGGTAAGCTCATACCTGGCCCAACCAGTAAGTTCTTTAGTGGGTGTTGGTCGGGGTGTATTCGTGGGGCTGGGAATCGCTGTTGGGGTCGATGTGGGTGTTTCCGTGAACGTAGGGGTCGGTGTGGCTGTGGCTGTTGCCGTGGGTGTAGACGTTAAAGTAGGCGTGGATGTCGCCGTCAGCGTCGGTAAAGGGGTTGCGGTCCCTGTTACTTGAGCCACGACCGGTTCATCTGCGGCCCGACAGCCCATACTCACGAGTAACAAAGCCGAGATAACCAGACAACAACCCATCCATCTTGTTAATTTGGGGTAATCGTGTGTCATTTTACACTCCTGGGTCAATCAGAAAGCCCGCCCGGCCCCCCCCCGCCCCGCCCCCCCCCCCGCGCCCCGCCCCGCGCCCGCCCCGGGCGGCCCCGCGGGCGGCGGCCGCCCCGGGGGCCCCCCCCCCCCCGGGGCCTCCCCCCCCCCGCCGGGGATTAATATGCAACTGAAGGCAACGGCTCTGTTCATTTTAAGGTAATTTCCCTAGAGTCATTTTCAAAATCACCCTATTTGCACGACCATGCCTGTTCGCCCATCGTAAATCGTCAATCGTAAATCCTTTCGCTATACTCCGCCCGCTTATGAAACTAAAACGCTTAGTCCTACAAGGATATAAAACCTTTGCCAGCAAGACGGAGTTTGTTTTTGACGATGGGTTGACGGCGATCGTCGGGCCGAATGGCAGTGGCAAGAGCAATGTGGTAGACGCTCTGCGCTGGGTGTTGGGGGAACAAAGTTACGGCGAACTACGGGGTAAACGTTCCCTGGACATGATTTTCGCCGGGAGCCAACAACGCGCCCGCGCTGGCATGGCCCAGGCCATCCTCACTCTCGACAACAGTAACGGCTGGTTGCCCATTGATTATAGCGAAGTGGAAATCGGGCGGCGCACCTACCGATCCGGCGAAAACGAATACCTGATCAACGGCCAAAAGGTGCGTCTGCGCGATGTGCAGGAGCTTCTGGCGAAGAGTGGCCTGGCCGAACGAACCTACACCATCATCGGGCAGGGGCTGATTGATCGTGCCTTGTCGCTGCGGGCGGAAGAGCGGCGGGCGTTGTTTGAGGAGGCGGCGGGCATCAGCCATTACAAGGTGCGCCGGGCGGAGACACTACGCCGCTTGCAAGAGACGCAACACAATTTACAACGGGTGCATGACATCCTGAGCGAAATCCAACCCCGCCTGGGTTCGTTGAAACGGCAGGCCAGCCGCGCCCAAAATTATGAGCAGGTAGCCAAGGATTTACGCCACGTTTTGCGCCAATGGTACGGCTACCAATGGGAGCAGGCCAAGAAGAAACTCCGTACTAGTCGAGTCATGTCGGTGAATGCTGAACATTTGTGGCAGGAGAGTCGCGCCTCGCTCATCCGCTTGCAGGGGATGATTGATGAAAAACGGCGGGCGATTGGGGAGTTGGAGCAGAAACGGCGGGGGAAGGAAGAGAGCCGCGGCCGCATCCGTGACGAACTCGATAAGGTGAGTCGGCAGGTGGCCGTGCTCCAGGAGCGGCAAAGCCTCATCCTGCGCCAACTGGCTGACATTGAAGCCGATTGGCCCAGAGTGCAGGAGCAGAGGGACGCGGCCGCGATCACCCTCAACGACGCCCTCACCGATTTACAGACCGCCCAAACCGAACACGAACTGGCCCAATCCGGCTTGAAACAGTTCAACGCCAGCTTCCAGACCCAACAGGCCGAGATTGACCAGACGCGCCAATCCCTCAGCCAGGGTGAACGGGCACAACGGCAGGCGCAAACGGAACTGGCCCAGGCCGAAGGGCGGCTCAGTCAGTTGCAGGAGCGGCTAAGCGAACGGGAACGGCAACAGCCAGAAACGGCCGAATTAGCTAAGTTAGAAGCCCAAATTGCCGAAGCCCAGACGGCCTGGGACAAAGCCAAACAGGAAATCAGCGACCTGGACGGGCAACGAGAAAAGCTGGAAGAGGAACAACGGGGCCTGCATCGGCAGTTAAAGCAGTTGCGCCAGAGTGGCGTTGACCATACCGGGCGGCTCAACAAACAGCAGAACGACATCGCCCGGTTGGAAAGCCGGGTGGAACTACTCGATCAGATGCGGCACAAAGAGATGAGGGTGAAGGCCGATGTGCCGCTCATCGGACGGTTGGCCCAATTCCTCACCATCCCCGACACCTACCGCCAGGCCATCGAAGCCGCCCTCGGACACCGGCTGAACACACTCCTACTAGAAAATGAAGAAGCCCTCTGGCAACTGCTCAAGGGTCAAGGTAAAGCGGCGTTTGTCGCTTCGGCAGTAAATAGTGAACAGTGGACAGTGAACATTGAACAGTCTCTAGTCTCTCAGTCTCTCAATCTCTCAATCTCTCAGTCTCCCAGTCTCCCAATCTCTCAGTCTCTCAGTCGCCCAATCCTCGGTTGGGCCAATGAGTTGGTACAGGTGGCAGAACCCGCCGAGCACGTAGCCCAGGCGTTGTTGGGGCATGTGTTGTTGGTGGAGGATGTCGCGGCCGCGTACACCATCGCCCGTGAACTCCCACCCGGTTATCTGGCTGTCAGCCTGGATGGGGTACTGGTTCATGCCGGGGGCATCGTTGAGACGGTTGCCAGCGATCCCCAGCAAAGCATTTTGGCCCGCGAAGAAGCGTGGCGCACGGCTACCGCCGAACTAGAAACCGCCCATGTCGAATTCAACCGGCTTAAAACCATTGCCAGCCAACACGAGACAACCGTACAAACCCAGCAGGAAGAAGCCGATAAATCCAGTAGTGAAAGCCGTTATGTAGAGCGCAAAATCCAACGGGCGCGGCAAGAGCTAAC
Organism: Candidatus Trichofilum aggregatum; assembly: GCA_016716885.1. Taxonomy (GTDB): domain Bacteria; phylum Chloroflexota; class Anaerolineae; order Promineifilales; family Promineifilaceae; genus Trichofilum; species Trichofilum aggregatum. The sequence continues at coordinate 33,757 of JADJUV010000088.1, read as the reverse complement.
CAACCACCAACGCACCCTGGATCGGGCCAGACAACAGCAAACCTACCTCGTTAAACAGGCCGAATCGTACACCCAAGAACTCAGTACCTTGCGCCAACGGCTGACCGAAGCCCAGGCCACCATCGGTCAGCGGCAGAGCCAACTCACCCAGGTGAGCGGCGAACTGGTGACGCTCCAGGCCAAATTCCAGGCCCTGCCCATCGCCGAGGGGCAACAGCAACGGGACAACTGGCGGCAACGCATCGAGTCGGCCCGGACGATTCTTTCCGGGCGGCAGGCGGTGGTGGATAGCCGCAAAACAACGCTGAACCAGTTGGATAACCAACTGCAACGGCTGACCGAACGGCAGGCACAACTGCGCAATCAGCAGGCCCAACTGGATTTGGCGGAGGAACAGAAGAAGTTGAATCAGTTCCAGCAGGACCTGGATGGGCTGAACAGTGAGCTAAAACCGTTGCAGGATCGCGGCCGCGAACTGCACGATCAACTGACCCGCTTTGAGCAAAACCTGGGTCAGCACCAGCGGCAAACCCACGACCTGGAAACCCAATACACCCAGGCCCGCATCGCCTTCAGCCAGCAGGAAAACATGGTCACGGGTTTGCAGGAGCGCATCAAGGCCGATTTGGGCGTGGTGGCCCTCACCTTTGATGAGGATCAGATAGGGGCCACACCCCTGCCGATGATGGATGTGGTAGAGCAGTTACCGATGGTACATGAGTTACCGGGGGACATTGAGGACAACATTCACCAGTTGCGTTCTCAATTGCAACGGATGGGAGCCATCAACCCGGATGCGCCGCAGGAGTACGAAGAGACACAACGCCGCTTTGATTTCCTGACAACTCAGGTGCAAGATTTGACCAGCACCGAGGCCCAACTGCGCCAGATTATCGCTGAGTTGGATGTGTTGACCTCGAAGGCGTTTGCCGAAACGGTGGAGAAGGTAAACGGGGTGTTTGGCGAGATGTTCCGCCAGCTATTTGGCGGCGGATCGGCCCAGTTGGTGCTGACGGAGCCGGATGATCTGACGATCACGGGGGTAGACATCATCGCTCGCCTGCCTAGCCGCCGGGAGCAGGGGCTGGCCTTGTTGTCGGGGGGGGAGAGGTCGTTGACCGCGGCCGCGCTCGTTTTCTCGCTCCTCAAAGTGTCCCCCACCCCCTTCTGTGTCCTTGACGAGGTAGACGCCATGCTCGACGAGGCCAACGTCAACCGCTTCCGCGAGGTGCTGGGCGAGATGAGCCAGGCCATCCAGTTCATCGTCGTCACCCACAACCGGGGCACGGTGCAGGCGGCCCACACCATCTACGGCGTCAGCATGGGCGCAGACAGTGTGAGCCAGGCCCTCTCCGTGAAACCAGAGGAATACCTCAACCAACAGCCAGCCTTATTGTAGCGCCTGACACGCGGCCGCGAACGCCAGTTCCGCCCACTCCCCATACATCTTCCCCGATGGATGCAACCCATCGGCCGCAATCAGCGCCGGATCAAATAGGGCGTGGCGGGAGATGGGGGTCACATCCACATAATGAACCCCCGCCAGTTCCGCTTCGGTTTTGTTAATGGCATTAAAGGTATCAATCTCCTGGGCGATTTGCGCCTGGTCGCGCCCGGCGGCAAAGGGGGTTACGCCCCAGTCGGGAATAGATAGGACGAGTACCCGGCCCGGTTCCCCTCCCGCCAAGGCCATTGCCCGGGCTAACAACTGGCGAAACTCAGTGCGGTATTCGTCGGCTTCGCGGCCGCGGTATTGATTATTGACCCCTATCAGCAACGACACCAGATCATACGGCCCTTGTGGGTCAGCCTGCTCAATCGCGGCCGCCAGTTCGTCCGTTGTCCAACCGGTGCGGGCAATGATCGTCACCTCAAGAGATAGCTTGTCAGCTTTCAGCCTTTCAGCCAGTTGATTGGGCCATCGCTCTGCTTCAGTCACACTTTCGCCGATGGTATAAGAATCACCTAACGCCAAAAAACGCATATTCCCTTCCTTTTGTGCCCCACACGGAAATGAGACTGATGTCGCGGCCGCGCTCCTGAGTGACAACACGGCTCCCGTCCGTTGACAGGCTACCAACAACCCGGCCAGCCCCAGCCACAAAACCCAACGGTAACACGATTGGCTCCATCTCTGCCATTGAATCAACCTGAACTTCGTCACCCGAGTTTAATTCCCCTGGACTAAAACCGGCACATAAACACGATAAATCTCATCTACCACCCACACCTGAACCGGGATGACGACTGGGGTATTACCCGTGCCGGGGCTGGCGCTAATGGTGATGGTTCCGGTGTGGTGGCCCTGCGGCCGCGCCTCGTTGGCAATCGTGCCGGTTATAGTCGCTTCTTGCCCCGGCCACAACGTACCCGTCGCGCCATCGAGAACGGGCACGACCGCGGCCGCGTTGTCTACGGTCGCCGTGTAGCTAAATGAGTCTCTCATCCCCCCATGCCCCACAGGGACAACGAAGGGCAGGGTGATGGGTTGCTCCGCGGCCGCGATCATAAACGACAACTCGCTGACAGGCACATAGAGATGAGCCCCCAGCGCGGCCGCGTTCTTGGGCATCGCCGTCAAGGCAGTTTGCGCGGGCCGTCCTTGCACCGAATAAAACCGCATCTGCTCACATTCGGGATAATAATTAGCCATGTTGAAGTTCAAGTTAAAGACAAACAGTCCACCCATCCAGGGATAATGGGCTTCGGCATATTCATACGCCCCGCGTAAATTACTGGCCTGTTTTTCCAGGGTTACAATTTGCCAGATGCGGCCGCTCCAACTGGGATCACTCAGGCAATGGGCGGGTGGTTCCACAATCCAGCCAAACTCCGTCGCCCACACCGTTTTGTGACCCAGGCTGTATTCTGTGTCCATAATTTCATATATCTTTTCCACCCCCCGAAAGCAGAAGCCATTGATACAGTTCTGGGTGGGATCAGAGGAGCCAACATCAGGGGTGGCGTCAAAATCGGCACTGTAGCCATAGGGGTGGTAGCCCAACGCATCAAAACAAGCCCCACCCTCGGCATCGAGAAACTCACGCAAAAACTCGCGCTCATCCTGATATAAACCATTGTGCCCGGCATGACCATTCCAATTGCCTTGCACCCGCCCGGTAGGAGCCAGCCCCGCCGATACCACAATGGCTGTGGGGTCTACGGCTTTGATACGACTGTAGGCTTCACACAATAATATTTTGTAATCGGCCGCGATGGGCGACGCCCCCCAGCCATAGCTGGCATCCAGATTTACCTCGTTGCCGATTTCGTAGGCGTCAATGTAGGCCCCATTGTTTTGGGCTAAGGATTGCACGGCGTTGCCAAACCCATTCACATTACTCAGGTGGGTATAGTTAGCGTCTACCCGAAGCAAAGCATGTTGGGGCAAAGCAGAGCCGGGGGCGTTAAATACCTTGATCCAGTCAAAGCCCATGCTACTTAACAGATTAATGTCCCACTCGGCGACATTGGCCCCATAACCCAGATGAGGCGGATTGGCCCCAGCTGGTTTGTTCGACCAGACCACACCTAACCAGACAAGGACGAATACGGTTAAAAATGTCAGCCACCGCGGCCGCGATTTCATGTTCATGTTCATCATTAAACTCCTGTCCTGGACAAGCCAGAACCAAAAATTGGGTCTGCCAGCGGGAAACGTGGTGACCAGAGGCCTTGTCGTTTTTCGTTGCCCCTTAAGCCTGTAGACAAACTTTTGCGCGTTGGTTCGCAGTGACCGCTTTGCAGGGCTGCACCATACCAGCACTAAAGCGGTCACTACAAACAGAATCTTTTTCTTGAGCGCTATAATTCGTGGCTCATCTTCCCTGACAACATCAATAGTCAATCGTAAACCGCAAATCCCCCGATGCAAATAGCCTAATCTTCTGGGTTGCCCCAATTTCCTTTGCTACCATATACTTATTCCCATCGCCGCGTTTATTCCCTCAAACAAATATTGCAAAAGGAGTTCCTGATGGCCGAGACTCGTGTTATTCTCACCCCAACGGTTGACTTAAATATTCGCGCGGGCGAAGGGATTCACTTTGATAAAGTGGACGGTGTCTATCCGGGGGATGCGCTGTATTTACTTGATCGGTTGGAACAGGCTGAACCTAAAATTGGGCAGATGGGGCAATGGGTGAAGGTGCAGACGCCCAAGGGCACGACCGGGTACGCGGCCGCGTGGCTTATCAAGCTCCAATACCGCCCCATATTCCTCACCCCCACCACCTCATATGGGTTATGGATCCGGCAGGCCCCGGTCACAGGCACCCAACTGCACATGGCCCTGCAAGGTGAACGGCTCATTGCTCTGGATGACGCGGCCGCGGTCAACAGTAAATTGGGCCAACAAGGCATGTGGCTGAATGTGCAAGCCGAAAACGGCACACAAGGGTACGCGGCCGCGTGGCTCCTCACCCCCATCGGCGCACCCCCACCCGTCATCTCCCCCACTCCACCCGACAAACCGGCTACCCCGGTCACACCCACGACACCCACCATCCCTACCATCCCGGCCACACCGACACCCCCCGTGGAAGGTTCCTACACGGGTGCACCCTGGCCCTTTGGCCGCTGCCTCAAGGGCATTCACGACCGGGCCAACCGCCACGCCGAACCGGGCGACATCCAATTGGCGGCGGGCAAATTTGAAGCCCTCAAAGTCACTACCGGCGTCGGCCCCGATGAAGTCAAACAGTACCGCGCCCAGTTCACGTTATGCCGTCTCTTTGAATCCTGGGGCGGCCGCAACCTCTCGGTAGATGATTTCCTCAAAGCCACCATCCCGGATATGGAACAATTGGTGCGGGCTGGCGTGCAATATTTCGAGTTTCACAACGAACCCAACCTCACCGGTGAAGGGTTACGCGCTCACGGCGTCAACGGCTCTTGGGCCAACGGCTACGAATTCGCCCAGTTCTTCAGTGAAGGCCAGCGGCGGCTCAAACAACGGTTCCCCGGCATTCAGGTTGGTTTCCCTGGCCTCTCCCCCGGACCCGACACCGCCTACCAGTACGGCCACGACAGCGGCTGGCGGCAAAACGACACCTCATTCCTGCAACAGGCCGAATCGGCTCTGCAAGCCGCCGACTTCATCTGCATCCATGCCTATTACTCCGATTGGAACGAATTAGAGACGAAAACGATTGGCATTGTCAAAGAGTACCGCCGCCGTTGGCCCAACAAATTGCTCTTCATCACCGAATTTGGCAATGGCAACCCCCGAGTGTCGGCCATAGAAAAAGGGAAACAGGCCCGCAAGTTTTACCAACTGTGCAACCAGATTCCCGGCGTGGGGGCGGCCTTCTACTACATCATCTCCGGCAGTGGCTGGCACGATTGGGCCTTACGCTCCGAAGGGGGTGGCTCTGCTGGCATCATTGAACACATGCTGGCGTAGGTAGTTTCGAGTTTCGAGTTTTGAGTTTCGAGTTTCCTGGTTTGTAGTGACCGCTTTAGCGGGCTAGCCCGCTAAAGTCGTCACTACAAACCAGATTTCCAGTGACCAACGGGATTCTCTTATGTGGCAACCTCCTTCTGATTGGCTCCAATTCCATACCATAGACGCCCACACCGGCGGCGAACCATTGCGCGTTTTGGTGGACGGGTTCCCGGTTTTGCCGGGTGACACCATTCTGGCGAAACGGCGTTATGCCCGCGAGAACCTGGATCATCTGCGCCGCGCCCTGATGTGGGAGCCACGCGGCCACGCCGATATGTACGGCTGTATCGTCACCGAGCCGGTCACGCCGGATGGCACGTTGGGGGTTTTGTTCCTGCACAACGAAGGGTTCAGCACCATGTGTGGGCATGGCGTGATTGGGTTGGCGGTGGTGGCGCTGGATACGGGGATGATTGAGGTTTCCGGCGAACCGGCGGTGATCAAGATGGACACCCCGGCGGGCCGGGTGACGGCTTATGCGACGAGGGATCGCGGCCGCGTCACCAACGTCTTCTTCCACAATGTCCCCTCGTATGTGTTTGCCCTGGATCAGGTCGTGGATGTGCCGGGGGTGGGCCAGGTACGTTACGATGTGGCCTTTGGTGGGGCGTACTACGCCTTTGTCCGGGCGGAAGAGGTGGGTGTGGGGCTGGATGTAGCCGATGCTCGCCCCTTGATTGACCTGGGGATGCGCATCAAACGGGCGGTGATGACCTCGTTGCCCCTTAGCCACCCCACTGACCCCGACCTGGCGTTTCTGTACGGCACAATTTTTGTTGGCGCGGCCGCGAACCCCGCCCATCACAGCCGTAACGTGTGCATCTTTGCCGATGGCGAACTGGATCGTAGTCCCACTGGTACGGGGGTGAGCGCACGGGCCGCGCTTCATTTTGCCAGGGGGGAAATCGGTCTGAATGAGCCGTTTGTGGTGGAGAGCATCCTGGGGACGACGTTTACTGGTTCAGTGGTTGAGACAACCACCTTTGGCCCCTACCCCGCGGTGATTCCGCAAGTAGAAGGGATGGCGTACATTTGCGGCCGCAATCACATCCTCATCAACCCCAACGACCCGCTGCAATATGGTTTTTTGATTCGATAACGCCCGAAAACTCCGGGTCGTCTCCCCGAAATCTGTGGGACCCCTGCCTCACTCTGAAAACATTACAATTACAGAACAGAATGGACAGCACCCTATTATGAACAAAAATCCTTTGAGCAAATATTATTGGGGGCTGATTTTGCTGATTAACTGTGTGTGCTGGGCAATAGGATGTAGCTCTGGTTCAGAAATAATTCCAACCCTACAGACAGAAAGTACCCCTCAGATAATCCCGATTGAGATAAGTAGTGAAGCAATGATTGATCCCGATTTACCCAGCTATCTTCTGACGGTCTTGCCATGGCCGGGAGAAACATTGACCTTGACCGAATATAATTCGCTTGCCACAAATCACTCGTTGGTTAGAACAACAACCCCTTCCATCTGTTTATGGATTGATCCTATCGTTGAACCAGGTGATTTCTTTGAAACATATGATGATTGGCTTCAGCAAGCAGAACTATTCATTGATGGGGAGGTAATCCCCGAGTATGATGAATTGACAGCCGCAGATACTGATGGGCACGATATTTTCTTTGATGATGGCAGTGGCACACCAACACGAGTTGCTCATGCCCCGGCAGGAGTGCCTTTTGTCTGTTATGCGGCCGCATTGGAAATGGGGCAACACACCGTCACATTTAGCTACAATACTTCCTCTGGAAAGACAATCAATTATCTGGGAGAACCCACAGAGTACACCTGGAGCTTTGTCATCACCAATGACAGTGAATAAACATTAACCCCTTTATGGCAGAAACAAATGGAAAAAAAGGGATTTGCGGCCGCATTCCCATAACTCATCCCTTTTCATCCTTCACAATTCATCCCCCATCCTGCCCTCTCCCCGTTTTAATCTCCTCCCCAATCCAGGTATAATTACCTTTGGTTTCGGCAATTTTCCAATTTACCTGCCCATTGCCCCTCGCACCTTTCCGTTTCCCCACGAATCAAGCGTGTCCCAAACGATAGCGTTTAGATGAGGATTTTGAGTTTCAGGCAACTCTTCCCGAGGTGCCACAATCGTCAATCTAAAATCGTCAATCGTCAATGCTGACGCTGAAACCGGCACCAGGCACGGGCGGGATAACATCTTATCATCCCTATTTGGAGGTACGCATGTCTGACAAGCCCCGTAAATTTATTAAAGTCACCTATTCCACCCTCGCCAGCCCCGATCCGCTTCTGCATGAATATTTTGACGAAGCCGTGGCCGAGGTAAAAGCCAATGCCGGTAAAACCTACCCCATGCTCATCGGCGGCGAGGAGCGTCTGGGTGAGAAGGCTTTCCCCAAGACCAGCCCGGTAGATACCAATCTGGTGTTGGGTTATTTCCAGAAAGGCACGGCGAAGGATGCGAATGATGCGGTCGCGGCCGCGAAAGCCGCCTGGCCCAAATGGCGTGACACCCCCTGGCAAGAGCGCGTCGCCATCATGCGCAAAGCCGCCGACCTCATCAGCGAACGCCTCTTCTATATGGGCGCGGCCATGAGCCTGGAAGTCGGCAAAAACCGGCTCGAAGCCCTGGGTGACGTGGAAGAAACGGCCGACCTCATCCGTTACTGCTGTGATGCCATGGAGAAAAACAACGGTTTCAGCCACACACTCCTCTCCGAAAGCGACCGCCATCACAACCGCAGTGTGCTCAAACCGTATGGCGTCTGGGCCGTCATCTCCCCCTTCAACTTCCCTGGCGCGTTGGCCGGTGGCCCGTCCGGGGCCGCTCTTACCGCTGGCAATGCCGTTGTCCTCAAACCCGCCAGCGACACCCCCCTGACCGCCTGGCATCTCACCGAATGTTTCCGTGATGCCGGTGTGCCTGCCGGTGTGTTTAATTTTGTCACCGGTGGCGGCCGCGAAGTCGGTCAGACCATCATTGACAACCCGGCCATCGCCGGTGTCACCTTCACCGGTAGTTACGATGTAGGCATGGGCATCCTGCGCCAGTTCGCCAACGGCCAATACCCCCGCCCCGTCATCGCCGAAATGGGTGGCAAAAACCCCGTCATCATCAGCAAAAATGCCGACCTGGACAAAGCGGCCATGGGTGTCATGCGCTCCGCCTTCGGTCTGCAAGGGCAAAAATGTTCCGCCTGCTCCCGCGTCTACGTCCACAATTCGGTCAAAGACACCTTCATGGAAAAACTCCTGGCCCTGACCGAGAAGATCAACGTTGGCGACCCCACCAAAAAGGAAAACTGGATGGGGCCGGTGGTCAACGAATGGGCCTATAAAGATTACCAGGATTTTGTGGCCGACTTGCGTGAGCACGGCGACGTCGTTTTTGGTGGCAAAACCCTGGATGGCAACGGCTACTACGTCGCCCCCACCATCGTGGACAACCTGCCCGATGATCACCGCCTGTGGAAACAAGAGATGTTCCTGCCCATCGTCACCGTCGCGGGCTTCGACGATATGAATGACGCCATGCAGAAGGCCAACGATGTGGAATATGGCCTGACCGCCGGTTTCTTCAGCGAAGATGACGACGAAGCGCAATGGTTCCTGGACAACATCGAGGCCGGGGTGGTGTACGTCAACCGTGAAAGCGGTGCGACCACCGGAGCCTGGCCGGGTTACCAATCCTTCGGCGGCTGGAAAGGCAGTGGCTCCACCGGCAAAGCCGCCGGTAGCTTCTACTACATTCAGCAATACCTGAAAGAACAAAGCCAAACCATTGTTGATTAGTGCTGAGGGCTGAGTGCTGAGGACTGAGTGGCGTTTACTCCGCCCTCAATCCTCTCACCTCAGTCCTATTTTTTCCCATGAGCCATCCAACGAACAAAGTCATCACCATGCACGAGGCCGTGAGCCGCTATGTCCAGAACGGGGACCTGGTAGCGATTGAAGGGTTTACGGCGTTTATCTGCTTCGCGGCCGCGCACGAAATCATCCGTCAGGGTAAACAAGACCTCACCCTGGCCCGCATGACCCCCGACCTCGTCTACGACCAGATGATCGCCGCCGGGGTCGCTAAGAAACTCATCTTCAGCTACCTGGGCAATCCGGGGGTGGGCAACCTGAACTGTATCCGGCGGGCGGTAGAGAAAGGTGTGCCGCGGCCGCTGGAAGTCGAAGAATACACCCATTTCGGCATGGTTGGGCGGTACATCGCCGGGGCCAGCAACCTGCCCTTCTTCCCCCTGCGCAGCTTCACCGGCAGTGATCTGCCCCAGGCCAACCCCCGCATCCAATTCGTAGACAGCCCCTACGGCGACGGCCCCATCGGCGTCGTGCCCCCGCTCAACCCGGATGTCTGCTTCCTACATGCCCAACGCGCCGACAGCCAGGGCAACACCCAACTATGGGGCCTGCTGGGGATGCAAAAAGAAGTCGCCTTCGCCAGCAAAAAAGTGGTCATCGTCGTCGAAGAAATCGTAGATGACGACATCGTCCGCCGCGACCCCAACCGCACCCTCATCCCTGGCCTCATCGTGGATGCCGTTGTGTGCGAACCTTACGGGGCACATCCCAGCTACGTCCAGGGGTACTACGACCGGGACAACAGCTTCTACCTGAACTGGGACGAAAACTCGCAAGACCCGGCCAAAACCGCCGCCTGGTTACAAGAATGGGTCTATGGCGTCCCCGACCGCACCGCCTACCTGGAAAAACTTGGTCAAGAGCACCTGTCCACCCTGGCCCCCGGCGACCTCTGGGCCGATCCCGTCAACTATGGCCGCTACTCGGGCCGGGAAAGGATTGTAACCATCCGTCATCTGCGAGCATTTGGAGCGCCTATTACAGGACCGCCCGCCTGAAGCTCGCTCTTGAACTCCCATGATTGTCAACGCTTCCCGCGCCCTGAAGGGCAGCCGGGTGCTGTTTGTGGGCGTGGGCCTGCCCAATATCGCCTGTAACCTGGCCCGCCGCAGCCACTCCCCCCAGATTGAACTGGTTTATGAGAGTGGCGTCTTTGGGGCCAAACCGGCCCGCCTGCCCCTCTCCATCGGTGATCCCACGCTGGTCAGTGGGGCCACCTCGGTGGTGAGCATGGCCGATTTGTTTATGTTGTATTTACAACGAGGATTGGTAGACGCCGCCCTGCTAGGTGGGGCGCAGATTGACCGCTATGGCAATTTGAACACAACGGTCATTGGTGATTACGCGAAACCAAAGACCCGCCTGCCCGGTTCCGGCGGGGCCTGCGAAATCGCCATCAACGCCAAACAAATCCTGATGATTATGCGGCTGAAAAAGCGGGCCTTTGTCGAGAAAATTGATTTCGTGACCAGTCCGGGCCATTTTGTGCATGGGCAAAGCCGGGCCGATCTGGGGTTGCCTGCCCACAGCCAGGGGCCAACCCAGGTCATCACCGACAAAGCCACCTTCGATTTCAACAATGATGACAAAGAAATGCAGGTGATTGAACTGGCCCCCGGCGAAACCCTGGAATCCGTTCAGGCTGAACTGGGCTGGACGCTCCGTGTTTCCCCTAACTTGCGTCCCATGATCCCCCCATCAATTGAAGAACTGACGATTATTCGGGAAAAACTTGACCCCCAAGGACTTTATCGCTAAAGGGACCATCATCTATGCCGAAACAACTATTAGCTCTGGAGAGAAACGGTCCCAAACGCCTGGAAATAGCGTGGGATTTACGCTGGCGTATGGTGACTGTCAAAGTTGACTCACAAGAAATTGGCCGAATCGAAGGGGGAATGGAAGCGGTTCAAAAGGCCAAGAGTTTATTCTGCCTGATGGCCGGGTCTTGCTGGTTCAACTAAAACGGAACTTATTCTCCGCCAATTTAGAGGTCAAAATGGATGGGAAGCCCGTTCCCGGATCAAGCACGGACCCGGAATCACGTTGGCGAACGGCCTATGGAATCCTTTTTTTCTTGGCTGGCCTCAATATCATTTTGGGATTGGTGGTCTGGTTATTTGACATTACATCCTGGCAAGCATATGGTTTGGGGGTGTCATCTATTCTATTTGGCCTTGTATTCCTCGTTCTTGGCTATTTTGTCAGGCAGAAGAGCAAGGCCGCACTTATCATAGCCATCATTATTTTTACCATTGACGCCATTAGTGGTGTATTTCTATCTGCGGCCGCAACCGGTAATCCAGGTGCCTCTGGCATTGTATTGCGATCAATATTCCTGGTCTATTTAGTCCGTGGGATTAGCGCAATTTCTGAACTACAACAAGAGCAGGTGGAACGGAGACGTTTACGCCATGCCGAAAAGGAGCGTTTTTGATGAATCCCACTATTTCCGCAAGTCCCCTCACCGACAAAGTGCATACCCGCGCCCCGTATTGGGCCGATGTGCCGGATGAAAAATGGATGGATTGGCGCTGGCAGATGAGCCACCGCCTTAATTCCGTAGATGAACTGGAGAAAGTCATCAACCTGACTGACTCTGAGCGCAAAGCTTTGTCCAGCAAGGGGCTGTTCCGGGTAGATATTACCCCCTACTTCGCCAGCCTCATTGACCCGGATGATCCCCATTGCCCGGTGCGCAAGCAGGTCATCCCCACCGACCGGGAACTGGTTCCCTTCCAATCCATGATGGAAGATTCCCTGGCCGAGGACAAACATTCGCCCGTGCCGGGGCTGGTACATCGTTATCCGGATCGGGTGCTGATGCTGATTACGACGCAATGCGCCAGCTATTGCCGCTACTGCACCCGCAGTCGCATCGTCGGCGACCCCACGCAGACGTTTAGCCGGGCGGAGTTTGACGCCCAGATTGATTACATCGAACGGACGCCACAAATTCGGGACGTGTTGCTCTCCGGGGGCGACCCGATGGTGCTGGCTCCGAAGTTGTTGGATGAGATTTTAGGCCGTCTGCGGGCGATTCCCCATGTGGAGATTATCCGCATTGGCTCGCGCGTGCCGGTGTTTTTGCCCATGCGGGTTACACCGGAGTTTTGTGAGATGATCAGCAAGTATCACCCGTTCTGGCTGAACATCCATGTGAACCACCCGAAAGAGATCACGCCCGAACTCGCGGCCGCGTGCGACCGTCTCACTCGTGCTGGCGTCCCCCTGGGCAATCAGTCCGTCCTGCTGGCTGGGGTCAACGATTCCGTCCATTTACAACGCAAACTCGTTCACGAACTGGTCAAAATCCGCGTGCGCCCCTACTACCTGTACCAATGCGACCTGGTGGAAGGCTCCGGCCATCTCCGTACCACCGTTGCCAAAGGGCATCGAAATCATTGAAGGGTTACGCGGCCACACGTCGGGTTATTCTGTGCCCACCTATGTGGTAGATGCACCCGGTGGCGGTGGCAAAATCCCCGTCATGCCCAACTACGTCATCTCCCAGGCCCCTGGCAAAGTGATTCTGCGCAACTTTGAAGGGTTCATCACCACCTACACCGAACCCCTGGACTACGATCCCTACGAAATCAAAGCGCAGGAAAATCTCATCGCTCATCGGCCTGAACCGGGCCAGGAAGGCATTTTCAAACTGTTAGAAGGTAAGGAAATGTTCATCGAGCCAGAAGGATTCGCCAACACCCATGCCCGTGGGGGAGTCGAGCATCGTCTCCGCAGTGGCGATCTGTCAGCCAAATGGCAACCCCTGGGCGTCGGCGCGATGGAAGGGGAAATGGGGGAGAAGCAGGAAGCCCTGCCAGAGCCAACAACCGATTAAGAGTGGAACTCATAGGAACTGAGGGAACTCAGAGGAACTTGACTGGCAATCCTTTATCGAAATCGCCATGAGTTCCTAGAGTTCCTAGAGTTCCTAGAGTTCCTAGAGTTCTCCTATGCCATACTCCCACCCTCAAGGTCACGTCTTTTATCGTAAACTCAACCATGCCCGGCCTATGATTTCTCATGGGCAGGGCATTTATCTTTGGGACACCGACGGCAAACGGTATATTGACGGCTCCGGTGGCCCACTCGTCGTTAATGTGGGCCATGGTCGCCAGGAAATAGTCGAGGCTATGACCCGCCAGATGGAAAAGGTTGCCTTTGTCCATCCCCTCACGTTTACCAGCCAGGCTTTAGAAGATTATTGCGACGCTCTGGCCCAGGTTGTGCCCATTCCCGAGGCTCGTTTTTACTTCCTCAGCAGTGGTAGCGAGGTCGTAGAAGGGGCCATTAAACTGGCCCGACAAATCCAGATGGCGCGAGGAGAAAGCGGCCGCATGGCCGTTATTTGTCGCGCCCTTAGTTATCATGGCATGACGCTGGGAGCGCTCAGCGTGAGCGGGCGACCCGGTTTACGCACACCCTATCTGAGCATGTTACACAACATGCCCCACATCCGTTCCCCCTACCCTTACCGCTTTGAGGCTGATGGCGAAACCCTGGCCTCACGGCTGGAAGAAGCCATTCTAGAATCCGGGCCGGAGAATATCGCCGCCTTCATTGCCGAACCCATCAGTGGCGCCAGTTTGGGAGCGGTGGCCCCACCTGACGACTATTGGCCCGCCGTGCGCCGCATCTGTGATCAATATGGGGTTTTGCTCATTGCCGACGAAGTGCTGGTAGGTATGGGGCGCACGGGAGCCTGGTGGGCCATGAACCATTGGAATGTCGTGCCGGATATTACGGTCACTTCAAAGGGGCTGGCCGGAGGATATTTCCCCTTTGGGTTTATTGCCGCCAGGGGCGAAGATGTAGAAACGATCCGGCAAAAGTTGGGGGATTTTAATCACGGCGGCACGTTTAGCCATCATACGGTGGGCGCGGCCGCGGGCTTAGCCACCCTCAACATCATCCACCAGGAAAACCTCATTGAAAACTCGGCCCAGACAGGGGCCTACCTGGGGCAAAAGCTGGTTGAAGCGCTGGGTGATCATCCGTATGTGGGGGATATTCGCGGCCGCGGCCTCTTCTGGGGCATCGAGTTCGTGCAAGATCGGGCCACCAAAGCGCCGTTTCCGGCCAAAGAACGGGTGAATGATCGCATTCGCCAGCGGGCCTTTGAAAATGGACTGATGGTGTATTATTCGCAAGGGTGTGCCGATGGGGTGAATGGCGATGTGATTATGCTGGGGCCACCCTTGATTGTGACGCGGGAACAGGTGGATGAGATAGTGGAGATTTTCGCGGCCGCGGTTCAGGCCGAGTTAGGTCAATGATGTTTGATTTGATTGCTTTTGACGCTGACGACACCCTCTGGCACACCGAAAGCCTGTATGTCAATGTGCAGGGGAAACTGAAGGAGCTTTTGGCCCCCTACCACGAGCCAGAGTGGGTGGAAGCCCGGTTGTACGAGACGGAGATGCGGAACCTCAAGGTGTTTGGGTATGGCATCAAGGCGTTCACCCTGTCTATGATTGAGACGGCCATTGAGTTGACGGAAGGACGGATTAGCGGCCGCGAAATCCATCAGGTTATCCAACTCGCCAAAGAGATGGTCGCCGCCGACATCCAACTCCTACCCCATGTAGCCGATACGGTTGCCACCCTGGCACAAAACTACCCGCTGATGATCATCACCAAAGGGGATTTGTTGGATCAGGAAGCCAAAATCGCCAAGTCAGGGTTGGGGCCATACTTCCGGCACGTTGAAATCGTCAGTCACAAGAATCGGGCCACCTACGAAACCATCCTCAACCGCCACAGCATCACCCCGGAGCGGTTCCTCATGGTGGGCAACTCCCTACCTTCTGACATATTGCCGGTGTTGGAACTGGGCGGGTACGGTGTCCACATACCCCACGCTGTCACCTGGGCACACGAAGCGGCCGCGGCCCCAACCGACCAACCTTGCTTTCATCAACTCGAATATCTAGGTCAGTTACCTGCTCTGATGCGACAGATTCAAGATTCCAGCAGATGACCCATGACACCAAGTCCAAATTCCAGACGGAGCCGAATTATCAATGCAGGATGTGCCAGCGTGCTTTTCCTTGTCATGGGGTTGTGTCTTTGGATGTACTGGACATCTAAACAACAACTTTATCCACCTGAACATTTATTTGTTGCGGATCAAAGCAACCCCTCTGCCACAGCTGCTGCTTTTGCATTTTCATTAGCACATAACCAGTTGGAGGGGATGCAATCCTATGTGGTTGAAGAGAAATGGCTTTTGATTGCTACCTGGCCTCAAACTCATGAAGCTCTTTCGGATTCATGTCGTTTTGACTGGGATCCAGATTTTCAAGGTTATACGGCAGTTGGTGGGCTTTCGGATCGTCAGAAGCTAACTTTGATCTCTGGTTTAATTATGTGTGCCCGAATGATAGTTGGAAGGAAATGTCTGTGGATGTTTCTTTGCGATTAATTGATGGCAAATGGTATATCGTCGAGTGGCACAAGTTGCATTTGTGATGCATGATAAAAAGAGTCAATTCAGTGACCCCAGCACATATCTCCACCCTCAACGCGCTTAATGAAGAAATCAAAAATGGATTTCAGCCCAAGTATTTGTTTTTCTGGGGGCATACACCGGGAAAAAGTGGACAGGTGGGTAAGGAGTGCCTGAGCCAGTGGTATCCGGCGGTGTTTGTGGTGGATGGGGTGAGGTATGCCACCGCCGAGCATTACATGATGGCGGAGAAGGCCCGTTTGTTTGGGGATGAGGGAGTGAGGGAGAGGATTGTCGCGGCCGCGCACCCCAGCCTCGCCAAAAACTTGGGCCGTGAGGCACAGGGGTTCACCCAATCATCTGGGAGCAACATCGGTTCGACATCGTCGTACAGGGCAACATCGCCAAATTCAGCCAAAACCCGGCCCTGAAAGCATTTTTACTCAACACCGGCAACCGCATTCTGGTTGAAGCCAGCCCCGTAGACCGCATTTGGGGCATTGGCTGGAGCGAAAACGATCCCCAGGCCCAAGACCCCGAAAAATGGCGCGGCCTAAACCTACTCGGCTTCGCTCTCATGGCCGCCCGGTCACGGTTGTGAGTTTCGAGTTCTGAGTTCCGAGTTTCGAGTTGAAAATCATCCAGTCTCTCAGTCTCCCAATCTCTCAGTCTCCAGTCTCTCAATCTCCACTCCCCTTTCGCCCATTTCCCCACTTCTTGCTATAGTTCGCCTTTATGACACGACGCATCTCACTGGCTGTACTCCTTCTCATGCTCCTCTGGCTGGCAGGAACACCGACCACAGGTCCCGCCCAATCTTCCGCCTCGGAAATCATCCAATTGGTCAACAATTTCCGTCTGGCTAATGGGCTACCCGCCTTTACCATTAACAATTCACTCATGGTTGCCGCCCAACAAAACATTTACAGCCACACCGGTGCGGGTGGCTCGTCGCCCCAGGGACGAGCCGAGGCCGCTGGCTACGTGGGCTGGGTGTCTGAAAACATTGTGGGTGGAACCAGCCTGACCGCCGACAAAGGGCTGATCTGGTGGCAAAACAGCCCGGTTCATTATGCCGCTCTGGTATCCACACGATATACCGAGGTAGGCGCCGGGTCTGCCAGTGGTTATGACCAGAACTTTTATGCGTTGGTCGTCGGTCAGCCCTCTAATTCCCCAGCCGCGGCCGCGCCAGCCCCCAACAACGGCCAGACAGGGGCTATTCGGGTACTTCCCTTCAACTTCGCCCAACCCGGTGAAGATGGCTCTATCGTCCATGTCGTCCAGCAGGGGCAAGCCTTATGGACCTTGGCGGCCTATTATGAAGTCTCGCTACAGGATATTTTGCTTTACAACGGTTTGAGCGATGATGCTCTGGTCAATCCCGGCGACAAAATTACCATTCGTTTAGGCGAAGGGCAGGCTCCCCCACCCACACCGGCTCCCCCCACCACTCATGTCATTCGCGAAGGGCAGACTCTTTGGTATGTGGCTAATCTCTACCAGGTCGAACTGGCCGATTTACTCTGGTACAACGCCTTTGGCGCAGACGTTATCCTACAGCCAGGGCAGGAAATTACCATTCGCCTGGCGGAAGGCCAGCCCCCCCCACCGACCCCTACACCGCAACTAACCCATATTGTCAAATCCGGGGATACGCTCTGGTCTATTGCCGCCATTTATAACCTGGGGCTGGATCAGCTTACGTCCTGGAACAGTCTGGCGGGTGATGCGCTTTTACGCATTGGGCAGGAACTTCTTATCCGTCAGCCCCCACAACCCACACCCACGGAAACACCGGAAACCCTCGCGGCCGCGGCCCCCACTTTTACCCCGGCTACCAATGAACAACCCAGTCCCACAGCCCTTCTACAAACGACGGTTGCCGCCACTGCGGCCGCGACAGTCGCGCCCACACCCACCATCCCCACCGATGAACCGGCCCCCACCACCGATTTAGGCACCATTGTCGGTGTAGGTATTCTGGCCGTTGTTGGCATCACATTCCTGTTCCTGCAACGCCAACAACTTTAACCGCCTCGTTACTCATCCCCTTTGAGTTTCCGCACGATACCCCTTGACTCTATTCGCTGTTCCAATTGACCCAGGCGCTGGCCCACCGTCTGCAAATGCAGCAAAATTTGACCAATGGCCTGCTCTGTCGTTAGCGTCTCCTGTTCCCACATCTTAATGATCTGCTTCAATTCATACGGATTCATCCTGACCTCCCACTGGATAAATAGATGGCTGGCTAAATTAGTAGCCTTTTGTTAAACAACATTATACACGGTAACGCAATAACATTTTATCCGCTAACGTCTTTTCGGTCAAGCGTTATTCAGGCAAAAAAAACGCCAATCTTACGATCGGCGCTCATCAAAGGATGTAATTTTCTTTTCGGGTTCACAGGCGGCAGAGGCTTACTCCTCACCATAACGAAAACCAGCTTCCTCAGCAATGCGGGTTAAAAATTTGGCGGTAGAGCGTCTGGGGGCATAAAGGCCATTTTCCCATTCACTGATGGTCTGCTGACGCATACCCAGCTTTTTTGCCAGATCCATCTGCGAGAGTTCTAGCTGCTCCCGCAAAATCTTAATTAAAGCCCCATCCCACAAAATCGTATCACCCTGTTTGCGCACCGTATACACCAGATTCTTGCGTCGGAAGGTGATACGATCCGCAGTCAGATCAAGGTTGACCAGCCGATAACCAGCATCTAGCCACGCGGCCGCTTGTGCTGAGGCACTATGGCGATTACTCCACCAGGCCCGCTGGGTCCAGGCCGATTCGGGTAAGGGGTCCGCCAACAACGCCTCTATGTCTGACACAGTGAGCGTCAACTCATCCTGCCCTGACTGGCTCAGATACAGGTACAACGGGTAATACTTGCTTGCCTCTTTTATCACCAGCAAATTGTACCGTGTGGCAGACCGGGTAGCCAGTTGCCAACCAGGGTGTTCTATAACCCAAAATCGCGGCCGCGTCCCCCCCAAATCATTCACCGCATTAACCTGCGCGCCGCCAGAAAATGTTAGCCCTACCCCCTGTTGTGCCCTATAATCACGCGAGGAAGTAGGGGAACTCTAGGAACTCGCAAACTCGCTACTCGCAAACTCGCCACTTATTTTTCTCAGGAGTTCCATGGGCCTACGGCGCACCAAGAGGGATGAAAATCCGAGGAACTCGTAGGAACTCTAGGAACTCAGGGGAACTTGAAACCTGAAACCTGAAACTTATTTTCGCAGGAGACTATTATGCAACTTGATCCATTTGGTAGGGCCTATCTGAGCCTTACCCTCGAAATAGAAAAACATATTGATGGCTACATTGACGCCTACCTCGGCCCGGCCGACCTTAAAGCAGAGGTGCAGGCCAGTGAAAAAAAGGACGCGGCCGCGCTTTTGGACGATCTCTCCCAGCTACAGGCTACTCTCCCAACCGAAGACCCCGCCCGTCACGCCTTCCTCACCGCCGAGTGTCGGGCCATCGAATGCACCTTGCTCATGCTCAAAGGAGAAACCTTCCCTTACCTGGAAGAAGTCCAACGCATTTACGACATTAACCCCCAACTGACTGATGAAGCTATTTTCGCGGCCGCGCACCGTGAGTTGGATGCCGTCATTCCGGGCACTGGCTCTCTGACCGACCGGCTAGAAGCCGACCGCAAACGGTTTGAGATACCGACCGACAAAGCCATGCCCCTGCTCGAAATGACCCTCGAAGAAACGCGCGGCCGCACCCGTCATCTGGTTGAACTGGTCGAGCATGAAGCCATCGAACTACGTCTTACCAAAGATCAGCCCTGGGGGGCTTACAATTGGTACCTGGGCAAAGGCCGCTCCCTGGTCGAATTCAACACCGACCTGCCCACCTCAGCCCTCGGTCTACTCAACACCATGGCCCACGAAGGTTATCCCGGCCACCACACCGAGCATCAACTCAAAGAAAAACATCTGCTCAATGGCAAAGGGTACGCCGAATTTGCCAGCTTCCTGCTCCATTCTCCCACCGCCGTCATCGCCGAAGGCATCGCCACCACCGCCCAGGAAATCATCTTCCCTCGTGACACCGCCCATGAATACATTGCCCTGATGGTCTTGCCCGCCGCCGGCATCCACGGCGTGACCGCCGAAGAATTAACCCGCAAAAGCCAGGCCGGTAAAAACCTGCGCACCGTCAGCAACAACGCCGCCATTCTCTACCACACCGGTCAACTAAACGAAGCCCAAACCCTGGACTATTTACAAACCTATGCGTTGATCAGCGAACGTCGGGCGAAACAAAGTTTCCGTTTTATGAGCAACCCCTTATTCCGCTCCTATGGTTTTACCTACACCCAAGGCTACGAGCTTATCGAAAAAGCCAGTCAAGGTAACAAAACGCCCCTGTTCAAACGCCTATTAGTCGAACAGATTCTACCGTCGCAATTGGCCGCTGGCAGTTAGCAGTTGGCCGCTGGCAGTTGGCAGTTGGCGGCCGCGAATAGACACCACAGTTGTTGGGACAGGCATGTGGGGAACAAAGGGAACACAATTTAGTCAGAAGTGGAGTCAATCTCTGTGCGGATGGTCTGAGCCAGGGCCAGCGCGCGGCCGCGGGCGGTTCCCACATGATCTTCGGCGTGCATAAGGGTCTCAATCTGGGGGGGGGTAAGGTAAGCCAGAAGGCGGGAATCCTGGGCCAGATAATCAAGGAGTGGGTTCGCGGCCGCGCCCTCTTGGACCGCCTGCCACGCCCGTAAACTATTCTCCCGCAACCATTCGTGCCCATCCTGGCGGCTGGCCCCTGCCGCTACCAGCGACATCAACACTCGCTCCGTGGCCGCAAACGGGCCATAAATGGCGAGATTTCGGGCAATCGCTCCCTCATCAATCACCATCCCCTGAACCAGGGCAACCGCTCGCGCCAATATCTCATCCACCGCCAAAAAAGCTTCCGGCTGAAAAAGCCGCCGGTTGGCCGAATCATCCAGACTGCGCTCTAAAATCGCCTGACTGGCATTATCCCAGGCGGGTTGCTCCAATCCGGCCACATAACGAGCCAGCGAACAAATGTTTTCGGTGTTGATGGGGTTGCGCTTGAAGGGCATGGCCGACGAACCGACCTGCTTTTGACCGAACGGCTCAGCCCATTCGCCAAAGGGGGGCGACTGCAAAATACGGAAATCGAGGGCAAATTTGTGCAGGGAAGCGGCAATGCCCGCCAACGTCTGTTGCACGCGCAAATCTTGCTGGCGGGTGTAGGTTTGGGTGGCTATGGGGAAATAGGGCAAAGCCAGCACGTGCATCGCGGCCGCTTCCATGTTTTCAGCCGTGACATCTGTACCCGCTAACATTTCCTGGTAACTGGCCTGTGTACCCACGGCCCCTTTCAACCCTTTGCCCCGCAACGTGCGCCGCAACCGGTCTAAATCGTGGTAATCATCCAGTAAATCCTGGGCATAAACGGCAAAACGATAACCCAGGGTGGTTGGTTCGGCGGGTTGGATGTGGGTGTGGGCCATGACCGGCAAATGGGCGGTGGTTTCGATACGCTCAGCCAGGGCCAGGAGTAAGTCACGCAGGCGGGCAAGTAAGATCGCGGCCGCGTCGCGTAATCTCAACACATCCACATTGTCGGTAATATCCGCACTGGTAGCTCCCCAGTGGATAATTCCACCCCCCACCGGGCATTGCTCGGCAAAGGTACGAATCTCGGCCATGACATCATGCCGGGTTTCTTTTTCAATATCCAGGGCGCGGGCAATATCAATGTGGTCCATCTGGCTTTGCAAATCTGCCAGTTGTGCCGCTGTGACCAGCCCCGCCTCATGCTGAGCCGTGGCCAAGGCTACCCACACCCGACGCATGAGCCGTCGCTTGTGAACTTCGGACCAAATATGGCGCATGGGTTGGCTACCATAGCGCCAGGTCAGCGGAGAGATGTAGGTATCGTGATTAAATAACACGGTGAAGGGTAATGCGTAATTCGCCGGTAACGTTTCAACGACCAAGGGTACCAGGCAGTTGAAACAATTGCTTTTGCGGCGTGCCCTTAAAAACAGGGTCAACCCATCCGAATAGTGACTTTCGTCCTGCGCAAGGGGCGATGCGTTTACCGGTTACGAATGACGCATTACGCAGATCATAAGGCCTAAGGTTTATGATTGACGCTTTTTTTGTTGGCGCTCCATAGCTCGTTTGCGTCGTTCCTCTTGGCGCCATTGCTGTTGTAAAGCACGGGTCTCTTCCAAAAGTCGCTCTTTTTCAGCTTCAATGTGCGCCAAAATTTCATCGTTTTTTGTTTGTTGGTCGTTCGTGAGACTGATTTTTGCGTTCATACTCCTTTTCCTTCCGTTCAAAATATGCCACGTCAGAAGTTTTGTACCTACCTCTGACGTGGCTGATACCAGAAACCATTACAGGCCGAGTTTGCTCGCGGCCGCGCCCACTGTTGGCTCAAGCAATGATAAGGTGTCATTTATGGCCGACAGCGCCAAACCATAGTTAAATTCATCTACCTGACCCGCATCACGGCAAGACAGATAGGCCGGACGTGTTCTGTCCAGGGAATAGACAAAGGACAGGAAATAGTAAAGATCAATTTCTGCCCAGTCCGCGGGCACTTCATCATAAAACACACCCGAGGCCTTGATCGATTCATAAGCTCCTTTATAAGCGTTACAGGCCGTCGCATCACCAGAGCGGGAAGCGTCCAGGTTGTCACGCATGGTATAAAGTGAGTTCCGCATCCGCACCATGTTGTTATAGAGCGCATTAGCATCAAATACCTTAACAGGAAATGTACCTAATATCTCATTGGGGTTAGACCGATAATAAAGGGTAACAACATCGAGTGTTGGTGCGGGTGTTGGGGTAAGGGTATTGGCTGGGGTGGCAGTATTAGCCGGTGTGGGTGTTTTTGATGGGGTTGGTGTTTCTGTGGGGGTTGCCGTTGCCGTCGGAGTGGCAGTTTCCGTAGGTGTGGGCGTTTCTGTTGGTGTGGCTGTCTCCGTAGGTGTTGCCGTAGCCGTGGGCAACGGCGTTTCCGTCGGCACATCCGTAGCCGTGGCTGTAGGCTCAACCGTATTGGTCGGTTTAGACGTTGGTTCTGCCGTCACCTGGGCTACCTCATCATTGGTCTGGGTGTTCTCACCGTTGCCATTACAGGCGACAAGCAGTAATAAACTCAGCGCAATCAACAAAAATAGCTTTAAACGATACTTGGGGGGTCATTTTATTCAACATGCCATCCTTCCTTATATGTGAATCGGATATGAGCATACCGCACATTACCTTTCACAGGGCCGGATTCGTTATGCCTTAGCGACGAACCTGATAGTTGGGTGCTTCTTTGGTGATCAAGACACTATGCGGATGGCTTTCAATAAGACCGGCGTTGGTAATGCGGTTGAAGCGTGCTTTTGCATGTAATTCAGCCAGATTAGCCGCGCCTACGTAGCCCATGCCAGCCCGCAGGCCGCCCATGAGCTGGTACAACACATCGTCAAGTTTGCCTTTGTAGGGAACCTGACCTTCAATGCCTTCGGGAACCAGTTTGTCACGTTCGCGGCGCGGCCTGTTCTATTGCTCTGGCCTGTACCGTAACGATCCGCCCCATGTCCCTGCATGGCTCCCACACTCCCCATACCCCGATACATCTTATACCGCTTACCCTCATACATAATAATTTCGCCAGGACTTTCCTCCAATCCAGCTAATAACGAACCCAACATGACCGCATCGGCACCGGCGGCCAGCGCCTTGACAATATCACCGCTGTACTTGATACCCCCATCGGCAATACAAGTGACACCCTGGCGATGGCACTCGATGGCGCATTCGGTAATAGCAGTGATTTGTGGCACACCCGCCCCGGAAATGATGCGAGTCGTGCATATGGAACCGGCGCCAATACCAACCTTAATGCCATCGGCTCCGGCATGGATAAGATCACGTGCTCCAGCGGCGGTAGCCGCATTGCCCGCCGAGAACAACCAGATGGGGGTAGCGTCGTTTGGCTTCGGTGACGGTCGCTAAGACAGAGGCGGTATGGCCGTGAGCCGTATCGATAGCGATAATGTCCACATCAGCACGAATTAGTTGTTCCAGCCGATGTAACCCGGCTTCACCCACCCCCATCGCGGCCGCGCACAGTAAGCGGCCGCGGTTATCTGTCACCGCCTGGGGAAAATCAATCTTTTTCATGATGTCCTTGACGGTAATCAAACCCTTCAAACGACCATCATCATCTACCAGGGGTAACTTCTCAATCCGATGGCGATGCAAAATCTCCATCGCCTGCTCTAACGTTGTCCCCACAGTGGCCGTGACCAGGTTTTGGCTGGTCATAAATTCGCTGATAGGCTGTGCCCCCGGTTTAACAAACCGCGTATCCCGATTGGTCAAGATACCGACCAGTTTGCCATCCTCATCCGTAATGGGCACACCAGAAATACGGTATCGGCTCATCAGCGATTCTGCTTCGGCCAACGTAGCATGGGAAGGCAAGGTAATCGGGTCCACAATCATGCCCGCTTCGGAGCGCTTGACCTTGTCTGCTTCTTCTACCTGAACTTCTGGGGGGCATATTGCGGTGTAAAATGCCTACCCCGCTTAGGCGAGTTAGGGCAATCGCCATAGGCGCTTCGGTCACCGTATCCATAGCCGCCGACAAAATAGGAATATTAAGCTGAATATCTCCAGCCAATCGGGTGCTTAAATTTACCTCGGCAGGTAAAACCTCAGAATAGCCCGGCTCCAACAAGACATCATCAAATGTCAGGGCTAAACGGCCATATTTTTCTTCCCAATTCAGGCTATCCATGCTTTCCCCCAACTCAAAATGGATTCAACTTAATGATCGAACCCATCTGCTCCCCCCCACTAATTGATGGAACGACTACGAGCACGAATGCGATCCTGGCGGCTACGGCGACGACGAACACCAGGCAAGGTAATTTTCTCGTACAGATGCAACAACAACACCACACCCACCAGCGCAATCAGCACGGCAAAAATCATCGAAAAGGTGATGATGCTACCCTCAAAACCAGGTTGATCGGGGCGGAAAAATTCGATCCAGGCACGACCCACACCCCACCAGATGAGGAAGAGGCTAAAAACGGTTCCCGGACGCCATTTGTCCCGGTTACGTTCATTCAGGACAACCAAAATGACGAACCCGGCGAGAAGCCACATAGATTCATAAAAAAAGGTGGGGTGAAAACGGGTTTCCAGAGGGTATGTGGTCAGGTCATTGTAAGGAGCAATGCGGCTTTGAGCGTCAATCAACAAGCCCCAGCTTTCCGACCCGGTAGGTGGGCCATATAGCTCCTGGTTAATGAAGTTACCCCAACGGCCAATAGCCTGCGCGATGAGCAAGGCCGGGCCAGCCGCATCCATAAACGGCCAGGGCTTCAGCTTTTTGCGGCGCAACCAGATGAGACCCACGATAAAAGCACCAACAAACCCACCCAAGATGTTGACGCCCCCATTGCGGATGTTAATGATGGAGAGGAAATCGGGGTAGTTGAGCGAATTGCCATCAAGAATAGCGTCTTGAAACACGTACCAGAACCGGGCAAAAATAAAACCGGCTATCACAACGATCAACGCGCCATTGTACAGGTCATCAAGGTTTTCACCGCGTTTGTCTACTTCGCGGCCAGCCCACCATATTCCCAGGCCAATGCCAATGGTGACGATGATACCGTACCAGTAAATGTCCAGGCCCTCACCAATGGGAATGGTAAAAGCCACCGGGTCTGTGTTTAGAAAATCGAACATAGTTTGCTTCTCTTCCTCGCTTCAGATTAAGTTGGGAAATTACTCCAAATAACCAAGTCCTCGTAATCGTTGGAGCAGATGATCGTCCATTTGCCCATCCGCGGCCGCACCCACACTAAAACTCTCGCGCTGTAATTCCGTTTGGCGGCGCACCCGGTTCAGATGGTCATTCAGGTTATGCGCCACCTCTGGCAGGTCAGCGATGAGGTTCGTTTGTTCCGTCGGATCAGCCGCGAGATCGTACAGTTCCGCGGCCGCGTCATCAATTTGAATAAGCTTGTACTGCTCTCTCACCAGAGCGCGGCGCACCCGGTAACAGCCATACGGTTCGAGGAGTTCCGGTTGGCGGCGCTCAATGGCTTTGACGAAATTGAGGGGGGGGTAAATCTCGCTGTAGGCGGCCGCTTGTTCTGGCTCGCGGCCGCGAACTGTCTCCAACAACGTCAGCCCTCGCACTTCGGCCGCATCCAGGTGGGGGAGCGGTTCATGCACTGCCGCGGCCGCGTCCAGCATGGTGTGATAGACCCGGCGCGTACTTACAGGCGTCTCTATCTGGGTGGGCGTCAACTTAGCTGGCCAGTGTAACAACAGAGGCACATGCACCAATTCCTGATAAGCCACAAAAGCATGACCCATGTACCCATGTTCACCGATGCCGTCCCCATGGTCGCCCACGATCACAGTCAGGGTATTCTCTTTATTGGCCCGCTGGCCCAAAAAATCAAAAAGTGGCCCCAAATAACCATCCTGATAAGCAACTTCCGCATCATACAGATCATCGAGTACCCGTTGATCCAGTTCCGGCAGCGGTTCGGCCAAAGGGGCCTGCCAGCGATACGCTTCCCGGTTCCAGGCCCGCATACGGGCTTTGGCCGCGGCATCCTGATGCAGATAAGGAGCCACTTCATCAACAACGTGGCGTGGCGGCCAAAATGGCAGATGGGTTTCCATCAGGTTGACAAACATAAATAAGGGCTGATCGTCTTTCTTTTGTTCCCGCTCTTGCAGGAAATGAATGACATCACCTACGGAGCGCTCGTTTTGCCCTTTGAAGTTCGCCAGCCGGGACCAGAGCGGGGTCATGAGGGCGTTGATGGACAGGATGAAGGCCAGTTCAGAGCGGGCGAAGAAGTTTTGTACGGGGTAGGAGATACGGCGCAGGAATTGGGTGTACGCGGCCGCGAGTCGGCTCAACGGCCAGGGCAAACTCGATGATTCAGCCGGGGTGCTAGGAAAAGCTCCCCCATAGTTGAAAAACCGGTCAAAACCACGTTTGAACCCATTGTTAAGAATACCTACCAGCGGGTTATTGCAAAACGCCACCGTATCATAACCAGCCTGACGTAACAGTTCGGCCAGATGCGGCCGCTCCGGACCAAGCGCTTGATGTGATTGTGTAACCTGATGCGCTGTTGGGTACAACCCAGTAAACATAGAGGCGTGACTGGGAACCGTCCACTGGGCAGGGGCAATACCTTGAACAAAAAGAACCGCTTCGTCAGCGAAGCGGTCAAGGTTGGGGGTGCGTGCTGGCTTGTGGCCGTAGCAACCCAGGCGATCAGCCCGTTGGGTATCTAAGACCAAAAAAATAATATCTGGTTGTGGCATGCTAGACAATCGTGAATCATAAGATAAGTCGCGTATTGTAGCCCAAACTGACCCATTCTCAAACCCGATTTTGGCGAGAATGTGTCAATCAACAAAACGATACCCTACACCACGTACTGTCTTGATCCAATCAGGTTGCCCCGGATCCGTTTCAATCTTACGGCGCAGATAGTGAATATACGGTTTCAGGTTTTCGGCTGAATCCCCATAATTGGTTCCCCAGGCTGTCGAAATCAACTCCATTGTGGGAATAACTCGGTTAGCATTCTGGGCCAACACAACCAACAAATCAAACTCTCTGGGCGTCAGCCCCACCTCATTTCCCCCCACTGTTACTTGCCGTGCCGGAAGATCGATAACCAGCGTACCCTCCCTAAAGGACAAAATCTGGGCGGCGGCCGGGGCCGTGCGCAAACGACGCAAATTCGCCTTGATGCGGGCCAAAAACTCCTCAGGCTCAAACGGTTTCGTCAGATAATCATCGGCTCCCAGCTCTAAACCTTGCACCACATCCGAAGTGCTACTCAATGCAGTTAAAAACAAGATGGGGGTGTCCGATTTTTCGCGAATGCGCCGACATGCGGCCCATCCACCCATATGAGGAATCATCACATCCAGCAAGATGAGTTGGGGATTAGCGGTTTGCGCTAACTGCACCCCATCCTCAGCCGTATGGGCCACCACTGGTTTGTAATTATGGCGGGACAAAAGGGTCTCTAACGTCTTGGTCAGAGGAATGTCATCATCAACAATCAAAATCGTTGTCTGCATTGGCTATACCTATCTTCAGTTAATGGATATGGCGTGGGGCTAAGCTGAAGTTAAAAATAAGCCCGAAGAACCGTGGTTCTTCGGGCTTAAGCAAACCTGAACGGAAACAGCGTGATTAAAATCCCATCCAGGCCACAATATTGGTCAGCAGAATCTCTTGTAAATCGGTCGGTAACGCCACATACGGGGCTAACATGAAGAAAATGGGTAACTCGTCTTGTGAAGCAGCACCCACATAACCCACATCCGCACTATCAGGGCCACCTTCAAACAGGACCAAATCACTCTCCGCATCAAAATCATCGGCAATGACGTCTATCACATCGTAGGGTTGATCCAGAACGTAGACACTGCCCTCTTCAATGCCATCCATGAGCACAGCCTCCGTGCCGACCGCTTCCATGTCGGCTAAGGTGACCAGGTCAGTGGGCGCAAAATCTAACAGCGGCGGAGTTGTCCCAAAAATGATGAGTGCTGCCCCACCCTCTACCAGGCGATTCAGAATTATTAAGGAGTCCTCATCGATGGCCGCATCCTCGGTGCGATAATCGCCGGAATCCCACACAATCAGGTTATGAGCGATTACGGTTTCTTCATCTAGAGGTCCATCAATGGAAGTTGTCCACAGGGTGACATCGTATTGACTACTTAAGAGGTCAGCCATCACCGCCCCACTACTGATACCACCCGCCGAAGGGGTGCCATCATCATCCACAAAGATAAAGATGGAGGCTTCATCTAATTCTCCCCCATCACTGCCACCAGCGGATTCCACTACTTCCAGGGTGTATTCGGAAGGATCACCAAAGTAATCACGTACAACGATGTAGTAGTTGCTGTCGTCCGGTATTTCTATGGCGATTAACTCTTCTGTCTCACCAGTGAAGGAGTCATCCATTGACTCAATTAGTTCGTAGTCGCTGTCATACAGTTCCAGAACCCCATCCAGATCAGGTCCCACCGAGATAATATCAATGAGGGCTGGGCCATCGTTGAACACCCAGGAATGACTCTCATTTTGTCCCAACTCACCTTCGACCGTGTCGCCTAAACTCACCGTTCCCTGGCGTACCGCACCTAGTTCATCTACGTCACCTGAATTACCGTTGTCGCTATTATCATCAATCACGATAGGTTCGGGTGCGCCACCTGTGTCTAGCTCGGCTTCTACTTCTTCATCAACTACTCCCGAGGGGCAAAGGGCCAGATAATCTTGGACGAGACAATCTGCCAGGGCATAGTCGGCATTGAGGGGCATAAGATCAAGCAGACGGTCTACGGTGTTCTCGAGGCCAACTTTGCTGGCGGCCAAAATGATGACTCGTCGTTGACCATCACTTTCATCTAACAAAAGCAGGGCAGTACCCGACATTTGGATGTTACCCAGAGTAGATTGAACCTGACGGATTGTATCCTCGTTGTCGTCTGTCTCTTCGTCATCCGTATTGGCGGCGGGGGTGGGTTCAGCATCCGACTCGTCCACGGTGAGGATAGCCGGATCGATGGTGAGGGTAATGCCTGCTTCGCTCAGGATGGCTTCGAGATCACTGGCCTGGTTGTAAAGACCCAGGTAGAGGGTGTCGTGGTCGTTCGCGGCCGCGGCCGCGAGCGTCAGTCGCATATTGGCATTCTGAAACGCATCCTGCAACTGAATAATCTCATCAAACGCATCAGGCCCCAGGTCTGGTGAACCCACATAAACCAGCTCCACATTCGGCTGATAAAAGAAGGGGAAATCCTGTATAACAAAACGGCGACTTTCAGAAGCCACCAGGAAGTCAGCAATACGAGCTACAAATTGGCTGTTGTCTAAGGACATGGAGTAAGGGGCGGAGAGAAAATCCACATCCCCTAGGGCTAACACATGCTCATCCTGGCTCATCACAGCCAAAGCCAGCCCACCGGGCCGGTCCGTTGAGGAAGAAGTGGTATTGTCATCACCAGACAAAAGTACGCGGCCGCCATTCCCCACGGTCAACGAATGCGCCCCATAAAAAGCGAGTTGCTCCAGTTCAGCCGTTAAATCATGCTCACCCATCTCACTCCGGTTAATGAGAATATTGCGGAAATTACCTTCATTCTCAACCGTGTTGTACAAATAATCGCCCGTAAAAACGATGTCGAATTCATTCGCCAGACTATTCAAAGGCAATGTCATCGTTTTCGATGGTGTACTCAAAGGAAAACGGATCATCAGAAAAAAGAACATTGAAACGGGTCGGATCACCCACCAGAAGCAATCGTCCGCCACGCGCCACAAAATCACGTACCGCCGCAATTTCTTCGTTGTCAAACCGCTCCAGGGGAGCAATAACCACAAAAGCAGACACCCGGCGTAGCGCCGTCGCCAAATCCCCACTTGAATAGCGCAACAACTGATAACCTCGGAGTGAAAGGCGGCTATCCAGGAAGGTTATATCTTTCTCCTCCACGAAATTAGCATGAGCCGCATCCAACAATACAAAACCCGTACCATTCACCTCTGGCTCATCTATAAATTGATTCGACACAGGTGAAGGTACCGCCTTTACGGCGGCGGCCGGGTCGTAAACCGGCAGTTCACGCCGATCTTCACCACCAAATAGGCGGTAATGCCCCAAAAAACGAACGGCCAGGGGAGTTAGGAGCAAAACCAGAAATATAACCAGGAAAATCACAGAGCGTATCATTCGTGACATAGAAAATTCTCCAGGCAAAGCCACAATGGGCCACAGGAAATCAGCTTAACGGACGGTGTTAATTTTCAGATAGCGGTAATAATAACCTGGGGCCAGGTCAGTCGGTTGTGCCCATAACCTTTCCATATCTATCTTTTGGCTGGGATGATAAGCAAAAAAGAAGGCGTCTGATGGGTCATAAACCAGGTCAAAAATTTCTACGGCTTCATACCCTTTTATGCCAGCTAATTCAGCCACCCGATCCATCGCGTCTTGCGTAGAAGCAATTTGGTCAATCAAGCCCAGTTCTAACGCCCTGATGCCGTCAAACCCTTCACCACGAGAAAGAAATTCCGGATCAGCGTTAAGCTCATCGGCTCGTCCGGTTTGCACGGCGTTCAAGAAGGCAAACTTGAGCGTTTCGATACTTCGGACTTCACCATCACGGGTGGAACCGAAATATTTGTAGGGGCCAGTGGTTAAAATATCATCTTCGATAAAAACGCCACCTGGCAACAAACCAATAACACCGATGTTACCCACAAAAGCTGAGGATTTGGCGTAAATTTCGTCTGCGCCAACCGCTGTGAAATAAGCCCCGCTGGCCGCGATAAAATCAATGGAAGCGACCACCGGCATTTGCTCGCGCAAGCTTAACATTTCCAGGAACATTTCTTCGCTGTCAGACGCTGTACCACCGGGGCTATTGATGATCACGACGACCCCTTTGAAGGCGGGATCGTTACGGACGAAGGCTATCTGCTCTTTAAAGAGATCCGCTGTGAAGCTATCAATTTCATAAGTCAGGCGGACGATGCCTATTTTGGGTTGGGGGACAAGGCGTGGGGCCAGATAAAGTCCCAAGGCTAGTGGTAAGGCGATGACAACTAAAAAGGTAAAAATAAGGCTCAGGGGGAAAGTGGTCGATCATTGGCTTCAGCCATCTTGTGCTCCTTTTGGCAAAGTAACAGATGGGCCTTAGCATAGCATGGGAAAGGTTGCCCGGGCAAATTTTGACGCTCGTAAAATGTCTTTTGTCCAGCCTGCGGTTATCTGGGACAATGGTCAGTAGTTATGCTGGGAAGATTTATATGTATATTCGCCATTTATCGTTGACTAACTTTCGCAATTATGGTCGTTTGGAATTGAACCTGAAACCAGGGGTCACACTTTTCCACGGCAATAATGCTCAGGGCAAAACCAATCTGCTGGAAGCGGTGTTTTATCTGGCTACGACTCGTTCACCTCAGGTTGATCAGGACAGTCAGCTTATCAATTGGACGGCTGATGAGTCTGATGAACCTGTTGTGGTGGGGCGTTTGGTGGCACAGGTGGAAACAGGGGATGATCAGCATCAGGTAGAATTGCGCTTGATTAAGGAGCAGGGGTCATTTCGGCGCGAGGCGTTGGTTGATCAACGTAAGGTGCGGCTGATGGATTTGTTGGGGAATCTGCGGGCGGTGCTTTTTTTGCCGCAAGATATGCAGATTATCACGGGACCGCCCGCCGACAGGCGTCGTTATGTGGATATTGCCTTGTGCCAAACGGATAGGGTATATTGTCGCCATTTGTCGTCGTACAACAAAATAGTGGAGCAAAGAAATGCGTTGTTACGGCAAATTGGGGAAACGGGCAGCGGCCGCGATGTGTTACCTGTATTTACGGATAGAGTCGTGCAATTGGGTAGCCAGATTTTCTGGCGACGCGCCCGGTTTATGGCCGGTATCGCCCGCCACGCGCAACGGATTCATTACGAGGCGCTAACAGAACAAAATGAGGTGTTGCGGCTGGGGTATTTGCCCCACCTGGGTGATGGCAACAAGGTGGTAAATGGGGATGACGAGGAGAGTTCTGATTCGATGGTTGAGTTGAGTGATTGGTTGGAGCAGGCCCCGGATGTGCGGGCAGTGGAGAAGCGGTTTGAGCAAAACCTCGCGGCCGCGACCGAAACAGATATCCAACGCGGCCGCACCACCCTGGGTCCTCACCGTGACGATTGGAAATTCTGGATCAACGGTCGAGACCTGCGCCATTTTGGCTCCCGAGGCCAACAAAGAAGCGCCATGTTAGCTCTCAAACTGGCCGAAGTCAGTTGGATTACCGACCAAACCGGAGATGCTCCCATCATTTTGCTTGATGAAGTGTTGTCAGAATTAGATAACCGGCGTCGCTCCCATCTCTTACAAACCGTTCAAAGCGTTCCCCAGGCTCTGATGACATCCACAGACCTGAACATGTTCGACTCTACCTTTCTCGAAACTGCCACCACCATCACCATCGCCAAAGGACAGGCCCATCCTGATATGTGAGACTTTTGGGCAGCCCTATCGGCTCTCCAGCAAGCATCACACAATCAGGACAACAAGTACCATCATTCAGAAGTCTCTTGTAGGTCAAGACTTAAAACCTGTGACCATGACCCCTCAACAGCGTAGTTTTTCGGGGCGAACACCGTGAAAAACCATGCTCCTGGGGTGAGAGGCGGGTATTTCTAACAACAAACCGATAGCGAGACTTGACATAAAAGCACAAGTCCACTTTCGTAATGAAAGACTAGTCCTTAATCACTATACCAGGCATACATTATGCGTTATCCTTGACGTTATAATAGGTAGCCGTTTTAATACAATAAAGGGTCTTTCGGATTTCGCGGGGTGATCGACCTGTAGGGGCTGGCCCTATGCCTGCCCAGCCGAGGCCAACCACAAGGATTGCCCTTACATAAGGTGTCAACCCCCTGAATACCCAAAGAGCCACAATAAATAGGGGCTTAACAACCAGTTGTCCACATCAATCATTCAACGAGTTCTTGCGAAAATTGGTTTCACCAGGTGCATCATCAACACGCCCATAACCAAAGGTCAAATCCAAAAAACGCCAGACTCCCATATCTAAATCCAATTCTTTTCACCTTCGCTGCTTTCATCGTATCCAAACGTGTCTGTTCCAACAATGCCAGGCCACCTTCTACCATCCCCCACAACTATCCTCATCATTGATGATCGAGAAGACAATCGCCTGCTCCTGTCTTCCCAGCTCAGGACACAGGGATACGAAATATCCCACGCCGAAGATGGTTTGAGCGGGCTAGAGATAGCTCGTCAGCAGAAACCCGACCTTATTCTGCTGGATGTGATGATGCCCAAAATAAGTGGCTACGACGTATGTCTACAACTCAAGACCGACGCCATC
>JADJUV010000087.1 GCA_016716885.1 Candidatus Trichofilum aggregatum | reverse complement strand
GCAGGCGCGTTCATCATAACGGATGAGCGTGTAGCGACTGGCCAGCGCTGCCAGCCAATGCTGCCAGATTGGACTGTGCCAATCAAATTCCAGATGCCGCAGAAACGTGGCGGTCCAAACCAGCGGCGGGCCATTGCCAACGATAGCATAGGCGATGCGTGCATTGTCGTAGCTCAGAAAATATCGGATTTCCTTGATCCACTTTTTTTTGCCAACGGCTCGGTGGCGCCCCTCTGCCTGGCCCTGGCGGATCTGTTCATAAAGCTGTTTGGTTTCTGGTTCCGGTTCAATGCCTAACTCCTCGGCCAGCAGACGTTCACACGTTTGATACTGACGATGGGCTTCGGCTCGCTGTCCGTTACGGCCATACAAGGCGATGAGCCGCCGCTGTGCCGGTTCATGCAGTGGGTCTAGCCCTACCCGGCGTTGGGCGTACACGATGGCCTGGGCCAGGTCGTTACGGGCTTCATAAACATGGACTAACTTGTCGAGCGCCCAGCTTAAATCACGGCGCAAGGCTTCCGTTTGCAAAAATTGCCACTCGTCAAAAGCTGGACAGTCGGGCAAGGTAAAACCGGCCAGAAAATCGGCCTTGATAACAATCTGCGGCCGCGGCCAATTTTTTGGCAGCAATCATCGTCTATTGCCCTATCGCTGTTTCGCGGCAGGCATCCAACTGCTGGCGAAAATGAACCACATCAACCCACAGCGTGGCTATGTCAGGCAGGGCTACCTGCTGCCGGTCGGCCAGAATGTAGTCTGCGCCCAACACCCTGCGCAAATTAGACAGGATGCGGCTGAGGTCGGCGCGGCCCTGCTGCTCATCATGGTCAGGCCAGAGCAAGAGCGGGCGAGAGCTTCCCGGCTTTGGGGCCTGTTGCGTGACAGCCAGATAGGCGAGCAAAGCTCTGGCTTTGCGCCGTGTTAGGTTGTTACGGCCGTTGTGTTCTAGCGTTGGTGCGCCAAATAGGGTGAGCTGCCACATAAGTCTGCGCTATTCCTGCAGGTCAAACCCATTTTGGCCTATATGGAACCAATTGTGCGAGGGTTTGTGCGAGTTTTGAGCGAGAGTTGTTTTCAATGGTGGTGGCTAGTGATGATAGATGAGGTGACATTGATCCTGGAAAGGTGGAGCAAGCTCATACGGACTTCCACCAGATCGTTTGAAAAAATTATATAGAGGTCTATGGCGCTGGCAAAACCCCGTCACTGCGTGGTATGTTGTTTTGTTGCTGGGAGACGGTGATGGGTGATCTGCTCTTTTTAGCTCCTGCAACAGGTAACTTGTATGTGCAATCCGGGTCGGTGGCGATTGATGCAGGTGTGGATGCAGGAATTATGGTGGATTTTGCGGGGAAGATACGGCCGTCTGGGGCGGTTTATTTGTGGGCAACAACGCGTTTATATCCGTGAAGAGTCGCCCAACCAGATAATGCTGCCCTCATGATGCGCTACTTCTGGTAATCGCTAATCAATATTCAGTAAAGGATGACATCATGCTCAAAGGCAACATCATCTCGCTTCGCCCCGTGTACGACACTGATCTCGATCAACTTTACGCTTATCACCTGGACATTGACAATCGGGGCGACTACTTCCCCCGTGGCATTGTGTCCCAGCCCATCTTCCGTAAGCGATTCCACGAAAGCGGCTTTTGGAACAAAGAGGATGGCATGTTGGTCATTGTCTCTACGAATGATGAAATAGTCGGTCACATCGAATTTTTTAAGACCGTCAATTATCTGGACGAGTACGAACTTTCCTACCAGGTATACGCGGCCGAAAAGCGGGGCAAAGGCGTGGCCTCTGAGGCGGTCCGGCTGCTAATGTGTTACCTGTTCGAGAACAAACAAGTCAATCGGATCAGATTGGTTATTCATCCCAATAACGTGGCTTCACGACGGCTGGCCGAGAAGTGTGGCTTCCGGCACGAAGGCACAGCCCGCGGGCCTGGGTATCACCAGGGTTTGCACCAAAATGTGGAAATTTACGCCGTTTTGCACGAGGATGTAATCGGGCAGAACCGGCCGTAACCTAACCTTTTTGTAGGCGGCGCGGTTACAACCAACCGACCGTAAAACTTTAGCTTCTCCTTTGGTAAAACGATGAATGGAAATATGTTGGCAACGACAAGAGAGGCAGATTTATTAGACGTGGCGGTGGTGGCTGCGTTTAAGAGCAGTCTGCGGGGTGAGTTAATCCAGCCCAGTGATGGTAATTACGACGAGGCCAGGCAACTTTACAACGGCATGATTGACAGGCGGCCCGGTCTCATTGCTCGCTGTGTGGACACGGCCGATGTGCAGGCTGCGGTTAACTTTGCCCGTGAAAATGGGCTGCTACTGGCAATACGTGGCGGTGGTCACAATGGTGCCGGTCTGGGAAGCTGTGACGGCGGGCTGGTGATAGACCTATCGCCTATGAAGGGAATTCGTGTGGATCAGGCAAGGTGTACAGTGCGTGTTGAGGGTGGCTGCACCTGGGGCGATGTGGATCATGCCACTTACCCATTCGGTCTGGCCGTGCCTACCGGCTTCCTTTCCACGACTGGGGTGGGCGGGTTGACATTGGGCGGTGGCTTGGGTTATCTCACCCGCCATTATGGGCTAACGATTGATAATTTGTTAGAGGTGGATATGGTGTTAGCTGACGGCCGGTTGGTTAGCGCCAGCAGTGAGGAAAATGAAGATCTGTTCTGGGCTGTGCGCGGCGGCGGCGGCAACTTCGGCGTGGTCACATCTTTCCTCTTCCAGGGTCGGCCGGTCAGCACAGTCTATGGCGGCCCGATGTTTTGGGAGATGGAACATGCGGCGACCGTCATGCGCACCTGGCGTGATTTGATCCTGACCGGCCCCGAAGAGCTTAACGGCTGGTTTGGCTTTCACACCGTACCGCCAGTGGATATGTTCCCAATCGAACACCATTTGAAGAAGATGGCTGTTATCACCTGGTGTTATACCGGCGACCCGGAAAAGGCGGAACAGATATTGGCGCCGATCCGTGCTCTGGCGCCTTTGGCCATGGACTTTGCTGGCCCAATCCCCCTGCCTGCCCTGCAAAGCCTGTTCGACGGCCTCTATCCGCCGGGCCTGCAATGGTATTGGAATGCCGATTTCTTTACGGAACTCAACGATGAGGTCATTGATCTACACATAAAACACGCTTCACAGTTGCCCACTGTCCACTCCACCATGCACCTCTACCCCATCAACGGCGCTGCCCATCGGGTAAGCGAGAGTGACACTACCTGGAGCTTCCGCGAGGCCAATTTTGCCCAGGTGATTGTTGGTGTGAATCAGACCCGGCCAACAACGAACGTATGATTCAATGGTCAAAGAGTTATTGGAGTGCCCTTCACCCTTATTCGGCTGGCGGGGCCTATGTCAATATGATCATGGACGAGGGGGCGGATCGAGTCCAGAATGCCTATCGCAGTAATTATCCCCGGCTCACTCAAATAAAGGCCTGCTACGACCCCCATAACCTCTTCCGCGTCAACCAAAACATCAAACCTGGGACGGGGTAGAGGGGGACGGTTCTCTTTGTCTTCCGATCCCCACTTTAACCGTTTGGCTAAGGTGTTCCTGAATTCGCATAGTTGTACAAGGCAACTTGACTCAATGCGGCTCCGGTCTTCACGGTAGTGTCAATGATGCCTTCGAGTGGTGCAGGGGGTATAGATAAGCAGCCAAACAACGCTTTGTGCAGCATCAAGTGCAATACATTGCCAATGCGACCTGGTTGACTATGGCTCGCTCTATCGCGGCCGCCATAACATCTACGCTGTAGGTTTATCCTTCCTATGCTATTGCTTGAGCCCACCAACCTCAGATACACCGTCTCCGTAAAATCAATGCGCGGCGGAAGCTGACGGCTATCAGCCTCGGGATAAAGGGGTAACGATGTCAGTGTTATAATTGACATTGTGTTAGCTGAAATCTCCTTATGTTTCTTAGGTCAGCCGCTCATCCGGCGGGGCACACAGGATGTGACCACCATCCTGCGGCGCAAGACTCGTGCGTTGCTGGCCTATCTGGCGCTGGCCGAACAACCCCTGACCCGTCTCACCTTGAGCCACCTTTTCTGCCAGGAAAGTGATGATCCCATCCGTAGTTTGCGCTGGCATCTGAGTGCTATCCGCCGCCAGGTTGCCCCGGAACTCTTATTAACATCAGGCGAAACCGTGCAACTCAACCGGGAAAATGTGTGGCTGGATGTGGCTGAGTTCGCGGCCGCGTTGGCGACTCCCCTTTCTCCCCAAACGGAAACGATTCTGAATCTATACCGGGGTGAGTTCCTGGCCGGGCTTGATCTACCTGACGCTCCTGAGTTTGAACTGTGGCTCCTGGGTGAACGAGCACGCCTGCATCGGCTTTATGAGCAGGGATTAACACGTTGGATCACCCCGGCAAAAGCCTGCTCGTGCAAACGTTTCTGGTTCAGGTTCAGAACAATACCCCCTATATAGGACGTTGTTACCTGTCTACCCAGGCGATTCCCTATCAGCCCTGGATTGAACTGCTGGATAACCTGGTGGCAGATATGGCCGACTCAGCCCTGGAAAGGTTGCCACATTTTGGGCGGGAACAGGTGGCCCGACTATTGCCCTCCCTGGCGCAACGGCTGGGAAGGTCACCTACTACCCCCCCATCCGGGCGGGGCGAGGCCGAATTGTTGTTTCATGCGGTTATGCAGTTATTGATTGACCGCTCCACCAGAAGGGCAGAAACAATATTTACCGCTGTTGGTGAAATAGTAGAACAGGGCCACCTGGTCGCCGCGGCGGGCACCAACCTACATACCGCAACACCATCAACCACACGTCTGGTGGTAAAGTTCGTCGCCAAAGAAGCGTGCCCACTCCTCAGGCATGAGGGCACGGTTGGTGATGTGACAGGCGCGGCCGCGCCATTGCTCGACGCCTATCTCCCACAATAACACCCGGCCATCCAGCCCCCCCGTCAACAGTTGCCCTTCCGGGGTGAAAGCGGCCGAAGTCACCAACACTCCTTGCCCTGCTAGCTGTCCAATCGCCTGCCCCGTTGCCACATCCCACAACACCACGGTTGTATCCGTACTTGTCGAGACCAGCCTTTGTCCATCCGGGCTGAAGGTCAGGCTTTGCACTGGCCCCGTGTGTAACGACAGGACGGGGCCAATTTGCGCCCCGGTCGTGCTGTCCCACAAATAAATCTGGCTGTTCCAATCTCCCCCAGCTACGATGCGCCCATCCGGGCTGACAGCCACGGCACTGACCACCCGCGCCGGGCCAACAAACATCGGTTCGAGGCGTGTCCCCGTGGCTACATCCCACTGCCAGACCGCTCCCTGCAAACAATGGCTGAGTGGATCCACGGCCACAGCACAACCATTGCTTAAGAGCCGCTGGCTATCCGGCGTGAATTCGATATCCAACATGATCCCCGTTTCTGCCACCATGCGCTGGGTCACTGTCCAGGTCGCCGTATCCCAGAGCAGAATTTCCCCGTTCTGGCAGATACCCGGTCCACTGAAATTGTGACACCCGGCCGAGGCCAACCAGAGGCCATCAGGAGAGTAGGTCATGTCCAGAATGTTGACGCTGTGCGCCAACAAAGGCGGCCGCAACAATTCCCCCGTCACCCCATCCCATACGTTAATCGAACCATTAAAGCTGGCGGAAACCAGGGTGCGGCCATCAGGAGAAAAGGTGACCGCATTGACGTTGGCCGTATAGTTACCTGTGTGTTGTAGGGTAAAGGAAAGGGGCTGCGCGGCCGCGATATCCCATCCCTGCACCTCATTCCCTTCCCCCACCAAAAGAGCCACCTGCCCGTCGGCGCTCAACCTTACCAGTCGCGCCGGGTCAGTTATCGTTCCCTGTCCCAGCCGTTGCCCTGTCACCCTATCAAACCGGGTCACACGGCCGTCCGCACCCAACGCAATCAATTCCGTAGCGGTGGTGGCGAAGGCCCAATCACTCACCGGGTTGGGATAAGTCACATGGCCGAGTGGTTGGGTTGGGTCGAGCAGGTTCCAGAGGAAAACGGAACCAGCTTCGGTGCCCGCGACCGGGGTTGTCGCCTCGGCAAAAGCCAGACCGGTGATGGCGCTGGTATCATCCACCGACCATTGACTGATGATGGTTCGTGTTGCCACACTCCAGACGACAATCTCGCCCTCCGTATCCCCGGTAACGACCATCTGGCCATCGGGGCTGAAGGCCACCTGCGTTAATCCATCCCAAGGTTGGGTGGCAAAGAGGGGTTCACCCTGAGACGTACCCTGCCCGGCCACCAGTTCACGGATCACCAACGCCCCATCATCTCCTACCGAAGCCAGGAGCAGACCATCCGGGCTGAAGGCCAGGTCACGCACCGGGGCGGTATGACCATTGAGGATGGTCACAACCTGTTGCTGCGCCACATCAGCCAGCCAGGCGGTTCCTATCGGCCCACCAAAGGCCACTTGGGTCCCATCTGGGCTTATCATCAAGGCCGTGACACCCCCTACTGGCCCCAACAACGACGGCGAGGCGACCTCTCCGCTGGTCATGTCCCAGAAACGGAGAGAGCCATTTTCGCTTCCGGTTATTGCCAGTTTGCCATCCTGGCTCAGAGTCAGAGCGGAGACGGGCAGGGTCAACGGGATGGTGTGTTGGAGTGTTTGGCTGATCGGTTGCCCATCTGACCAATCCCATAACAACACCTGATCCAACCCGCCGCCAGAGGCCAGCCGTTCCCCATCAGGGCTAAAGGCGAGCGATTGCACGTTGTTTGGGTGGCCGGTCAAGGTGGAACGAATGGGCCAGAGTGTGTCGCTGGTCGCCCACAAAATGATGGCCCCGACGGCATCTGCACTGGCGAGTAATGTGCCATCAGGTGAAAGCTCCAGGTGGGTAAGGCCACCGCTGTGCCCAACCCACGGCGGCCCCGTGACAGTCTGGGTTATCACATCCCAGACCAGGACGGTGCTATCGGCAGAGCCGGAATAAATCCGTTGTCCATCGCGGCTAAAGGTGAGACCGTTGATCGCGGCCGCATGCCCCGCCAAGGTTCCTATCTGTTGCTGTGTCGCCACATCCCAGAGCAACACCAGATTATCCTGCCCACCCCCGGTCGCCAGCGTCGTTCCATCCGGGCTGAAGGCAACGCGCATCACCCAACCGGTGTGCCCGGCCAACGGCTGGCCGATAGGTCGCCAACTGGTGGTGTCAAACAAATGCACCGTACCATCCAGACTGGCCGTGGCGAGCGTGCGACCATCGGGGCTGTAGGCAATGTACCAGATGGTGTTGGTGTGGTTTGTCCGCACACTCAGTTCCAGTTCGGCGGTAAGGGGGTTCCAGATACGTAGATCAAAATCGCCGTTGCCCCCGGCCGAAACCAGGGTGCCGCCGTCCGGGCTGACGGCCAGTGTTTGTACAAAACCCCTGTGACTCAACAAAGGGTCGCCGATGGGTTGCGGCCGCGTGGGGTCGCTGATGTCCCACAGGCGCACACTCAAATCGTCACTGGCTGAGGCCAGCCATTGACCGTTGGGGCCAAAGGCGATGGTATTGACCAGTTGTGTCGGGTCATGCCCCACCAGGGTGCTGAGATGTGCCCCGGTCGCCACCTCCCACAGGTCGAGCGAGCCATTGCCACCCGCCGAGGCCAGCAAAGTCCCATCCGGGCTGAAACGGACTTCTTGCAGACCGTTGTCCGCGTGCAGGAAGGTAAGCAGGCGGGGGTTGTTTTGCAAGGCAGTGAGCAGGCTGGCCTGGGTTTCCGGGCTGTCGAGCCGGTTAACCGCTTCCAGGCTGAGGAGCAGGGCCAGATCGGGTTGGTTGTTGAGCAACGTAGTGGATTGGGCGGCCAACTGTCGGGCCAGAGCGATTTCCGCCTGGTTGTCGGCGCGGTCTCGTTCCAGTTCGGCTTCGGCCTGGGCGGAGAGGGCGGTCTCGGCTGAGGCATCGGCGCGATCCCGCTGCTGTTCGGCGTCGGCCATGGCGACCATCGCTTCGCTGGCGCGGGTGGCGGCAAGTTGTTCGTTGGCCGAGGCGTTGGCCTGAGCGGTGGCCCGGAAATCGGCTTCGGCTTCGGCGGTGGCCTGGGCGGAAATGGCCTGCTGGCGTTGGCCGGTAGCAAAAATCGCGGCCGCGACCGCCAGCACAAATACGACCGCCAACACCACGGCCAGACTGCGTAAGCGCTGACTGGCGCGGGTCTGTTCTTCGGCACGACGGTGTTCCGTCTCGGCGCGGTGATGCTGTTCTTCGGCCAGCCGTTGGGCCGCTTCTAGCTCTCGTTGCCGCTGGGCTTCCTGCTCCAGTTGGCGGCGGCGGCGGAAGGTGATGCTGGCGGTGATAAATTCTTGTTCGGGGGTGCTGAGATGTTGCGGCCGCGTGTTTACCCACTCTTCGGCTTCGGCCAGGAGTGCCCCCCGGAGCAACGCCCCTTCGTCCCGCTGGCTGGTTTCCCATTGGCGCATGACCGCCCGGAGCCTTTCCTGCCAGGTGCGGAAGGCGCGATCCTCGTTCATCCAGGTGCGTAACTGCCCCCAACCCCGTATCAACGCCTCATGCACCACTTCCACCGAGCGGTTGCCATCGGCCAGCCGCCCGGTGACGAGCAGGCGAGCATCGGCCAGGAAGTTGACCATGGCCCAATCTTCATCGGTAAATTCGTTTTGGGTGGCGACGCGCCGGGTGTCTTCCGTGCCTTCGCCGGGGCGTACCATCTGGGTGAAGACGCGCCGCGCCCGCGCCCGGTTGCCTTCGCTCAGGTGGGTGTAAATTTCGTCAGCGTAGCGGGCCAGCGCTCCTTCCACCCGACCGATGGCTTCGTAGGTGGCATGGGTGAGCCGTCGGCCGTTGCGCTTTTCCCACAACAGGGTGAGGGCAAACTCCAACAGGGGCAGGTTGCCTGGTTCGCGCCCCACATCGTCTAAAATCCGGTCTACCAGCCCCGGCTCGAAGATGACGCTTTGCAGACGAGCGGGGTTTTCGATGGCCCGGCCCAACTCCTCGCGGGTCATGGGGCCGAGTTTGATGTCGCTGTTTTGTAGGGCGTCGGCGAAAGGGCGATAGGCCAGGGCTTGCCCTACAAAGTCGGCGCGTAGGGTCAGGGCGAGGGCGAAGGGGTAGCTGTCGTCGCGGCCGCGTTGCACGGCATCAAACAACAGATTGGGGTAGTCGCGCTGTTCATCCGGGTCATGACAGAGGGTAAACAGCTCCTCGAACTGGTCAGAGATGAGCAAAACCCGCTTTTTGTCTGGGTGGCGGGCCAGGATGCGCCGGATGACCGGCTCCAGGGCCAGATCGCCGGAACGGAACGCGGCCGCGAGTTTGCGTCCTTCAACCAGGAGATCAACCTGGGCCGGGGGAAGATCCGGGGACCTAGACTGGAGATTGGGTCTCTAGTCTCCAGTCCCCGATGGAACCAGCGCATTCGCTAAACTCTCAAACGGGCCACTGCCGGGGCGGCTACGGATGATGAGCCAATCTCCTTGTTCGCGCAGGTGGGGGATGAGTCCGGCAAAAACGACAGACGATTTGCCACTGCCGGATGGCCCGACAACGGCGACCATCGCCTCAGTCTGGATGGTTGTGATAAGTCGCTGGGTGAACAGTTCGCGACCAAAAAAGTAGGCGGAATCTTCTTCACGAAAAGCATAGAGGCCCCGATACGGATTGAGTAGAACCGAGGTGTCGGATGGAGTGCGGCGGGTGGTTGTGTCGGGCTGGATGAGGTTGGGGACATGGACGGTGGTGATGAGGCGAATAGGCTGGGTGGCGTCTTCCGGGGGCAGGTTGTAGACGGAGCGGAGTGCGGCCGCGAACGCCTCAGCACTCTGGAAACGTTCGTCCGGCTCTTTATGGCTGGCCTGGCGGAGAACTTCGTTGAGGGCCGGGGGAGTGCGGCCATTGAGCGGTGGGAACGGGTCGGTGAGGTGGCGCAGGATGGCTCCGACGGGGTTATCAATGGGAAACGGGGTTTCCCCGGTGAGCAGTTCGTAGAGGAGAACGGCCAGGCTGTAGATGTCAGAGCGGAGATCGAGGTTGCGGCCGCGGCACTGCTCCGGTGACATGTAAGCCGGTGTGCCCACAATCGCCCCATCTTGGGAATGAATACTGCCCTCACCGACCAGATGAGATAAGCCAAAATCGGCCAGGAGCGGTTGCCCATCCACCGTGAAAATCACATTTCCCGGCTTAATGTCCCGATGAATCACCCCTCGTGAATGAGCATAAGCGACCGCCTGGCACAACCCATTCATAATCCCCACCACCTCAACCGGCGTAAACAATCCCTCTCGCTCTAGCTCTCGCTCCTTCCTTCTCCCATCCAACTCCGCCTTTAACGTAGGCCCCTCAATGTACTCCATGACAATGTAATACAAGGCGTCACTCACATCGGAATCGTAAACCTGAACGATGTGGGGGTGGCGCAGCCGGGCGATGTAGCTGGCTTCTTGTTCAAATCGGGTGACAAAATGCGCCTGATCAAGCAGGTGGTTATGCAACACCTTAATAGCCACATACCGATCCAGGTTGGGTTGATACGCCTTGTAGACATGGGCCATTCCGCCCTGCCCCAAGGGAGCCACGATCTGATATTTGCCAATTGTCTGACCGATGAGGTTGTGAAGCATAGGGATCTAGGATGGTGGATTGACAATTTAAAATTAAAGGAGATGACCATCGTTAATCGAATTCATCATTCGTCCGCGAATTGGTCTTTTGGGTGTCAAAATGGTAACAAAAAGGGGGCAGTACCGTCAATTAGACAAGGGTACTATGAAAAACAGCAATTGCGGCTCCCAATTGAATGGCGATGAGCAGGCGATCTACTCCTTCATTAACGAGTATGAACATAGTGGCTGGGTGCCTGGATATTACGGTATTGCCTGCTATTACGAGGGCATTGATACAGTCGTTATTCAGTTTGTGAATACAACCGGTGAAGAAATGGAATTGGTATCGAATA
The DNA here is from genome assembly GCA_016716885.1 of Candidatus Trichofilum aggregatum. Lineage (GTDB taxonomy): Bacteria > Chloroflexota > Anaerolineae > Promineifilales > Promineifilaceae > Trichofilum > Trichofilum aggregatum. Next base: position 10,492 of record JADJUV010000087.1, on the reverse strand, counting down.
TCGTTTACAGGCGTATTGCCCGGATACTGCATGGGGAAATAAATATGGATGAGTAAACATCTGAATGCTTCCGACAAATTCCGCCTAACAGGGCTTTCACCTGACCTGGCGGCAGGTGTAGGGGGGGTGTGTATCTTAACGTAGCGTCTGGCATGATGTGATATAGTTGCAGCAATTAAGGTGAGATAAAGTCATGCTCAAGCCCCCATTCCCGGACCCGCGGCCGCAGGTCGCCCAATCTGCCCTGTTTCAGGGATTACCCCCTGAAGCCATGGACGCTCTGTGCGCGGCCGCGGCCTTCAAAGAAGTGCCCCGCGCCTCTTACTTCCTGTACCAGGGAGAACCCGCCACCGTTTTTTACATCCTGCTCCAGGGGCGCGTCCGGCTCACCCAGGTCACCCCCGAAGGGCATCAGGTCATCGTTACCGTGTTGGGGCCGGGGGATGGGCTGGGCATCATTGTTGCCCTGAGCCAGACGAATTACCCCGTTTCTGCCGAGGCCATCGAAGATAGCACCGCCCTGGCCTGGACAGCCGCCACCATTCAGCAATCTATGCTGGAGTACCCCCAACTCGCCCTCAACGGCATGAATTTGCTGGCACGCCGCTTCGTAGAACTGCAAGATAGGTTCCGTGAGTTAGCCACCGAACGAGTGGAGCGACGCGTTGCCCGCGCCGTGTTACGCCTGGTGCGACAGGCTGGCAAACGCACCCCCGAAGGTGTCTTGATTGACATGCCCCTTTCACGGCAGGATTTAGCCGAAATGACCGGAACCACCCTGTACACTGTCAGCCGCATCCTCAGCGACTGGGAACAAAAAGGGCTGGTGAGCACCGGGCGCGAACGCGTCGTGCTCCGTAAATCCCACGAACTGGTTATCATCGCCGAAGATTTGCCCGAACCCAATCCCACCAAATCATAATCCGCATACAGGGTCTGGCACGGGGCAAAAGAGCCTGATCAGGTCAAAACTCCTCGCCCGTACCGGGTACTACTTGTTACGTATTGCCCCCCTTATTTGCGCTAGCGCAAAGACAACCCCCCGTTTCTCTGCCAAACTACCCCTATTCAGATGTTTTACCTTTCCACCCATCGGCAAAGGGATATTGCAACGCCTTTTGAAAGCGAAAAATCGCATCTCGTTAGCTCAACCATAAGTTGTCTGACGGATTTGATTCTCGTTCAGCCCCAGTCGCACAGAATAGCCGTTCTGGACCTGATTTGTATTTAGTTTGCATAACGTTATTTCAAACCTCGATTTGGCGCGAGGTTTTTTACTGTTGTTTCAAAAGGAGTATATGACACAAACAAACAGATTGCCCCGTTCTTTGATTTGGAGCGTTGTGGTTCTTATTGTCGTTTTGGGGCTGATCGTTGTGATCATGGCCATTGGGAATGCGGGGTCAGACGCGGCCGCGAACGCGGCTCCCATCAACGTCTTAGCCAACAGCGATGATGAATGTGTGGTCTGTCATGCCCGCAACACCCCTGGCATCGTCGAACAATATGGCCACAGCACCATGGCGGCCGCAGAAGTGACCTGCCGCGACTGCCACGAGGTCTCTGCCGATTACCCTGGCGCGGTCGAGCACGAAGGGACGTATGTCCTTAACCAACCGACAACCGCTATGTGTCAAGATTGTCACGAAGCCGAGGTGGCTCAATTCAACCAGAGCCGCCATGCGTTACCAGCCTATGTCGCGTATGCCGGAACCGCCACCCTCACCGAAGAACAATTCGCCATGTATCAGGCCATTCCCGAAGGCGGCTTCCTGCTCGACAGCCCGGATAAAGCCCGCAACTCCCTCCATGCCCTGGAAGGTCCTGCCATTACCCGCTTCGCCTGCGAAACCTGCCACAACGTCGGCCAACCCGCTGCCGATGGCTCGGTGGGGCAGTGCCAGGCTTGCCACCTGCGCCACGAGTTCAGCCTGGAACAGGTTCGCAAACCGGAAACCTGCAACGCCTGCCATATCGGCCCCGATCACCCCCAATGGGAGATTTACCAGGAGTCGCCCCATGGGATTGCCTACGCTACCGGTGGTGACGATTGGCATTGGGAGGCCGAACCGGGCACGTTAACCGCCGTAGATTTCCCCGCCCCGACCTGTGCCACCTGTCACATGAGTGGTTTTGGTTCCGCTGCCACCACACACGACGTAGGCGACCGGTTGACCTGGTATCTGGCGGCTCCTATCAGTGCCCGTCGCCCCGTCTGGCAAGAAAACCAGCTACGGATGCAAGGCGTTTGTGGTGAATGCCACAATCAGAATTTCCTGGATGAATTTTATGCCGATGGTGATGCCCTGGTTGAAGCTGTCAATTCCCTGGTGATTGAAAGTGATGAGATATGGGCCGTTTTGAAGGAGAACAATCTGGTGACGGCCGCCCCGTTTGATCAGCCAGTAGACTATGTTTACTACGAACTCTGGCATCACTGGGGACGCACCGCCAAATTTGGCGGTTGGATGCAAGGGCCAGATTACACCCAATGGCATGGCGCGTATGAGATGTTGAAAGCACGAGCGGAGTTACTCACTGAAGCCAACGCTTTGTTGGAAGAAGAGGGTCTACCACCGCTTGAGTACACGCCGCCCCCAACGGCAGATCAGTAGCAGAAGTGAGAAGTAAACAGTTAGCAGTGAGGAAGTGGTTAAAGCTATTTTGACCATGTGGTTGTGCTTACAAACCTGACAGGTTTCCGAAAATCTGTCAGGTTTATCACATCCTCTTGATTGAAGTTGCATTAACAAAGAATGACGGGTATACGACAGGCCGTTCCACGGTGACTGCCTGCGAGTAACGTTTACGAACAATGAGGTTGTGACAATGGCGGAACTGACAAATAGTTATTTACACGTTTTATCCCCACGTGTAGCGCAGTGGCGGTTGCCGGTGACGCGGGACCAGGCGGTGTTGTTGATGGTGGCGTTTAATGAGATGATGTTAGGGTTAGACACTTATCTGGCGCATGATGCCAACCAAACATTGACGGCACGGGAATGGGTTCCTATCCTGTTTGGCCCCGTGGCTGGGGTACTGCTCCTGGTCACGGGTTTGATCGCTCTACGACGACGGATCGCGGCCGCGTGGTTAGCCACACTCGTTTTTAGTGCCAGCATGGTGGTGGGGGTACTCGGTGCGTATTTTCACTTCATGCGCGGCATCTTACCTACGGCTCCCCCCGGCCAACAAATCACGCTTTCCTTGCTCATCTGGGCACCGCCGTTTCTCGCCCCGTTTGCCTTTGCGGGCATTGGAGTGATGGGGTTGAGCGCAGCCTGGGAAGAGTCACCCATAGGCAGTGGCCTGTTGCACCTGCCCGCAGGCTTTCGGCTCCAAATGCCTTATAGTAAAACACGGGCATACTTCTTGCTGGTGAGCCTGGGCATTCTCATGGCTTTGATCAGCAGTGTGCTGGATCATGCCCGCCATCCCTGGACGAATCCCTGGTTAATGTTGCCGGTGGTTGTCGGGGTGTTGGGAACGGTCGTTGCGGTCGTATGCGCTTTCCTCAGCGAACCTCTGCCCCGACAGGAGTTACTCATTTACCTGGGAACCATGCTTCTGCTAATGGCTGTCGGGCTGCTTGGCACATTTTTTCACATCCGAGCGGATCTAACCAGTGCAAGCCTGATTGTTACGGAACGGTTTTTGAGGGGAGCACCCTTTATGTCTCCGCTCCTTTTTACAAATATGGGCATGATTGGACTGCTGGTGTTACTCCCATCGGAGCCGCAAGATAGAAATTCGTAGGAATTTTTGGCAAATGGCTGGCAAGAAGTGAGGCCTGGTATGAACTGGTACTGCCCGTTGCCATACCGGTCGCGTTTACCCACACCTCAAGGAAATCCCCATTTTTCTGGGTAAACAACTTTCTACGTAGCGGTTCTGTTCAAAACCGGGCAAGGGCACTGTGTCACCGCGTACAATACGCAAAGCGCGATAGGCAAAAATGCGTTCTGTGTCGAGGCGCATCAAGCTAGTACGGATTGCGCCTCGTAAGGAACAGTTTGTGTTCAGGATGCAACCGCTATTCCGCCGCGGCCGCGGCGGAATAGCGTAGCTTCTCTGTCTGCAATTAGCTTCCACCTATTTCATTATCAACGGTAAATCAAGCGATTGCACAAAGGGTTGTTGATAAGGTGTATAGGTCCAGGCACTCTGACCATCCGTTCCGGCAAAAATTCTAATGGGTTGGGCGAAATTGGCGTTGACCGAACGCACCCGAGTGGGAGTGAAGTTGTTGGAGAAGCGCAGCCATATATCAGCGCCATTGGCCGCCACCCACATTCCCTGACCGATGCTGCCCGCGAAGACATCCCCGGTTCCATCCAGGTTGTGATCAACGGTACGGAAATAAAGATTGGGCGGCACACCATGAGTCACAGCCTGCCAATTAATGCCGCCATCGGTGCTTTTGGCCCGATCACCGCTGGACATACAAGCCTTCATTGGGATAAAAAGTACCAGCATACAAAATCGTACCAGTTGTGCTTTGCGTCGCTTCAACTGCGTAGATAAATGGCAATGTCATGTCCACGTTGCCTTGTTGCCAGGTAATGCCCCCATTGGTACTGCGATAAAAACCCGCACCCCACAAACCGGCATAGACCAGATTCGGGTTATTGGGATCAGGTTCAATATCCAGGACATAGGTATTTTGCATACCGGCCGAATGGGATGTAAAAGTTGAACCCCCATTGGTGGACTTAAAAACGCCGTTGCCGAAATAACCAGTCCCGGTGAGGATACGCACGGAGCCGACATAAACGATGTTGCTGTTGGTGGGATGCAGTTCCAGGGCTGAGTTGTAGTAATCAGTGTAGGATGTGTCGGCAATCGTCCAACTGGCTCCCATTCACACTTTTCCAAACCCAGACATACCCGGTAGCAAACATGATGTTGCTGTGGACCGGTGAAATTTCGATATTGAAAAGGCCAGTATCAGTCATGTTGGTGTTGCTGGGAGACCAGCTTGAACCACCGTTGGTTGTGACCATGACCTTTTGCCCGTAGGTGCTGACAAAGACGTGATTGGGATCGTTGGGATCAATGGCGAAATGGGTCACGACTGAGGTAATGGTGCTATTTCCGGCGACGAGGCTCCAGTTGAGGCCGCCATTGGTGGAGCGGAAGATGCCACCATTAGCACCCCAATCACCTCTTGAAGCGTAAACGATGTTGGGGTTAGAGGGGGCAAAGGCGATAGCGCGGCCGCTAGATGATGTTGCACCTGGCATACTAAGCGCTGTCCAACTACCCCTGCATTCTGGACTGATATAATGCCCATTCCCGCTACTGCGACAATCAGCCGGTTGGCATTGGTAGGATGAATCGCCAGAGAACGGGATGGTGTCCAGTCCAATGGGTCGGGCGGGAATAGTGCGGGGGCGTCATCAGGCGGCGCAACGGGCAACTGTTCTTCAGCCCCTGTTTTGTTCGTGGAGGGAATAGAAAGAGGGATGGCTTGCGGCCGCGCCCCACCCGCCCGTATACGCTCTCCCCCCTCAAATTCAGTCGTTGTCAGATTGACCGGATCAGTTAAAAGCGTCCAGTTTTGACCCCCATCCGTACTCTTATAAACTCCATCACCCCAGGTGCTGATATAAAGTGTTTGTGAATTAGTGGGATCAATCACCAGATTTGTCACTTCCAGCCCACCATAGGTACCCAAACCTTCTAATTGAGCGGTCCAACTACTCCCGGCATTCACACTTTTATGAACACCCTGGTGGAGCCGCATAAATGATGCATTTGGCTTTGTGATCAATGGTCAATTCATTAATTGAGGGAGCCGTCTGCTGTGGCCCACTCAACCCCCAGGAATCCCCAGGCAGCAGGGTAAAGAGTAAACTCCCGCCAGCACCGCTACCATAACGAGCAACTTCAATGTAATAGAGCGTACCCGCTTGCCCTGTGAACTTGACTTCGCTCTGATAACTAAAATTAGGACTATTGGTATCATCATTACAGGCCACGTTGGTCAAATTCCCTGGTGTCCCTGTCCAGACCGCCAGCATCGTGTCGTAATTGGTGCCGTGCGTATGGGCGACAAGATTGCCCGTACCAGATGGTGTATAGCGATACCAGACCGATGCTCCCCCCTGATTTTGTGAACCACAGGGGAAAATGGGATCATTGCCGCTCGTTGTGGCATCGGTTGTGTTATCACTATCCTGGTAAGGGGTGGCGGTGATTTGACGGGCCTGAGTGATGAGATCATGCCCCGGTGGGGCCAGCTCCGCGCCAGCCCCCCTGGCCATTGTGAACTTTGAACCCCCGCTTGAAAGAAAAGCAGTCACCAGCAACAAGGTTGCCAGAATCGCCCCTCGCATGACAATATATTTCCTCATGATCCTTTTCCTCCATCACTATAAACAGATGATAGACACAGACCCGTGTTTGCGGGCAACGCACAAGATTGCGTTTTTATATTAAACGTAACAAGGAAGGAAACTACGCTTAAAGATGTTAAGTTTCAGTGGTGATGCGGCCGCTAAATTAACCTGGTCAGGAATAACCTTTAGCCACTCATAGTACAGACTAAGGCGGAGGTGAAGTTGGCGGCGGTTGGGTCGGGGTTTCAGTCGGCGGTGGCGGTACTGGAGTGTTAGTCGGCGGTGGTGGTACGGGAGTGTCAGTTGGGGATGGGGGAACGGGAGTGTTAGTTGCCTGCGGAGCCGGGGTGTTCGTTGGCTGGGGTGCGGGTGTATTCGTGGCTGGCGGGCTGGTCGGTGGGGCACTGGTAGCAGGAGCACTGGTGGCAGGAGCAGTTGTCGCCGCAGGCCGCGTAGCAGTTGCCGTCCTTGTTCCTGAAAGGGGCGTTGGCGTGACTGTTAACGTGCCAACCGCAGCCAACGTTGGAGTAGGAATATCCGGAGTGGCTGTGTTTGTGGGAGCAGTGGTTCCGGTAGGCAGCGGCGTTCGGGAAGGTGTAGCCGTTGGCCTCGCAGTAGAGGTAGATGAGGCAGTAGGCGTCGGCGTTGTGGAAAACGTCGCCGAGGGCACAACTGGAGGTGTAATCGTTGGTGTCTCCGTCGCCCCAGCCAATAGACCCCAGAAATCATTTGATTACCGATCACGAGCACCGAAGCAACTCCGGCCAACAGGCACAGCCCGATCAACCCCAAAACGAGGAGCAACGGCACAGAATTGCGCCGTTTGGGCACTGGCTGGGGAACGGCAGATGGGGTTGGTGTAGGGTGAGGCGGGGCGGCAGGATGGGGTGTGATGTGAGGAGCAAGGGTGGGTGGTGGGGGTGGCGTTAATGTTGGTGATGAAAAAGGAGGGGGCGAATGGACCGATGAGGCAACAGTCGGGCTGACAGAAGATTGGGAAAGGAAATCCTGGGGCAGCGGTGTGCCATTAGCAACCAGGGAGACGGCTGAGGAGAGGTCGTTGGCAGGCAAAACGTCTGTCCTGTTGTTGTTTAGCCATAGCCCGCATAATAACCTGCTCAAAATCTTTGGGCAGGTCTGGCCTGACATCTAAGATACGAGGCAATTTGTTCAGTCAGGTGCATAAGCACGATTCCCACACCGGTATTTGCTTTGTAGGGTGTTTGACCCGTCAGCATCTCAAACAACATGACCCCCAAGCGCGTAAATGTCAGTGCGCCCATCCAATTCATTGGTGGCGCGTGCCTGCTCCGGACTCATGTAGGCGGGCGTGCCAATGATGTTGCCGCCGGTCAGAGTAGCCCCCGATTGCTCCAGATGGGCAATGCCAAAATCAGCCAGAAACGCATTGTCGAACCGGTCAAACAGGATGTTCGCCGGTTTAAGATCGCGGTGAATAATGCCCTTTTGGTGGGCATAATCCAATGCTGGGCCAATCCGTGCTAGCAGTTTGATCGTTTCAGCGATGGAAAGCGCGCCATTTTTGAGCCGGTCAGCTAAGGAACCACCCGACATGAGGGGCATAACAAAAAAGAGCAGGCCATCATCTTCGCCAAAATCATAGACAGGCAAAATGGCAGGGTGATCTAATGAGGCAATAACACGGGCTTCGCGGCGAAAACGGGCGCGGAAGGTGGGATCGTTCAAAAACTCACGCGGCAACAACTTGATAGCAACCTCACGGTGCATATCAGGATCGTGGGCCAGAAATACTGTGGCCATGCCCCCTTGACCTATTTGAGATTTGATCTCGTAGCGACCAATCTTGTTGGGTATCATGGGTGTGAGTTTGTAGATTAAAAGAGCACGTCAAACGACTTTGAACAACCAGACTATATTATACGATTGTTAGTACTCTGGTACAACAAAGGAACGTCAGAATGTAGGGCGGTTATGCACTAAATTTTTGCCACCCAAACCACCCAAGCCGTGGATTGAAATCCTGGCAGAAAAAGTGCGTCGAAATGCACTCAAAACCGTTTCTGCAACCGTGGGGACGCGTGGGGTGGTGGTTAGGTTTTTTGAGGGGAATATGTTCTTGGTGACACCACAGTAAATCGTGGTGGAGCTTTAACAAAGGCGAAATAGGCAAAAACGGGTTCATTGTGCATACTGGAAAGTTTACGACAACTAAAACCAGTAGAAGACACAATGAACCCTAAAGACTATTCTGCCCGAATCTTGACTGTCCGGCTTGGGGTCAGGTGGGACAAGGCAACATCCAGATTCATCACCAACAAGAAAAGCGGTGTCGGTGTACTGAGTGTGAAAAGAGCCTTATGGCGACAGCCGCTTGTCAACATGAGCGTAGGGAACACAGTAAAGGTTAGGGCGCGTTCACGATGAGTTTGCCTACCATCCCCGCTTCTTTATGCCCGGCTACGGTACAGTAAAACTCATACTCTCCAGGCTCAGATGGGGTAAACTCCAGGGTGCTGGAACCGCCTTGCATCGCGGCCGCGACATGGACATCAGGTAGAACATCCATGTGGGTCATATCGTGACCATGTTCATCCGCCTCTCCCTCTTCATGGGACATGGAAACATCCCCGGAATGCTCAATTTCCATGATGCTGAAATCATGCTCCAAAAAACCTTCGTTACGGAAGGTGATTCTGACCGGCTGCCCAGCGGTTACTTCCAGCGTGGTGTTATCATAGGCAATATCGGTGGCAACAAGCGTAAACTCGGCAGGGGCGGCTGTCGAGAGTTCCGAAGAGGGAGCAGCCGAACCACAAGCTGTGATCCCTATTGCCAGCAAAATCAAGACAGAAAACCATATTTTCTTCATCACAATGACTCCTCAAGACACAGGTTTAGGTGTTTAACTGCGACCTATTCTAATGCTGGCCTGGTGAGAAAGGATGCGCTGTTTAGCGGAAACCGACCCCGCCAAATGGCCTATACGCCAATGACCAAATAGCGGTGGCATCTCACTTCGGCTTGATTCATAATGAGTTTGTGAAACAACCTATTCGCGTCCTTCTGGCGGATGATCATGCTGTCGTTCGGGCGGGCATTCGCCAGTTTCTGGAACAGGCTACCGATATTCAGATCGTCGCGGAAGCGGATGATGGGGCGATGGCTCGTGTCCTCATTCAACAGTACCAGCCTGATGTAGCTGTTTTAGACATTCAAATGCCTCAGGCCAGTGGCATCGAGGTGACACGTTGGGTGCGGGCCACTTACCCTGAAGTAGGCGTCCTGGTGCTGACAGCGTATGATGATGACCCCTATGTGGTGGCAGTGCTGCAGGCCGGAGCCAATGGTTATGTTCTAAAAACTGGCTCCCCGGCGGAGATTGTGCGGGCTGTACGAGATGTTTATGAAGGAAAGTCAGCCTTCAACCCGGCTATTACCCAAAAATTGCTCCTTCATCTGGTGGGGCAGCGACCTGCCATACCCGCCCCTGAGTCGTTGACGGAACGAGAATTGGAAGTGCTGACATTGGCCGGGAAGGGGTATACCAATAAAGCGATTGGGGTACAGTTGGGGATTAGCGACCGGACGGTGCAGGGGCATCTGGCCAATATTTACGGCAAACTGACGGTTAGCGGCCGCACCGAGGCCGTAATGAAGGCGGTTTCACTGGGGCTGATACCCGCAGGCGAAGCCGCATCATAAGTTACTCAAGGGCGTCCTGTATCGCTTCGCGCAGGGTTGCGGCGGTTTGTGGGCCAAAAAAACGGGCTGTGATGTTCGCCTGGGTATCAAGCACGGCGAAAGAGGGATGGCCTCGTAAACCCATGTCTTGCATCAATTGGGCATTGACCGGGTCGTCAGCATTGAGGCGTAAGACCGCAATCTGTCCGGCAAATTCTTGCTCCAACCCATCCACGATGGGTTCCATTTGCGCTCAGGGCGCTCACGGATCGGTGAAAAACTGCACCAGGGCTGGGCCAGGGATAGACAGGGTAGCGGTGGGTTGTTCGGGCGTAACTTGTGAGGTGCATGCGGCCGCGACCGCCATCACGCCTAAATTAAGTAGTAAAAACAACAGAATACGTCTCATGGGCTGGGAATACTTTGCTGCGAAGCCAAAATGTCCGCTGTTTCTTTTTCATTATCGCATTACCCTTCCTTGAGCGATC
>JADJUV010000086.1 GCA_016716885.1 Candidatus Trichofilum aggregatum | reverse complement strand
TGTTTCTCCTATCCATGTTTACAAGTTTTCCATTTTTTAAGAACATCGACAATTTTTTGTCGATGTTGGCGCGTAAGCGCCTAAAAAGAAAGAACACACCGGGTCACAGAGCCTGTGATCGAGGGAACCGGCTACGATTTCAGTTTGGGTTGGTGCATGTTATCGTACAAGAGCCAGATACCGATGACGATGAGGGCAATCGGCCAACTGTTTTCCAGGATGGAACCCAGGGCCAGGGTCACGACCGCGGCCGCAAGCAAGCCCACCGTCGGATATTTCGCCCAGGCTGTGGGGTACACATCGTGCCGCCACCAGAGCCAGGCAAAGGGAACCGCACACCCCAGAAAGAAGAACGCGCCGATGAGTCGCGCCGCTAGCGTTCCCCCTTCCTCCCGGGAAGGAGGTCAGGGGGGATGGGTCTTCCGACCAAACCTGCTAAGGACTTATGTAAAGCTGGTCGAGTCTCTTATCTCAGTTCCGCAGGTTATTTAATCCTTGTCCCTCAGTGTATCAATGCCAGCCGTTCCGCCCGTTTACAAATCTCCAGGAGCATCTTCCGCTCCATGATGAACTGGATAAAGTAGGTGAGCTTGATGGGTAATTCCGGCTTCATATCCATCCGTGAACGCAGAAGCAGGCGGGTGGAGCCATCCACTTGTGGTTCCAGCACAAATTGCCAGGTGTCAATGCAGACATCTTCAAATTTGTTCTCCATGCCAAAAGAGAGAAGAACAGCCCTGTTGGCTTGTAGTTCGCGCACATAGAGACCTGGCCCAGGATTCAGCACAAACTCCTTGGGGGTGAATCGCCAAAAGTCGCCCACCTGGGCGTTTTGATACTCCGGTACGATGTGATCTACCGAATGTACCTTCAGGCCAAACAGATTCTCCAGCCAGTCGTAGCTGTACATACCACCCCGATCTACACCTATTTGGAGCAGCCAGGGATAAATCTGGTCCGGGCTGGCTTTAATCGTCACCCCTTTGGTTGTTTGAATGTTGGCCCGGGGAACCAGATCATCGCCGGGCAAAATTTTCCGGCGTTCGTCTTTGGTAGCGCCCCAGTGAATCATCCAGGGCCAGAGCAGGGTGAGATACCCGGCGATAGTAACCCCCAACGTAACGAATAAACCTATCGGCCAGAAACGCCGCGGCCGCAACCGGGTCTCTCTCATTAAAGAAATAGAAGGTGTTGTCATGATGTCACTCCTGAAGAATAAGATGCGGCGAGTGGGCGAGTGGGCGAGTGCGCGAAAAGATCGCCGTGTCCCCGTGTCGCCCTGTCTCCGCGTCGCTCTGTCAAAACTTGGGGTGTATTAGACTCAACGAATGCATCGCCCCTGGCAGTTTCACCAACAACCAGGCGGCGTAAGGCACAAGCGCCAGCAATGCCATCAGCGGATGGCCGCGCCGTTCACTGCTGGAGCTATCCCAACGGAACAGGTACCAGGCCAACATGAAGGCGGTGATACCCCCAACAAACAAGGTAAGAATCGAACCCCAGGGGTAAAAATCGGCCCGGCCCCCCATCGCCAAGCCGTTGAGGGCGTTCATGGTGTGGGTGGCGGGCAGAAGCAGGGCTACTTTCGCGGCCGCGCCCGGCAACATGCTGAACGGAATCATAATGCCGCCAATAATCATCGAGGGCAGAAAAATGGCCTGCGAAAACAGAATTGTCAGCCGCGAATTGGGGGCAATCACACCAATGAGAATCGCCAGACCGGTACAGGCCACCGCCATTCCCAGAACGGTCAGAAAGAAGGTGGCGTAGTTCTGGGGCGCAGGCGCATCAAAAAAGAGGGGGGCGGTGATCAGGATAATGAGTGTCACCACCAGGATGTGCATAATGGTAGACAGGGCCGGGATCAGCAGAATGTTGATGGCCGGGACGCCGTTAATTTTGTAACTGCGGAAAATCCCCGCTTCCCGGGCATTGACCAGCGGATCGGGCAATCCCAAAAGGGTTGAAGCCAGAATACCAAACGTGACCATCCCCGGAATGATCACCGCCTGAAAGAGTGGATTAACCCCTGGCATGATCACGCTCATCATCAGATACAGCCCCAGGGGAAACAGATAATTCATTAGCAACAGGTTCTTGTTGCGGATGCCGGTACGAAATTCAAACGCAAAATGGCTGGCAAAAGCACTCATTTCGGGCCTCCGTTGGTCAGTTCCAGGAAGCGATCTTCCAGCGAGGGTCGCTCTACGCGCAGGTCAATCAGGGTATCCCCTTCAGCTTCCACCGTGCTAATGAGCGCGGACACCGTCTGGCCGATGTTGGTGCTGAAGTAGATGGCGTATTGCTCTTTGACCAGATATTGACTGACAGCCGGGATGGGATGATGGTTCGAGAGCAGGGAACCAGACCGGGTATTGACCGACACCTTGGTCAGTCCGGCCCCGGTCGCTGTAATCGCCAGCGGCGTGTCTACCGCCACTAACTTACCCTGAAGCAAAATGGCGACTCGATCCGACATCTCTTCGGCTTCGGCCATGTCATGGGTGGCTAAGATGATGGTGGTGCCCTTGGCTTTGAGTTCGCGCATGAGGCTGTGCAACTCCACCCGTGAGGCCACATCCAGACCGGCGGTTGGTTCGTCCAGGAAGAGAACCGGCGGATCATGGGCCACGGCTAACGCCAAAGCCAGCCGCCGTTGCAAGCCGGTGGACAACCCCTGGAACTCGACGTTCCGCTTGCCGCTAAGACCCAGGCGGTCTAGCAGGTCAAAACGAGCGGTGACGCCGTGATAAGCGCAGAACAGCTTCATGGCTTCGTCGGCGGTGATGCTGGCGGGCAAACCGGCGGATTGCAGTTGCACACCGATGAGGTTACGCAGTTTGTGCGGCGCGGCCGCGGGGTCAACCCCAGCCACCCGTAACGTGCCCCCACTCGGCGGCCGGAGTCCTTCCAGGCTTTCCAGGGTGCTGGTCTTCCCCGCCCCATTCGGCCCCAACAGGCCAAAAATTTCACCGCGGTAAACCGTAAAGCTGATATTGTCCACAGCAACATAATCGCCATAGAGCTTACGGAAATTCTTCACCTCAATCATCGGTTCGTTCATACGAAAACCTTCCTAACCTCGACAATCCAGAACCAAATAACTTACGCAGGGTTGCAGGGTTGCAGGGTTGCAGGGTTGCAGGGTTGCAGGGTTGCAGGGTTGCAGGGTTGCAGGGTTGCAGGGTTGCAGGAAGTGATTTTATTGCCACTTTGCCACTTTGCCACTTCGCCCACTCGCCCCCCTCCCTACCCCTCAACATCAATCGTTTCGCTATAGCCCCAACCAGGGCGGCGGCGAATGTGTAGCTGAGTCGGTCGAATCTCTACCAGACAACTCCATTGCGCTTCCGGTTTGCGGTAGAGACTCAGATCAGGCGGGTAGTCGGCACTGTCAAGTATCAAAGCCAGCCCCCGGAGTTGCCAATCGGATGTTGTCACGACGGCTTCTGGCTGGTTTTCCAGATTGAGCACATGGTCAGAGGTGGCAGGCAACAACAGGTATAAGTGCATATCAACCGCTTCACAAGCAAGAAGCGTGGCCTGTAATTCGGCTGGCCCATAGGTAGACAAGGTGGCGGAACGAACGGTCGCCAGTGTCTCAATGACGCGTTGGCGTAGATGGTCTAACATGATGCACCTGTGTTGTTAGAAAGGAGCAATTCGGGAGCATGTTGCCAGCATAACAACAACGGTGGCGGTTAGCGTCTAACTTTGGTTATGTTTGGGGTTATGTTGAGGGGTAGGTAGTGGGCGAGTGGGCGAGTGGGGTAGGTTTAGGTTGCGGATAAGAGCAGATTAGCTTGCGGCCCGACCTATAACCCATCAACACAAAACGCATAACCCGTAAAATCCCTTTCTCAAAGATGTGATGTGGTTCCGAACGAAGTGCCCAAATAAAAACAGAATACCAGGAGCTTAACTGGAACCCGTCGCTCATACAGCCAAAAACTCTCGAGTATTTCGAGAGTTTTTCCGTTTTTTAGTGTTTTGCCAAGAACGGACTCGATTCTCAGTCGCTCCTGCGATGTAATAAGGATCAGCACAGATTATGATCAGGTGAATCTAGAGATAAGGGAACTTAACGCATCTGTAGTAGCATTCGCGGAACCAGAAATAGTTGATAACTCAACTGCGGCAGCGACAGGTACGGTCATGTGTCTAGTGGTGGTTGAGCAGACGAACTAATGAGATTCCTTGTCTGTTCTCAGACTGCGTCAATCACCAAATTTGACGCAATACGTCTCTATTACTCTTCTTTTTGGTTGGCTTTCTGCTCTTTCTGTTTACCGCCCTTTTTCTCTTTCTTCTCGGTTTTCTTTTTCTTGTCTTTCTTTTTCTTGTCTTTGCCCTTCTTTTCTTTCTCTTTTTTCTCTTTGTCTTTCTTATCTTTCTTCTTATCCTTGTTTTTCTTTGTCTTTTTTGTTTTCTTAGCCACGGGAGATGGCGCGCCCTCTAAAACACTTTCTTGCTCCGAACTGGCACCCAATCCTGGTTCAACCATCGTTGTAGTGGGGTTAAGAACCTCGGGCGGGAAAATAGCGACCCGGTTTTTGTCAAACCGCCTTTGCCAATATTTTACCTGATTCACAGTCAACCCGGATTGCAGGGCGGCGCTCTCTATGATGACCCCATCGGCTAAGGCTAATATGGCTTTTGCTCGCTGGATAAAGGGAGATTGGGTCGTCGCTACTTGCATACATATCACCCTTTCTTCCTCTGTTAACCAGGCATTATTCACTACTTCAATTTCCTCACTCATTGCTGGGGCTCCTTACTAGCTGGTTGCCTAACGATAATATAGAAAAGACAACATTCATTGTCTGCTCTTTTGATAAGTATGATCTACTCTTAGTTTGATGTCTATTGCAAGGGCTTTGGTGGGGCTAATCCATGTGGTTGTCCCCAACATACCGGTATAAGGATTGGTCTTTATAACCGATGGATGGTTCATGATAGGTGGGAATCATTCAGGGCTAGATGATTATCAGCAGGGGTGTAGCCCGCTATATGACCGTTCTTACTGAAAACTGGATGGTAACGAGGGATCGAAAAGCTGAAAGTAGAACCGGATGCCGGTTGGCTTTGGACGCTAACGGTGCCGTTGTGAAGTTCGACTAGTTTCTTGGTGATGGGCAGCCCTAAGCCAGTCCCCTCATAGCGGCGGGTGTTGGAGTTATCAAGCTGGGTAAACTGCTCGAATATCTCGGCCTGTTTTTCCGGGGCGATACCGATGCCGGTGTCGCGCACGCGCAGGGTGACAAATTGATCATCATACGCGGCCGCGATCTCAATCTCCCCCTCGTCTGTAAACTTGGCTGCGTTGGAAATTAGGTTCAGCAAAATCTGGCGCAGACGAGTCTTATCACCTAACACAGGAGGCAGAGTTTCCGGCATGGTGTGGTAGACACGAATCGGCTTCTCTTTCGTCAACCCCACCAGGGTTGCCAATGTGATTTCCACAAGCGGTTTCACATCCACTTCTTCGGGGGATAACACCATCATACCTGCCTCAATCTTGGACAGGTCCAGCAAATTATTGATAATGCCCAGCAGATGCTGCCCGCTGGTGTGAATCGTCTCGATATCCTGACGCTGCATCTCCGATAGTGGCCCATCCATCCCTTTCAACATAATTTGCGAGAAGCCGATGATGGAGTTGAGCGGTGTACGCAGTTCGTGGCTCATACTCGCCAGGAACTCCGTCTTGAGCCGGTCGGCTT
Source organism: Candidatus Trichofilum aggregatum (assembly GCA_016716885.1). Taxonomy (GTDB): domain Bacteria; phylum Chloroflexota; class Anaerolineae; order Promineifilales; family Promineifilaceae; genus Trichofilum; species Trichofilum aggregatum. The sequence goes on along the minus strand of JADJUV010000086.1, from coordinate 8,803 downwards.
CGGCCAACCGGGCCACGGTGTGGCTCTGTTGTTCGTAGAGGCGAGCGTTTTGCACCGCTACAGCGATCTGGTCGGCCAAGGTTTGGAGCGCAGTGACCACATCGGGCGTGAAGACGTGCGCCTGTTTACTTTGCACATCCAGTACACCCAGAAGCATCTGCCCGACCACCAGGGGGAAGGCGGCTTCAGCGGCGGTGGCCGGGAGCAGAGGCTGTTTGTAATGCAGGGGGCTGGTAGTGACATCCTGAGCGATGGCCGGTTGGCGGGTGGCGGTGGCCGTTCCGACCAACGAACGGGAGCCGATTTCCAGTTGATGACGGCTGGCCTTGAGTGCGGCCCCACTCTCCTGCGTTGTCTCGCGCAGAACGGCCATCTGACTGCCTGGTTCTACCAGGAAAACCGAGGCATGATAGAAGCCGAACTGTTCACAAATCTGTTGGACGGAGCTTCGTAACACCGTATCCAGGTCAAGGGTGGCGGAAGCGGTGCGGGCGACACCGGCACTGGCCTGCAACATGCGGCCGCGTTCCTGCACATTCTCCAACGTTTCCCGTAACCGGCTGGTCATCCAGTTCAGCGTTTCCGCCAACGTGCCAATCTCGTCCTGGGCCAAAATCGGGGCCTGGACGGTCAGATCACCGGCGGCAAGCTGACGCACCGTCATCGTCAGGCGAATGATGGGGGTGGTGAGCAGTTGAGCCACCACAAAAGCCAGCACACCTGCCAGAAGCAGCACCCCAACACCAGTCATCAAGGTGGTTTGCAGAGATGTCTGCACCACCTGCAACACATCGTCCCGATCCTGATAAGCGATGACGTACCAGTTCAGCGCGGCGATAGGCAGGCGTGCCCCAGGGTCGAAGGATGAAACGGGAGCCGGACTGACCAGGCTAGCGGTTTCCGGGTAGATCATTTCGCCGTAGGGTTGGGCCCCGGTGATGAGGGGGGTGAGATCGAGGGTGGGCGACGCGGCCGCAATAAAACCATTGGTTTGCGGCCGCACTACTTCCCATTCCGAGAGGAGTAAATCCACGTCTCCTGGTTGGCCGGTGGCCTCTTCCAGGAAAATATCCAACAGGACGTTCAGGGGGATGGTGGTTTGCAGAACACCGACAACCACCTGGGTCTGGCGGCCATAAATCGGGAGAGCGATCAAGAGCGCGGCCGCGTCCGGGGCCTGCCCGATGTAAAGACCGCCCCGCCCTTCCCGATACGACGCCTGCCACCAGGCTTCATCAGCATGCTGTAAGTCTGGTGTCTGGTTGGTGGCGGCGATGACATATCCCTGGGCATCGGTGATCAGCATCTGCTGGTTGTCGGGGAAGGTGTTACGGAAGCGCAGTAGTTCGGCACTGCTCTCGTTTTCGAGAATGACCTTAACCAACGGGTCGTTGGAACTACCCTGCTGCCATGCCTGTTCCTGCGCTGCTCGTTCGGTGGGGGTGGGTGCAGGCAGTTCCGCCAGTTGCTCCAATTGCTCCTGGAGGACCCGATTGACGCTCAACGCCTGCAACGTATCGGCTTGTTTGGCGATGAGATCACCGACGGCCTGGGCTTTGCTCTGGGCCAGATTGTGCAAACTTTCGCCCGCGTCACGAATGAGTTGTATCTGAATGACACGACTGTTGAAGAAGGAAACCAAACCCGTGGCAACCACAACCAGCCCCAGGAAGGCAAGCAATAATTTGGTACGCAAACTGGTTTTGGCAAACATGATGAGGACTGTATCCTGGGTTTACTGCTCCCGTATAAGTAGGTCGGCCAGGGAAACGCCGACCGAGGAGCCACCTTCAAACACGGAGCCGAGGGTCTGGTCTTCAAAGCGTTGCTGTGCCAGGGTGTAAATGGCGTCGGTGAGGGGGATGTAGCCGACATCGTCCACCAGTTGTGGGGCGTTGCTCAAGTAATAGGTGACAAATTCGCGCAGGGCCGGTTTGTTAGTCAGGCTGGCGACGTTGATGTAGATGAATAGCGGCCGCGATAACGGCTGATACAACCCTTTGGCGACGGTCTCGGTATTAGGTTCCACACAACCCGTGCCATTATCCACCGCCACCAGCTTCACCTGATCCCGATTCCGTTCATAATACGCCAGCCCAAAAAAGCCCAACGCGTTGGGGTCGGCGTTGATACCCTTCACCAGGAGATCATCATCTTCACTGGCCCAAAAGTCAGGGCGGCTCACCCCTTCTTCCCCCACAATCGCCTCGGTGAAATAATCATACGTACCAGAAGCCGCTCCAGCCCCATACAACACCAGGGGTTGATCGGGAAAGTCGGAGCGAATGTGTTGCCAGTTGGTGACAGTTTGCCAGGCGTCGGGTTGCCAGATTTTTTGCAATTCGGCGTGGGTCAGGCAGGTGACGGCTTCGTTGGTGGGATTGACCAACACCGCCAGGCCATCAAAGGCCACCGGCAGTTCGATGTACTCGATGCCATTGTGGGCACATTCGGCCGCCTCGGTTTCTTTGATGGGGCGTGAAGCGTCGGAGATGTCGGTCTCACCAATACAGAAGCGTCGGAAACCACCCCCCGTGCCGGAGATGGCAACATTGATGGCAAAGGCCGGGTCGGTTGCCTCGTAGGTGGTGGCGACCAATTGGGTGATGGGGCCAACAGTGCTGGAACCGTCTACCAGGATGGTATGGTTGTCGGAAGTGGGAATGGTGGCGTCAGGGGTGGGAGTGGGGGTAGCGGTGGCGGCGCGGCCGCAGGCGACCAGCCCCAGCAAAAATAACCACAAAAAACGGTGCAAAAGACGCATGAGCAACCTCAATAGGATGTTAGGAACGATGTAGCGACATGAGGCAAGAGCGGCCATGCCGGTGCTCACGGGCTAAACAATGAAAACATTATAGATTGGGCAGAGGAAGCCACCGTCATCAGGGGGTTAAGGCATTTTTTAACAGATGGTTAAGACCGGTGAAAAGGGCGTGAAGGGGTAGGAAGAACGGATGAAACGGCTACGTATCACCCGCCCACTCGTTTTGGCACCGATGTTATAGGCATAGTGCCATAGACCAAATAAGCTGGGTGGCTGATTCAGCACGGTGCTCCATGATCCAACGAGTAAAAAGGGCATACCTCATTTATTGGGCATAAGGCAAAGAACGGCAGGCAAGGGGAGTCATACGTCTGGAACAACATATCACAAACGGCTGACCAGGTCATCGTTTCGGCGTGAGCACGCGCGGCCGCGCCCATTCGCTTCCGCAAAGATCTATCCTCTAACAGGTGTTTCACCCCGGCCAGCAAAGCCGCATCGTTATCCGGCTCGGCCAGCCAGCCCGTCTCGCCGTGGCGCACGAAATCGGTGGGGCCACCGGCGTTTACCGTCAACACCTGGCAAACCCGAGGCCATCGCTTCGGAAACAGTACAGCCAAAGGTTTCGTTGGCAGCCGGGGAAACGAACAGATCGGCGGAAGCATAGGTTTGAGCCAGGTCGCGGCCGCGCAGATACCCCGTAAATACCGTCGGTGTCCCAGCAAATAGCTTTTCCAGCTTACACCGGGCTGGACCATCCCCGACAATCGCCAGGCGCACACGAGGCAGATGATCAAGTAGCGGCCGCAAGCGTTCAATCTGCTTCTCCGGCGACAACCGCCCCACGTACAACAACAACGGCCACTCATCGTGACCCTGGGTTAACCACGTCCGCCAGGCTGGTTCACGATGTTTGGGGTGAAAGCGCACGGCATCTACCCCGTGCGGCCAGACGCCCAGCCGCTCAAAACCGACTGCTTCTAACGTCTGTCGGGTCGCCTCAGAAGGGGTTAAGTTCAAATCAGCCTGATTATGAATCCAGCGCAAAATGGCTTGCACAGATGGGGCGAGAAAAGGCAACCGCCAACGACGCAAGAAGCCGGGTAAATCGGTGTGGTAGGAGGCTACCACCGGAATGCCTAGCTGCCTTGCCTGGAGCAACCCGGCCAGACCCAGCGACACCGGGTTAAACACATGCACGATATCCGGTTGAAACGCTTGCAACGTTCGGGTCAAATTGACAGTGGGGGGAACCAGTTGCGCCTCGCCATAAAACGGCACGGTATAACCGCGCCAGCTACACACGGGGCTTCTGCCATAGACGGCTGGCCCACCCGCCGGGGCCAGCACCAGGGTCTCTGTATCCCGCAAAGCCAGATGATCCAGTACGTGGCAGATGGTGGTGACGATACCATCTATCTTGGGTAGGAAAGTATCGGTGATCAGAGCGATCCGCATGGTATCCAATCGAGGGCGGCATAAGGCCAGCCTTTACCCCACCAGATCAGCTAATAAACGCGGTGTCGTCCAGGTTGCCGTTCGCGGCCGCGTTCCCCCCGCGCTACCCATTTCACCGGCCAAACCCGGCCCTCTCGTATCTCTAGCCCTGTCACAATACCAGGCGACAGGCAATGACCGGTGTTCAAATAAGGTGGTAACCCCCGTAATGGCAGGTGAGGAATGTGGGTGTGACCACAAACAATTGTCTGGTGATGTTTTTCGGCCCAACTACTTAGCCGATCCTCAATCCGTTGTACCAGCCTGCCTTCATTGGCTGTGCGGTGGAGTGGATTGATCCACTCTACATTTACCTGGCCAAGCCCACTTGAAACTGCCGCCAGAACAAGCGCACGACAAACTTACTGAAGATAAACAGATTGTTGCTCGTCCAATCGGCCTGATGCCCATGGACGATAAAGAGACGCTGACCGGTTTTGACATGCTCCAAAATGACCCCTTCTTCGGTGGGCAAATCATCCTTCCAGATGCCATTTGCTCCCCCCCTGGAAATCATGGTTGCCAAAGATGAGGCAGGCGTTTCTGATCATGAAAGCGGTAGAGCCAGATCAAAAAATGGGGGCGTGGGCCTGCCGAATGGTGCGGAAGAGCCGATTTGCCATAACTCGTCCCCATCCCCGACTTCGATAGCTGTAGCCTTGTTCGTTATAATGGCTCAAAGCCTGACGGAACAGGGTTTTGTTGGCCGCAAAGGCGTCTACGCTGGTGCCATCCCCCCGGTGGCAATCGCTAAACAAGATAAAGCGGGAACTGTCATCGAAGGGAATAACGGGAGCGATCTGAAAAACGCGATCCAGGTGTTTGTGGGCCAGGCTACGGCAAAAATCTTCGCCGGGACGGCTCGCGGCGGCAGGGCGATGGGTGGTGAAGGGATGGTGGTCATGTTTTGTAAGGAGACTGAGAGATTGAGAGACTGAGAGATTGAATAGTCTCTTAATCTCTCAGTCTCTTAATCTCTCAGTCTCTAAATTCTCCGTGCATAAAGCCGATGCCGCTTATACGTTGCCCCCAGCCTTCCAGCACGTGCCCATTTTTTGGCTTCCAGTTACCATCCACCGGCCCAATGTCCAGGTGTTGGAATTGGTGCGCCTGCGGGGTGCGATGGAGTTCCAGATGAAGTGGAGCATGACCGCCCCAACCCCTGATAATGGGGAGAAGACCGGCGACGGGATGACCACTGGGCGCTTTTTCTCCCCTCAGTAGATGCCACCAACCCCACGGCCACAACGACCCGTTGGCCTTTTTGTAGTCCGGCAGACAGATCAAGATGCGCCAGATAAAACCGATGATGTCGTCATCTTGCATCACTAACCCGATGAGGCTGGGGTCGGCGATGGTGAGAAGGGTATCTGTCAGATCGAACTTCAGGAAGTGGGTGGGTAATAACCAATGCAGGTGACTGAACGCATGCGAGACCCCAGCACTGGGCAGCCATTCTCGGTTTCTGCCTTACTGGCAAACGTCTTATTGTGTTGCCGCCGCCCTTCCACTTTCCTGGGCAATCCTCTGCTCCCGCTCGAAATGAGGTAATTCCCCGGCAGATAACCAGAGAGCAAATCCGGTGTCTTTCTGGAAACCAGCCAGTTCTAGCAAGCGTGGGTAATACGGCTGGGTGTATGGCACGGTCAGGCTGGCGCGATGGGCAAACCCTTCAATCTGGATACCCCATCTACCCCGCTCAGGCTTCGGGGGCCGATCTGGTCAAGGCAGTGGGAGCGTGCCCAGGCAAAAGCCGCCTCGAACAACCGGCAGGCCACTCGTTCATCGTCTACGCTCTCAAAGTAACCGAAAAAGGCGGCACGGGTATGGCGAAATTCGTTGTACCGGCGGTTGTCCATCACGCCAATCCGCCCCAACACCTGACCCGCGCTCTCCACCACAAAAAAGTCGGCGGTGGATTCGTGATAAAACGGGTTTTTGGCCCGGTTCATGGCCCCTTTTATTTGCGAGAGGAGCGGGGGAACCCATTGCGGCCGCGTGCGATACAGTTCAAACGGCAACCCCACAAACTGGGCTCGTGTCATCAACCAATACACCAATAACTAACTCGACTCTGGCGAAAATTTGGGCGACCTCTGGAAATCTCTCCAGTCTCAGTCTGTAGTCTCCAGAGGTCGGCGTAAACGCCCGTCTCAATTAACGCTAATACACCAACACCTGCTCCTGCTCACTGCCAACGGCTGACTCCGCCACCACCCGGCGCAATTTCTCCCGCGATTTCATTTCACTGGCATACACCGCTTCACCCCACATCCCCCGAGATGCTTCAATGTCTCGTATATTCCCCACCATCTGGTACGCCGCAAAGCAGTTCTAGAGAGAGGCGGCCCCTGATCCACTTGCCCCACATTTGCTCGATCAGGGTAATGTGCCGCTCCATTAGCTCCCAGCGACGGCGGCATACGTCGGTGCCAGACCCGTCTCACATGGCCGGAATAACCCACCGGCACACGAGGAATGTCCGTTTAAGGGTAAATCATGCGTAGATTCAAATCAGCTACCGGACAAGGATAAGCGGAGGTTGCATGGGCCAGCAGAAGATTTTCCATCCCCAGGATGTCTACGGCTTCCATAATCTCCCACATTTCCGACATGCCAGTGGAGAGCATGACCGGTTTTCCTGTCGCCCGCATAACCCGGAGCAAATTGTGGTCAGTCAGGCTGGCTGAAGCGGCTTTGTATATAATGGTGTATCAAATTGCTCCATAAATTCTACCGAAGGTTCATCCCAGCAAGAGCCAAACCAAAGAATGCCTCGTTCCCGGCATGACATATCAATTTCGGTGAACTCTTTGAACCCGAACTCAACTTTGTGTTTGTAATCAATATAGGTCATACGACCCACAGGGGTATCACGTTCCAGATACCATTGGTCATGAAATTACCCTACAGTTCAGAGGTACGCTTCTGAAATTTGACGGCATCTCACAATTGACAAAGATGGGCTCCGGCAATGAGCTTTTTGGCTAAATCTAACGAGCCGTTATGGTTAATGCCGATCTCGGCAATTTAGAATACGGGCATATACATCCCCAAGCCAACGGTCAGCAACTTGCACTTTACGCATAAGAGTCTCCTCTGAAAATAAGTTTCCAGGTTTCGAGTTTCGAGTTTCGAGTTTCAAGTTCTGAGTTCCCACTCGCTACTCGCCAACTCGCCACTCGCATACTCCTCTTGGCATTTCGCCGCGATAATCAATTCAGCGCGGCTCCCGGAAGGCCCCTTCGCTTATCCCTTGCGGCCGCAGACCACATCCCACTATTTTCTGCACCATCGGTAGGGCATCGGCTGGGCAGGCTGTCAACCCCCTGCCCCCCAGAATACCCAGGTCGCAAGTATCACCCGTTCTTAGGCCACCTGTTCACACCGTAGCCCACGGCGATACAAAATTGTTTACCCAACACGGCCGCTTTGTCTTTCCCTCCTTCATGCAATTCGGTGATGGCTAGCTTGGCTGCTCGCTGTTGCACGGCCGGGGAACATTCCCCGGTGATGAGTACCACTTCCACATTCATCAGGCGGCGCAACCGCTCCACCCCATACCATCACGCAGAGTTAAACCGTTTCATCTCCTCACCGTTGGCTGAGTAATACACCCATGCCATCGGTCAGGACACCATCACAATCAGTCAGAAGGCGGATCATGACCGCTTTGTGGTTGAGGAATTCGCCAAGACTCAATGGGCTGTTACGGCTGGCGGTTGGCCATTGGCTAGAAAAGGCCAACGGCTAGCCAACCAACCGCCAGCAACCGCTTCACCATGCCGTAGCCCCATCCACTACCAGATTGGCCCCGGTCATGTAGGCGGAAGCGTCGCTGGCGAGGAAGGAATGAGGAGCGCCCTAATCGTCGGGGCAAGCCATCCGACCCAGCGGGGTACGACGGGCGTAGTTTTGTTGGAAATAGTCGGCCTGGCCGTTCTCGACACCGCCGGGAGTCAGCGTATTGACCCGCCCGGTCACTTTAATACGCGGCCAGAAAACGAGTAAAGAGATGACCGCCCCTTTCGTGGCCGGGTAGGCGGGGATTTAATGAACGGCTGGTTGCCATCGGGGGTGCGGTAAAGAGATTGATCAGGGCAACCAGGCCGTGATTGGAAGCCACATTGATGATGCTCACGTGCCCTTGCTCGGCCATGGGTAAGCCCCGGGGTTGGGCGCGGAGAAACCCAGTGACGTTGACTGGCAATTTTTGCCGCAGGTCGAGGGGTAATTCTCGAAGCGGGATTGGGCCGCGGCCGCGAGCAGCGACTCAAACATATCGTTGATGGCGGCATTGTTGACCAGCACATCTATGTGGGGGAAAGTCGCCAAGACCCGTTGGCGCACATCGGATGCTTTGCGGCTCCGTTGTCCATCCCCACCCCCGGATAGGGTGAGCAATGAGGCAGCGAACTCGCGGCACAACATTTCATCCGGTCTGAAACAACCACATTCGCGCCCGCTTCGGCCAGGGGCGTAACAATGCCCCTGTTTGCCAATCAGGCCCAACGCCCCAGTGACGATGGCGACTTTGCGGTG
>JADJUV010000085.1 GCA_016716885.1 Candidatus Trichofilum aggregatum | reverse complement strand
AGAATCCAGCCCCCCTTGGCTTTGGCATCTTCCAGGTGATCCTGGCAGATAGTAACTTGCCGCTCCAGGGTGAGCGGGCCAGAGTGGTAGGGGCTTTCTTGCTCGGTAGAGTAGCCAACGGTGTACCGTTCAGCTTCGGCCACGACTTTTTGTAGGAACTCGTGATAACGGGACTCGACCACGTAGATGCGTTCGACGGCGACACAGCTTTGCCCGGCGTTGTAACAGGCGCCCCAGACACCCCAACGCGCGGCCGCGGCCACATCGGCATCGTCCAGCACAATCATGGCATCCTTGCCCCCCAGTTCAAACAGGTGGGGGATAAGGTGTTCGGCACACGCGGCCGCGACCTTGTGGGCCGTAGCCGTGGAGCCAGTCAGGTAAACCAGGTCGGGTCGGGCTTCGACCGCGGCCGCGCCCACCTTGCCATCCCCGTGCAACACCCGCACAAACGGAGCCAGTTCGGGAACCCGCTTGAACAACGCTTCCATCAGTTTGCCCACGGCCGGAGTCACTTCCGAAGGTTTGAGGAGCACCGTATTGCCCGCTAACAGCGCCGACACCACAAACGGCAGGGCCAGTTCAAAGGGGTAATTCCAGGGGCTGATAATCAAAACCGTGCCAAAGGGCTGGGGTTCGGTGAAGTAAAATTTGAAAAAGTAGAGGCCAGGGAAAACAATGCGCCGCCGCAACCAGCGTGTGGCATGGTTCAGGTAACGATGGACGCGCTCGACGGCCATCACCACTTCCACCAGCCCATCTTGCCGACTTTTACCGGTGCTCAGATTAATGGTGCGGCTGATCTCTTCTTCGGCGTCAATCATGACCTCTTGGAGTTTACGCAAAATACGCACCCGCTCGGCCACCGTTTTGCGTTTCCAAATAGCCGAAGCCTGACGCAACTCTCTCATGGCCCGCGTCACATCGTCCTTCGTCGCCTGGGCTACTTCGCCAAATTGTTGCCCCGTACCGGGGTTAATGAAGGGTAAGGTTTTCATCGTTTCCTATGCGGAAGGGAACTCGGGGGAACTGAGATAAACTCGGGGAACTCATCCACGCCATAGAGAGTTCCCCGAGTTCCTAGCATTCCCACAGTTCCCAGAATTCCTACACTTCTGCCACAACTTCAACCACGGCCAACGCCACCGGTATGGCCGCGGCCGCGACAAGCGCCAGCGCCACCGGTACATTCACCTTTTTGGGTTGGTGATGCCCATTCGCCCCGTTGCCGTTGGTTAACTGGGGATAACGGGCCTGCCACGGTTGCGCGGCCGCGGGAATTTTGCTCATCGCCCGTTCAGCCATCGCCGTAATGGTCAGGCTGGGATTCACGCCCAGGTTGGCGGGAATAACCGAACCATCTACCACATACATGCCGGGGTAATTAAACACCTCGTGGTTCAGGTCTACCACCCCGACTGTCTCGTCGCGACCAATACCACAGCCACCCAAGATGTGGGCCGTGGAGGGGGTATTGAGCAAGGCTTCGTTAATGGTGCTTTGGGGGATACCGTTGACCCGTTCGGCGAACATGTTGAGCACCTGCCGTCCGGCGTCAATGACGGCGGGGATGGGCAGGGATTTGTCCCGTTCGCTGACCAGACCTTTACGGAAGAGGGTGAAGAGGTTGCGGCCGCGGCTCAAGCGCATTCGGTTCTCTACCGTCTGCATAATGAGCAAAATCGTGCCATCCCGCGCCCAATCGGGCAGGATGCGTGCCTTCAGCAAATCATAGGGATTACGCAGCCCATAGGCGATAAACCCTAACATCCGCCGCACCGGCCCACCCTGCAAATCTGTCAGCGGCACGGCCAGATTCCGCATCAGCGACGAGCCACGCGGGTAACGCACCGGCTCCACACTCGTCACCTCATCAATCCAAAAATGGGACGTAATCGCCACCCCCTTGGAGAAATCATCACTTTCCTCGCGGGCCGTCACCCCCAGCAAAGCCTCACTGTTGCTCCGTACCATCTGGCCCAACCGGGCCGACATTTTGGGTAAGGAGTGGGTCTCGTTACGCAAGCGCAAGAGCAGGTTTAACGTACCTAACACCCCCGCCGCGATAACGACATGGCGTGTCCGCACCACCGTTTGTGGTTTGAACAACCAGGCCGTGGTGCGTTCATACACCACTTCATACCGCGCTCCATCGGCTTGACCTTCCGGCAGGGGACGAATATCTACCACCGTGGCTTCAGGTCGTACTTCCGCGCCCCACTTTTCAGCAAAGAAAAGGTAATTTTTATCCAACGTGTTTTTGGCCCCATTGCGGCAACCCACCATGCAACCCCCACAATGCGTACAGCCCGTCCGGTCCGGCCCTTCCCCATTGAAGTAGGGATCGGGCACGGTTTTGCCTGGTTCGCCAAAGAAAATCGCCACCGGGGTGGGCTTGAAGGTATGTTCCTGCCCTAATTCCGTGGCGATGTCACGCAAAATATAGTCAGCCGCCCACAATTTGGGGTTGGCGGTGACACCCAGCATCCGGTTGGCTGTGTCATAATGGGGTTCCAACTCTACTTCCCAATCGGCCAGACCGCGCCACTCTTCCGCTTCAAAGAACGTTTTGCCCGGTTTGATATGGGTGCTGGCATAGACCAGACTGCCACCACCGACCCCGGAACCATTAAGAATAAGAATGTCGTTGAGAAAATTCAGCCCCATGAAGCCGAAACAGCGCAGGGCTGGCATCCAGAGAAATTTGGGAATATTCCAGTTCGTTTTGGGGAAATCTTGGGGGGTATACCGTTTGCCGCGTTCCAGGACGAGGACACGATACCCCTTTTCGGTCAGGCGCATGGCTGAGACACTGCCACCAAAACCAGAACCAATAATGATATGGTCAAAACAATCACCAGCGGGGACGGATTTGTTCAAGGGCATAGGACAAACCTCTTGGGAGCTAGAGTTTAGAGCGAGAGCTAGAGAGAAAGCTATTGCCTCTAGCTCCAACCTTCTATAACACAGTGCGTTATAATTTTAGCCGTTTTACGAGAATTGCCTATGTGAGTTTGTGGCTTTGCTTGCGCTCTCGCCTGGAAAAGAAAGGGGCCCGGGAAAAAAAAAAGAAGGCCTGGGGGGCCCCCCGGTTTCCCCAGGGGGGCCCCCCGGCCCCCTTATTTCTTCTTCCTGGCCTCAACATGAAGCCGCTTGATGCCAGCCCAGTCTATTTTGGGGCGGGGTAGGTTGCGTTTGTCCAGATATTGCTGGGCCGCACGGCGGGATTTAAACAGCATTTTGATTTGGGCCAGCATGTTCCCTGTATCTAAACCAGGCAGGAGACGCCGCGGCCGCAATACCCACCCCTCCCCCTCTCGCTCCAACTCCCCCACCACATTGTAACCACGCAAATTCCACATCTGATCATCATGCGCATGACTCATCAAACTGGCCGGACCAGGCTGGACAAACGCATCCGGCGGTAACGTGACCCGAATCACCTGCCGTGCCTCATCCGGTTGCGGCACACAACGCCCACTAAACGGAAACCCACCCGCATCAACAACGGTCAAAACAGCACTGTCATATTGAGCGATAATACGAACGATTTCATTCCACATGGGCAAATCCGGCTTGAGGCATCAGCTCAGCAGCTTGTCAGCATTTCAGCTTGTCAGCTTGTCAGCATTTCAGCTTCCGTGCTGACCGGCTGACTAGCTTCCTAGCTCCCTGCCTTCCTGGCTAAAATCACCGGACGGCCACCAGCGAATGGTTTGCGGCCGCACCGTGATCACAATCCGCATGTAATACCAGTCGGTCAGATAGCGCGTCAGGGCGTTGCTGCTGTACAGGCGCGAGGCTGGTTGCCGCCGAAAGATGGTGTCACGCCAGTAATCCTCTAGTCCGGCGACAGAAGTGGTGATTTGGTCGGGCGCGGCCGCGATCCCCTGCACCAGCACCGCCGGTGGGTTGTCCAGCCCACTGGCGGTCGGGTTGGAGAAAAGCAACGCCACCTGGGGGTTGCGCCGGATATTGAACGCCTTTTGGGCCAGGGAAATGGACGTGGTCAACAAAAATTGCCCCTGCTCCGGCAAATACCGGGCCGAGGTCGGCCAGGCGATGGGGGTACCATCCCGACCGATGGTGGAAAACTCGCAGGTGCGAAACTCACGAAAAACGGCGGCTACCTCTGAGGGGAGTATGATAGGCGTCATCATAGAATTTATCGGTAATAAGAAATCTCACGCCAAGTCGCCAAGAGAAAACCTTTGCGTTCTTGGCGACTTGGCGAGCGTTTTTTCAGTAGAGTCATCGTCAGGCCATGTTTTTCCAGATCAGCTAACCGTTTTTTGGCCTCGTCCCGGCCAGGAAATCCGCCAAGACAGCGTTAAACGCTTCGGGGCGTTCCATGGGGGTGGCGTGGTGAGCGTTGGCAATGACGGCCAGGTGGGCGTTGGGAATTTTGGCGACGTAGGCTTCTTTGAAAGCCACGGGGGTGTAATCTTGATCGGCAGAGATGACGAGGGTGGGGCATAGGATACTGCCCAACCGGGCCGTGACGCTCCAACCGATCAAGGCACGTAATGAGGCCAGATAAGCCGGTTGTTTGTTTTGGGCAAACCGCTCCGCAAACAGTTGGCGCAGATGCTCGTGCGCCGGGTCGGGGAAGAGCCGGGGGCTTAACACGGCCGCCATTTTGGGCAGACCCATCAGCCGCACAATCGCCAGCCGTTGCCAGATGCCAAACTTTTCCTTAAACGTACGCGGGACCATCTCCGGGGCACTGTTGACGATGGTCAGGGAGCGCACCAGGGCCGGTTGATCGACCGCCAGTTGGAAGGCCACGCCACCACCCAATGACAACCCCACCACGTGGGCTGAGGCGATACCGAGCGATTGCAGTAACGCGGCCGCGTCCCCGGCAAATTGGGTCATGCTATATGGCCCGGCTGGTTTGTCAGAACGACCATGCCCGCGCAAATCATAGGTGATGACACGGTAATGGGGTGAAAACGCGGCCGCTTGCAACTCCCAATCCTGTCCGCTAGAACCCAGTCCGTGAATAAACAGTACTGGCTCACCCGCTCCCTGTTCCTCATAATAAAGATTGATCCCATTGATTGTGATAGCTGGCATCTACTTTTGCTCCTGGTTCATCTAGGCGGATTGAATGGTACACAATGCCTGACGAATTTCCCCCAGGTGATAGGCGGTGTGGATAACAATGGCTAATGCGCCCCCCAATTCTTCCTCACCATCCCAGGCGACAAAACTTTTCATCAAGACCAGCACCTGCTCATAGCTGGTTCTGAGTTCTTGTTTCAGGGCTTCCCACTCAGTCGAAGTCACGGTTTGTAACTGCCAGCTTTCGTCCCAGTTTACTTTGCCTACCGTCTCGCCCCGCATGTACTGAGCCAACACATCTATGTAAAAACGCACATGATTCACCTGAGCGGCGATGCTGGCACAACGGACCGACACCGGGCGCGACGCTTCTTCAGCCGAGATGGTCGCCAGCGTCTCAAATAATGATGTGCCCCGATCCAGGTAATGTCCCTGAACCTGCTCAAAGGTTTCTCGTACCAGGGAATACAACGGTTCGGTGAAGCGCTCAAGGGGTATTTGTTGGGTCATGATTTCCTTTGTAAAGATTGGATTGCGTCAAACAGCACGTCCGGAGCTTCCCAGTTGAGCAAGTGCCCTTTGCCTTCTACCCAGACGTTATGGGCCTGAGGAATACGCTGGCCTAGTTCGATGGAGTGCCAGGGTGGGGTCGTTTTATCGGCGCGGCCGCAAACCACCACACAAGGTACGTTTATCTCTCCCAGCCGGTCATAATAATCTTCCTGCGCCATACCATCCAGAATGGGGATCAGTTGCTGGTGCGCCTGCTCGTCAAACACCTCACAGAAGACGCGAATACCCGCCGGAGACGGGTTTTGGCCATACACCGAGGCCCCGAAGAACCATTTGTAGGTAGCGGAGCGGGCCACCCACTGAATGACTCCCGCTTTGATGAGGGGAATCTGTACCTGATTTTGCGGCGCACCTACCAGCACATTCCCGGCCATCCCGGCAACGAGAACGACTCCTTTCAGGCGTGCGGCCGCGACATCCGGGTGGGTCAACAAAAATACCACCGAGAGAAAACTGCCCATCGAATGGCCGACTAAAATCCCCTCGCGCACGTCAAAATGCTCCAGCACAGCTTTGTAATCCCCGGCCATTGTCGCCGAACTAAGGCCATCTGTACCGATGGTAGATTGGCCGTGCCCCCGCTGATCAAAGGCAATAACCCGGTAACCAGCCTGCTGTAACGATACCCACAAAATGTTCCATTCCAGCAAAGAAATAGCGAACCCATGGGCCAGAACAACAGTCGGCCCTGTGCCCTGGACCTTCGCTCGTATTTGGGTACCATCGGCGCGCCGAATGAAGACGGTTTCGCCGGGTGGTTCCTGACGCAACTGCTCAAAGGGATAGGGATCGGGGTTTTTTTGAATCAGGTTCGCGGCCGCTTTCGCTCCCAGGTGCAAAAGTCCAACCGCGCCTAGCAGAATGGCCGTCGTTTTGAGGATTTTCATATTTTGTTCTCCGGTGAAAATAGCGAGTCAGCGAGTCAGCGAGTCAGCGAGTCAGCGAGTCAGCGAGTCAGCGAGTCAGCGAGTCAGCGAGTCAGCGAAAAAGCTGAAATGCTGACAGGCTGAAATGCTGAAATGCTGACAGCTCTCCATTTAATCGGTCTGGCAATCAGAATTCTAGTGAGCGATGGAGATGGGGTCAAAAAACTGGTTGATCGCGGCCGCAATTTCACGCGGCCGCGTCATTGTAGGTACATGCCCTGCCCCTGGCAAAACATGCAGATAGCTACCGGGTATCTGGTCAGCCAACCACTGAGCATCACCCAATGGCACCAGAGCATCAACTTCCCCCTGACAAATGAGGGTAGGGACGGTGATGCGATGGACATGCGGCCGCAGATCAACCCCATCCATAATTTCATACAATTGAATCGCGGTCGCTTGCGGTGAGCGCATCACAATTTGCCGTCCCCAATGTTTGATGGCCGCACTGTCAGGTTCCGGCACACAAGTGTTGACAAATTGTTTCATCGTCGCTTCGTGATTCGTGCGTAAAGCCTGCACAAATGGACTGGGGCCAGTCTGAGGCAGACGATAATACGCCCCGTCTACAATCACGAGTCCGGTAAATCGTTCCGGGTGTTGCAAAACGGCCTGCAAGGCTACAGCCGCGCCAGCCGATTCAGCGGCCAGAACACATTGCTCAATTGCCAGGGCATCCATCACCGCGAAAACATCATCTACCATGTTGGTCATGGTAATCGAACTGACAGGGCAGAGGGTGGCCCCGGCCCCTCGGTGATCATAGGCTACAGTGCGCCAGGTCTGGCTCAGGGTGATAAAGGGCTGTGCCCATAATTCCCAGCTCCCCACCCAACCGCCAAACGCCAACAAAGTTCGTGGCCCTGGGCCAAAAGAAACCGTCAACAGTTGTGCCTCACCACTGGTAATAAACATAACTTTCCTTTTCTCCAGGTATAAAGAACTACCAACAACCCACCCTACTTTAGCCCTACAACACTGTAATTCGATGGGCATTCTGCCTGAGTGTCAACCTCAATCCGGGTAGGGCTAAACCCCGCCGACAGCAACAGATGCACCAGTTCATCACCGGTGTAAGGGATACATTCCGGGGTGCCGACTGGGGTTGCAGGGCTTGCGGCTTGCCATTTCTCCTTTGGCAAAACGGTAAGCACCAACAACCCACCCACTTTCAGCACCCGCTTGATTTCGCGTAAGGCTTTTTCTGGTTGCGGCCAGAAGTAGATGGAATGAATGCTATAGGCTTTATCAAACGAGGCATCACCAAGAGGCAACTGCGTCACATCCGCCCAATGCAATGCCACCTGACCGCGCTTAATCGCTTGAGCGTTACGACGGCCCGCGGCCGCGACCATCGCTCTGGAGAAATCAACCCCTACAATTCGTCCCTGAGGCACATGGTGCGTCAACTGTTCAATCGCCACACCCGGCCCAAACCCAATTTCCAGAATATGATCATCAGGTCGGGGCTGTAACAACTCGACCGTCCACTCATTTTCCGGCAGATGATCACGGGCCATTTGGCGGCCTATATAACGACCCAACAAACCCGTGGGCTGGCGATATTGCCGATCAAGGTTAAGGAATTTGTTCAACATAATTCCTCATGGGTGGGGCGCACCAGGAAGGATGAAAACCGCTGGGAACTCGTAGGAACTCAGCGGAACTCTAGGAACTCAGAGGAACTCTAGGAACTCCTTCTTAATCCGTGTTCCTTCGTATCCGTGTATCCTTCTTCAGTGGCTATTTTCGTAGCAGTTCCTCATAGGAGGGGCACACCAGGAAGGATGAAAGTGGCGAGTAGCGAGTGAGAGTGAGCGTTCACTCGCAGACTCGCCCACTCGCAAACTCATTTTCTCAAGCGCCTTTTTCCGCCCGATCTAGTTGGATGTCTTCCCAGGAAGCCGGGTCATTGAGCGATTCCAGATGGGTAAAAACGGTGGCATTGGGCAAGGTGCGCCGAATTTCAGCCTCAATCTGCTCCAAAATCTGATGGCCGTGTTGCACCGTCCACAAACCGGGAACCAGCACATGAAAAGAGACGAACCGCCTGGACCCCGATTGACGGGTTCGTAGGGCGTGAAATTCTATGCCCGTTCGTATGTAAGGATCGAGCACCGCCTGGATTTTAGCCTGTTCAGCCAGGGGTAGAGCCGTATCCATTAGCCCCAGCACGGATTGGCGCACAATGCCGATACCCGACCAGACGATGTTGATAGCCACGAGAATCGCCACGATGGCATCAAGTCGTTGCCAACCGGTCAGGGCAACCGCCCCCACACCCAATAAGACCCCCACCGAGGTCCAGACATCGGTCATTAAATGGCGGGAATTGGCTTCCAGGGTGATGGATTGGTATTGTGTACCGGCTCGTTTGAGCACCAGGGCCACGCCCAGATTAATCAGTGAAGCCACAACAGATACGCCCAAACCTAGTCCAACTTGCTCCAGGGGTTGGGGCGTAATGAGACGTTGAATGGCGGCATAGGCGATGCTCGCGGCCGCGATCAATATCAATGTCCCCTCTACCCCGCTGGAAAAATATTCGGCCTTACTATGCCCATAAGCGTGGTCTTCATCGGCGGGGCGGGCGGCTATGGTCAACATAGCCAACGCCATCACCGCCCCGGCCAGGTTCACAAACGACTCCAGCGCATCCGATAACAAACCCACCGAGCCGGTCAGCCAGTACGCGGCCGCTTTCAGCAAGATGGTGAAAATAGCCGCCCCCAGAGAAAGCCAGGCAAAACGCGTAAGAAAGGCACGGTCAAGAGAATGAGAGGTGGACGTTGTCATAGGCATATTAGACTTACCGACATTAACATTATGTCACGCTAATGCGTAAAGCCCGCCAAGGTTTTCCCTTGGCGCCTTGGCGTCCTTGGCGTGAAGTTTCTTAGGCTCTTTGGGAATTCAGGGGTTGACAGGCCGTGATGCGTGATACGTGATGCTTCTCTGGTCACGTATCACGCATCACGTTTCACCCCACGAAATCCTAAAGACTTCTTTATTATACGTCTTGTCGGAAACTTTGTTCACTCGTGGGTGTCTCGGCCAGGTTTTTGTGCAGAGCCAATGGCTCATCGGCATAAGCCCCATAACCCAAAGAATAGTACAACGCTTGCGCTTCCTGGTTGTCACTATCCGTCAACACCAAAAGCTCGCTGGCTCCACGCTCAATGGCCTTTTGCTCAACCACAGCGATGAGTGCCCGCCCTACCCCCTGCCGCCGATACGCTTCTTCGACAAATAACTCCGTTAACTCGGCCAGCGTTTCCGGGTAAAAGAGCGATGGAATCAGGCGCAAACCAGCAAACCCGACTATCTCGCCGCCTATTTCGGCCAAGAGGGCAGTTTCAACCTGGCGGGGATCGGCCAGCCGCTGGGCCATTACTTCGGCCGGGTTGCTAGAGCCATTAAAGAGAAGGTTGAGACGCGTGAGCGCGGCCGCGTCCGCCACCGCAGCGGGTCTGATGATCAGGTTATTGGGCATAGGCTGTACCTTTCGCACCTGTCTTTCGTCCACCCCTACACATAAGCCGCCAACCAGCCCAAGGTGTCCTGCCACGCCTGGGTAGCCTGGGCCTCTACGTATCGGGAACCGGTGTCATTATGGAAGGCATGATCCACCCCCGGATACACCTTGATCTCGTAGATGATACCCGCAGCTTGCAAGGCCTGTTCCACGGCTTCGCGGCCGCCGGTAATCCGGCTATCTAATTCGGCATAAACCACCATGACGGCGGCCTCAATGTTGGCAACTTGGGCCAGATCAGGTGAGCGGCCATAAAGGGGGATGGCGGCACGGAGTTGGGGCAGCCGCGTAGCCACATCCCAGGTAATGCCACCGCCAAAACAAAACCCGGTCATACCCACGCGCTGACCATCCACAAAAGCAAGCCCCTGGCCGTAGGCATACGCGGCCAGAAAATCGGCCACATGACGCTCGGTGCCCGCTTCGCCCAGTAAACCAGGTACTTGCGCGGCATCCAGGTTGGCCGTACCGCCTTCGCGGCTGAGGAGATCGGGCGCCAGGGCCACATAACCGGCCTGGGCAAAACGACGGGCCACGTCGGCGATGTGTGGTGTCAGCCCTCGGTTCTCGTGACAGATCAGGATGAGCGGGTTGATGGCTTCATCGATGGCGGGGCGGGCCAGATAGGCGTTGATGGTGTCGCCTTCGCTGGGGAAGGTGACAGTTTCGGTCCAGACAGAGGGGTCGCCTTCGGGGACGGATAGGGGGCTTTGTGCCCCAGGGACGGGGATGAGGGCAGCCGTGGTAGGGTTCGCGGCCGCGTCACTACCTACCACGGTTTCACTGGCCTGGGTGGTAGGCACAACTGGTGCGGGCATAGGTTCCGTGGGGTCAGGCATCTCCTCAGCCGAGCAACCGATCAGCCCCATTGTCGCTACCGTAGCGGCCATACTGCCAGTAACAAACGCTAACCGCTTAATAAACTCACGTCGGGACATCAGCCCCTGGCGGTAATCATCATAGAACTCTTCCACAAAATATTTCTGGTCGGGGTTCAACTCTTTCATGCCTTTTCTCCTTAATGGGCTGGCTAACGAGAGGATGGCGCAAATTATAGCAACCTGGGAGAAGTTCTGGCTCGCTCACGCTCTTAATCTTCAGAGGTTCTCACCAAAAAACCCACTCATACCGCTTTACCTCACGCTCAGGCAAATTGAGTCTCAAGACCCATCCCCCTAAACAAACGGCGCAGTTTTTCGGGGCTTCGCCCCTAAACAAACTGCGCCTAAAGTTCCCCGCCCCTGGGGGCGGGGTTAGGGGTGGGGGTTTCCGGTGACAAACGAATACGGACACCTGGCATAAACCATAACCCCCGCCTTCGTAAGGCCCTACCCATACTGCCATCTCCCTCTCAGACAAATTGAGTCTCAAGACCCATCCCCTAAAACAAACGGCGCAGTTTTTCGGGGCAATGCCCCGAAAAACTGCGCCTAAAAAAGTTCCCCGCCCCTGGGGGCGGGATTAGGGGTGGGGTTTCCGGTGACAAACGAATACGGACGCCTGGCATAAACCATAACCCCCGCCTTCGTAAATATGGCCTAACCATCTCGCCTATGCCGTCGTTCGCGACGGTCTCGTTGGCCTTCACTGCCAGCACTTTCCGCGGCCGCGGCCGCGTCTTGCCGCGTAGCCCGAATCCAGGTCAGACAATTCTCGTCATGCCCCATCAGCACATTAGCCGCCATAATCGCCTGCTTAATCTCCGGCTCCATGGGGTTGGTGATGGCTGAGGTCAGCCCGGCGGCCATCGCCATCGCCAGGAACGCTCCATTCAAGGCCGGACGCCCCGGCAACCCAAACGACACATTGCTGGCCCCACAGCAGGTGTTGACCCCCAACTCGTCCCGGCAGCGGCGTACAATGTGAAACACCTGCCGCCCGGCATAACGCATGGCCCCAATCGGCATGACCAGCGGATCAATCAGCACATCCTCGCGGGGAATGCCATGATCCATGGCCCGCTCCACGATCTTTTTAGCGACGGCAAAACGGACATCCGGGTCTTCGGAAATGCCGGTTTCGTCGTTGGAAATGGCGATAACGGCCGCGCCATACTTTTTGATGAGCGGCAACACCATTTCCAGCCGCTCCTCTTCACCCGTCACGGAATTAACCAACGCTTTGCCCTGGTACACGCTCAACCCACTCTCCAGGGCGGCCACAATGGACGAATCAATGGAAAGGGGTACGTCGGTGAGGGCCTGGACAATCTGGATGGCCTGGGCCAGGATGGCGGGTTCGTCGGCCAGGGGGATGCCCGCATTGACATCGAGCATGTGGGCACCAGCGGCCACTTGGGCCAGGGCGTCGCTCTCGACGCGACTGAAGTTACCGGCGGCCATCTCGCGGGCCAATGCTTTGCGCCCGGTGGGGTTGATGCGTTCACCAATGATGGTGAAGGGTCGCTCAGGGCTGATGATGATGGTTTTGGTCATGGAACTGAGAATTGTTTGGGGCATGGGGGTCTCCTTCTACTTCCTCCGTCGTGACATTTCCTGGCTCACAAAACCGGTGCGCTGCGGCCGCGGCAACAAACCTGCTGCTTCTATAATCTCCGCCACCAGCTCCTCTTGCCGATAGGCCATCACATGCACCCCGGCCACCCCGGCCATTTCACGCACCTGTTGGATGATTTCAATGCAAATTTGTTTGCCCTCTTCCCGCTGGCGCGGGCCGGGTGTCTGGCGTAGCCGCTCTACCCCCGCATCAGGAATGACCACACCGGGGACTTTGGTGCGCATAAATTCGGCCGTTTTCTCCGAGCGCAACGGGCCAACGCCCACCAGGATAAACGCTTTTTCGTGTAAACCCAAATCGCACACCCGGCTCATGAACTGGCGCAGGCGGGGCACATCGAAACAATATTGGGTCTGGATGAAGTCGGCGCCGGCTTCGATCTTTTTCGCCAGACGCAACGGTCGCCAATCATAGGGGGGCACAAAGGGGTTCGCGGCCGCACCCAAAAACAAGCGCGGCCGCACCTTAAGTTTGCGACCGCTTAGAAACATCCCCTCATCACGCATAATCTTGATGGTACGGAGCAGTTGGATAGAATCAAAGTCAAACACCCGCTTAGCCTGGGGCTGATCCCCGGCCGTCACATCATCACCCGTGAGACAAAGGACATTACAGACACCCATCGCGGCCGCGCCCAGCACATCCCCCTGCATAGCAATCCGGTTACGGTCCCGGCACGACACCTGCAAAATCGGGGCATACCCGGCCCGCGTCAACAAAGCACAAATCGCCACGCTGGACATATGACAATTCGCCCCGGAAGCATCCGTCGCGTTAATCGCATCACACACCGAGGACAGCACCAGCGCGGCATCATACACCTCCTGCGGATCCGCACTATCCGGCGGGTTCAACTCCGCCGTCACGGCAAACCGCCCCGACCGCAACACCCGTTCCAGGCGACCATCCGATTTAAAAGGGGGTTCAATGGGCAACATAGGCAACCTTTACTCCACCCGAATGTCTTGCAGGCTCACCCAACCCGGGGGCGTCTTCTTGTCTTCCTCGGTCAGCATGTTAATCCAGGCCGACGAGCCAGCCAACTGCCGGTTAACCGGCGGCTGAATGAGATTAATCTCTGGCCCAAAATCCGGCATCTGCTGCGAACGTTCATACGCCACCACCCAGATGCAAGGCATCTCCGGGATCACTTCACAATGGCCGTTGGGGCGCACCCCGCCGCATGGCCCGTTGCGCAAATTTTTGGGGCAGGTCATGGGGCAGGTCATACCGGTGGAATGGAGCACACACTGCCCGCACATTTGGCAGTCAAACACCGCCCTTTTACCGAACTCCTCTAGCGGCCGCAACCAACCATCCACCCGCCGATACCCCAACCGCCGGATCACCGGGTCCAGCCACACAAATAATCGGTGTGTCAGCCGATACGCTCGCTCCAAACCATGCGGATAATTCTGCAACCAGCGCCACATAAGCTGTCACCCCACTACCAATCCCCAATCCGTTGATGTAACCCCTCACGAGTAGCGAGTGGCGAGTGGGCGTTCATACCCCACCGCCAACGCGTCTTAATCCGTTCCTTTCCCCAATCCGTTGATGTAACCTTTTGCGAGTAGCGAGTGGGCGTTCACGCCCCCATACCCCCTGCGACAACAGGTTGGTTTTAATTCGTTCCTTCCTTCAATTCGTTGTTGTAACCCCCCCCCCCCCCCCCCCCCCCCAGAGCCCCGCCCCCCCCCCCCCCCCCCCCCCTTTTCCCCCCCTTCCCCTCCCCCCGCGGGACCGGGGCGGGGGGGGCCGGGCGCCCGCGCGCTCCCCACCCCCCCCCCCCTTTTGCGAGTAGCGACTTCTCAATTCGGCGTTTTCAGCCTATTATTGCGGTTGTGAACCATTCCCACAAATAGTGCTGAAGGACGGCTGATGAATGAGTAAACGGATCGTTTTATTAGAGGCCCTGACGGCTATGCCCGCCGATTTGCAGCTTATGCTGAAGAATGTGACTGCCGCGGCCGCGACCCTCTCCCCCGCCCCCGCTCACTGGTCCATGACCCAACTCCTGGCCCATCTGTTGACCGTAGAAGTCCGTTACCTGGCCCGCCTGCAACACGTCGTCACCACCGACAACCCCTTCCTCCCCACCATTCACCCCGATGAGACCATCCAACCCACCACCCCTTTGCCTGATTTGTTGACCCAATTTGCCGCCGCCCGCACCCAAACCGTAGACTATCTGCAAGCGTTACCCCCCGGGGCCTGGCAACGGCCCGCTACGCACGAAACCCAAGGGGCTACCAAACTTCGTTATCTGGTACAAATGCTTGTGGAGCACGACACCGAACACCTGAATCAACTGATTGACATTCAACAGGATGTGCGGCGGAACGCGGCCGCAATCAACCCATCATGAAAACCGCCTTCATCATCTGCGGTGCCCTGGCCCGCGAAGTCCTAGACATCATCACCCGGCACGGCTGGGACGCCGAGGTCATCGGCATCCCCGCCATTGATCACATGTACCCGGAGCGCATCGCCCCCGATGTCGAAAAACGCTTCCTGGCTATCCGCGACCAATACAGCCGCGTCATCGTCGTTTTTGGCGATTGCGGCTCACGCGGCGCGTTAGACAGCCTGCTAAACAAATACAACCTGGAGCGCATCGAGGGGCCTCACTGCTACGAAATGTACGGCGGCCAAACCTTCCACGACCTCATGGACGAGGAGCCGGGTACATTTTTCCTGACTGATTTTCTGGTGCGCGGCTTTCGCGGCACGGTCATCAAAGGGTTGGGGCTGGATCGGTTTCCCCAGTTGAAGGAAGATTATTTCCGCCACTACCAACGGTTGGTGTACATGGTGCAAAACCATGACCCGGATTTAGTGGAACGGGCCGAAGGCATCGCCACCTACCTGGGGCTGCCTCTGGAAATTCGGCACACTGGTTATGGCCTGCTCGAAGAGCGGCTCGTGGCCATGATGGCTGGGGCCGAAGGGGTGACGTCATTACCTGACTGACAGAACACGAGCACTATTTTTGCCGATTTGTATCTATGCACGTTCTCGTTCCGTACCACTTACTTCTTCGACTCTGGCGAAAATTTGGACGACCTCTGGAAATCTCTTAATCTCTCAGTCTCTTAGTCTCCAGAGGTCAGCACAAAAAACGCCAATGTCGAGTTACTTCTTTTTTCCCACGGCTAGAACCAGTCGCCGGGTGGCCTGGGCATCAGCACAGGCTTCATGGGCGCTGTCTACCACAATCTGTTCCCGCCGACAGGCATCGCCTAATTTGCACCAGAGAAACCCGTGACGCCTGGACCATTGTCCTTTCGCGGCCGCGTACAGCTCCATAACACATTCCCACTCCGCCTTAATCACAGGTAGGCCATACCGTTTACACGTTTGCCGCAACATCTTGCTGTCAAAGTTGGCATTGTAAGCCAGCACCCGCCGCCCTGTTAATAGTTCAGCCAGCCTGGGGTAAAGCTCAGGAAACGCGGCCGCGGTTGCCACCTGCTCATCGGTAATTCCATGCACCGCCCTGGCCTGGGGTGAAATAGGTTGGGCCGGGCGAATCAGTTCATGGAGCAGCACCTCTCCAGCCGCCGAAATAACAGCAATACTCACAATTTCATCATAAGTCTCAAGTCCGGTTGTCTCAGTATCCAGCACCAGCCAATCATCTATACCAGCCAGCTCCTCAAAACGGTTTTGCGCCCTGAAGCGATCTGCATTAACCATGATAGGGTACTCCTTCTCTTTTTGGTAACTTCTCAATATTTCGGGGCTGTGGCCGGTCTCCTGACCAAGCCACCCAAGTTATTGAGAAGATACGCCATTTGCTTCGTTGATCACCCGCCTCGGATGATCCGCTTCATATATCAGTTCGTCGTGAACAAGGTAATCATAAATATGGACGAGAGTGCAGGCAAATTCATCAGGTAGGATGGCAGCTTGCCCCATACAGCGGCTACAATCCTTACTCGAAAACATTTGCTCATCCTGCTAAAATCGAGCGGCTCTAGAGCTATTCAGATAATCATTTGGGGTCTTGGTATGTCGTGACCGCTTTAGCGGGCTGGTGCTAGCCCGCTAAAGCGGTCACGACAAACAAAATCTTTTTCTTGAACGCTAGAGGAGAAAGAGCGAGGCGGAATTACTCTGGAAAATCCTCTAGCGCTCGCTCTGAACGCTAAACTTAAGTTACACTTTATCTATACAGGTGTCTGAACTTTTTCCTACGCTCCGTGTGGAACGAGTACCTGTATAGATATGTTACACTAACCGAGATGAATTATGAGTTATAACCCGCAGAACCCCCTTATTGTGCAGGGGGACAAAACCGTTTTACTAGAAGTAGATAACCCTCTTTACCCGCTGGCTCGTGATGTGTTGGCCCGCTTTGCCGAACTCGAGAAAAGCCCGGAGTACGTTCACACCTACCGCATTTCGCCGCTGTCGCTTTGGAACGCGGCCGCGACCGGTCTTGCCGCGGCTGTTATCCTGCAAGGGCTGGAGCAATACAGCAAATACCCCCTCCCCCACAACGTCCAGGTAGATATCCGCGAGTACATGGCCCGTTATGGTCGAGCCAAACTGGTCAAAGAAGGACACGAACTTCATCTTGTTTCCGATGATCCCCACCTTATTGTGGAAGTTTCGCGCCACAAGTCCCTCAAACCGTACATCATCCGTCCGCTAGATGCGCATACACTGCTGATGAATGCGGCCCAGCGGGGCCACATCAAACAAGCGATGGTCAACATCGGCTACCCGGTAGCGGACCTGGCCGGGTATCTGGATGGAGAAGAGCTGTCATTCGCGTTGCGGCCGCGAACCCTGCACGAAAAGCCGTTTTCCCTGCGCCATTATCAGGCCGAAGCTGGCGAAGTTTTTTATGCCGGGGGAGCCGCACATGGCGGTTCCGGCGTCATCGTCCTGCCCTGTGGCGCGGGCAAAACCATCGTTGGCCTCTCCGTAATGGCCCAAATGCAATGCAACACCCTCATCCTCACCCCCAACACCGTCTCCGTGCGCCAATGGATTGATGAGCTAATTGATAAAACCACCCTGTCGGCCGAAGAAGTAGGTGAGTACACCGGCCTGCGCAAAGAAATCCGCCCGGTCACTATCTCCACCTACCAAACCATGACCTACCGCAAGCGCGGCAGCAGCAAAGATACCTTCACCGAGGAAGCGTTTCCCCATTTTGGCCTCTTTAATGAGCGCAACTGGGGACTCATCATATACGACGAAGTGCATCTGCTACCCGCCCCCGTTTTCAGCATCACCGCCGATCTTCAGGCGCGGCGGCGGTTAGGGCTGACGGCCACCCTGGTGCGGGAAGATGAGCGCGAAGAAGATGTGTTCGCCCTCATTGGCCCCAAAAAGTATGATGTGCCCTGGAAAGATTTGGAGCGGCAAGGGTGGATTGCCACCGCCGATGTGGTAGAAGTGCGTATCCCCCTGGCCGATGATTTGCGCTTCATCTATGCTACCAGCGAACCTCGGGAGAAGTACCGTGTTGCCGCCGAGAATCCCCGCAAAATGAATGTCCTGGATGAACTTCTGGACAAACATCGTGAAGATCAGGTATTGATTATTGGTATGTACCTGGAGCAGTTAGCGGAACTGGAAAAACGGTATGGGTTTGCCATTATTACCGGGCAAACGCCCGTCAAGAAGCGGCAAGAGCTATTTCAACAGTTCAAGACGGGGGAAATTAACCGCATCATCATCTCCAAAGTGGGCAATTTTGCTATTGACTTGCCCAACGCCAATGTGATGATCCAGGTCAGTGGCACCTTTGGTAGTCGTCAAGAAGAGGCCCAGCGGCTGGGACGCATTTTGCGCCCCAAGTCGGACAGTGATCACATGGCCCATTTTTACACCCTGGTAACAAAAGACACGCAAGATCAGGAGTTCAGCGCTAATCGGCAACTGTTTTTGACTGAGCAGGGGTATCAATATTTCATTTTGTATGATGATGAGGTGACCGATTATGAACCGAAGCGATTGCCAGGGGCGAAGGGCTGATAAACAATAATAATGGGGATGGGGCAATTTTATGCTTACACTAGAAACGCTTAATGAGAACTACGTGAAGGGTCGCCTGAATCGGACCATTTTGCAGCAGGCGGAACCGTATCTCAAACAGCTAACGATGGCCGAACACCGCGGCCGCAAACTCTGCGCCACCTTCCATGATAGTTTCGAAGTAGAAACGGGCGTTGAATTAGGCGAATTATGGGCCACCTGTAACTGCCCTGATGACTGGTCTGGCTTCTGCAAACATATCGCTGCCGTTCTGCTCAAATGGGTACGCCAGCCCCATACCTTCCGCCAGGTAGTCGAGCCGCACACGGCCTACATGCTAGACGGACTCGAAGTGATACCCATCGCTCATCCCCCCAGCCACACCCCGGATAAGCCACCGGAATGGATTCAGTTCACCTGGGCCGCCCGGCAGACGCACCAGTCGCAGGCCTTTGCTCAATACCTGGAGCAATTCAAAATGCAGGAGTTACGTGACCTGGCCGACGGTCTTGGCTGGACCCTGAAGGGCAACACAAAAGCCGCTCTGGTCTCACAAATGATGAGCCTGCTGACTGAACCAGACAATATTCGGCAGTCGGTGGACTCGTTTAATCAAGAGCATCGCCAGGTTTTGTGGGCAGTAGCCCTCATGAGGGAAAGCACAATGGTGACTGGGGACGCCATTTTGAGTCTGGCCAAACATTGGGGACCCATTAAGCAGTACAAAAAAGTGGATAACTACTTCTTCCATCTCCGGGAAAAAGGGTTGACCATGCCAGGGCATTTTTCCTCGTATTATCACCCGGCAGATTTTGTACCCGGCGTTTTGATGCGGCCGCTATCCGTACTCCTGGCCGAACAATTACCGGAGGCCCAGGAAACCCCTTTCGTACCGGTATCCCAGCACAACCACCCGGCCGATGTTGGGGCCTTGCTTCAGGCCATCTCCCAACTGATGCTCTTGTGGCAAAACAAACCACCCGCGTTGCGGCCGCAACAACCCCGTCCCACCCTGGAGCGCCTCTACCAGAGTCTTAAAGCGTGGGGATACGTCCCTCAGGAGTTGATCCAGGCCCACAAACAGAAACAGTTCGTCTATCCGAAGGCCAAGGATATTGTTCTGACTGTGCCCGCACCAGAACTCACCTTACCAGACGACGTAACTCAACCGCTGGCAGGTATCATTGGCAACGCAGAATACCTTCATTTTGTCTATCACCTCATGCTAAAAGTGGGTTTGTTCCAACCGGGTGACCCAGTCACTATCTGGTCGGAAGTGAAGAATCAATTTTTGCACCTCAGTGCAGCCCAGCAGCAGTCAGTTTTACTACACGCTTATCGCAACATAACCACCTGGCAAGAGGTCGATCTCCTTTTGCGGGCCAAACCGGAACTCAACTCAAACGTCAGGGCGTGAACGCCCGTTTTAAACCCGAGCATCTTCAGGAACAATGGCTGTTGGCCCGCCAGCAAACGTTGCGGGTGCTGGCCTGTCTGCCGGATGATCGTTGGATAACCTGGGAGAGTATGGCGCCCTTGTTTCGTCAACTATGGCCCAGCTTTGACAGTACATCCTGGGGTCGTAACATTCAGTATTACACTGACATGAATCCCTTCCACTGGCATTTCACCTACAAAGGCCAAAAGGTAGAACTGGCCCAGTGGGATGTGCTTCAGGGGGAGATCATTCGTAGGCTAATTACGGGGCCACTGCACTGGTTAGGGCTGGCCGATGTGTTCACCCCCGAAGGCAAGTTGGTGGCCTTTCGTCTACATGGGCTGGGTGATTTGTTCTGGGATAGAACGGAGACGGTGAGCCAGGTCGCGGCCGCGCGCCCGTCACCGAAAGTTGCCCCCGTTGCGGCCGCGGCCATTCAGATCACCGACGAGAACATCCGGGTCAACCCGGCCCACGTCTCCCATCAGGGACACCGTTTCCTGGAACAAATTGCCAAACTCGCTCAGGCCGAACCCAGCCACTTCCTCTACCGGCTCGACATAGAGCGAGTCCATCATACCTTTGAAGCCGGGCACACCCTGACCGAACTACAACAAGGGTGGCAAGAACATCTCAGAACCGCCATTCCCAAAGCGATAGACAAACAGTTGCGCCACTGGTGGGAGAATTACGGTCAGGTACGCCTATACGAACAAGTCAGCTTCATTGAACTGGCCGACGATTACGCCCTGGCGGAAATGAAAGCGGTCACTTCTCTCAACCAACACATCATCGCCGAACTCTCGCCCCGGCTGGTGCTCATTCCCAAAAACACCATCGAAACACTCCAGGCCGAATTGCAGAAAGCGGGTTATACGCCCAAAGTGGAAGAGCAGTAACCAACGCCCCGTTACTACAGAGATGTTCAGATAATCATCTGAGAGTCTTCGTTCGTAGTGACCGCTTTAGCGGGCTAATACCAACCCGCTAAAGCGGCTTAACAGAGGTCAGCACAAAAAACGCCCATGTCCAGTAACAAATAACCATCTATGACTAGCGCCAAATTCAACCTTCTCGACACCTATAATGCTGCATCCTTGTTTACTCTGGCCGAAGCGGCCAATCTGCCCACCAAACAAGGTAACAAGAAGCTCACCAAAGGGCTTCTAATGATATTGATGGAAAAGGAATATTTCACCGAAGCACGTATCAAGGCCTCACTAAAGCATCTATCCCCTCTGGAGAAACAGGTGCTTGAACGAATACAGCATCGCCAAGGCCCTGTGCCCGCCGTCTCACTGCGGCGCGAACTGCTCCGTGCCAGTATCATCGAGGAGTCACCCAAATCCGGTAAAAAAACCGGTTATGGGGCGGAAAAAAGTTATAGCGGCTCCCCCTACGTCAAGACCCATTATTTTGAAGATATATTGGCCTATTTGACGTATCATGGTCTGGTTTTTAGCTACCGGGATGAAAGCGATTACAGTAATAGTTACAAGTTTGAATTAAACCCCGGCTCTACTTTGTATATTCCCCCTTTTGTCCAGCAACATTTGCCAGAGCCAGCCCCATTACCCCTCAAAGAGACGTGGCTTCCATCAATTACACGGATTGGCTCCCCTGATCTGCTTTTCCGCGAGTTGTATTTGTACTGGGATTTTGTGCGCCGGGAGCCAATCCCACTGTTGAAATCGGGATTTGTAGGCAAGAGAAATCTCAAGCAGATCAACAGCCAGTTATTGTTTCCCGATGCAACATTGGATACGGCACGCCAGGAAGACGAGATGCCTCATCTTTATTTGCTCCGGCTCATGTTACAAGAGTTGGAACTGGTACGGAACCAGGCGAACTTGCTGGAAGTACCAGAAAAAGATCGCCTGGAAGGAGCGGCTTTCTGGCAACTCTCACAAACGGAGATGGTGCAAAAATACCTGGCCGCCCAGATGAATCTAACCCAAACAAATGAACTTCCCCCGGATGGGCTGGGGTATTTTCCCAAATTGGTTCCGGCCCGGCATTTGATGATGGAACGGTTAAAGAATAAACCGCTCAATGCCTGGCTTGAAGTGGATACACTCCTCGAAGAGATGCAGAACCATGATAATAATTTCCTTTTTGCCTACCGAACCGATGTAGAAAAACAGAGGTATGGGAGTGGTTATTACGGCTTCGGAATTTATTATTACGGGGATCGCCAGGGTTTCACGCAAAAGTTACAAGGGATTGAAGAACAGTTTGTCAAAGGTGTCATTGAAACATTCTTATTCTCCCTGGGCCTGGTGGAATTAGGGTATGAGTCAGAAGCCGCGGCCGCGAAAAATCAGTGGGGCGTGTTTCGTCTTACACCCCTGGCCGCGGCCGCGTTTGGCAAGCTCTCACCTGACACATCTACCACCCAAGATGAAGGCCGACTGATCATCCAACCCAACTTTCAACTCCTTGCCCTGGGTCCCGTGCCGCTCGCCATGTTAGCCAAGCTAGACTTATTTGCCGCCCGGCAAAAAGTGGATCGTGGGGTGGTAGAGTACCAACTTAGCCGTGAATCCGTTTATGCATCCCAACAGGCCGGTTTTACCGTGCCCCAGATCATCGCCCTTCTCACAGAAGTCAGTGGGCAAACACTGCCCCAAAATGTTCACCGCTCCCTAGAAGAGTGGGGCGCCCACCATAACTGCATCGTCTTCCGGCAATCGGCCCTGCTGGTACAAACCATCAACTCAGATCTGCTCACCCAGTTGATGGCCCAAAAAGAAATCGGCCAATTTCTGGCGCGGCCGCTTACACCCGACATTGCGTTGGTGACAGGCAAGAAAAAACCGGTCGTGGCGGCTTTGTTGGCGGCTGAACTGTTGCCAGCCGTTTCAACCATCACCCCGGAAGCGGCCGATAACAGTGTGGTTATTGATGCGCAGGGCCGGGTAGAGGCGGTTCATGCGGTGCCAGGTTTGCATGTAAGCGGCCGCGTTAGCCGTCTGGCGGAAGAAACGGAGCCACGTCGCTGGCAAATTACGGAGAAGAAAATTCAGCAGGCGGGGGGAAGCAAGAAGAAGGTGGAAGCGATTCTGGCCGAACTGACCCGCCTCAACCGAGGGGGTTTGCCGGAGAGCCTGGTGACCCAGATTAAGGCGTGGGGCGGGTATTATGGCGCGGCCGCGGTGGAAACCCTCACGTTAGTGGAGTTTCGGGATAAAGAGGCGTTGCACGAACTGATGAAACATGCGGGGTTGCGGCCGCATCTCCACCCCTTCACCACCCAAGACCGTGCCCTGGCGGTCATATCCAAAGAATCACTAAAACAGGTCAAGAAAATCCTGGCCGAGTTAGGTATGCCCATAACAGAGCAGGTGAGAAGGTAAACGGGCGTCTGGCGATTTTAACGCACCTCTGGATTAAGGGTTCGTAAAAATACAACTTCCCAGTTTCACCCTAACCTGGACAAGCCAGAAACAAGAGAGGAACACAGAGGGCACAGAGATACACCGAGTTATAAAAACGGTCTTGGCTTTTTCTCTGTGAACCTCTCCGCTTCCTCTGTGAATCTCTGTGTAACCTCTTTCTTGCTAACTGTATAAGCAGTTAACTCGTTAGGTACTACATCTTTTCCAGGACTTCGCTTGGAAAAAAGGTGTGAGTGTGATGGGTGTTGCGGCCGCGAGGTCACACTGCACATGCTCAAACCGTCTCCCCAGCCCCGCCGTCGCCCCCGTCACCAACGCTACCTTCCCGTCCAGAAGGAATAAATTGATTGACATTGTGATTCCTTTAGCCTGATAGCAATTCAGCCTGTCAGCAGTTCAGCAACCAACTCGTTCCACGCTCCGCGTGGAATGGAATCTTCTTGGGCGCTCCGCGCCCAGGACGCAGAGCGTCCAGAATGACATGCCCACGGAGACCGTGGGCATGAGTGGAAATGCTGACAGGCTTCCATGCTTCCGTGCTGAACTGCTTCTTCAATACGCTTCGGCGTAGAGGTTTTAGCGAGTCAGCGCTGACCGGCTAAAGCTTCGGCTCCGGACACGAATTCGCCTTGTTTCTGAGTAGCGGAGTCTTGGGAGCGAACAATCCCCATAGCCTGAAAGGGCAAGTCGTCAGGGATTCTTCGTCGCGGACTCCTCAGAATGACCGGGTGCAGAACTTGTTAGAAAATCTTACCTGCTCTCAATCTACCATTGAAGCTGGCGTAACACACGCAAACCCCGCAACGTAACCCATTTGCTGGGCTGTCCTTTCTGTTCCACCTCGGCCCAGGTTTTGCCGTTATAGGTGTATTCCAGCTTCCACCGACCTTGAGCGTCTTGTTTGCTCAACAGGAGAGCTAGCGCAGGTTGCAGACGGGGATCATTGCCATAACCGAGGGCCGTTAATACTTCCAGATTTTGCAAAATATCCGTGACATAACCGAGGGGATAACCGAACTGGAACCAACTGCGGCTGGGTTTGGTGGCGAAGCCCATGGGGTAATTGGCAACCGCAGGATCACAACCTAAGAGAAATTCCATTCCCTGGGTGATAGCTGCCTGTATAGCCGGGGTGCGCTCGGGTTCTGGCACTTTGCTGAGAGCCAACATAGCCTTGACGGCGCCCCAGGCACAAGGCAAGTGGTTGTTGGCACTACAGGCAAACCCTGGCCCGCTGTTGCCGCTGCGATAGTAGCGCTCAGGGGCATCCTTATCCTCCGCGGCCGCGATCCCTGCACCGGTAATACTTCGTGCCAACCAATCCAGGGCCACGTCCAGCCGTTCGTCTCCCCACCAGCCCAGGTCAAGCAGGGCCGCGGCCGCGTTGCCTTGCAGGCAATGGATCATACCGCTGGGTCTGCCATCAGCACTCAAACCGCCATAGGACGAGCGGGCGTGTTCAAGCACATAGTCACAACCAGCTCGAACCCGTGGATCACGGCCATCAGCCCCCAGTTGCGCCAGGAAGATCACTGACCAGAGGGTTCCCGTATATTTGGGATAGTAGCCAGGGCCAATTTCCTCGCTCCAACGGCCATCTGGCTTTTGGTGGGATAGGATGAGGGGAACGGGGCCACCTGTCATGACGGCTTTCCGGGCGGCGATAACGTCGGGGGCATCATGCGGCCGCGCCCACAACTCTGTTAAAGCAAAATAACGCACCCCCGGATTTTCCGGATCGGGTTCCAATAGCCAGGGAAGAGGATCACCGTTAAGAACTGATCTCCAGGTCATAATGCCCTTCCTTCTCTAGTACACCTCAAGCTGGCACATGAATCTTCTCACGCAAATGAGCCGTTGACTCTACCTGGGCCAGTCTCAAGGATGCGTACTGACAGGCTTCTGTCATGAGAGCCTTCACTTGTGCTTCAGGTAATCCTTGTAAGTCTGCCAGTTGGTACCCCTTTCCTTGTAAATATTCGTGCAACAGCATTTTCTCCATGGCTGACTGTGGCCCGTCTTTAATGCATTCGTTGACAAATTGTTCCTTGTCTAACTTTTTCATGACAACCTCCTTACCCTGTGAAGAGTACTGGTTTGTGTCTGCGGCCCACATGCACATACACGAATTGCTTTTTACATAGTAAAAGTGAAACAAGGTCACTCCTAGTGATCTATGTGATTGAAAAATATGAGGTTTGTCACTACCCGTTTATCCCTAACCTGGATAAACCAGAAATTTTATCCGCAGATTAGCGCAGATTTTCGCAGATTAAAATCAGCGTTAATCCCCAAAATCTGCGGTTAAACTTCTTGCTAACCATACAAGAAATGAATTTGTAAGGTACTAAGGATCAAGGATTAAATAATCTACGGAACTGAGACTCGCCCCACTTTGCCTAAGCCCTTCGTAGATTGAGTCGGAAGACCATCCCCCTGACCCCCTGGGGGAACCCTGGCGGCGGGGCCAGATGAGGTGTTAATATGAAACAGATCATGACCTTTACCCTTATTTTGATCGTGCTGGCATCTTGCACAGCACCACAAACTCAGCCGACATCCACCCCGGATGAAGCAGGAGCGGTCGTTCCTACGGACAGCCCGGTGGCAGATATGCCCAACCCTGCTTCGGCCTTTTGCCAGGAACAGGGGTTTGTGTCGGAAATTCGCGCGGCCGCGGATGGCAGCCAATATGGCGTGTGTATCTTCCCCGATGGCACGGAGTGAGGGTCAAGCCAACATTGCGCGGGGCGAGCTAGAGTTTGGCTTTATTTTCACGGGGGCCAACCACTGCGAAGCTGAATACAGCCTGGGTGGCACTGTTCAGCAAGTAGGGGAGATGATCATTGCCTCTCTCGATGTCCCGTAAGGGACCCCATCCGAAGGTTAGGAAGAAATTCGCAACCGGCTACCAGCCTATACGAGAGACAGACCTTTTTTACTCGACTAGCCGCTCTTGCCGTTTGTGCTGGCCTGGTGGTATAACGAGCAAAAACAAGCTCCACCGGGAATTTACCCGGCGCCACTTGAACCGCCGCTGGACGCGCTGGAGCTACTGGTCGCGGCCGCAGACGAGGTATCAACCGCTGTAATGGCCGCCATCACCGCTATGAAACTGCCATCATCCAGGCGGCTGTGCAGGCTTTCGAACCACTCAGGAACAGGCACATGCCCGATTTGCTGGAAATATTTGCCCCATTCCGTGGCCATGCCGAATGCGGCCGCATAGGGCAGATACCCTTCAAAAATATCGGGGCCGACAGCAAGTTCGCGGCCGCGTGTGATCGTGTGCAGATACCCCTTAAACCGATTCCGCGCGCGCTTGCTGTTCACCTTCGGGCGTCAGCGTGGAAATGCCTATCACCATGATGGCCCCGATGAATCCGGTCAGCCCCAGACCGATTCCACCCCCTACCAACGTTACACCCACTATTCTCGTCTCTAAAGAGGAACCACTCAACAGCAATCCAACCAAAAAAATAGCCAGGCCAATACCAAAACCCAGCCAGGTCAGGACCAAAAAGCGGTTGCGTTGCTGGATGCGCGGGGCATCCAACCAACCTGCGCTCATGATTTCTGCATCCAGCGCCTGGGTGTAAGGTTGACTATAGGCCAGAGAAGCAATTTCCGTCAGGGCGACCCGTTCATGCTTGCTTTTGCGGAAGAGGGCCTGCATAAAGGCTTGTTCATGGGGTGCAAGACCGGCCTCAACCGGCTGACGTACAACCTCAAACGTGCGGCTCCCCCACTTTTTCGCCCCTTCTTCAATGCGTAACACACCTCGCTGTCCCAAATCAAAGAGGGTACCGAGGAAGGGGGTACCGCTCTTAATGAGTCGGGCAACCAGGGCAGGCGCAGTAGAGCCGGGTGGTGTTGTTACCAACGGTGTGGCCTCAACATCGGCGGCATAGGGTTTGGGGCGACGGAAACTCTGCACTATACCGGCCACGCCTAGTAGACCGAGAATGGTTGTCAACGCGGCCGCGACCAACCCAAAAGGCAGGGCTGCGTTCGTGGCCGATTGAGACTGTTCCTGCTCCAATTGCCAGACCGGGGGTTGATTCACCAAACTGCCCGACGGGAAGGTTGAAGTTACACTCACGCCCGTATCCGGTTCAATCTCTGGCATGGTGAAACTGGCACTGCCTGGACCCGTTTCCAGCGCGGCCGCGACACCTTCCAGGGTTGGTGCGTTTAGGGGCGTCAGGGTGGACGGGTACTGAATTCGGATGAGGGAACGGCTGATGCTGTATTCGTGTTCGG
>JADJUV010000084.1 GCA_016716885.1 Candidatus Trichofilum aggregatum | reverse complement strand
ACCAAGGACAAGAACGAGGGAACGTTTGAGCATTTTAGTTACTCCTTACGCTTGAATCGGCAGGCACAAGGCTGGCTCTCCTGGTGGCATTATTTCCTGTAACTGCAAAAAACTCAAAGCGGTTGATCACGCTACGCTTTCATTACGCCACCCTTCGTGAAAAGTGTCACCAAAAGGGCCAGGCATGTCTCACCGTCGTTTTGCTTCATTGGGATGCCCTATGATGACATAGATGGCGGGGTGCGGGGTGCGTCGAGACAGTTAGCACGCCGCTGAAATGAGCGGCATGGTTTAGATTTACCTTACAAATCTGTAAGGCGATTGTGTCCATCGTCCACGGGGCGATTTACCAATCCCCTCGTTAATCATTCAACAATTCACCAATTCACCGATTAATTATTTTCTTCCTCTTAACTGAAACCCACCCTTTACCAAATCACCTTACGCTATGTTAAGCCAATTTTCCAGCCATAACCAGACCTGAAAACCCTGTACCCTACGAATTTCACCAACCTTGTAACTTTTTTCTCTCCTCTGGATATTATTCGTAGAGACACAGCATGATCACCTTCCACGACCTGTACGAATCTCACGCCGCCGATGTTTACCGCTTCGCCTATTGGCTTACCGGCCATCAGGCCGATGCCGAAGACATCACCTCGGAAACGTTTGTGCGTGCGTGGGTGGGACGGGAACGGATTCAGGTGGAGACGGTAAAGGCTTATCTGCTGACGATTGCCCGCCACCTGTATCTGAAACAACGGCAGAAGGCGCAACGGTGGCAGGCTCTGGCGGAAACGGAAGTGGATAGGGAAGCCGTGCCGGAAACGCAGGTGGCCGAGCGGCTCACTTTACAGCAGGTGGGGCAATTGCTCCAGGCCCTACCCGAGGTGGATCGTACTGTGTTTATGTTACATGCCCAGCATGAATTGTCGTATACCGACATTGCCCAGATAACGGGGGTAACGGTCGCGGCCGCGAAGGTCAAAGTTCATCGGGTGCGGCTCAAACTGGCGGCATCCGGCCTGAAGGAGATAGTTTAACCATGCATATCACCCGCAACGTCATCCTCGATTTGCTACCCCTTTACCTGGCCGATGAACTCAGCGACGATTCCCGCGCCCTGGTCGAGGAATTTCTCGCCACCGATCCCCAACTGGCCTCGTTAGCCGAACAGGCGTCACAAACCATGACGCTTGAACCCATCACTATTCCATTGACAAAGGATGATGAAATGAAAAGTTTTGAGAGAACGAAACGACTGTTATTCCAAAAAAACCTGTTTTTAGCCCTGGCGATTTTTATCAGCCTGAGCTTGCTGGCTTTTCGCTTTGACGAAACGGGCATCACCTGGTTGTGGCAGGGGGCAAACATGATGGGATTGGGGCTGGTCATGGCCGCCATTCTGCTCTGGCTCGCCTTTGGCAGTGTAACCTACCAGTTACGCCAGGAATAATCCTGGTCGCTGACTGTACACCAATGGCCTACAGTCAGCGGCCAGGCTCACCCTACAAGTCTGCGGGGAAATTTTTGCCCCAAGGACAAGCCCCGTCAGTTTTGTTTTGATCCAGCCAGGGAACATACAAAGGAATCGTTCAGAAATAACACGGGTGGTATTGTCACCTGTTGCGGTTTAAGGTTGCCTGCGCCGCAAAGACACCACACATACCATGCACCCCGCCTCCCGGTGGCGTGGCAGAGGAACAAAGGTAAAGGTTCTTGAGCGGTGTCGTGTATGGATTAAGGCGTGGTACGGGCCGGGTGAATAGTTGTCGCCAATCTTGTACCCCGCCGTTAATATCTCCCCCCACATAGTTAGGATTGTAATGATGATACTCATGGCTGGTCATGGTGTGACGAGCCAGAATGCAGTCGCGGAAGCCAGGGGCAAACCGTTCGATCTGGTTCTCGATGACCTGGGTCATGTCGGTGGTGGAGCCGTTGGGGACGTGGCAATAGACCCAGGCGGTTTGTTGGCCTGCCGGGGCACGAGTCGGATCAAACAGGCTGTGTTGAGCGACCAACACATAAGGCCGCTCTGGGTGTTGCCCCTGCCAGATGGCTTTTTCCCCCTCGGCAATTTCGGCTAAGGTTGGCCCAATATGGACTGTTCCGGCCTGGCGGCACGCGGCCGCGTGCCAGGGAATTGGCTCTGAAAGGGCGTAATCTATTTTGAAGACCCCTTGCCCATAGCGGTAGTTGCGTAATTGGCGACGATAACCAGGGGGAAGTTCGTCTCCGGCGATGTGCAGTACCTGACGCGGGGTTACATCTAACAGAATGGCTTTAGCGGGGGGCAATTCGCGCAAAGAGCGAACCATTGTGCCAGTTTGAATGCACCCGCCCAGCGATTCCAGGTAGCGAGCCAGGGTGTTGGCGATTTGTTGGGTGCCGCCTTGGGGCATGGGCCAGCCGACGGCATGGCCGAGGATGCCGAGCATGAGGCCAAACGCTGAGGTGGTGAGCCAGTCCAGGGGCATGATGCTGTGTGCCGCCAGTCCCGCGAAAAAACCACGCGCTTTTTCATCCCGAAACCGCCATTCGGCCAGGGTTTTGGCGGGCCAGAGGGCGTTCAAACCAAAACGGGCCATGGCGAAGGGGTAACGCGGCGGCCGCAATGGGCCTAAAAATTCGTGCATCAACTTTTCCCAGTCGCGCACGAGGGGGGTCATGAGTTGTTGGTACGCGGCCGCGTCCCGGCCCAATGTTTCGGCTGTCTGCTCAATAGAACGATGGAGCGCGGCCGCGTGCCCATCGTCAAACGGGTGCGCCAGGGGAATGGTGGGGTGGACCCATGCCAGCCCCAATTCGGCCAGGGGCAAGGAGCGGAAGAAGGGTGAGCCTAAGCCGAGGGGATGAATGGAGGAGCAGATGTCGTGGATGAACCCAGGCAGGGTCAACTCGGCGGAGCGCATCCCCCCGCCGATGGTTTCTTTGCCTTCCAGCACGAGGACACGCCACCCTTCACGCGCTAAGGTGATCGCGGCCGCGAGGCCATTTGGGCCAGAACCAACAATAACAGCGTCAAATTCACTCATGTTTTTACCTGGGAACTCATAGGAAGAGGAACTTGGAACTCCAGCCTATAAACTCAAAGCAAACATCCCCCCGGTGTGGACCCGGATGGTCTTTCTTTTTTCCTGTGAAAATCTCTGCCTCGGGTCCGTTTTTTTTCTCACCCCACAAAAAAGGTTGGGGGCTAAGAGTTCAACTGAGTTCCCCTGAGTTCCCTGAGTTCCCCTGAGTTCCTTTAGCACCAAAAAGCTTCTTCACCAGATGCACCGGCATATACACCGCCGTGCGTATGGCGGCATTGTGCCACACATTGCCGACTTCTGACCACTGCATTCTCTTATCCACACAGACGTTTTTCTGTTCTACCTGCCCGGTAGCCCCAAAATGGGTCGCCAGGTTACGCAGGGTGTCATGCCAGAATTTGTCTTCCATTTTGTGCCCTACCCCCAGGCGGAACCCCATTTCATAAAGTGGGTCGCTGGCGCGAATCAGGGCCTGAATTTGCACCACGGTGATTCCATCAGCTTCATAAGCGTTGAAGGTGATCATCCCGGCGAACATGTGCCCCTGCGGTGTCATAAAAGAGAAGGATTCGTCGTCGGCGTAGATGACGCGGATGCCGGTGGAGAGCATGGCCCCACCGGGCATAGACAGGTTCAAAACGGCCACCTCACCGGGCTGAACCCCCTGCAATGGCCCATAAAAGTTGTTGCCTTTGGGCCAAAATTGGGGGAAGTTCGCCTTCCAGGTTTGGATCAGTTCCGTTGGGGTCATGGCGACACCTTCGAGGCGAATACGGTACGTTTTTTGCCACATCTGGCCGAAGCCCTGGAGAGGGCCGGTCAGGCGACGGCCCTGCACATTCAGATTGATAGCACTATTGGGAACGCCACCGACGGCTAATTTATCCATGGGTTGCGCCCAACTAGTGGCATTACGAGGGGTATTTTGAGGATTGTCGCTACTCATTTTTGACTCCTTCAAGTCAGGACGCGGCCAGATATGACCCCAGCAGGCAAGCCACCATTTGCCGCGCCCTTGAGACGTTAGCTCATGAAACAGGTTATGCAATTGAACGAAATCGAGATGCTCCCCGCACCTGTGGTTATGGGTGTATTGGTGAATTGTACTGACTACTGACGACTGACTACTAGTTGACGGCTCCCAACGCGGCCGCTTCATCACTATAAATGCCAATGGCTTCGTTGAGGCGGGTCAGCTCAAAAATTTGCTGATAATGCTCGGTGAGGCCATAAGCCAGGAGCTTCTGCTTTTGGCGTTGGGTGCGAATGAGCATGGTGACGAGTAGGCCAATGCCCGAACTGTTCATGTAGGAGAGATCGCTAAAGTTGAGAACGATGGCCTTCGTGCCATTGTGGCTGGCCTGGGCGAACGCTTCATTGAGCATATCTTCCGCGGCCGCGGTCATGTCGCCAGCAATATCAATTGCTTTGGCCTGGTTGTTAATGGGTCGCACCGTCATCGTTACACTGGTTTCACTCATGATTAAACTCTCCTTTCAAGCGGTTCCATACGATAGAGATGGTTCAAGATTTCTAACAACTGCTCCACTTCGTCCGCACTTTGGGGGCGGTTTTCGGGCTTTTTCTGCAAAAGGTGCAGAATAAGTTCATTAAGAGCCGGGGCACGGCTTTGTTCCGGCACGGGGCGGCAGGGGCGGTTCCTGAATATGTTTGATCAAAATCTGGGCGCTGTTGCCCGTAAATGGGACGGTTCCGGTTGCCATTTCATACAAGGTGACGCCCAAACCATACAAATCGGCCAGGTGATTGATCGGTTCGCCGGTGGCTTGCTCTGGGGCGATGTAGGCAATGGTTCCGGCAAAGCTATCACCTGATTCCATCGGTTTATCGAGCAGTTGGGCCAAGCCAAAATCCATTAGCTTGGCGACCCCTTCGGCGGTGATCATCACATTGTGCGGCTTGACATCCCGGTGTACCAGCCCTTTTGGTGGGCATGGTGCAGGGCAGCGCAAAGCTGGCGCGCCAGGCGAATCACTTCATCCATGCGGCGGGGCATGGCTTCGGCCAGGGTTTTGCCAGGAACGTATTCCATCACAATAAAGGGAATGCGATCCTGCTCTCCCACATCAAAAATCATGGTGACGTTAGGATGGCTCAGCCGCGCGGCCGCACGCGCTTCATTCAGCAATAAGGTGCGGCCTTCGGTGCCCAGCGTGTGGCGGTTCAACACTTTCACCGCCACTTCTCGCTCCAGATAGTTATCCCGTGCCAGGTAGACCATCCCCATGCCACCCCGTCCTAGCTCGTGCAATACCTCATAGCGGCCACTGAACGTGAGTGGGGCGGACGGGGTTGGTGGGAAATCATCTACTGGAATGATGGGATCGTACAATGTTTCAATCATTGTGTTGTCAAATGCCTAGCGAATTTCCATGAAGTCGGACAGGCGTGTGATGGTGAAAATCTCGCGGTAATGTTCACTCAGCCCGACCGCCACCAGAGGTTGGTGAGCGGCGCGAGCCTGCGCCAGCAAGCCCACAATCAGGGCAATCCCGGTGCTGTTGATGTAATCTACCTGGCTGAAATCAAGTACGATGGAAGTGGGGTTTAACTGACCAGCTTCCTGGTACGCGGCCGCAAGCGCGGCATCGGCCCGGTTATTAATTTCACCTTGTAGTTCAATGATTGCCGTCTGACCATCAGGCCGGGCGGTGGCGACAAAGTCAGCTATTTTCTCGGCCATTATGCCTCTCCCTTTACCTCAAAGTTCACCACCAGTTCGATGGTGTGATGGGTTTCGTCACGATGGATATTCATCTCGTCCACCATGTTTTGAATTAAGAATAGACCCCACCCACGAGGCGATTGCTCACCCGCCAGCTTGGCTTCCAGGTCGGGGGTAACGGCGGGGGGCAGTTCACCACCGCCGCCTTCATCACGGATGCGGAGGCGTAGCGCGGCCGCGTTCCGTTCCACAGTAATCAGAGTAGGCTTGTTGGCATCAAACTGGTTACCGTGCTCCATGGCGTTCATGGTGGCTTCAGCAACAGCCGTCTTGAGCCGATCCGTCTGTTTGGTTGTCAACGGCAGTGTGGCCGCGGTCACAATTTCTGCCACACGGCTCATGGCCTGGCGTTCGTTGCCGGGGGCGCTTACCAGTTCAAACTGTTCGAGCAATTGCCACGGCGCGGCCGCGTCCTCTGGTTGTGCGGTATATTGTAAAGTGACCAAAGTGACATCATCCTCTTGCTCCCAATGGGGGCCAGTAAAAGTCGCCAACTGCGCTAACAGGAAATCTTTGACCGTTGTCCCATCGGCATAATCGGCCAGGAGAGCCTGTAGCTTCGGGAAGCCAAACATTTCACGAGCGGGATTGTGGGCCTCAACCAAACCATCACTGTAAAGCAGCACATAGTCACCGGGAGACAGGGTTGTTTCTTTTTCCTCGTAACGCATCCCTGGCATGAGGCCCAGCGGCATCCCCGTTGCTCTTAACTCGACAATACCGGCGCTGGTGTAACGATAGGGCACATCGTGACCAGCATTGGCATAGGTAAGATGACCGGTGGCCGGGTCGAGCACGGCGAAAAAACAGGTGACAAACATTCGCGGTGGAATTTCAGGACATAACACATCATTGGTACGAGCCAGAGCTGCACCGGGAGAAATAAGTCGCTCCGCGGCCGCACGCAAAATGCTACGCGTCGTGGCCATCACCAGAGCGGCTGGTACGCCCTTGTCGGTCACGTCGGCCACGATGAAGCCGATTTTGCCATCTTCAAAATAGATGAAATCGTAAAAATCGCCACCCACTTCACGAGCTGGTTGATAGTAGGCCGTTACCTCATAACCGGCGATATCGGGCAGGGATTGGGGCAAAAGGGTCTGTTGAATCAGCCGGGCGACCTTGAGTTCCTGCTCAATGCGCTGTCGTTCGGCAAATTCTAACTGCTGTTGGCGTACCAATTGGGCCACCCGCAGCGCGGGCGCCGCCTGCGTCGCTAAATCGCCCAACAGTTTGCGATCATCGCTGGAATAATCCTGCTCACTCAGACGGGAACCCAGGTTAATGAGGCCAATCAATTCCCCCTGGCTGACCAACGGTACGACCAACCGGACGCCCGCTTCCCGTAACGCCTGCAAAGCGGGTGATTCCAGGCGCAGTTGCTCCACATCTAGCACCCCGGAGTTGTGTTGCACATAGGCGATGAAGGGATCGTTGGGGGCGATATCCAGATCGAGGGGGAT
Organism: Candidatus Trichofilum aggregatum; assembly: GCA_016716885.1. Classification (GTDB taxonomy): domain Bacteria; phylum Chloroflexota; class Anaerolineae; order Promineifilales; family Promineifilaceae; genus Trichofilum; species Trichofilum aggregatum. The sequence goes on along the minus strand of JADJUV010000084.1, from coordinate 17,904 downwards.
GATTTGGGTGGTGGGCGCGGCCGCGGGCTGTGCCATCACTTCTACCTCATTCTTCCGCCCTATTAAGTTGCGCCAAAAGCTTTGTAATGTGGTCATAAACGTTACCTTATCAAATGATCGTCTGCTAAACGTTACGGAATGGGGTTTCAGGTTTCAAGTTTCAGGTTTCAGGTTTCGGGTTCAGAGTTTCGAGTTTTGGGGTGGGCGCAGCCAGATACCAACCTGGTCGGGCTGCATGGTTTCTTGAACGACAGACTGGAGCGCGGCCGCGAGCTTATCCATGTCTACCTCATCGCGGGCAGTTTGGGCAAAATCAGCGAGGACTTGTTGGGCATCGTATTTTTGGCGGTAGAAGCGGCGGTCTATGAAGGCTTGCACGCGCTGGCGCAGTGGGTTAAAGAGGGCGGCGACGAGCAAGGTGGAGAGGACAATGGCGAAGGGTGATTGAGTGTCGGTAACGACCGTTAAGCTCCCCTGAATCAACGTAATACTGCCAAAGTAAACGACTGCTAATAGTGCCGATACAATACCATACTGCACCGTGCGCCGAATGATAACGTCAATATCATAAAGACGATGGCGCAAAATGGAAATGCCGATGCTGAGCGGGATCATCAAAAAAGCAAAGGTGGAGACGGCCCTGCCGAGGATATTACGTACGGCATTTTCGGCTTCCTGCACCCTAAAATCAAGAAAAAGTGGGTCAGCTAAAAACACAGTAACATTCACCGCGATGATCACCGCAAAGGCAAAAATAACCCATTTCGTTTGTTGTCGCTCGTTGACCGTTGAAAGATAGCGATACCGATAAAATTGCACGGCGATACAAACCAGCATCATCGTAAACCATAGATAACCAGCAAACCCTAAAAAGGTTGCATTAAAGGCTGGAAATAATTCGCCCGCCGTCCCAGAGCTGACAAAGATGACACTGATGATGAGCCATGCCCACTTTGTCCAGCGTGGGGCAAAACGGCCGTTAGGAAAAATAAAAAAGAAGAGGGGCAGCAGAATAACACCACCCAGCCAAACCAGCATGAAGGCGGCTGGTTGTAGCCACGGATACGCCGCACCAGTCGCGCGAACCTCTTCTTCAAACAGCGTGAGGCCAAAGGTGACAAGCCAGAGGGAGCTAATAAACGCCATCCACTCATGCGAACGTTGCCAAAAAATAAGTGCGCCCACGGCCACACAAACCACAGCAAAGATGACAGTTGGCATGAGTTGACGGACGGCATACTCGGTCAGCGTCAGCCCTATTTCGGCCATGCGGGGCAACGCTTCTGGGGCAAGCTGTTGTCGTAAACAGTCAGAGCCGGTGCAAGTCGTGGTCAGCTGTTGAAAACGAAGCCGCACACCAATGGCAAACATCACAATGCCAACGCCTGTGATCAGCAGCCACGTCGCACGGGCCATGGTCAACCATCGCCCCTCTAATATGAGTAATGTGTCATTTTGTGAATGAGATACGGTTTGTTTTTCCATAAGCTGTCAAGAGGATAATAAACGGCCGTCTGCTAAACGTTACGAAGTATCTTCTTTGATCCAAAGCGAGATACGGCTTGGTTGCATTGTGTCTTGAACAACGCGCAGTAGTTCAGTTTGTAATGCTTCCATCTCGACCTCATCACGTGTTGTCACCGCAAATTGGGCCAGGGCCTGCGCGGCGTTGTACTTTTTACGGAAGAAGCGCCGGTCAATGAAATTTTGGATGCGAATTCTGAGCGGATTAAACAAGGCCGCAATCCCCAATGTTGTTATGACCGTCACCAGCGGTGAATTGGTTTGCCCGGTCAGGGGGCTGAAAATGGCTTGCAAAACCACCACACCACCAAAATAGGCCAGGGCCAATACACCAGTCAATAGTGTGTATTGCAAGGTACGGCGAATCAGGATGTCAATATCCCATAACCGGTAGCGCAGGATAGAAATGCCGAGTGTGACTGGAATGATCACAAATAGTAGCACCTGCACCGGAATCATAACCGAGAAGACAACTTCCCTAACGGCGTCTGGTAAGAAAATCCAGGCCAACATAGATGGCAGCAGCATCAAACCTACCATTGAGCCAAAACCAGCCACCAGCCACTTTGTTTGCTGGCGCTGGGCAAAGGATGATATTTGGCGGTAACGATAAATTTGGGCGACACCGGCTGATCCCCAAATGAAAAGTAAATTGAGGGCATAGAGCCACATCGGCCAGTTTGTCGGGTTGATAGGTGAACGGGGGGCAAGGTTCCAAAAAAACGTGGTGAAGGCCCAAAAAGCGGTAGGAATCCAACCCCAGCGCGGCACCCAACGCCCGTCAGGGAAAAGATAGAAAAACGGTGGCATCAAAGAATAAGCCAGGGTTGTCACTAATCCGCCGAGTAAAAAACCAACTTCGTGCTTAACAGATAGCGCGAGTAGCAGGTAGGAACTTCCAGCAACACCAAACACAATGAGAAAAAGTGAAGCAAACAGCCCAAACGGATCGTCGAATTTACGCCAGGCCACGACAAACCCCACGCTGACATACACCAGAGCCACCACGACTTCTAGCGCGAGGAATAGCCCGGCATACCCCTCGGGGGGCAAACCCAGGGGAGCGACTGCTTCTTTTGCGGCCGCTTCACTGCCAGATTGTTCAATATATTGCTCAGCATACCCCTGCCGGGCTAAGCCGATGCGGATTTCATCTTCGGGAGAAAGGTATTGGGCATAACGGGCCGGGATAGCGAAAAGAAAAACCCCAAGAGAAATCGTCGTCAAGATCACCCATACAAGGCGAAGGATGAGCAGACGTGGGTAGGATTGGGGAGAACTGAGGGAAGGTGAAATAGTCATACTTTTTCCTGCCGTTACTGGCCAACGTTCCGTTTTTCCTTCACCTGCCATAAACCGATACGCTCTGGTTGGATAGTTTCCTGGATGACGTTGAGCAACGCGGCCGCGAGCTTTTCCATCTCTACCTCATCGCGGGCCGTCACGGCAAATTGGGCCAGGGCCTGCGCGGCGTTGTATTTGCGACGGTAGAAGCGGCGGTCAATGAATTCCTGAATGCGGCGGCGCAAGGGGTTAAACAGGGCTGCAATTGCCAGCGTCGAGATGACAATAACCACCTGCGAACTCTGCCCGGTCAATGCTACAAAAAGATTTTGCAAAATGACCACGGTACCAAAATAAACCAGGGCCATGAGACCCGTGAGCAAGGTATAGTGCAGGGTGCGCCGGATAAGAATGTCAATATCCCACAGCCGGTAACGCAGCATGGCTACCAGGATAGAAAAAGCCAGGAAACCATAACCGCCCAGGTAAATCGGCAGGTTGATGATCATGGCAATAATCCTTGCTTCAGAAGGTTGCGTAATCGGATAGAGGGTTGCCGTGGTCATGTAGTAGATGCCAACAACGAAACTGGCCGTAATACCCAACAGAACCCACTTGGTCTGCTGGCGTTCGATGGTGTTGGACACGCGGAAGTAACGGTAGATCATGGCATAACCGCCAAAGATAACCCACAAGAGTGTCATGAGTCCTGAAAAATTCCAATAGACAGGCGAATTCAGAAAAAAGACGACCAATCCGGTATAGGCAACCGTGATCAGGATCATCGGCCAGCGCAGCCAGCGCGGTTTGATCTGCCCATTGGGGAAGATAAAGGGAATGGGCAAAAAACAGGCGGTGCCAATGGCAGAGAGTAACTCCTGGAGCAGGTTTTGGGAGGGGTCTATTCCCTGCACACCTTCCAATAACACCGACATCAGCGCGGCGGACATGATCATGGCGACCCAGTCGTCAGACCTGCGCCAGAAGATGATAATGCCGACCAGAGCCAGGCTCAGCCGGGCACCCAGCGAGAAGACCAGGAAGACCGGGGCTAAAGGCAGAGGAAATCCCAGCGCGGCCGCGACCTGGACATCTTCCTGGGTTAATTGCACGTTGACGGTACAGGCACTGTTTGCGGCCGCGCAACTGGGCAACGGCGTGCGGATTGTCACCACTGTACCGGCAACAAACAAAGTAACGCTGGCAATGGCTACCACCAACCAGGCCACCCGCGCCAGATGAACCCAGGGTGGACGTAGTTTGGCAGATAAAGGCTGTGTAGAGGAAGTCAGGGAATACACCATCGTTTGTTCCTCTGGGAAGAAACTCATTACCGGTTTATTTCTGACCATTTAGCAATAGAACCAGCTTAACCAATAAGCATTTAGAGATCGTTTATTGGATGGCGGGGGTTTGAGGAACACGAAGTGGGTGTGAATATTCTGGCTGGGGCCGGTCTCCTGGCCGGGCCACCTTTTGTGTTGTGGCCGGTCTCTGACCGTGCCACCAGTCTCTGACTGCGTTGGGTATATCAGTCTTCGGATCTGCCGGGCCGCCACTTACGAACCAGCCATAAACCAAGTTGTTCGGGCTGTATGGTTTCCTGGACAGCACTCAGGAGCGCGGCCGCGAGTTTATCCATATCCACCTCATCACGGGCGGTCTGGGCAAATTGGGTTAATGTCTGGGCGGCATCATATTTGCGGCGATAAAAACGGCGGTCAATGAAAGCCTGGATGCGGCCGCGTAATGGATTAAAAAGCGCCGCAATCGCCAGTGTGGAAATGACAATGACAACCTGTGAATTCTGGCCTGTCAGACCGATGAATATATTTTGCAACAGTACCACACTGCCGAAGTAGACCAGGGCCAGCAAACCAGTGAGCAAAATATATTGCAGGGTGCGGCGTATCACCAGGTCTATCTCCCACAGCCGGTAACGCATAATTGCCATCACCACCGTCACAGGAAACAGGCCGATTAGAATGTATTGGGGGATAAAGCTCAGGTAGAAAATCAGGCGTGAAGGGCCAGGTGGCAACGGGGCGATCTCCCCAAAAACCATCCAGGGAAACATGCCCGCAAACATGCTTGATAAGCCAAATAAAACCCACTTTGTCTGCTGGCGTTGACTGGGGTTGGCGACCTTACGGAACCGATAAATCTGGGAGATCAGCCCCATGGGTGCGCCTACAGCAAAGGTGAGAATAACAAATAGGGTGGCTGAGGCGGCCCGTACACCCCCCCGGTTTAGTAAGGGATCAAACACGACAGCCAGGATAAGCGCGGCCGCGAACCATTTCATCCAGCGCGGCGTAAACCGTCCATCAGGAAAAAGATAAAACAACATCAAGACCAGCACCACAGAGAATGAAGTCAGAAAATCAGTAAACAGTTGTATATCGGGATAGGCTCGTGCCAGGGCACGGTTTTCTTCCGAGAAAAAAACAAGTCCGGCAAACAGGAAAGCCTGTGAAACGACAAGGCCAATCCACGTATCTGACCGCCGCCAGAAGACCAGCAGGGCCAACGTGCTAAAAAGAACAATCAGGATACCTTCAAGCCCAAAATAGTAGTAGACGTAGGCGTTGAGAGATAGGCCAAAACTCTCCAGGATTTGCAGTTCTTCGGGGGCAATGGACATAACGGGGCAGCTTTCGGTATGGCAGAGCTGGATCAATTCGTCATAGTTTGGTTTCAACCCGACGAAGTAGAGCGCAAACAGCAAAAGGGCAACCGCCACCCAAAGAACCCGCAGTACGGGCTGCCAGCGGATGGGAACGTAGTTTTCTACAGGTGTGCTTTGGTTCATCCTTTGTCCTTTATCACAAATAAGTTCTTTAGGAATTCAGGGGGTTGATATCAGATGTACGGGCTGGCCTTGTGCCTGCCCCGTATGGGGCAACCACAAGGGTTGCCCGTACTCCACAAAACCCCGAAGGCCCGTCATAAACATAAGGTAACTACATCAAAAAGGGGGCTGGAGACTAGAGACTAAAGCTGTACCAGTCTCCAGTCTCTAGTCTCCCATACTTCAGATGGTTATTCCCTTACGATCAATGTCCCCTGCATGATGGTTTCATGGCCGGGAATGGCACAGTAAAAGGTGTAGGTTCCGGGTGGGGCCGTAAAGCTGATAGAACGTTCCGCTTCCATCGGCACATTGAGATCAACATCCAGTTCATCAATGGTGAAGGTGTGCCACCAGAGATCGTGGTTGGTAATCTGGACGGTAATCGTGCCGTTTTGGGCCACCAGTTCGGTTTGGGCAAAACCCATGTTCTCGGCTGTCACCAGAATATCTACGGGCGCGGCCGCAGTCACCGTTCGCGGCCGCACCAACAAACTGGCTGTCGTCACCACCAGTAGCAGGGCCAGGCCAAGTTGCCCAACCCATTGCGCTGCCCTGGCTCCACGCGTTGGGTGATGACGGGTTATCCAGGTTGCCGCGGCCGCAGTGACACAGATTAGCGACACCACACCCAGGTAAGTCGGCAAGAGCAGCGCGGCCAATGCTTCTCCATTCACAAAATTGTTGACCGCCCCGCTGACCGTCCAAACGGCAATGTCCGCATTGATCAGACCCAACAACAGGAGGCCCAGCGCCCCATTCCGAAAGCGCCGTAAGCCCAGGCCCAGCAGCAAAATAGCCGCCAGCGCCAGCGCCAGCGTATCCTGGCGGGCAATCACCATATAAACCAGAATCAGCACATTCGCGCCGACGGTAACATGCAATAAATGGTGCCAGTTCAACTGAAAACGATTGCTTTGTGTGGTGGTTAGTTCCATCTTTATGACCCCTGTGGAGATAGGATTGAGGTGAAAGGACTGAGTTCCCAGAGTTCCTACCAGTTCCCAGACTTTTCAACCCTGTCAGTGAACCTCGTTCCAATTTTCATTCACTGGGATCAGCTTAGCGAACAACCGTCTGTTAATCGTTACGAAAGCCGTTAGCGTTTCAGCCAGATGGAAACATGTTCCGGTTGCATCGTTTCCTGAACCACATGCACCAGTTCATTCGTCAGGGCTTCTAACTCCACTTCATCCCGTGCGGCCGCGGCGAAGTGAGTCAATGTCTGTTGGGCGTCATATTTGGCACGGTAAAAACGGTGATCAATAAAATCCTGGATGCGGCCGCGTAGCGGATTAAACAGCGCGGCAATCACCAGCGTCGAGATAACGGTAATCAGGGGTGAATCTGAATCACCCGTGAGGCCGCCAAAGATGCCTTGCAGCAGCACCACGCCGCCAAAGTAGATCAACACCAGGAAGCCGGTCAACAGTGCGTATTGCAGCGTGCGCCGAATGATGATGTCAATGTCATACAACCTGAAACGCAGTAAGGCAATGCCAACGCCCAGGGCTGGGCCAAAGACCGCCGCATTAACCATGATCGCACCCATCGGGTTGCCTAATCCCTGGAAAATGCCCAGACCCACAACGGTGAGAAAAGCCATGATGGCGACGCCAAACATCAACCATTTCATCTGCTGCCGTTCCTGCGCCTGGCTGCGCCGAAAGCGAACGACCGCTGAAAGCAGAACGGCAATGGCTGTTACTGGCATGGCGACCACACCAGTGGTGAAGGCCGCATCATAAAAGGTTTTGCGGTGTTGGTTGACAAACGGATTGGGAATCTGAAAAACAGAGGACATGGGTGTCTCAATCATCGCACCGAGCAGGAGAGGCACGGTAAACAGAAAGAGCGGCACACCGATTAACCAGGCCCAACGGCGTGACAGCAGATACCCATCAGGAAATAAGGCCGCTGTGAGTAACAACAGATCAAAAAGAATGATCCAGATCCAGTTTGTGATCCAGGCAGCCACTGCCTCAAGCGGTACATCTGTTTGCAGCGTGTGATAGCCATAGACAGCCCACTCTTGGGTAAGGGTACCCAATGCTGAAACTACCCCCAACACGATCAACAGACGCCCAATGCGATGACCGGGTCGCCGTGTCAAGATGAGTACACCCAGAAAACTGATCAGTATGGGTGTTATCAATTGCTGTTGTAAGGCATTGAGCCACTGACTGATGTCATTACGGGAACCAGCGGCAACCCCCCAGGATGCAGGGACTGGCGTATTCGCATTCCGTATAAAAAGTAGAAAGCCTGCCATCGTGATGGACGTAGTCAAGACAAACCAAATCCAGACCAGGCGTTGCGACAGAGCATGAGTTTTCATGTAATGGCATCCTTAATCTTGAAGTTGTGACCTAACCTTATCATTTAGCTCTTTAGAAACTCGTAAGCGTTCAGTCATATAAATCCATCCGTCAGACCCGCCCGGTCGTAAAACGACCGGGCTATGGCCTGGCCTGGGATTTACCCAGGTTCGTACGCCCGGTGGTTTGACTAACTGAACGCTTACTAGAAGCTCTTTATTATCTCAAAACCTTTCGCTCCGTTCCCATTCGGCGGCTTGCTGGCCGAGAGATCGCCACTGCGGGGAAAGGGCAATGAGGTTAAGGTCGTAAACGATACGGCGGGCCGCCAGCCCCACAATGGCGGTGTAGGTGGGGTAGGCCAGTTCCAGTTCGGCTAATTGCTGGACACGGCTCCCGGCCGACATCGCGGCCGCGACCAACTGCACAATCTCCACCGCCTGCTCCCCTACCACATGCGCCCCCAAAATCTGGTGCGTCTGGCGGGAGACAATCAGCTTACAAAACCCCTCGGTGCGCCCATCAATCACCGCCCGGTCAATATCGGCAAAGGGAACTACCGCCGTGACCGCATCCTGGGCCTGGGCTTCGGTCAGCCCCACACTGCCATATTCGGGGTCGGTGAAGCCGCCGTGCGGCACAATCAGGTGTTGGTAACGGCGTTGTAAACCGAGAACGGCGTTTTCGGCGGCGATGCGGGCTTCGTACCCGGCACTCTGCACCAGCATCATGCGCCCGGTGATGTCCCCGGCGGCAAAGATGTGGGGCACGGGCGTCTGCAGATAATCGTTGACGGGAATAAAGCCACGTTCGGGGATAAGGTCCGCGGCCGCGAGGTTCAACCCGTCTACATTACCCGGCCAGCCCACGGCCAAAATGACCGCCGCAACCGGGGATGTGCCCTGCCCCCCCGCCGGGGTGATAAGGCGCAAACCGTCTTCATCTCGCTCAATCCCGGTCAGGCCCGAGAACCCGGTGACGACGTGGATGCCTTTGTGGGCCAGGGCCGCATTCATGGCCTGGGAGACATGAACATCTTCGCCGGGCAGGATACGCGGCGCGAGTTCCAGCAACCACACCTCGGCCCCAAAGTCGGCAAAAATTGAGGCTAACTGGCAGCCAGTCGCGGCCGCGCCGACAATCGCCACCGTGCGCGGCACCGCCTTCAACGTCCAGACATCGCTGTGGGTCAGGGCATATTCCGCGCCGGGAAAATCCAACCGCCGGGCCTGCCCACCGACACAGAGGATGAATTTGTCGGCCTGGAGCCGGGTCCCGTTGGCGGTGATGAGGGTGTGGGGTTTTGGAACGCGGCCGCGCCCACTTCCGTGTATACCGTTACATTCGAGGCTTCCAGGTGTTTGATGAGCTGTTTTTTCTCCTGGATGGTGTAGACGATTTGTTGGGTGCGGGCCAGGAGAGCCGGTAAATCTACGGTGGGCGGTGCGCCGATCAGCCCATAAGCGGCAAATTGATCGGCGTCACGCAGCAGGCGGGCGGCTTTGGCGAGGGCACGGGTGGGCACACAGCCATCATTGGTACAGGTTCCACCGAGGCGCGTTCCACCAACGCCACTTTGCTCCCACCCCCAGCCCGGAGAGCCGCCGTCACACCTGCTGGCCCGCCGCCTACCACAATCACATCATGCTGATTTCTTTCTGCTACCCTATTTGCCATATCAGGTTATACTTCCTTTTGTGAGATACAATTGTGTCACAAATGATTCTTGAATGAGGTGCAATATGCCTTTCATTGGCGTTCGTGAATTGCGAGAACACACGGCAGAAGTGCTGCGCCAGATTCGTGAAGCGCAAGCCGAATACATTATTACGCATCAAGGGCAACCGGTAGCCCTGCTCTTACCGCTCGACATGAAAATGGTAGAGGCCGCTATCGTCCAGACAACTATTATCGAGAATCCAACGACCTGGGCACAGTTTGCCATTTTATCAGATAGTGTACGCCAGCAATGGCCGGAAGATGCTGTTTCGAGTGCGGTTCTGGATGAAATTCGGGAGTCATAGACGAGATGTTCACCATTGATGCCAGCGTCTACCTCAGTTCCTTCAATCAGAATGAACCTGGCTCGACTGATAGCCAGGCGTTTTTGGCTCAGGTTCATCAGCAGGCTTTGCCTGTTTTTGCCCCTACTTTGTTATTGGTGGAGCTTGCGGCCGCGGTCGCACGTACACTCCAAACGCCTGCGGACGGTCTACAACTGGCCCAAGCACTCCAGGGTTTGCCAGGGATCACCTGGGTCAGCCTGGATCAAGCGTTGGCATTACAGGCCAGTCGTGTGGGATCACAGCACCGTTTGCGCGGGGCAGATGCTGTCTACGCTACTGTTGCCCAACGCCATAACACCATCCTTGTCACGTTAGATCAACAACACTTACAACGACTCGCTTCTCTCGTAATAGTTAAGAAGCCTTCTGATATTCAGCTTTAACTTTACGCCTTCACGTTTTGGATTTAAGGTTTTCCTTGAGCCAAAGCGTGATTTGTTGCGGTTGCAAGGTTTCTTGTACAACATCCACCAGGTGGGTGGTTAGCTGGTGGATGTCTGTCTCGTCACGGGCGGTGCGGGCAAATTGGGCCAAAATTTGCTGGGCATCATACTTTTTACGGAAGAAGCGGCGGTCAATCAGGTTTTGGATGCGGCGGCGTAATGGCGTAAACAAAGCCGCAATTAGTAAGGTAGACAATACCAACACTAACGCCGACCGTTCCTCTGCGGTCTGCCCCAGCAGCCTCTGCAACAACACGACACTGCCAAAATAGACCAGCCCTAACAAACCGGTCAGGATGGAGTATTTGTCCCACCATTGAGGATACTGCTTATAATCAGACTTATGATCGCCAACAAAAATGGTATCACCAGCCAACGATGAAGGCGACGGATCCATCTATTAAGTTTGCTCATCAGTTAATCTCCTTTTGTCGTTCACAAAACAGAAGGAACGCATCATCCCTTCTGCACCCGGTAGCCCAGCACCAGCCCATACACCACATGGGCCAGGATGAAACCAACCGGGGGAATGTCGAGCAGGGGAGACGCGGCCGCAGGCAAAAACACCCCTCGCGCCAGTGCCCACAGGAGCAGGCCATACAACAACCCCATCAGCCAGCCGAATGGTTGGGTACGCGGCCGCAACCCCACCACCCCGTAATAAATGAGCGCGAACACGGCCCCATAAATGCCCGATACCGCCAGATGGAGTAAGGCCCCGGTCGCGGCCGCGTTGCCACTCACCACATCAAACCGCCCCATCATCACCCCCGGACTCTCCCGCGAGGCCAAAGCCACCCCGGCCAACGTCAAGGCCATCGCCAACCCCGCCACCAATCCCGCCAGAAGTCCATCCACCGCCTTATCACCTGTTGATTGTGTTTGTCTTGTGGTTGTACCCATGATAACCATCCTTAAGAACGTGTTGTCTGTTGTGTTCCAATCATTAGCCATTGACAATTGGCTATTAACCATTGCCCATTTTCACTCCTCACTCTACCCTGCCACCGTCTCCTCATCGTTACGAAAACCGTGACGAAGGCTTGCTCATAACGAAAATCAGATAAAATTCGTTTATGCCAGTTCTACAGCTTTATTTCCTCGGCCCACCCCGGATTGAGTACACCGGACAGTTGATCGAACCAGACACGCGCAAAGCCACCGCTCTGCTGGCGTATCTGGCCCTGACCGGCGAACGGCAAAGCCGCGATGCCCTTTCCGCCTTCCTTTGGCCGGAATATGATGAGCAACGCGGCCGCGCCGCCCTACGCCGCACCCTCTCCACCCTCAAAAGCATTACCGGGGCCGCACTCTGGCACACCAACCGCGACATCATCGGCCTGGAGCCAGGGCAGTTTACCTGTGATGTACACCAGTTTCGGCAATACCTGAAGGAACAAAAGTGGGACGCGGCCGCAGCCCTCTACCGTGACGATTTCCTGGCTGGCTTCACCCTGCGTGACAGCATCCCCTTCGACGACTGGCAGTTGCTCCAGGCCCAAACCCTCAAACGAGAGCTGGAACATGGCCTGGAAACCCTGGTACAGCAGTTAGCGCAACGACAGCAATGGGAAGCCGCCCTCAACTATGCCCATCGCTGGCTCCAGTTAGACCCCTTGCGCGAAGAAGCGCACCGCCACCTCATAAAGCTTTATGCCCAACAGGGGCGGCGCGATGCCGCCTTACGCCAATATCATGAATGCGTGCAAATCCTGGATGAAGAGCTAGGCGTCTCCCCGCTGGCCGAAACAACAGCCCTGGCGCAAACGATTGAATCTGACCAGTTTGTCACCACGCCACCGCCCGTAGTCCCGGTTCCCGTCATCGTAACCCCGGCGATTCCCCTGGTGGGTCGAGCCAGTGCGCTGGCAACCCTGCAACAGGCACTCACCCAGGTGGAGCCGGATGGTTATTTCCTGGCGATTTCAGGCGAGGCGGGCGTGGGCAAAACACGGCTGGTCGAAACCTTTTTGTCAGCCACAACATGCCCGGTCATCACCGTCACCTGCCACGAAGGGGAAAAACACCTGGCCTATGCTCCTTTTGTACAGGCGTTGCAGAGGGCTTTGACCCTGCCCGAAGCCGAAAAGGTACTCGCCACTTGCCAGCCCACCATCCTGGCCGAAGTTGCCCGTTTATTGCCGGAACTAGGAGCGCGTTTCCCGCATCTGCCAGCGGTTCCCAGCGATGGCCCCGGCGCACAGGTGCGCTTTTTTACCGGTGTGGGACAGCTATTGACCCAACTGATGACCGTCCAACAGCCGGGCATCTTTTTTCTGGATGACGCTCATTGGGCCGATTCGGCCTCGTTAGAATTGCTGGCGTATCTGGTACGACGCCTGGAACAGCGGCCACTACTCGTCCTGGTGGCCTGGCGCGAAGAAGAAATTCAGCCCGACCATCCGCTCGTGCGTCTATTGGCCGAAATGCGCCGCACTGGCCACGGGGATCAGGTTCAGTTACCCCGTTTTACACCGGAAGAGGTAGAACAACTGCTCCAGAACAGTGGTTTGCCGCTGACCCTGACCGAACGTCTTTATGCCGAAAGTGAAGGGCTACCTTACTTCGCGGCCGCGTACCTGACCAACCTTGCCGAACAGGGCAGGACCGGGATTGTCTGGACGCTGCCTGCTTCCGTCCTCGATTTGTGGCAGGGGCGTCTGCTCCAGGTCAGCGAAACAGGCCGCCAACTGTTACAGACTGCGGCCGCGATTGGGCGTGGTTTTGGCTTTGACCTGGTGCAAACCGTCAGCGGCCGCGGCGAAGAAGAAGCCATCATAGGGATAGATGAACTGGTGGCACGAGGTTTACTGCTGGAACAAAATGGCCCTACCTATGATTTCAGTCACCATAAACTGCGCGATTGGGTGTATGAGACGATGAGTCTGATGCGGCGACGTCTGTTGCATCGGCGGCTGGCCGAACGGCTGGAGCAGCAGGGGAAGCGGCTGGCACAGCTGTCTCTGTCAGCCGGGCAAATCGCCCGTCATTATCAACTGGCGGGACAAAATGAAGACGCGGCCACATACTACGTACAGGCCGGTGATTACGCCCGCACCCTCTTTGCCCATCGTGAAAGCCTGGCTCATTACCAGGCCGCTCTTACCCTGGGTCATCCCGATGCGGCTAAGTTGCAGGAAAACTGTGGGGATCTGCATATCCGTCTGGGACAGTACGGTGAGGCGTTACGGGCTTACGAACAGGCCTCGGCCCAAGCGCCTCTGGCCCATCTACCCCACCTGGAGCACAAAGTAGGTCAGGTTTACTTGCGGCGCGGGGATTGGGAACTGGCCCTACGCCGTTTTGAATTGGCGGAACAGGGGTGGGGGAACGCGGCCGCGAGCCAACTTTATCTTGACTGGAGCTACACCGTTTATCGGCAGGGGAATGTCGCGGCCGCGAACCAATTGGCACAAAGAGCACAACAACGCGCCACCGATACCATCGCTCAAGCCAACAGCCACAACATCTTGGGCATTCTGGCCCGGCGGCAGGGAAACACCCAGGAGGCCCACACCCATTTCCAGATCAGCCGTGAACTCTCCCAGCAACACAACCTGCTTGACGCCCACATTGCGGCTCTGAACAACCTGGCTTTGCTCGCGGCCGCGGCGGGTGACTATACTCATAGTCAACAATTACTTGAATCAGCCCTCAACCTATGCCTTACCTGGGGGGATCGCCATTGGCAGGCGGCTCTGCACAACAACCTGGCCGACTTGTTCCACCGCATAGGGCAGACCGATCAGGCGATGGCGCAACTGAAACAATCGGTCACCATTTATGCAGAATTGGGTCGGGATGGGGAGATGTGGCAGCCAGAAGTGTGGAAACTGACTGAGTGGTAAAGTGGCGCACAAAGGACTATGTTTTCGTGAGTCAGTTTGTTATTTCTCCTACAGGGCAAACGAACAGTTGCGGAGTTGGAGCGGTTGGCTAAAGCGGAACGGAAACAGGCACGACAACAGGCTGCGGCCGCGGCTGAGGCAAAACGTATCCGCGAATTAGAAACATTGGCCTCTAAAGCCGAAGCCACCTGGACATTTATCGAACAGTTAGTGGAGCAGGGGACGGGACGATCCTATGCGGAAGCGACGGAATTGTTGGCAGGAGCAAAACCGTCAGATGTCGGACTTTATGTCATCAGGTTTTTTATGCCCCTTGCCCTGGATAAGGTTTTTGTACCCTACGGCTTTTTTAATGCGGTTGAAGTGGGTATAACCATATGATCAGTTACTCATACAACGCCATTATCTGATGGGAGCCAGTGTGAACGCTGATCAAACCGTAGTTAAGGCCCCCCACCTCTTGTCTCTGAGCTTTCACTGCCTGTTCATCAAGCCTCACTTGTATTAGATGACTCCCCTGATGAATCGTAGGAATCAATAGAGTTAAAGCCGTTTCAGAACCGTCAGGTATGGTGATACGAAAAGAAATTGCCCTGGTTCAGGATGCTAGGCAACCTGTTCGATAACCGTACTTATTCCGTTGCTCGTTGAAGTGTAACCAGGCTTCGCCGACCAAATGGGGATGTGTGCGCGGCCGCGTACTCCAGCGTTCCATCCAGCTATTCCCGCTTCATAACCAGACCACGGCTCCCCTTCCCGAAACATGTCCGCATGAAAATGGCCGTGATGGCACTGTAAAACCCATCCAGACTTTTGGCGCGCAGTTGTCTGTGATACAGATATCGCTTCTTTCGGCCCAATCCGACCATATTGCCCCAGGCCATTGTCAATAAATGATCATCCGCCAGGTGGGTCAGTTGTTGGTAAATGTTCAGAAGGCGACCCTGCTCATCCATGAAGCGCATCGGACGGCCACTGCCGGTAAAGTGCCCATAACGCCACACCCCATCTTCATCCTTGAGGGACGTCCCATAATGATAAAATCGAGGTTCAGGCGTATGCCATAAGAAGCCCGAACCCGCGCTGTCTCAACCCAGGGATGCCAATGCACCAGATGGGTGCGGGCTGTCGCCGAAAGCGGACCGTAATCCAGGGCGGTGAAATGTTGCCAGTAACGTGTCCAACTGGTCTCCAGGTCTGTTTCAATCAGGGGATGTAACGTAAATTCATGACCACGCTCCCGCCAGGCCGTCACTTGTTCAGGTGAGGGTAAGTGCTACCGGGTCCATCAGGGAGAGGTCGGCTAACTGCCAACGAGCCAATTGGGATAAACCGCGCCATTCATTGTAGAGAGGGGGCAAATAGTAGACAGAAGCATGGCCTTCGTATTTCTCCACATGGTGTAATAGCTCTGCTACCGCCGCACCAGGGTCTTGATGAGAATCAGCGGTGGCCACGAAAAGGGTTTGGGCCGCACCAGGAAAATACCAGAGACGCGGTAGCGGCCGCATACCCTGGCTTATAGTCGTTAGTAGATTCACCAGGAACCGTTGTTGCTCATCAGCCTGGGGGATCACTTTGTCCAATAGCCATTTCCAAGCCAAAGAGAGGTGCAAATTCGGGTTGCGGCCGCATGGCAACCAGCGCCCCCCCCTGATGGACAAACCTGATCAATTGCTCCATCTGGCTGATGTTCAGCGTGACTTCGGTCAGGATGATCAGATCAAAGGCCGCCAACAAATCCGCCTGTAAGGCAGAGAGGGAGTCACCTGGAAACAGTTCAGCCCCTCAGCCCGCAAAATTTCGGCCAGATAGATACCAAAAGGATTCGCGGCCTGTTCGTCCACCAGGATCAAGATAGGCAAACCAGGCCGTATCTCTGAGGTCAACTCCGAGGCCACATAAGGAGAAAGGTGGGGTGGTTGTTCCCCTTTTACCTGGCGATAGAGCCGATACCCCCCTATGGTGAGCAGTGTGACTAATCCCGCTGCCCCCGCCCATTTCAGGAATTGACGACGTGTGAGTTTATTCATGTTTTTTAACCTACCCAGCGGCCGCTTGTCCACCACAAAGTCGCCACAATGAGCAGACCACCAGAAGCAGTGAGGCTGAGGATTTGACCGGTTTTGTTGTGAATCATGTTACCCAGAACAAGATAGTGGGAAAAAGAGCACCAACCCAACTAGCCATTCCCCAGAGGGCACGACATCGGGGCCGCGCTGGGCTAATAAAAACAGGATGGAGACAGCAAGGTATACAACCAGACTCCAGGGGATTTTTCTGTGGCGATAGGCCTGCCACGCGGCCGCGATAGTCAGTCCTATAGCCAGGGTTGTAAAACAAAGGTCTACCCAGTTGATAGCGTACAAAAACCAGTCGTTGGCGATCCCATTGCCCCACAAAGCATAGGCGATACTTTGCCCATAGGTTTGCCAGGGAAGTTGCCATTGGCGTTGCTGGCCAAGGCTTTCGTTTGAGAATTGCCAGCCAGGAACCAGTCAGGGTGTACGCATAAATCACATAGAGCACCACCCCAACGACGGAGAGGGATAATGCGACCCCTACAATGAGCAGAGTGCGCCATCGGAAGAGGCGTCGGCGGCCCCATTCGACCAGGGTAACGAGGTTAAACAACCAGCCTACGGGACGAGCCAGTGAAGCCAACCCACACACGAACCCACTGAGAATGAAACGCGGCCGCGGCCGCAGTAACAAATAAACGGTTAGAATCGCCAGAGCCAGGTAAAGCGATTCAGCGTAGATCGCCAGATAAAAAAAGGAGGTGGGAAAGAGTACCAGGAACAACGTGCAACGCATGGCGTACTGATGATCATCCCGGATGAGACGAGCTACCTGGTAGAAAAGTAGAATAGCCACCAGATAACTAAATTGAGTTATCCACCATTCTGGCCACGGCTGGTTTGAGATGGGCTCAAAATGAGTAAGTCCGTTGATGAGGAGTGGATAGAGTGGAAAAACCCAACGTATGCTCCTCTAGCGCATTCTGGATAAATCGTTTGTTGCCACTATCAGGTAGTAACTGGAATCCCACCGCGCCCAAATACCCGGAATCGAGTTAGCCGCTACACCCAGGTTGGGAATGCTTCTTGCCAGGTTCCAGAACCCGCGTACCAATAAACCAACCCCACTTAGAATGAGAACAACGGTCAACCATAGAGCAAAACAATCTGCCCACCAGGGGATAGGGAGATGAATGAGTTTGCCAGGCCAATTTTTCCACCAGGTGGGAAAGAGTAATTCGGGGATCGTTGCTTGTTTACTCATAACAGTCACCCTTTATTTGTCTTGAGGCGCTTGCTGGTCAAGTGCTTGCTGGTCAGGGTAAATTTCTTTCGGTGATTGCCAGCTTAAGGCAGCACGATTCTGGGATGACCATCCTTATTAAAACCTGCACAGCACACGCAAAGCCCGGGCAATAAACCCATTTGCTAGGCTGTCCTTTCTGTTCCACCTCAGCCCAAGTTTTGCCGTTATAGGTGTATTCCATCTTCCACCGACCCTGAGCATCTTGTTTGCTCAATAGGAGAGCTATCGCCGGTTGTAGACGGG
>JADJUV010000083.1 GCA_016716885.1 Candidatus Trichofilum aggregatum | reverse complement strand
TTGCGTGAAACTTGCCCTTGCCTCATTGCTTTTGCTCTGGTTTCCCCCGTAGAATGAAGGCCATCGTAGTTAGTCTATCTCCTGGTGTAGGGCATGAAAAACAAAATTATCATTGTTGAACCGGATACAGAGTTTGCGACCCGATTAGCGGCCGCGTTGGAAAAAGGCCAATATCAGGCCACCATTGTTCGTAATGTGCGGGATGCCTGTCTTATTCTGGTGCAACAACACCAAGACCTGGCCTTTGTCCCCGCTCAAAGCGACGATGGTTTGTTCCGGGCTTTGCTCATTCTTCAGCCAGATTTGCCCCTGGTGGGCATTGTGCCTGCTCCCCACACCCCTCTGCCCCAGGCCCAACGGGCGCGCCTCAAAACGTTACTCAGTAAAACCCGCTTTGATGTAGAACTGCCTTTGGTTTTAGAAGCGATTTTGCAAAAACCGGTTTCCCCATGTTCCTGGAACTGGATAAACAGGCCAACACAGGTTGTCCTCTGGTGGATATTGGGCGGGTTATGGCCTTGCTTCAGCAGGTGAGTGCAGATACGGGTGTGGCGGCTTTTTTTGCAACATCGGTCCGTGTTGGCTTTTGCTGGTGATTTGACCAATGAGCAGGCCACGTTGATTGCGGCCCGCTGCCAGCAGACCTGGCAAGAGGGCGAGATGACAGCGCAGATGCAGTTTTACCGCTTGCCAGGGCGGGTAGGGGAACTGCTGCTTTACTCTCGCCCCATCGGCGATGGGTATTTTCTACGTTTGGTAGCCCCACCCACCACCCTTTGAGTATGCTTCGGCAGGCAGATGACAGTTACAGCCCCAGTTGTTAGAGTTGACGGGTATAGAAGTAACGGTCGCGGCCGCGGAATACACCCCAACCCCACCGCCGCCTCAACCCGTCCGCACCAACCATGCCTACGCCATCTTGTGGCGTGCTCGTGAACCCTTGCCCGATTTCCTGCATATCCCGCTTCGTCGCGCTTTGGAACGCATTGCCAAAGCCAACGCCTGCATGTTGACCCATTTTGATGTCACCGAGCAATATGTTCATTTGGTGGTCAACTGCCCACCTGGGCGTAATGGTACCTGGGCCGCCCATCTATTCAAGAATGGGTCTGAACGAGAATTACAGACACAATTCCAGGTACGCACCACCTTTTGGACCACCGGTCATTACGCCACTGAGTCACCCGATCCCTTACCCCACGCTGAACTTGATTTGTTCATGCAAATCCCGTAACGATGTAACCATTCTGCAAAAACAATGAACCGCAGAGGCGCAGAGTACGCGGAGAAAAGAACAATCGGTGTTAATCTGTGTCATCTGTGGTTTATCTTCCCCTCTCTCCTTGCCCAAAATGTTTGACAGCCTTCTGCCCCATTACTATAATGAGGCCACGTTGATAACTTAAGTAACGTTGAAGAAGCGAAGTAAGGTTTATCTCCTTTTCAGAGAGTTCGCGGTTGGTGCAAGCGAACAGGACAATAGCCTGAAATCCCCTTCTGAGTTGCCTGTTGAGAAAGCCGAAAGGCACAAAACAGGCCGGGTTCGCCCGTTAACGCGCTAGAGGTGTGGTTGGTATTTACCTGATCACACAAATCCAGGTGGCACCACGAAACCCCCTTCGTCCTGGCGATGAAGGGGGTTTTTTTATTTTTTGGGACTTGGGTGATAGCTCAATCTCAATGTGACCCGGTGGGGATACCGGTCACCGCACGTTAGTCATGTAGGAGGTGCTTGATGGCTATGTCAGGACTACTTATTATCATTGCCTGTTTCTTGGGGCTACTGGTGTTGTCCGCGGCCGCGGCCGCACTTTACTTCATCCTCAAAGAACGCCCAAAATAGTAACCCCATTCCCGACCCCTGCGGTACTGCCGGGAAAATGAAACATTGAACAATTAGATAACTATTCTGGTTACGCAACACGTAACCCGCAACACGAGGAACATCATGTTAGACCTGAACCTTATTCGCCAAAAACCTGAATGGGTAAAAGAACAAGTAGCGCGCCGCAACGACACCGCCCCCATAGACGAAATTCTGGCTGCCGATAACCGTCGCCGGGAAATTTTGCAGGAAGTCGAAGAGTTACGCCGCCAGCGTAACGAGGCCTCAAAACAAATTGGCCGCTGGATGGGTAGCCTCAAAAAGCTGGAAGCAGACCTGCAAAAAGCTGAAGCTGGGCAAGATGTGGGTCGCTCAGTAGATAGTTTGCGGGCCGAATTAACCCAAATGCAAACCAATGCCGAACAAGCCAAAGCCGAAACCGGCCTGCTAGGTGATCGGGTGGATGAATTGAGCGATGAACTGCGCCAGGTTGAGGCGGCTCTGCGCCAGCACCTGCTCTGGGTTCCCAACATCCCTCACCCCAGCACCCCCACCGGCCCCGACGAAAGCCATAACATTCACCATGAGCCGCAGGGTGCGCCCATCCCCACATTTGCGTTTGCCCCCCAGGCCCATTGGGATTTGGGCACGCAGTTGGGCATCATTGATTTTGAACGGGGCACAAAAATCAGCGGTAGCCGTTTTTATATTCTGCGCGGCTGGGGTTCACGCCTGCAACGTGCCCTCATCCAGTTCATGTTGGATTTTCATGTGGACAAACATGGCTATACCGAGATGTACCCGCCATTTATTGTGCGGGCGCAAAACTTTGAGGCCGCCGGTCAGTTACCCAAATTCTTCGACAACATCTACCGGGATGCGGAAGAAGATTTTATGCTCCTGGGCACGGCCGAAATTGCCCTGACCAATGTTCATCGGGATGAAATTCTGGATGAGGCTGAGTTGCCGGTGCGTTATGTGGCCTATACGCCCTGTTTCCGCCGGGAGAAGATGAGCGCGGGCAAGGATGTTCGTGGCATCAAGCGGGGTCATCAGTTTGACAAGGTGGAGATGTACCAGTTTGTTCACCCGGAGAAAAGCTACGAGGTGTTGGAGCAGATGAAACAACACGCGCTGGACATTTGTGAGGCGTTGGGTTTGCCTTACCGGTTGGTGGAACTGGCGACGGGTGATATCGGCTACGCGGCCGCGAAAACCTACGACATCGAAATCTGGGCCGCCGGTTGCAACGAGTGGCTGGAAGTCAGCTCGATCAGCAATTGCGAAGATTTTCAGGCCCGCCGCGCCAACGTCAAATTCCGTCCCACTGACGGTGGCAAAGTGCAGTTCGTTCACACCCTGAACGCCAGCGGTCTGGCGCTACCCCGCGTCATGATCGGCATCATTGAAAATAACCAGCAGGCCGATGGTTCGATTATCGTGCCTGAACCTCTGCGGCCCTATTTGGGTGGGGTTGAGGTGATTCGCAAATGAGTTGAATAATTAATTCGACTCGGGCGAAAATTTGGACAACCTGGAAACCCCCCCCCCCCCCCTCCCCCTCCCCCCCGGGGGCGCCACAAAAACGCCCATGTGTAATTGTTGAACGGTTGAATGGTTAATGAAAGGGTAGACGCCCCCTCGTTAATCATTCAACCATTCACAAATTCACCGATTAATTATTTTCTTCCTCTCAACTGAAGTGAAACACACCCTATAACCAATACACCAGCTTAAGGAATATAAACATGGCTATAACGATTGTTGGTTTGGGGCCGGGGGATGGCCGATTGTTGACCCGGCAGGCATGGGATGTGCTCGCGGCCGCGGACCCACTTTATCTCCGTACCGCCCGCCATCCCGCCGTAGCCGATTTGCCCACGGCTGGTGTGCGTCACAGCTTCGACCACCTCTACGACACCGCCGCAGATTTTGCCCAGGTGTATGAGACGATTATGGGGCAGATTATTAGCCTGGGTCAACAAGGGGATGTGGTGTACGCTGTGCCCGGACACCCGTTTGTAGGTGAGGCCACGGTGACAGGAATTGTCGCGGCCGCGCAGCAGGCTAACATCGCTGTCACCATTATTCCCGGCCTGAGCTTTGTCGAACCGACCCTGAGCGCTCTGGCCGTAGATGGCCTAGACGGCCTGCAACTGGTGGATGCTCTGGATGTGTGTGCTCATCATTATCCCCAGGTCAACCCCAACGCCCCTTTGCTGGTGGCCCAGGTTTACAACCAGATGATCGCCAGCGAACTCAAGCTGACCCTGATGAGCATCTACCCCGATGAGCATGAAGTGGTGTTGGTGCATGGGGCGGGCACAGATGAGCAGGCGGTCGAGCGTGTACCGCTGTACGAGATTGATCGCATCGCCCATTCGGCCCATCTGACCACGCTGTTTGTGCCCCCCTTACCCTTGCCCAGTACCCTGTCGGCTCTGGCGGAAACGGTGGCGATCCTACGAGCGCCGGGTGGTTGCCCCTGGGATCAGGAGCAGACGCCACAAAGTATGCGCTCCGGCTTTTTGGAAGAGGCCAGCGAGGTCTTAGCCGCCCTGGATGAGGACGATGCCGAGGCCCTATGTGAAGAATTGGGCGATTTGCTGTACCATATCGTCATGCAGGTGCAAATGGCCGCCGAAGAAGAGCTGTTCAAACTGACGGATGTCTTGGCGGGCATTGATACGAAGCTCAAACGACGCCATCCCCATGTGTGGGGCGACTGGCAGGTGGCTGATAGTGCGGAAGTGGTACGCAACTGGGAGCAGATTAAAACGCAAGAAAAAGCGGCCGCGCCCCAATCGCTCTTAGATAATATTCCGGCGGCTTTGCCCGCCCTGGCCCGGTCGCAGAAAATCCAAGACCGGGTGAATAGGGTGGGGTTTGATTGGCCGGATGTGACCGGGGTGTGGGAGAAACTGGAAGAAGAGATAAAGGAACTGCACGCGGCCGCGACCCCCGAAGAACGCACCGCTGAATTAGGTGACATCCTATTCGTCGTCGTCAATCTGGCCCGTTGGTTGGGCGTAGATGCGGAAACGGCCCTGCGTGAGACGAATTTGCGTTTCAGCCGACGGTTTCAAGGGGTAGAGCAACTGGCCCAGTCCCGTAGTCTGGACCTGGCGGCGATGGATTTTGCGGCCATGGATGCCCTGTGGCAAGAAGTTAAGAATAGTAATCAGCTCGACTTTGGCGAAAATTAGTCCGACCTCTGGAAATCTCTTAATCTCACTTCTTAATCTCCAGAGGTCAGCCAAAAAACGCCAAACTGCAATAAACAGTAGTGAGTGGAGGTAGTGTGGTCGTTCTTATCAACAGCATTGCGCCGATTTTGGGCGGTTTCTGTTTCTTTCTGGCGGTTCTCTTTTTGCTCCAAACCTTCCAGACCGGCAGCCGTGCTCGCCGCCAAATGTATAGCGTCGAGCGTCAATCCATGCGCCAGAATAGCCATCGGTACGGCATCTTGGGGGTTATTTTTCTGGTGGGCGCTTTTGCCTGCGTGGGTTTGTACGGCTTTTCCGCCCTGGCCATCAGTCAACAACCGACGCCTACCCCATCCCCTACACCTACACCTTCGCCGACCCCCTCGACCACTCCGTCCCCCTCGGCTACTCCTACGGTTACGCTGACACCTGTGGCTGTGATCACCGAGGCCACCCCTACAGCCACCAACCCGGCGTTTACCCCTTCGGCCACGCCTACGCTCACGCCGACACCCCTGCCGACTTTGCCACCCACTGCTTTTATCAACAGCCCCAACGGGTTGTATTTGCGTGAAGCGCCGGGGGGAGTTCAGCAGTTGGAACTGATTGCCCATCAGTCAACGGTAATTTTGTTGGCTGGATTTGTGGCGGTGGATGAAGTGAACTGGCAGGAAATTCAGACGACCAGCGGCAACACTGGCTGGGTTGCGGCCGATTTCCTCATTTACCCCGGCACCCCCACTCCCATTTTTGAACCAGAATGAGAGCAAAAGAGGGAACACAGAGAATCACAGAGAAGACCCAGAGATGCACAGAGGTTTGAGTTCACAGAGCCCGAACACAGTTCTCCCCTCTCAGTAAGAAAGCTATTTGGCTTTTTCTCTGTGAATCTCTGTGCTTCCTCTCCGTGCTCTCTGTGTAACGTCTGTTTCTGTTTAGTTCCAGTCGCTGGCCTGGAAGGTGGATTGGAGTAACTGAAGGCGTTCGGCGGGGGTCATGGGTCGCGGCCGCGAATAATACTCTATCATCCCCGTCCACAAATCCACATTGAGAAGCCGCCCCTCATACAAAGTGTACACATCAATAAAGGTCTGCTCCGTGCCCAGCATTTGCGGCTGGTCGAAGATGAGATTGCCCAGGCCATAATGGATGAACGTGCCCTGGTGAAAGCCAAACCCCATGGCATGATGCCCCTGACTGCCACTGACCGCGGCCGCGCCCGCTTCCGCAAACATCCGAAAATCAACCTGTTGTTGGCCGGTGGGGGTGTAAGAATAATCTTCCCAATATTGCAGGGTGGCAATCACCACATACCCCTCGGCGCGTAGCTGGCTAATTTGGGCCAGCGTGGAGCCGTAATCCGCGCAAGGATTAGAGCCGCCGTAGCCCTCTCGTGCCCAGGCGTAATACGGCCCCACCGGATTACAGCCTACAAAGGCGATGCGGTTGCCGTTGTGCTCCAATGTGAGCGGCTGTTGAGCTTGGGTCAGGTCGCGGCCGCCACCAAACCACGTCATCCCCACCGATTCATACAAATCAAAGGTATGTTGCACATTGGGTTCGCCCCAATCGTTGATGTGGTTGCCCGTCATCTCCACCACGTCAATACCCAACGAGGTCAACAGTTCCAAATAACGATCCGAGGCGCAAAAGGTGGTGCCATCGGTAGGGTTAGGGTAGGGGCAATCCGGGGCGAAGGGGATTTCGTGGCTCATGTGGGCAATGTCTACGCCGTTCATCAGCGGGGCAATCTCTTCGCCAGGGAAGGTGATGCCACTGATTTCCATCTGGTAGCCCACGGCCCGCCCCGTGCCGGTGACGCCGGTCATGGCGATGTGGGTGATTTTGTCGGCATCCCAGTTACTGGTTGGCTCTGCCCACAAGGAGCGGAAGGTATTCGTGGGCAGAATGGGGCCGTCCAGGCCGATGGTCAGGCGTAACGGGTACGCGGCCGCGTCAAAATTCAGATCAATCGGCGCGACACCGTCGAGCCGGATCACTTTTAGTTCGGGGGTGAGGTGATGGAACGGGATGACGGTTAATTGGCCGGTGGCCCACAGGGTGCTGACCAGGGCATCGGCGGCGACAGGGGTAACGGGCACAACCGGTGAACCGAACAAAAGGGTGAGCAACGCGGCCGCGTCCTCCGTCACCACTAGCTCCCCATTTTGCCAGGCCTGGGCCAGTTCGGCGGTGGTGAGGGTATCGGTGAAGGTGTTGAAGGGGGCGGCGATGGTGTAGAGCCAGCTTGTTAGTGGGGTGGGCACGGTCTGGTTCGCGGCCGCGAAGGTCAGGTGCAAATCGGCTGGTTCGGTGGGGGCCACCCAGCGGAAACGCCCAGGGTGCAGGTTGCTGAGGCTGGTTGCGGCCGCGAGCAGGTCATTGGGTATGCCTGCGGCCGCGTTGATTGACCATGCGGCCGCGGTAGGGCTGGCTAAGGGCGCCGGCAGGGCTGTACCCGTCGGCATAAGGGTGGGCAATGCGGCTGATGTGTGGGGAACTGGGGTGGGGGCACAGGTAAGGTGGCCCGGATAGCCAGTGTAGGCAAGGGGTCTGGTGATGCGGTGGTGCAGCCCGTTAAGCCAAGAAGCACAAGGAATAAGAAGACCAAACCCCGGAAAGGAGTCTGGTGGGGTTGCGGCCGCGAGACTGGGGCTAAATGGAGCGAAGGGGACGGTTCAGACATAAGCGTAAGGGAAAAACATCTCTATCAGATCGGACGGGTGCACCATTTGACAGACGGTGACGGCCCCACTACCCTGTCCCCAGGGTGAACGGGGAACTCTTTCCGGGGTCGTCTCGGGGCCTCACCCCTAAAAACTGCGGCTCGTAAGTCCCCCTCCCCGGGGGGGTAGGGGGATGGTCTTGTCACACTAGGCCTGCCTGGGCTTCTGACCAAAGCTGTTACCAGGGACTCGACTTGAGGACGATTTCCCGGTAACCGCCGTTCTAAATCGTCTCGCTAAAGATAGGGGAATTTTCCTGGCTGGCGTCGTAATAATGCACATCAGCATTAGGCCCCTCTACGTTGATCATCACATAACCGAAGTTGTAGACGTCTTGTTTATCCAGACCGAGGCGAACATCCGTGAAACGTGGGGGATCAATGAGATGCTTGCTGATGCCGTAGGGATTGAGTTCTTTCGGTACGGGAATGGCACTGCAACCCACGCAGCGGCCGCGTTCCAGCCCCTTGTACTCATCAAAAATAATCAGATTATGCTCGTGGCCCCACAGCCACAGGTTAATTTTGTCCATATAGGGGGCAAAGGTGGCGTAGAGCAGCGGGTTGAGGGCCTGAGGCTCTTTGTTGATGAGGCCGGTGCTGGAATAGGCGGTGAAAAGTTGGTGGTGGGAGAGCAAGACCGATTTGCGGCCGCCATTGTTTTTCAGTTTGTCCTGATGCCATTGGGCTTCGCGCTCATCCAGGTAGGTGACATTACTGGCTACGGTGAAGGTGTCGGAGTCGTGCAGGCTGGTGTCCATCGCCAGGAATTGCCAATGCTCATTGCGCAGGCCAAAGAAGCTGGCCGGTTGGTGAATATCGTCTAGCAAATCATAAAACGGCTTGCCCCCGGCATACAGATCATGGTTGCCGGGAATGGTGTAGAGCTGTGTTTTGGAGCTTAGGATTTCGCGGCAGGGTTTGAGGAAGTTTTCCTGCATCTCACGGGTGGTGCCGGAGTAATAAATATCGCCCAGGTGGATGACGATATGCGGCCGCTGCCGGGCTACCTGTTCTAACAACAGGCGGGCGGCGGGCTGACCCGTACCCCAATCGCTGATGATGGCAATGCGGGCGTACTCAGGGAGCCGATCCTCAAACATAAAATCATTGATGTTGGTCCAGGTGCGATAGGGAATTTGTTGCCCTTTGAGCTTGACATGCACCAGGTATTTCTCCACTGTTTCTGCCCAGCGGGGGTCACACACAGAAAAAGGGCCTAGCTCATATTCCAGCCGTTCGATTTCCTCGGTATCGCCGCGCAGTTTGGCCCGCACGAGTTGCCAGGCGGTGCTGGCACAATAGCTGGCGACCGTGCCCACGTCCATGCCCGAAAAAGAAACAGCCCCCACGTCGGGTAATGGTTCGTTATTTTCGATCATGTCGCCCACGGCTAACGCGGCCGCCATCATCGGGTCTTCCACTTCGCCCTCAAGGCTAAAGGACACCCCTCCATCGGGCGATTCAACCATCACTTCTTCTAACATGGATTGAAACACAGAGAAATCAGGGTCGCGGTATGTTTTGTAAACGGGCATAGTCAGAACTCCTTCCAAAATAGAGACACGGCTTGCAGAGATGACGCAGAAAACGAGAGAGAGGGGGAATGATTGACGTCTGGAACACATCCCCATGCCGTGCCATTATATCGCCAAAGTTGTGGTTTACACGTGGAACCCGGTTTGTCCGGCAGGTGAGGCCATTGGTGGTGGGCGGGCTAAACAGCCGCTGTCTGTCGTTGGCGGGCACCTGGAAAACGCCCCCGGCGCAAAAGTGGAAAAGGCGTACGCCAGTTTGAGGCTGGCGCTGGCACTGTTGTATGTGTTTAAACCGAGGTGACGATAAACCAGATGGAGTACGGCTGGCGTTTGTCAGCCCTGCTGCTTGTTAATACACTTCTGGTTATGGACGAAGAACAACAGGTACAACGTGTGGGGCGATGGTTGGGTTGGAGTGCGGTGTTGCTTTTGGTGGTGGCGGTGGGGGGCATTACCCTTATCTCGATGGGGGTGTTTGATCCGCCGACGGTGGGTGAGGTGGAGACGGTTTTCCCTTTGGACCGGGAACTAACGACGCAGACGGAGCAGGTGGAATGGCTAGACGCGGCCGCAACCCAAGAGGCGTTCACGGTTAAGCTTGCGGCCGCATACACCCACGGCGACCAAGACAGTGGCTACGGCCTGGCCTTCGGCTCCCCCGAAGATTACCTCGTCGTCGCCATCTCCCCGGTCGGTTATGCGACGGTGTTTCAAGTTTCGAGTTCCGAGTTTCGAGTTCCGAGTTCCGAGTTGCCAATCTCTCAATCTCTCAGTCTCAGCTCCAGTCCCAGTCCCGCCCCCCCCTCTCCCCTCTCCCCTCTCCCCCCTCCCCCCTCCTCCCCTGGCAGCCCTGGCCCCACATCCGCCCCGGTGAACAACGCAACGAGTTTCTCCTGGAAATGGTGGGGGAGCAGGTGACGGTACGGCTAAATGGGGAGTTGTTATGGCAGGGAAGGTGGCGCGGCCGCGGCCGCGTAGCCGCCCTCTACCTCACCACCAACAACCAACCCGTCACCATCACCTTTCACCACCTAACCATCCGCCAGTAACAATAATTCCACCTGCCACCTGCCACTCGCAGACTCGCCACTCCCCACTCGCCCCACCCTCCATTAGTACCGCCTCACCCTATTTTCACTGCCCCCAACCAGGGATTCTGCTACAATTTCCCTTGTATGTTAAAAAGCCAACTCTTCAAACCCGGTACGGACTGGCATCAATTCCCCCGTCACCACATCCATTTCCTGACCCCCTACCCCAACCCCTTTCTGGAAATCGAATCCGACGACACAGAAAAATATTACGTGCCCTTTGTCCAGGTTGGACCAGGGCGTAAACGGGATGAGCACGAGTGGCGGGCCGATTTTCGTTTCCCCCTGCCTGCATCTTGGAACTTTCGTATCACCTGGGAGGATGGTCGGGTTGAGAAGCCTAAACGGGCCGAACATTACACCACTCGCCTGCGTACCCTGTGGTTACAAGATGGGGAGATATTTGGGCAAAAGCCCGCGGCCGCGGTCTCACCTTCCCGCGTCCTCAAAATCAACGACTTTCATGGCTCACTGCCCACCCGCTCCCTCTACATCTACCTGCCCCGTGGCTACGACGACCATCCGCAACAACAATACCCCGTCCTCTACATGCACGACGGGCAAAACTGCTTTGCTTACTTCGCCCACGACAGCTACGCTGGCTCCTGGAAAGCCGATCTAACCGCCGATCGCCTTATCGCTTCCGGGCAAATGCGCGAATGCCTCATCGTGGGTGTCAGCAATGGCCGCGAAGAGCGGCTAGCCGAATACCTGCCCCCTACCTTCATCTTTGATCCCAGCCCCACCCGGCGCAACCGCAAAGGCGAACCCATCCCCGCTCACATCATCGGCCGGGCCGACCAGACTGCCCACTACTACCAACAAGAAATCGCCCCCTTCCTCGCCAGCCGTTTTCGCATTCAGCCAGGACGCGATCACACCGCCACCATCGGCTCATCGATGGGTGGTCTGTTTAGCACCTATCTCGCCTGGCAACACAACGACTTTGCCCGCCACCACGCCATTCTTTCCCCCTCCTACTGGGTTACGCAAACTCCAGACAACCGCTTCAGAACCATCGAATACATTCGTAATACCCCCCACCCAGACATCCGTTTATGGCTAGACAGCGGCACCCAGAACTCGCCAGGTCGGGGTTACGATGCCAAATTTGAAGTGCTGGCCGCTCGTGAGGCCATGTTAGCCAGAGGCTTTCAAGAAGGTGATGATTTTCAATGTTACATTGATGAAGAAGGCATTCACGATGAAGCATCCTGGGGGCGGCGGCTCAATCTCATCTTACCCTTCCTATTCCCAGTCCCCACCTAAAGATTTTAGAGGAGCGATCAGCCTGTCAGCCATTAGCTACAACTTTCCCATACCTGGCTGACCGGCTGACGGCTGACAAGCTATTTTCACAGGAGCAAACATTATGGAGTACCGACGATTAGGTAAAACGGGCTTGAAAGTTTCCACCATTTGCCTGGGCACGATGCAATTTGGTTGGACAACCGACGAACCCACCGCCCATCAGGTCATGAGCCGGGCCATTGAACTGGGTTGCAATTTTTTTGACACCGCTGATGTCTATTCCCGTTGGGCCGAAAACAATCCCGGCGGTGTCAGTGAAGAAATGCTGGGCCGTTGGCTCAAAGCCAGTGCCGTTTCCCGGCAGGAACTCATCATCGCCACGAAAGTGCGCGGCCAAATGGGTGGTGAAATCACCAATCAGGGGCTATCTCGACATCACATTTATAACGCTGTTCACAACAGTCTGCGTCGCTTGCAAGTAGACTACATTGACCTCTACCAGGTTCATTGGCCTGACGATGAGACGCCACTCGATGAAACATTAACCGCTCTCAACGACCTGGTGCGTGAAGGCAAAGTGCGTTACCTGGGCTGCTCTAATTACCCTGCCTGGTTGCTCATGAAATCACTCTGGGTGAGTGAGCGCCACAACCTGGCCCGCTTTGATAGCCTGCAACCTCATTACAGCCTGGTTCATCGGGCTGAGTTTGAGCGAGAACTGCAACCGCTTTGTTTAGATCAAGGTGTGGGGGTGATTCCGTACAGCCCGTTGGCAGGTGGTTTCCTCACCGGCAAATATCGCCGCGATACCCCATTGCCTGAATCTGCCCGGGCGCAAGGGGTACAGAGTCGCTACATGAACGAGCAGGGGTTTAGCGCCATCGATAAGTTGGAAGAGATTGGCCAGGCCCATGAGGCCACGATTGCTCAGACCGCTATTGCCTGGGTATTGGCAAATCCGGCTGTCTCAGCCGCCATTATTGGGGCCAACAACACGGCTCAGTTGGAAGATACGGTCAAAGGGGCCACTGTGCGGCTGTCTGAGGAACAAAAGACAGCCCTGGATGAAGTGACTGTCTGGAAATAGGTTGATTACTCCCCGGTTTCTGGCAGACGCAAGGAGCCGGGGAGAATGACGGTGAACTCACTGCCACCTTCGGGACGGTTCGCGGCCGCGACAACCCCCCCATGCGCCTCAGCAATCGCCCGTGCCCCCGCCAGCCCCAACCCCGTCCCCGATGAGCGGTTCATCTGGCTCTTGCCCCGGTAATATTTCTCGAACAGATACGGCAGCTCTGCTTCAGGGATACCCGGCCCTTCATCCATCACCCGCACGGCAATATCATCCGCCCGGTAATCCAACTCCACAAAAACCTGGGTTTGGCCAGGAGAATATTTGAGCGCATTATCAATCAGGTTCAAAAACAGGTGATACAGCCGATTCTCATCCCCCAAAATAGTGCTTGACTCACCAGCAGAAGATAGATGCAAAACGATCTGTTTGTGATGGGCTACCCCTTGCACATCCTGAAACACGTTGGCCAGAATCGCTTCTAATTGACACGGTTGACGCAAGACCTGCACGGTATCTTGTTGTGAAATCGTGCGCAACAACTGGCGAATCATATCGGACATTCGGTTTGTCGCTTCTTCGATTTCCCGGATGTAACGAGGGCCGTTTTCATCCATGTGCACGGTCTGGCGCAGGACTTCGGCCCAGCCCATGATAGACATGAGCGGACTTTTCAGGTCATGGGACAGAACGTGGATAAATTCTGAGCGGGCGGCCTCCAGTTTCTTGACGTAGGTGATATCTTGCATGACAACAATTGTCCCTACTTCGGGCAGGTGCTGTAGGGTAGCCAGGTAAGCCTTGTCCCCTACTTCAATCTCGCTGGTGCGGCCAACCACACTGCCTAGCCCCTGAAACAGTTGCCCCAGATGATGTTGCATGAGGTGTTCCGCGGCCGCGTTCCTGACCAGCGTCTCCCTTTCTCGTCAATAATCATCAATGGTTGGTGAAATACCTGGGCAATGGCCTGAATGGCACTCCGTTGTTGCTCCACTACCCGGAAAAGCCGGGCATTTTCCACCGCTGTAGCCACCGGATAAGCCAATGCTTCCAACCGGGCCGTATCTTCTTCCGTGAAATAACTATCCGCCTTGTTATACAGCGTCAGCACTCCCACCGTGTGATCCTGCACCCGCAACGGCACACAGGCCACACATTGGGGCGTCTGACCATGCAGACTGTCAATGGCCGCATCATAGGCGGGGTGTTCATCGGGCTTATTGTTAATGATCAATTGCCCGGTGGTAACGACCTGCCCCATGATGCCCCGTTTAATGGAAATATGGCTACTGTCATGAGGTGTCGCGGCCGCGAATGGATATAGCTCATTCTTTTCCCCATCCAGCAGATACAGGCGCAACGCTTCTACCGGCCAATGGTTATTCACCTGCTCCACCAGCACATCATACACCCGGTTCAAGTCCAGTGAAGCGGAGACCGCCCGTGTCACTTCATTCAACATCGCCAACTCATTGATGCGTCGCTCTAAAGCCTGATCCGTCACATGGTATAAACGAGCATTCTGAATGGCGATGGCCGCGTAATCGGCAATAACGGCCAGGATTTCCTCATCCTCACGGCGAAACTGTTTGCCATGGTCACGGTGCGCGGCCGCGAGAACCCCAAAAGTCACCCCACCCAAGGTAATCGGCACATACAACAACGCCTCAACCATATAACCCGTCGCCATTTTCAGCGACTCTTCCCCCGTTTGTCGCCGTACCCGCATCGGCTTACCCGAGCGGATCACCTGTCCAATAGACGTTTCATCATTCACGGTCAGGCGCATCCGGTTTGATGGATCGATTGGGTCACGCTCCATGCCCTGCTCGGCTTCCAACACCCACTCGCCCGTCTCCTCATCCACTAACCAGATGCTCGCTTCCCCAGCCGAGGCCAGCCAGATCGCCGCGTTGACCACCTGATTTAACACATCATCCAGGTGCAACTGAGATGTAATCGCTTTGGCAATTTGCGCCTGAGCATCAGCCAGATCAGACTGATGACGCAAGAACCCCGTCTGCACCGAAGGTCGTTTGATAATGTTTAACGTCAGGGCCAGTCGGCCCACCGTAATCACATCATCGTTAACCACCGGATAAGGCGTGTTGATGCCAATGGGCAACCCATTGCGTAGTGTGCCATTGGTGCTACTCAGATCAATAATAAAAAGATTGGTCAGGGTAGGACGCAATAGCAGGTGCCGACGTGAAACTCCCAAATTCGCTGCATCAAATGGGGTCAAATCAATGCTATTTTCGCCATCACCACGCCCCAGCACCAATTCGTTACGCACAGCCAAAGAGAGACTATGCTCCGGGCTGTGAGTAAGTTTCAACTCAATGAGCCAGGCATTCTGATCCGGGTTGGGGGTAATGGCAAAAGAAGATGAGGGGGGACGACGAGCCACACCGGTTGAAACGATGCTCGTTAGGGCAACGTCATTGGCCGGGGGGTTAGAGGATTCCTGAGACATAAAACTTGTCACGGATGGTTGTATACGGTGTTTCATACGATTTTGATAATTATTCAACTTCGCTAAAGATTAAACTAGTTTGCTGTCAAAATCACTATCATTTTGGCGAACATCGAGAAATGTTTGGGGCATTGTTTTGTTCGCGAGAATGTTCGTGGAAAATGGCCCACTTTTTGTGTATGCCATCTCCGGGGTGAATGCCAGCCTATTAGATTGGTCACACGAAGGGACTGACACTACTAGTGCCCAGGGTGAGGGTTTTGACAGAGATATTGTAGCACAGCATAATAGCGACAACCTTTCAAAGAGGCTTGCACGGTGGATTAATACGAAATTTTCACGCGAAAGAGGCCTTCCTGGCGTGGCTTTCCATACGCCCACAGTGTCGCCGTTAGGTTCCCCTTCCTGCATGAATAATGGGCAATGATTGGATGTTTGTGTCATCCGAACGCCCACTCGACCGGGAAGCACCTGCCGAGGGTGAATCGTTATCATTGAGGTAAGAAAAATGACAGAACGGATTGGTTTCATTGGGTTAGGCATTATGGGGCAGGGAATGGCCCGTAATATTTTGCGAGCGGGGTTTCCACTCACGGTGTGGAATCGCACGGCTACGCGCATGGATGAGTTGGTGCAGGCAGGCGCGGCCGCGTCCACATCCCCCGCCGATTGTGCCGCTCACAGCGACATTATCATCACCTGTGTGAGTGACACCCCCGATGTAGAGCAGGTCATCATGGGGGAGAATGGGGTCAGCCACGCGGCCGCATCCGGTAGCCTGGTCATAGACATGAGCACCATCAGCCCGCAGGTAACACAACAGATTGCGACCGCGTTAGCCGAAAAAGGCATCCACATGCTTGATGCCCCCATCAGCGGCGGCAGTGAGGGAGCGGCCAAAGGCACCCTCAGCATCATGGTAGGTGGCGAGGTGGCCCAGGTCGAGCGGGCCATGCCCTTATTTCAGGCCATGGGTAAAAAGATCACCCATGTCGGTGGGGCCGGGGCCGGGCAAATGGTCAAACTGGTCAACCAGATTATCGTGGTAGGCAATATGCTGGCCGTGGCCGAGGGGCTGCTGTTTGCCCAGGCGGGTGATCTAGACCTGGAGAAAACCATTGAGGCCATCGCCGGGGGTGCGGCGGGGAGTTGGATGCTGAGTAACCGGGGAACTCAGGCCATCGTGCGCGATTGGCGGCCCGGTTTTACCATTGATTTACAGCAAAAGGATTTGCAGTTGGTGCTGAACGCGGCCGCGGCCCTGGGTGTGCCTCTGTTGGGCACATCACTCATTCACAACCTGTACCGCACACTGCAAGCCCGTGGCCTGGGTGATGAAGGTAATCATGCCCTGATCAAAGCCCTGGAACTTCTGGCCGGGTTTGAGGTGGGCAGTAAACCAGCATGAAAACAGATGAATTCGATTATGACCTGCCACCGGAACATATCGCCCAAACGCCGCTGGTAGAACGGGATCGCAGTCGTTTGATGGTGGTGGAACGCGGCCGCGGCCATATTTCTCACCACACCTTTCGCGACATCCTCGATTTTCTCCAGCCCGGTGACATCCTCGTCGCTAATAACAGCCGGGTCATTCCCGCCCGCCTGTTGGGGCAAAAGAGTGACACCGGCGGCAAAGTGGAACTGCTCTTGCTGGAGAGCCTGGCCGAAGGGCGTTGGCTGGCCCTGGCGGGGGGACGGCGGTTAGTCGAAGGGGTGACGATTCGCCTGGATGATCAGCGGGGTCAGCCGTCTGATTTTGTAGCCACAGTTACCGCCGTTCTGGACGGGGCACAACGGGAAATCACCTTCACACCTCCCATTGATGATCACCTGGACGAACTCGGTCACACCCCTTTGCCCCCCTACATTCACGAAACCTTGCCGGATCCGGAGCGTTATCAGACGGTTTACGCACAACCACTGGGTTCCGCGGCCGCGCCCACCGCTGGCCTGCACTTTACCCCCGAATTGCTCCTGGCCTTGCGTGACAAGGGGGTGCTGTTTGAAACCTGCACCCTGCATGTGGGGCTAGACACGTTCCAGCCCGTCACCGAAGCGGATGTGGCCGGGCACAAGATTCATAGTGAGTGGGTGCGGTTAGATGTCGCGGCCGCGGAACGGATCAATCGAGCTAAATTAGCCGGGGGCCGCCTCATCGCCATCGGTACCACCGCCATGCGGACCTTGGAAACGGCCGCCCAACGCTCCGCCGGGCGGTTAGGCAGTTTAAGCACCGTCAGTCAGGATGGGGCTAACATTTGTCCCTGGCGTCCCGTCATGGCCCTCGAAGGCCCCACCGACCTGTACATCTATCCCGGCTACCGATTTCTGGCCGTAGATGCCCTCATCACCAATTTCCACCTGCCCCGCTCCAC
The DNA here is from genome assembly GCA_016716885.1 of Candidatus Trichofilum aggregatum. Classification (GTDB taxonomy): domain Bacteria; phylum Chloroflexota; class Anaerolineae; order Promineifilales; family Promineifilaceae; genus Trichofilum; species Trichofilum aggregatum. Next base: position 16,786 of record JADJUV010000083.1, on the reverse strand, counting down.
CCTGCTCATGCTTGTCTCCGCCTTCGCTGGGTCAGACCTCATTCGTCAAGCCTACGCCACCGCCATTCAATCCCACTACCGCTTTTTCTCCTTTGGTGACGCCATGCTTATCATCTGATCGGTTTTGCCATCCATACACATTGCCCCGGTAATCGCTCTCCTCTATAATGCCCGACGAGGTGCTAGAAATCTCCTAATCTTTCGTGCTTAGGAACGAGAATTCATCTACGTGGTAGATCGGTACGAAAAAGAACCTCTCTGGCTGTTGGGAGCCGCCTTTTTATGGGGTGCTATTCCCAGCATCATCTTTGCCCTCATCGTCAACACCATTTTGAGTATTCCCTTTTATGTTTTTGCCGGTGAAGGGTTAGGCGATGCCCTCTCCGCCAGTCTGGTTGCCCCCCTGGTCGAAGAATCCATCAAAGGGATTTTGCTTCTGGCTCTGCTTCTCGTCTGGCGGCACGAGATTGATAGCGTCCTGGATGGCATTATTTATGGAGCCATGATTGGGTTGGGGTTCGCCATGGTTGAGAATGTGTTTTATTTTGTCAGTGCGTTTGAAGACGGGGAACCGAAGGCTGGGTGAGCGTGGTTTTATTGCGTAATCTCTTTGGCCTGAACCACTCGCTCTTCACGGCTGTTACCGGGCTGGGCATTGCCATTGCCCGCCTGACACCGCATACCTGGGTGCGTTTTACCGCACCCGTGGCCGGTTGGATGGGAGCGATGTTTTTGCATTTTATCCACAATGCCTCGGCCTCGTTAGGTGGGACGGCTGGGGTATTGGTTTGCCTGCCCCTTTTTGCCAACGCCTGGGGCGGACTGTTTATCATGTTAGTCATCATCGTCTGGGCCATCATACAGGAAAAGAGGTGGATCAGGGGTTATTTGGCGGATGAGGTCCCTTTAGGCACACTTTCCACTGATCAGTATGAGAATGCCAGTTCGGGTAGACGCCGTTTGTTTCACCGCTACAACTTGTTGGTAACGCACGGCCCGATGGGATACTGGCACGCCTTGAACTTTTATCACAAGTGTAGTGAACTGGCTTATAAAAAACACCACCACTCTCTGCATCAGGACGCCCGAAGTTTACAATTAGCCGACAAACTACGTGGTGAGATTGTTGATCTCGGTCAACGCATTCGCTAAACTACCCGGACAAATCTCCCCCATGCCCGCCTCTTGTTGGTAGTGACCGCTTTAGTGGGCTAGCCGACTAAAGTCGTCACTACCAACAACGACTGATTTAAAATCCCATGGCTCGGCCAATAATTTCTTTCATAATCTCGTTGGTGCCCCCGTAAATCGTCTGCACGCGGGAATCTATGAACATTTTGGCAATGGGATACTCCATCATGTAGCCGTACCCACCATGGAGTTGCAGACATTGGCTCACCACTTTCTGCTGGAGTTCAGTCGTCCACCATTTAGCCATAGCGGCATCTTCAGGGGTGAGCCGCCCTTCATTTAGCTCCACGATACAACGATCCACAAAAACGCGGGCAATTTCTGTTTCGGTTTTCATTTCGGCCAGTTTGAAGCGGCTGTTTTGGAATTTGCCGATGGGCTGACCAAAGGCGGTGCGTTCTCGGCAATAGGTGATGGTGTGTTCCAGAGCGACTTCACAGACCGCGGCCGCGACCACGGCAATGCTCAATCGCTCCTGGGCCAACTGTTGCATCAGGTAAATAAACCCCTGTCCTTCCTCACCCAACCGGTTCTCCACCGGAACGTGTACATTTTCAAAGAACAACTCCGCCGTGTCCTGAGCGTGCATACCGATTTTTTCCAGCCTGCGGCCGCGGCTAAACCCTTCCATTCCTCGCTCCACCACCAACAGAGACATTCCCCCATGTCGGGCTTCCGGGTTCGTTTTGGCAACCACCACCACAATATCGGCCAAAATCCCATTGGAGATAAACGTCTTTTGCCCATTTAGCACATAATGATCCCCGTCGCGGATGGCCGTTGTACGCACGGCGGCTAGATCACTGCCCGTGTTTGGCTCTGTCATGGCGATGGCCGTTATGCCCTCACCAGAGCACACCTTGGGCAACCAGCGTTCCTTTTGTTCTTCATTGCTGTAAGCCACCAGATACGGCACGATTACATCGTTGTGCAAACTAAAGGCCGCACCGCTGGCCCCCACCCGGATCAACTCTTCCGTCACAATGGCGTTGTAGCGGAAATCCTTAACCCCACCACCACCATACTGCTCCGGCACATCCAGCCCTAGAAAACCCTGCGATCCGGCTTTCAGCCAGGCTTCACGGGCCACCATGCCCTCTTTCTCCCACTGTTCATGGTACGGGGCTACCTCTTTTTCCACAAACCGCCGGAAAGCCAGGCGGAACATTTCATGCTCTTGGTTAAATAGGGTGCGTTTCATGGTAACTTCCTTTTGGTTCAAACTATTCAAGAACGGTCGGGTTTTTCAGTCTCGCCTCTGGGTGGATCAAGATAACGACACGAGAGACTTACTGTTTTACCTAAGCCCATTTGAAGACCCATCCAACCCCTTCCGATGAGAAGGAACGGATTAGGCCCCGGAAAACCCGGCTCCCAACCCTTTTCGCCCGGCGGATTCGCCAGCAAAGGACAGGTTTATTTATCCTTGTTTAGAAGCATTATAGGGCAATTAGTGAATGCAAACGAGGGGTGTTGTTTTTGTTAAATGTGTTATACTCCTGTCCGTCATCCGCACAGGATGTCACTTTTTAACCCAAATTTGTTTTGACGATTCCTGAAGGCCTTGCCCAAAGTGGCGAGGCTTTTTTGTGGCAACAGTCTGGCTCTGCTTATGGGATGAGTGTAGCTGTTAGCCGTCAAATGGGGACGCAACCCGCGAGGGTGTGTCACACGCGGACTCAGCGAAACGCATCGTGGTGATGGGAACAAGCCAGAGGTTGCTTAGGGCGTGAAACGCACACCGTTTCACCCCAGATGAATCACGCCCGCCCTCTGCCTGTCCCCCCAACCACATCTATAAGTGGAGAACATGACAACACAATTTTCTGATTTGAACCTGCGGCCGCAGCTATTGCAAGCCGTCTCTGAACTTGGTTACACCGAGCCTACCCCCATCCAAATGGGCGTCATCCCGGCCATGTTGGCCGGTCATGATGTCGTCGGACAGGCCCAGACCGGAACCGGTAAAACGGCCGCCTTCGCCTTGCCCATCCTGCAAAACCTCAACCCTGACCTGAAGAGCATCCAGGCGTTGGTACTCACCCCTACCCGTGAACTGGCGATTCAGGTCGCTAAAGCGATTCACGATTATGGACAGCATCAAGGTGTGCGCGTTTTGGCCGTTTATGGTGGTCAACCCTACGGCCAACAAATTTATCGCCTCAAAAAAGGGATAGATGTGGTAGTGGGTACACCGGGGCGTATGCTCGACTTGATGGAGCAAAAAACCTGGATTTGAGCCAGCTACATACGCTGGTGCTTGATGAAGCCGACGAAATGTTGAGCATGGGTTTTATCGAAGATATCGAATCCATTCTCAAACAAACGCCGGAAACCCGGCAAACGGCGCTTTTCTCAGCCACCCTGCCGCCCGAAATTCGTCGTTTGGCTGACCGCTACTTGCGCGAACCCCAATCTATCACGATTCAGCGGCCGCAACTGACCGTCGCCGCCATCGAACAGCGTTATTACCTGGTCAACCAGTCGGACAAACTGGCCGCCCTTACCCGTCTGTTTGAGGTGGAACCGATTACCAGTGCCCTAATCTTTGCTCGCACACGAGCGGGAACGGGTGAACTGGCGAACGAACTGGCCGTGCGTGGGTTCCCCGCCGAAGCGCTTAACGGCGACTTAAGCCAGGATGCCCGTGAGCAAGTGCTCAACCGCTTCCGTAATAGCCAGATCACCGTGCTGGTAGCCACCGATGTGGCCGCTCGTGGCCTGGATATTGATGACATCTCCCATGTGTTCAATTATGACTTGCCGCTGGACCCTGAGGTGTATGTGCATCGTATTGGGCGTACCGGGCGGGCGGGTAAAACTGGGGTAGCCATTACCTTGTTAACCCCCTCAGAACGGTGGCGGCTCCAGCAAATTGAGCGGCTCACCCGGCAAACTATTACCCCGGCGACTGTGCCGACCACGGAAGCCATTCAAGCGCACCGGGCTGGTGAGTTGCGCGAAAAGATGAATATGTGGCTGCGTCGCGGCCGCTGTACGCAGGAGAAGATTCTGGTACAGGAGTGGATGGCAGAAGGGTATGATGTGGTAGACATCGCGGCCGCGGCGCTCAAATTAGTCCGGGCCGAAGAAAAACAGCGACCCATCGCTCCCATCAGCGAGATCCAGGAACCCCAAGCCCGCAATCGCCCATCCCGACAAGGGGCGCGCCAGGGTCAAGGGCAGGGGCGGGGTATGAACAACCACTCCCATGAAAAAGGGATGGTGCGTTTGAGCTTGAACGCAGGTAAGAGCCACGGCCTACGCCCTAATGATGTCGTCGGGGCCATTGCGTCCCATGCCAACATTCCTGGCTCCACCATTGGCGCTATTCACATTCAGCAAGAACACACCTTGCTTGACATACCGGAACAATTTGTAAGCCAGGTATTGCACAAATCCGGCTATCGTATTCGCCGTCAGTTCATCACGGTTGAGCGGGCCGTCTGATAACACCGCAAACCCCCACCCCCAGGGGCGGGTAACTTTCTGAAGTGCCGATTTTCGCGGCTGCACGCGAAAATCGGCACGCCTGGTATTACCCCCTTCCCGCCGGGAAGGGGGCAGGGGAATGGGTCTTCCGACCAAATCACCAAAGACTTCTGTAAAGCTGTACTAGAGATTGTTTTAGTCTCCAGTCTCTACTCTCCTTCCCCAACCTGCCCGGCATTCAAAGCCAGCATATTCCCCCCACCAATATTCAATACCAAAACCTCGTCCAACACCCATGCCCAGGTGTCGGCTGTTAGGGCTGACCGGGTTCCGCCGGTGAAAAGATGGGTTAGTTCAGCCTGCCCCAGGTCAAGAGCATAGACGGAGAGTTGGCTGGTGTTGTCGCTGTTGTTTTGTGCCAGCACATAAACCGCATCCCCTTGCACCATGAGTTGCATAGGCCCATTCAACTGGCCGAAATAAGACCGTTCCCAGCGTATCGTGCCATCCGCATGGAAAGCAATCAGACGACGATCGGCGGCATCGGCGTGAGCCACGAGTAATCCCCCATCGGGCAAAGCGACGGCATCACCCAAGGACATCAAGCCACGCGGCCAGGCCAGTTGAAGGGTAGCCGTGCGGCTGGTCGGCTCTAGCCGGTAGAGGCCATTCTGACCTACCAACCAGACTTGATCGCCCGCGGCCGCGACCGGATACCCACTGTCTGGCATATCCCACGCTTGCGCCCCTTGTTCATCTACCTGCCATAGTGAGCTATCACCACCGGTTGCGGCTAGGAACACATGTGAACCAGCCTCCACCCAGCCGGACATCAGTCCAACTGAATCATGGCTCCAGGCGACCAGGCCATCTGCCGTGATCCCAAATAATTGTTCCCGCACCGCCACGGCTACACCACCAGCGGGCAGGGGCATGAGGTTGGGCGTGCCATAAGCGTTCAACTCGGTTTGCCAGAGGGGGGACAACGACGCGGCCGCGTTCCCCTCACCCGACCAACGCAATGCCTGAACATGGCCCGCCCGATCCGCGACATAAATCACCTGATTCCGGGCATCCATCACCGCACTGACAATATTGCCCTCAGCCTCATAACGCCAGCGCACCTGTCCGCTTGTCACCTGCAAACCCACCAGTTGACCCTCTTCCAATACCACAAACGTCTCGGCGTCCATTTGTCCTAAACCGCGGGTACCGTCATCTATAAACGGCCTGGTCCACACGACCCCTGGTGACGAGGCGATGCGCTGATTCCAAATGAAGGGTGAAGGAGCCAACCAACCTTGTGTGGTGGGATCATCCGGCCAGTAACCGGTCAGGGTGGCGTAAGGCGATTGGGTGCGAATTTCAAAGTGGAGATGGGGTGAACCACGCGGCCGCCCAATATCGGCAATGTGTTCACCCCGGCTGACACAATCACCCGCTTCCACCAGGAAACTGGGCGGATCGAGGTGGCCGTAGAACGAAAGCACCGTACTGCCATCACTGAAAACATGCTGGACAATAATGACACCCTTATCCCGATTCCAGCCTTCTGGTTCAGCATACGTGACCAGGCCATGCCCAATGCTATACACCGGTTTGCCAAAACTGGCCCCACGACTACCCGCCCACCAATCTTCCCCGGCGTGGTATTTCTCATAGCGAGACCGGTAAACGCCAAAATCACCGCCGCCAGAAAAACCAGCCCCATCAGGCGGGCCAAGGGGGAAATCCAGCCGATCCACGACTCCACAAGGCGCACCATTTTGGGGCACAGGTTCACGCAACTGACCAGATAGCGGTTCGCCTGAAATGGTTAAGGGGGGCGCAGTGGCGGTTGGGGTGGGGGTGAAGGTAGGTGTAGGCGTCATGGTGGCCGTGTGGGTGGGGAATGGGGTTAGTGTCGGGGTGTGGGTGGGCGTTTGGGACGCCGAAGCCACTTCCGTAGAGGGGGGGCGGCGAGTATTGGTGGCGAGAAGCGGATCTGGCGTGGCCTGATTGCAGGCAGACAGCCCTATTATCAATAGCCAAACAGGGAGTAACCAGTGGTGTCGTTTTGTCATATCAGTATCGGAAGTTTGTCCCTTCTGTGGTTAGTACCTTACGAGTCAACTTCTTGACCAGTTAGCAAGAAAATTATCCGCAGATTTCAGGGATTAACGCCGATTTTTTAATCTGTGAAAATCTGTGTTAATCTGCGGACAAACCTCTTTGGTTCTGGCGCGTTTAGGTTAGGGGGAAGCCATGATCATTTCGAGCAGGGTTTGGCCGACCGCGGCCGCAACCGAGGCCTCACTTTCCCCTTCCAGCACCACGACCACCACATACCGGGGGTTGGCAATGGGGGTCATGCCCACGTACCAGCTATCTTTACTGCCAGCCGGGCCAGAAAGGACGACATAACTTTGCCCGGCAACCCCTTCTGCAACGGTAAGGGCCTGGAGTACATTGGCCGCGGCCGCAGCCGAAACGGCCGATTCCAGGGGTTGTTGCGGCCGCGACACATACGCCTGCCATTCGCCGTTCTCTGCTTGAACCGCATTCACTAACTGCGGTTGATAAGGTTCGCCCCCGTTGGCAAGCGCCGCAAAGCCCAGGGCTATCTGCAAAGGTGTTACCGTCAGATTCTCCTGACCGATAAGTGCGAGAGCCATGTTTTGGACCGGGTCACTGGGGGGAATATCGGTATTGAGGGGTAACAAGGGGGGTGACGTAAAACCAAAGGCGGCAAAAATAGCGTCCAACGCGGCCGTGTTCCAGCTCCCACTTAATTGTTGGGTAGGGGCAGGGCAGGCAAATTGCAGGGCCGTACCGAAAGTTGGCCTGAGGGTTGCCGGAACGTCACAACCCAAGGTTTGATTCGCCACCGACACCGTTCCCGTCAGGTTAGATACGACATCATCCAGCCGGAATAGACCTTCATCGAGCGCGGCCGCGAACAAAAACGGTTGTAACAACATACCCGGCTGATACTGCCCCTGAGTAACCCGGTTTAACAAAGGAGCCTGCTCCGCGGCTGTCAGCGCCTCAAACTGCTCATCCAGCAAGTTGGGATCATAACCTGGCAGGCTCACCATCACCCGGATGGCCGCATCAGGCAAAGCCAGAAGCACCAAGGCGCCCTGATGCTCAGCCATCAGGGTGGTAGCCTGCTGTTGCCACGCCGCATTCAGGGTCAAACGGACATCAAAACCGGTTTGGGCCTCATGGAAAAGCTGTCGTCGGTTCATCTCCCAGGCGGAAAGGCTGTCACCCCGGAGAACGGCATTAAGCCCTTCTTCGATGCCAGAGGTACCATGCCGAAAGCTGTAGTAACCCACAGCCGGGCCAATCTGGCTGATGGGGTAATGGCGTATCAGGCTATTTCCCTGCCCGATGGTTTCGGCCAGCAAGACGTTGTGCACATCCAGGACGCGGCCGCGGCGAATGCGCAACTCCGCTTCCACCAGCCGGGGATTATCCTCGCGGGCCAAAATGGCGGGCGCCCGCACCACACCCCAATACATCAAGGACACCGCTACCCCGGCAAAGGCCAGCAATATTGCCAGCAAAAGCCGATGAATGCGGTCACGAATGGCCGGGGGAAGTTTCTGGGGGGTAGGGGGACTGATCATGGGTTATGTTTCTTGTTCGGGTTGTTTATCTTCGGAAAGATACACCAACAACCCCATCATTACCCAACTCATTAACAAAGAACTGCCCCCGTAACTCACAAACGGCAGGGTCACACCAGTGAGAGGCAAAAATTTGGTCACACCCGCCATGATGAGAAAGGCCTGAGCGGAGAGCAATATCACAATGCCTGCCGCCAGGTATCGGGCAAAAGGCTGGGTTGTCAGATAGGCCAGACGCAGACCTCGGTAAGCCAGTAAGGCAAAGCAGGTGATGATGGCTAATGCGCCTAACAGCCCCCATTCTTCGGCAATGGCCGCAAAAACAAAATCGGAGTGAACCACGGGGATGTAATCGGGAAAACCCTGACCAATGCCCTGCCCCAACAAGCCCCCGGAAGCAACGGCATAGAGTGATTGCACAATCTGGAAAGCTCGATTATCCGCTTCCGGCCAGGGGTTCCACCAGGCATCGACGCGTAGGGCCACGACATCAAAGGCATAATAGGCAAGTCCCCCGGCGACCAGGAGTAAAGTTAGGCCACCCAACACATACCATTCGTTCCCCGTAGCCAGATACAGCAAGGCCAGGAAGAGGATAAAAAACAGCGCGGCCGCGCCCAAATCTCTCTGCCATACCAGTAAAATAAGACAAAAGCCCCACATAAGCGCCAGTGGCCCCAAATAGGCCAGCCTTTGCCACCAACTGTGGGCTTCCCCATCCTGAAACTGCTTCTCTCGCTCGTGGAAGTAGCTGGCGAGAAAAATGACCAACAGCAGTTTGAGCAACTCTGAGGGTTGAAAAAAAATCGTTTTGATGAACGGGATGGTCAACCAATATTGGGCGATGGGCAGGCCAGAGGGGTTTACCCCCAAAATGATGGTGGCTAGAAGCAGGAGCAGGCCGCCGGTGAGCCAGGTATAACGATAACGGCGCAACCAACGCAAATCACGCGGGGCGATCACGATAACGAGGAACGCGGCCGCGCCCACTGCCAACCATAATACCTGTCGCCATAAAAAATTGGGGGCCAGTCGGTCTTGTAATAAGATGCCCCAGCCCGTCAGTAAAGCGACCAGGGGTAAAAAGAAGGGATCGTGGTAGGGGCGATAACGATTGAGCAGAACGTGGGTTCCGCCTATGATGAACAACCAGACCAGGGGGCTTGCAGGTGGCGAAACCGAATTTCTCCGGTCAGGCCAGGCTTAGGGTGAGGGCGTTGATAAAAACGAACGCGGCCGCGAAGAGCAACAAAACCAATTCTTTGCGGCCGCCGGGTTCAGCATAGACCGCCTCCCCAAATTCATTCCACCATGAAATACTTACCCACAATTGGGTCCAAGTCGCGCAAAGTAGTGGCTGGGATTCTGCTCCGATCGCTGATAATCGCGTCCTTCAGGGCATGGTGAGCGGGAAAATCACCCGCCCAACTATCCATCGTGGCGGCGATGTGCCGGATGGCCTGTTGCGCCAAAATCGTATTGTTGCGCAGGGTTTGGATGACCATATCAACCGTTACGGCGGCTTCGGTCTCATGCCACACATCATAATCGGTCACGTGGGCCATGCAACCATAAGCCATTTCTGCTTCTCGGGCTAAAAACGCTTCCGGGCTGGTGGTCATGCCAATGATACTCATGCCCCATTGGCGGAAAGCCGTGGACTCGGCAATGGTACTAAACCGAGGCCCTTCAATGGTGACAAAGGTTCCACCTTCATGCACGGTTCCCCCGGATTGCCGCACGGCCCCGGCAATAACCCCACTCATTTCGGCTGAAAAGGGGTGGGCCACCCCCACATGAGCGATGAGACCGTTGGCAAAGAAGCTGCGGCCGCGTACCCCTTTCGTAAAATCAAATAGCTGATCCGGCACCACCACATGGCCGGGCGCATAATCTTCACGTAACGAGCCACAGGCACTCACCGACACCACATATTTAACGCCCAATGTTTTGAGCGCGTAGGTGTTCGCTTGATAAGGCACTTGCGAGGGGGAATAAACATGACCGCGGCCATGGCGAGGTAAAAAGGCCACTTTGCGCCCGGACAATGTGCCAATGGTGATGGCATCAGAAGGATCACCAAAGGGTGTCCGCACCCGAACTTCTTTCACCGCCTGCAAATCGGGCATGTTGTATAACCCGCTGCCGCCAATAATGGCTAATTCTACTTGAGACATAAAAACCCCGTTTAGGTTAAATTACGATTCAGTGGTATCCCGTTTTTGTCGTCGGTCGAGCAACTTCTTCAAATCGGCTAACTGCTGGGTGGCACTGGTTAATTCTTTTTGTAAATGGCGAATCTGCGCGGCCGCGAGCTGGCGTACTTTCTTCAGTTCATCGGACTGTTTGCCGCTGGCATCACGCAAACGCATCAACTCCACATCACGTTCTATCAACTCCGCCCTGGCTTCGGCCAAAGTCTTCCTTTGCCGATCAACTTCTTCCAGGTATTTGTTAATTTCATGTTCGCTGGCTTCCAGGCGGGCTTGTTGTTGGCGTATCTGGTTTTGGTTAGCCGACATTGTTTCGGCAACTTCAGCCTGGGTTTGTTGGACGTGCGCGGCCGCGGACTTTTCTATGCGGTCAACGGTTTCCTGGCTCTCCTGGATGGTGCGCTCCACCAGCGCGGCCGCGGCCTGTTGTGCCGCTTCCGTCTCTTGTTGTAGTTGCTTCATGCGCAACTCATTCGTGTGCATCAACGCCACCGTCTGGCTGACCGTCGTTTTCCACTTTTCGGCCTGACCTCGCTGTTCCTCTACCATCGCCTGCAACTGCTGGGCCGACTTGGTTTGTCGGGTCACCTTCTGCCGTGTCTCTTCCAATTCCAGCCGCGATGCCTTCAGCGAAGCCTTAAACCACAGAATCTGGTCCTGCAATTCCTGGTTGTCCTGATGAGCCATACTTAGCTCACTTTCCAGGGTAATCATGCGATTACTGGCTAAATCGAGTCGTGTTTGGGCCTCTTCTACACTTTGGGGAATGGCCGTCAACTCGGCCTGGAGCAACGCCTGATCATTACGAATCTGTTCCAACTGGGCGTGCGCCCGGTCTAATTCCACGGTTTGGGTAGCCAGGGTATGTTGCGCGGCCGCTAACTCAGCTCTGGCCAGGGCCGACTCTTGCTCCACTTCCCGCAATTCCGCCGCCTTATCTTGCCAGGCCCGTTCGATCTTCTCTTTTTGACCCCGATATAGCTCTACAACCTGCGCATTTTCGACCAGGCGCATCCGCAACGAGGCCACTTCCTCATCCAGTTTCTTGGCACGCTGCTCCGTAACCTCAGCCAGCTCTTGCCAGCGTACCAACGATTCCTGCTGTTCGGCCGTGCGCTGCAAACTGGCCGACATCGCCCCCTCCAGGTTTTCAATCCGCTGGGTGAGCAGATCAATTTCCTGGTGGGCATGGGACAATTCTAAACTCAACCGGCCATTTTCTTCCGTCAGGTGACGGATTTCCGCTACCGACTGCTGGCGCTCCTGCTCCAAATGCCCCAGCCGGGTTTCCCGTTCGCTCAATGTTTTCTGGAGCCGGCTGGCTTCCCCCGTTTTTTCCGCCAGTGCTGTTTCGCGATTTTCGAGTTGGGCTGTCACATCGTCCAGGTCTCGTTTGTACGTTTGAGACTCTTTACGCAGTCGCCCCGCTTCATGCCGGAGCGTCGTAAGCTCCGCGATTTGCTCCTCAATGCGCTCCCGGATGCGGTCCGTGAAGTTTTGTTCCAGGTTCATCCGAGCGATGAGGGCATCGGCTGTCGTCGTTTGCAGCAGACGGAGCACGGCGCTCTGCCCCTGTGAATCCCTGTTTTCACTTTGCATGGCCGCCAACAAACTTTTGTCTTCAATGCCAGCCAGCACCTCACCAAAATTATGGCCGCTGCCTAGCTCAGCCAGGCTTATCTCCTCGTTTAGCAAGGAAATGAGGGTGGCGTTCTCAATCGTGTTTAGCCACCCGTGAACCCGGCCACCTTCTTCAATGCGGCAATGCAAGGCAAACACATTACCCCAAATCTGTCCCCCACGATGGACAACCAATTCTTCGGCCACAATGGAGCCTACCACAAGGCCCGCAATTGTTACCTCAGAGGCAAAGATATTGCCCGCAACCATGCCAGAGGCCTGAAGTTGAACCAACTTTTCGGCCCGAATTTCGCCCACATGGTGGGTGGATACCTTGATGGTGCGATTGTCGCGCCGAAACAAGGCCCCAAAGCGGCCGATTAAGGTGGAGTCTGCCGATTCGTGAACGCTCATAATGTATGGTTGAAATCAAGTGAACTACTAAGGGCTTTCTGGAGCATGTTTGCCAATTATGCCCCATGCGTGGATTTTGTGCAGGTAAATTTAGCGAGATTTTTATTCACCTGTCCCATTTTCTTAGGCTGGACTAAATAGGGATTGTAGGAAAAAATCAGGGATGATACACTCCTGCCATGCGTCGCTGGTTCAAAATGGGGCTTTGCCTGTGTTTAACCCTTAATTTAGCCATTTTTATGGCGCTTGGCCCTGTGTGGGCGATGTCTGATGAACCGTGGCCGCTATTTTCTGGTTTTAGCCAGATTGAGGGGCCGCTTCAGTTGCAAGTAACGTTTGATCCCCCGTTGTGGGAGCAGGCCAACCCGTTACCGCGACCTTTACCCTTACGAATCAATCCAATAGCGCGGCCGCACCCGCTGTTGACATTCTCATTCCCCCCACCCTGGCGCTAAATACCAAACAATTACCTATTGGCCTTAGCCTAAATGCCCTGGCGGATCACCTCACCTGGCTGCCCGTGGTCCAACCCAACGGCGATAGGGAGCAAATCCAGTTACACCTGACCACCGTCTTTGCTGATGTTCTGCACCCGGAACAATCGCTGGCGATTACCCTGCAAAATGGGGAATCGGTGCAGACGATGAATGCCACCCTCTGGTTAGGTGTGCCCCCTCAAGTCAGTTTAACCGCGCTTGCCCCGGTAGCCGTGGGTCAGCTTGTGTCGCTTCAGGCCAGTGCCAGCGGCCCTGGCCCGCTAACCCAGACCTGGGATTTGGGTGATGGGCGGGTGATTCACGCCCAGAACCCTACGGTGGTGTTTCCTGCGGCCGGGTCCTACAAGATTTCGGTGCAGGTAGCTAACCCGCTCGCGGCCGCGGCCGCGACTACCACCCTCACCGTCACCGACGCCCCCTTCGCCCAATTTTCGGCTGATGACCTGACCCCAGGTGTCGGCCAACCTGTCCAGTTTATCAACCAGAGCGGTGGTGCTGGTCCGCTCACCTATAGCTGGGATTTTGGCGACGGCACAACCGGTGACGGTCTGGCTCCGCAACATAGCTACAGTCAGGCAGGAACCTACGATGTGCGCCTGGTGGTTGCCAACAGTGTGGGACAAGCCGAGACGACCCTGCCGTTTATTGTGGGGGAGTTGCCCACGGCCGACTTTATCATCACCGAAAGTATCACCGCTGGTTTGCCCATCAGTGCTCAAGCCTTCACCGACCCCTCGGTGACGTTGGTGAGTTGGGATATGGGGGATGGGCGCACCGCCGAAGGGTTAACCATCAGCCACACCTACACGCGGCAGGGCAACTACTGGGTAACGATGACCGCCCACAACGAATTTGGCACAACCCAGATAGGGCGTGAGGTCAGTGTAGCCCCTGGTTTTAATTTTTTGTTCATCCCCTTATTGGTCACGGGGAATATAAGCACGACTTTGCCCCTGACCTCAACTGAGGTAGCCGCATCAATCCCGGATATCCTGCCGGATGAAGCGGCCATCATTACCGAGACCCCACCGCCAGCGGCCATGGGTCTCACCCCCGCCGAACATCTTCTCTGGTACATCAACGAAGCGCGTCGTTTGCATGAGTTGCCCCCCCTGACCTATAGCTATGAGCTAAGTGTGGCTGCCCAACGGCACAGTGATGATATGGGTCTTTATGGCTACACCGGCCACACTGGTTCGGATGATACCCGACCGGAAAATCGGCAGGCTCAGGCGGGATATACGGGTTTTTATGCGGGTGAGGCTACCTACTGGGGGTATGATCAGGTGACGGCGGTCGTCGAATTTTGGGTCAATAGTCCGCCCCATCGCACCATGATTCTCAACCCCCTGACCACGGACGTCGGGGTAGGGTATACCTATAATCCTAACTCGCCCAGTGTGTGGTATTGGGTGGCTGAATTCGGTACGGTCACTCCGCCTGCACCCCTGGCAACCACTGAAACGAGGCCTGACATTGATTTACGCCACGCTACTATCCCCCGCACGCTTACAAACCTCTTTGAACCGGCCTGATTGGGTCGTCGTAGATTGCCGTTTTAGCTTAAGTGATACCACCGCTGGTCGCCGGGCTTATCTGGAAAGTCATATTCCGGGGGCTGTTTATGCCCACCTGGATGAAGACTTGAGTAACCCACCCACAACAGACCGCGGCCGCCATCCTCTGCCACCCCCAGATCATCTTATCGCCCTGTTTAGCCGTTTGGGCATCTCAGCCAATACCCAGGTCGTGGTTTATGACGATGCGCGGGGTATGGTGGCGTCTCGTCTTTGGTGGATGTTGCGTTATATGGGGCATGAGGCGGTGGCGGTGCTGGATGGGGGCTGGCAAGCCTGGGTGGCGGAAGGGTTGCCCACGCGGGCGGGCGAGGAGCGCAATGAACCCGCCTCATTTTCTGGTTCGCCGCGCCTTGATTGGCTGGTGACGTTGGAGAGGGTGCCAGATCAAGCTTTGCTGGTGGATTCGCGGGATGGGGCGCGTTACCGGGGCGAAGTGGAGACGATTGACCCGTATGCGGGGCATATTCCAGGGGCAGTGAATTACTTTTATGGCCTTAATGTGGCTGCGGATGGTCGTTTTCTGCCGGGGGAGCAGGTGAAGCAACAGTTGGAGGCGGTATTGGGGGACACGCGGCCGCAAGAGGCTGTCTTCTACTGTGGTTCTGGCGTTTCCGCCTGTGTCAATCTGTTGGCCCTCAAACATGCGGGTCTGCCCGATGGCAAACTGTATGTGGGTTCCTGGAGCGAATGGTGTGCCGACCCCACGCGGCCGCAAGCCAAATTATGAATGAGGAATTATGAAGGATGAAGGGGGGAACGCGGCCGCGAACCATTCGTTCCTTCCTCAAATTCGTTGTTGTCAACCGGTGGCACGGTGGAGAGATGCGACGCAGCGCGGCGTTGTTGAACCGGAACACTACCACAGCTGGAGTCTTTCGTCTTTCAATCCTGGCAACGTCCCTGGTACGAATCGAAGAGTATTTTTCCCTTGCCTGTCGTCAAATCCAGAAAAATAAATTTTCCTAGGAACGGTGTTGTAAAGGCCAATTGCTCTCCATCAGGTGGACCAGCGATTGACTTGATAATAAAAATCCAAGTCTAATGGTTCTACTATGGTATAAACCATCAGATGTCGAAAAGTAGATAACACCGCGCCATTCGGTTTCACTCGGATTAAATTTGCTCTTAGAACGTAGGCCAGAATCTCACCATTTGGTGACCATGTGGGACTTATACAAACGGCTTGTGGCCTCTATTTCACCCACTTCCTCACCAGAAGCAGTATCCACAATCAACAACTTGCCTTCAGTTCGGAAAAAGCTAACAATCCTGGTAACTAGAAACAATCCAAAGCCCTTCGATAAAGGCAAACCGCCTAAGTTCCCGGGCCAATTCCCGCGATTCACCAGTCGACAGATTAAGTAGATAGGTGTTCCTTGTCCAAAAGCTTTCCTCATCATCTGTCAAATAATAACTTCATCCTGTTGAGGCCCCAAGTTGCATAACCACTATGTCAAAAGCTCAAAGGTAATTCATCAGTCCCAGTTGATGACAACAAGATTAAGAGGGGATAGCTTAACTCGGTTGACCAGCACGATAAACCCCAGGGAAGGACAACGTAGGTAACAAGTGAAAATGGCTATCGGGAGACAGGCAGGGCCTGCTTCTCACACATCCTTAATCATCACCGGTACCTTGAATAGGGTAATACTTTTCTTGCTCCCATCCAAGACGTAGACCTGATTCCGATTTGCCACATCTGTAAAGGCCAGGTAGCGAATTCAGTGGTGACCAGACAACTCCCATGGTCCGAAGCCAGATCCCACAGTGATTGACGTAACCCTTCACGGTCAGCACCAGCGCGGTATCCTGTTAATATCAATAGAAAGAGGATGGTAAGACGTTTCTCATCTTTGTGCACATCATAACTATTACCCTCATCTCTGCTGTGGCGAGGTGCTCCTCTTCCATGGTGTAGGGCCTGCTAGCGGCAGTGTCTCCCAACCGTGCCACCCTTTGCTCAACTCGCGGCCGCAAACCCAATTATGAGGGATGATTATGAAGGATGAAAGGGGAACGCGGCCGTAATACCCATTTCCCTTCCACTGCAACACACAACGGCGCGGCCGCAACCTTAAAGTGCCTCAACTTCCCACAACGATGAACCAATGCCTGGCACGGGGCAAAAGTACCTCAACGACGACGAACGGGACTGGTGGCCGAACTACGGAACGGCGTCCTGACGCTAACCGGTGAACGACCCGACATAAGTTGTGTTGATGAAA
>JADJUV010000082.1 GCA_016716885.1 Candidatus Trichofilum aggregatum | reverse complement strand
GTAGCAAGGATATGCGTGGCATTTGCAGAGCTTTGAGCAGGGGCACTAGCTGAAAGTCTTCTGCCTGCACTGCGCCAAACAAGGGGGCGGCAATTGCTTGAGGCGGTTCCTCACTACCTGGTGTTACAAAAGGGGCAAGGGCCATCCAACGAGTAGCTCGCTGCAAGGCATCAAAGTCACCGGTGATCATCGGCTGGGTGCGGGATATTTCTGGCAGTGCAATGGGTTCAAGTAAAGTGGCATTTATTTCCCGTTCCCACAGCAAGGTGTCAGATGGTGTGCCATCGGCATCTATATAGTCGAGACCCACCATATGGAAACGACCATCGGGACTATCATAAGGATCAACCGATGTGACAATAGCACGACGGTTACGGACTGTTGCCAACATGCCGATTGTAGGATTAGTTCTAGTTTGGTTCATCACTTATTCATTTCGGGATGTGAAATTGAATTCTGTTTTGTAGTCGGAAAAATGCCGATTTATGGAGAAACACATTATCAACCTGTGTTCAAGGTTGATCTGAAAACGATCTTTGGATTCTTTAACAGATAACTGAGAATTCCTTATCACTTTATACATCAATTTTTGGAAATCTTTATGACCTATATAGATGTCACAGAGATGATGGATCAAAAAAGCAATTCCTGAATGTGAAGTTAAGCCAAAGGGTGTAGACACCACAATAATAAAGCACCCTGTACTGTTCCATATCTGGTTTGCTTTGCCTATGCGTGTACGGAGCCAGCTGCTCGTCCTCATGCAAAAGCGGCCGCGACCTGTGTTATACTACTCGCCAACAAAACATAGAAAACCAACCTTCTCCTATCACCATGCCCGAACCCGACGACAAAACCCGACTCATTTCTTTGGCTGACGCGGCCGCATTGCGACCAACCAGATCCCTCGTCAGCAAAACACCTTCCTCTTGGTCAGAAAACCGTCAAACGAATGTTTGAGGCTGGCTGAATACAATCCATCTCACCCGAGCCGACGCGCTCAGAGCAACCTATGGGCGCACATGAACCTGTTCGCGGAAACAATTTGCCATTGGGAAAGCAAGGGGGTTTGGGGTTCGCGGGGCGAATGCTCGCGGGGAGTGGCGGGAAGGCGGATGGGCGAATAAGCAGAGGCGTTAAGGTGACATTGGGCGTATTTGCAAGGTGAAAAGGGAATTGCATGGGCGTCCGATTGTGAAAAGGTGGCAGGGTGTCTCGCTAGAGGGTGGTTGTAGGAGCATAGTGTAGTTGCGACCTGTGTTATACTACTCGCCAACAAAACATAGAAAACCAACCCTCTCCTATCACCATGCCTGAACCCGACGACAAAACCCGACTCATTTCTTTGGCTGACGCGGCCGCGATGTATGGCTTTAGTCATGTTTATCTCAATCAGATAGCTAAGAAGGGCCGTTTGAAAGCACAAAAGATTGGTAATAGCTTGGGTTACAACCCCAGAAGATATGGAAGAATACATTCGTAGCCGTCAGCAAAGGGGCTTATCGCGATGACATCAGGCTTGATTGACAATAGTGAATTGGCTGTATAATGCACTTAACTGAATACCCCTAAATGCAACGTGCGCAAGGTGTTACTAGCACCTCGCGCACGTCTAATCGGTAACCTGCGCAAACAGGCCACCGACTGCTTTCTAGTGTAGCACAATCAGTTTTCCTGTCAGCATCCAGCTTCACCGCTGGTTGTTTGTTATGGGTAACTGGTCACTCTTCACTACCAGTCAATGGCCGTTCCTGGTTTCCGGGAACGGCCTTTTTTATTGTCTGGTTGGGGCTATTCAGTTCGGAACTGGCGGGCACTGTGTCCTCACTCTCACCCACCGCCAGTTCCGTTACCGCTCAGGTTGTTGCTCAGTACAGGAGAATAGCCCATGAACCCCCTTCGTTTTGTCCGCACCACCCATGTTAACGGCCAGATGCGTTCTTTCCCCCGTCAGGCGTGGCAATTCTGGTACAGCACTGGCGGCATCGTCGGTGAACTGGTTCGCCCGGAAACACCGATGACCCTGGCGGAAATCGCGGCCGCGTGCCGAGAAGCTGCCTTTGACACCATTGCCGACGGCGATCACCCTGAAACCAACGAAGCCTTCGTGGCTTGGTGTCTGGTGAAGCTGATGGAATACGGCATGGTCGCACCCGTTTTGATGCCTGCCCCTACCTCAACCGGACTGTGCTGGGATGCTCTCTTGCCCGCCAGTTTCCAGCCTGCCGAGTGTTAACCCTTTTCCCGCCCTGTTTCTTCTGCCAACTGCACTTTTCATCTGGAGTATCTGATGAACCGAACCAACACCCTTATTTCTACCCTGACTGGTGTCCTTGTTTTTCTGCTGGCCGCGGCCGCGTTCCTGCTCTCTTTTGACGCCCTGAAACACCTGGCCGCCACCAACGGCATCCCCGCTGGCAAGTCCTGGATTTACCCGGCCATTGTGGACGGGGCCATCATCGTTTTCAGCCTGAGCGTCTTGCAGGCCAGCCTGAACCGCCAGCATACCCTCTACCCCTGGATTTTGGTTGGGGCCTTTACCGTGTTGAGCGTCATCCTGAACATCGTTCACGCCCCAGCCACATTTCTTTCCCGTGTTCTGGCCGCTATTCCCCCATTGGCTCTGTTCCTTTCGTTTGAACTGCTCATGGGTCAGATCAAGGGAATCGTTCAGCGTTCGGGGGCTATCCAAAGTTTACAAGAACTGTTTGAAGCGATTGGCCAGAAGCAGGCCGAACTTGACGAACTAATCCGTGTTCGGCGTGATGAGATGCAGGTAGTGATTGACCAGCACAACGCCGAGGTTACGATACTGACAACTCAAATTGAACAGCTCACGGCCAAGAAAGAAGCCCTGGAGTCCGAACTCCAAGAACTTCGCGCCGAACAAAAATCGCTGCAAAAAGCCGAACAAACCTCCGATTCTGACAGTATTGAACGGGCCAGGGCCGCACGAGATAGTGCCAAACAAGAAGCCATTGAAACGCTTGCTCGCTTTTTGGCCGAACACCCGAACGCCAGTTTGACCGAAATCGCCGAAGTCATTAAACGATCCAAATCAACCGTGAGTGGTTACGTGAACGAATTACAGACCAACGGCCAACTCCACAAAAACGGACACGGTTGGGAAGTCTTGCCCCGGTGAACGGTGTACGTCTAACCGTTCACCATCCGTGTTTCTTCTATCCGTGTCACCCGTGTTAATCCGTGTACCCATTTCTGAGGTAAACCCATGACCCGTTTTCTTGTCCTCACCCTGCTCACTCTCATCGCCCTCATCATCCTGGCCGTGGCCCTGAACGCTCCCCGTGTGGCCGAAGCCCAGGCCCACACCGCGGCCGCGACGGCCATGCAAGCCCAAGCCAACGTCACCGGTCTGGCCGTGTTCGGTATGACCTGTCTGGCGGGAACATTGGGGCTGGTCGTTGTGGCCGGTCTGGGTTTGTTCGGTTGGCTGACAGTTTCAGGCTACTGGCCCACACGCGGCCGCGTTCAGCCCTTGCCCCATTTGCGGCCGCGTTCCGGGCCGCGCCGTATGCGCCTTTCTTCGATGCCCTGAGCCAAACAGCATCCCTGGTTCCCGTTCGCCCCAGCCACCGGTCACCGGCTATGCCTACCCGGACGAGATCGAAATCGTCCCTTTCACCATTCCCCCAGGTTGGGAAGACGGTGAATGGCCCGATGTGTTTTGGACTGAAGAGGGCCGTTAGCGGTTAGCCGTTGGCCGCTAGCCGTTGGCCGCTAGCCAACCAACAGCCAGCCACCAGCCGCCAGCGGCCCCCAAGTGAAGCCTATGCCTACTCGACACCTCATCCCCACCCTCGCCCTTCTTACCCTGCTCTGGCTTTCTGCCTGTGGCACACCGTCCGCTGTCCCCCGCAACGCCCCCGACGACCTGCAAGCCACGGCCGCCTGGGATAGCTACCGGCTGGCGGCTCAGGCGACCCAGACGACATCGGCCCAGGAAGCCGAGTTCCTGGCCCGCTCGATTGCCGCCACGGCCCAAGTTGCCACGACCGAAGCGGGGTACGCGGCCGCGACCTACGCCGCCCAATCTACCCGCATGGCCATCGAAACCACGGCCACGTTCCAGGCTTATCAAGCCACGGCCACCATCGCGGCCGCGCAAGCCACCGGCACGGCGCAGGCGGTTCAAGTCACCGCTACCTTCCAGGCAGGTCAGGCCACCTCGACCGCCATCGCCCAGGCTACCCAGGACAGCATCCGGGCCACGGGCACGGCTCAGGCAGATTTTGCCACGGCCACCACTCAGGCCGCGGCCGCGGCCCGAGAAGCGATGCGTCTGGAGCGAGAACGGAAGCTCCAGCCGTTGAAAACCTACGGCCCCTGGGTGTTCGGCATCGCCCTCATCATTCTCATTGCCGCTCTGGGCAGTTGGGCCATCCTCATCGCCGTCCGTGCCTGGGATGCCCGTCACCGGCTGGTTCCCACCGGCCCCTTTGGTCGGACCCTATACATTCAAGATGGCCCGAAGGGGCAAAGGACGATTGTTGACCCTGGCCGTATGTTTGGCCCGGTGGTGGAGATGCGGCCGCAAGGCACGCTCATGCCCCAACTGGCCGCCCCCGAACTGCAAAACATGACCACCGCTCGCAGTCAAGCGGTTGAACTGCGTCAGGCGTTCCATCCCCCCTACCCCATCGTGATGCAGCCCAACCGCAACACCGGCCACATCCGCCAACTCGCCGCCCCTACCCACGCCCCCGTGCGTGATCAGTCTCAGTTCCAACTGCCCGTTGACGCAGGCTTACCCCCACCCGATGCCCCCTGGTCGCTCTTTTCATCCTGGCAGGGCAACGGCATCCCCTTGGGGTTAGGCGCAAACGGCTTACTGACCGCAAATCTGGAGAAATACCCTCATTGGCTCATGGCCGGGACGACGGGGAGCGGCAAAACACGGTATGGCATCTGGCCGCTCCTCACTTCGGCCTTGGCGAATGGCTGGCAGGCCATCATTTATGATCGTTCGGGACTGGATTTTCTGCCGTTTGACGATCACCCCAATGTGCATACCGTTCTGTTGCCCGAAGCCGAGATAGCGATTGAACAACTTGCACTACTATACGAACTAGTTCAACAACGACTGGCGATTCTGCGTCAGTTACGTACCAGCACCTGGGACCGAATTAACTTACCGCCCGGTACTCCCCACCCCGGCCCGCGGATTCTGGTTGTCATTGATGAGTTTGCTAATCTGGCTGATGCCCTGGAAGGTAAACAACGGGAAGCCTTATGGCGAGTCGCACGGATGGTGGCCGCCGAAGGACGGAAGACCGATATTCATCTCGCTTTGGGTTTGCAGGATCCTTCCCACAAAAGCATTGACCTGCGTATTCGTCGCAATTGCACCTCGGTCGCCTTCCGCGTCAAAGACCCCGACGCCAGCCGGCTCGTGTTGAGTGCAACGGGGGCGGAGAAACTGCAAGATCGGCAATTCATGGTGGTTTTCGATAAGTTGGTGCGGGGTGTGGCCTTTGCCCCCAGCGAGGCGGAGATTCGCGCCTTTCTCACCAGTCGTCCGGTGATGACTCACCCGGCTCCGACATGGCTAGGGGAATCAGCCTCTGGTTCAGGTTCTCTTGAGGAAACAGAGCCGGTTTTTGTTCACCCACCCTTTGTTGCTCCCTTGCCCCGCGAGGTGGTGCAAGTAGGTGCTGAACTGGTGCAAACACTGGCAGCACCACCCAGCACACCACCCCGAACTGGGTTTTCAGGAAACCCGTTCTGGTTCCAGGACTTGTTGCTACCCCACAACCATCCCTTGCCTCTGCCAACCAATCGCCCCCCTACGCCTAATGGAGCAGGCGTTTATCCGTCGCCTGTCCCAGCAGGGATTATCCAGGAACCGGATTTGCCATCTGGTTTATGGCTTCAAGAATGGCAAAGTCTATGGCTGGGTCAATGACGCACTGGCTGAACTCAGTGAGGAAGACGATGAAGAGGAGACACCGATAGAGCGTATCACCGCCTAAAAAGCAAAACGACACCAGCTTCCAGGCCAGTGCCGTTTAAGTTGCTGTTCTTGAGCGATTGAGTGATAGAGCTGGCTAGAATGACTCTGGCGAATCCTCTCGCTCTCGCTCTTTCCTCTAGCTCACCAACCCACAGGCTGTTCTAACACATCCTCTCTGCAAAAAGGTCCCTTCAGTGGGAAGGGCTTTGTGTTGCCTGGGGCCGGACAAGAACAGCTAGAGCGTATCACGAGAGTCTACGACCTGTCAACGAAGTTCTATGTCGGACGAGGTTACTGCCCCCACCCCACCGCCCTCATCGGCGTTACGCGAGGCCAATGCCCGGCTCCTGGCTTTGCGCGAGTCGTTGGGATTGGCCGCGCCACCGCCCTTTGTCCCGGACGCGGCCGCACCCTCACCCGTTTCCCCACCGATTGCCGATCCCCCCACTTTCCCCCTACCCCACCACCTGGGTTGGGAAAGTGAAGCTGTGACCAGAGCCATCCGCCAGGTCTGCCAGCGACAGCAGAAGGCGCTTGACGCGGCCGCGGATGGACACACACCCCTTCTACCCCAACCGGCCCGTTCCACCTCGCCTACGCCCTCTCTCGCGGCTGAGGACAGTTCCCAGCCACGCGATCCGGCGCGGGTGACAATCAAGCTCTATCCCACGCTGGCCCTGGCGTTGCTCAAGCAGGAGCAGGTGGCTTGCGGCCGCGTTTGGCTCCTGTTGCGTTATCTCGACGAAGCAGGTCGAGGCTGGGTAGCCCCGGATGCGGCCCGGCAGGCCTTCACCGACCCAGACTCCCCGCTTTATCTCTTTGGCGAACGGCAACTGCGGAAGCTGCTGGCCCAGGGGGATGGGCTGTTCTGGCAGCGGGACGAAGAGCATATCTGGCTGATGGGGTTGGTGCGGGTCGCGGCCGCGTTGGGGGTGGCCAGGCTCTCAGGCAAACCGGTGGCCTTGCCGCTTAAGGTGTTACTTGGTCCGATTGGCGATGTTCGTGCTCACCTGTACGCCAGCTTCCACAGCGGCCGCACCCAGACCGAACGCACCGGTTCTCAGAGTTCGCCCATCAGCCGGGCCACGCTCAGTGACCTCTCCGGTGTCTCACCCCGCAGCCAACAAACCTACGAGCGGAAAGCCGATGTCACCGTCAAACGCAACCTGGCCGTGGGGTCAGCCGTCGGGGCCGTTTGTGCCCAGGAGCAGGCGTGGCAACATGGCAAAGCGTTGTTTCCCTTCACTGACTTTCGCGGCCGCCAGGGGAAAGCGGGGCAGACCTACCACGCCTGGCAGTTGCCCAACAATTACTTCGGCCCTCATGCTCACCTGAGTCGCGGCCGCGTGCGCCATCATAATCGCCAACTGGCAGACCTGCGACACAAAGGGGACGCGGGGAACGGGCAGAGGGTCGAGATGGTGCGGCGGTATTACGCGAATGGGTGTGATGCAGAGAAGGGGTGGCGGAAACGCGGCCGCGTGCCGGTGTATTGGCCGGGGAAGAAAGGGCGCGGGGTGGTGTTGTGGTGGGTGATGGAGGAGCCGGTGTGAGGGGTGGAACAAAGTTGCGGGGGTTTATAGAAAGGGCAATAAGAGAAAAAGGGGGGTGTTCCCCCCCCGGCCCCCCCCCGACACCCCTCTTCCGGGGTGGCGTATCTTTCGGCCATGGGGGGGGTTTGTTCGGATACCTTTTGTTTGCGGGCCGCCCGTTCAAACAGAGGGGCGGCGCCCTCCGGCTGTTAAGCCTCATCCCTAATGCGGCGTTCCAAATCTGCCTGTCCATGTCCCTCTATTTGGAATATCAGGATGTCCTGGCCAGACCAGAACATCGCCTGCCCAGTATAACGGATGAGCAAACGACAGGTGTGGTTCGTTATTTGGCCTCTCAAGCACATCTGCAAGAAATCTACTTTCTTTGGCGGCCCTATTTGCCTGACAGTAACGACGATATGGTTCTTGAACTGGCTGTAGCCGCCAGCGCATCCAGGATTATTACCTTCAACGGGAAAGATTTCCGCGCCATTGATGTCTTTGGTATCAAAGCCATCAACCCAAGAGACTTCCTGGTTGAGATTGGAGAAGTACAATGACACCTCTAACAATTCGCCTACCTGACAGCTTACATCGCGAGATTAAGCAGTTGGCCCAGGTCGAAGGTATTTCCATCAACCATTTTTTGACTTTAGCGGCCGCAGAGAAAATTAGTGCTTTGCGTACCGTTGACTATTTGCGAGCCGAAGCCAGAAAGGGTAGCCGGGCCGATTTCGAGGCATTCCTGGCGGCTGTGCCGGATACGGAGCCGTAGAAGAAGATAAACTACCAGATTGAGTCTGATCATCAACTGGCAGACCTGCGACACAACGGGGACGCGGGGAACAGACAGAAGGTCGAGATGGAGCCACGGTATTACGCCAACGGCTCAGAGGCGGAGAAGGGATGGCGGAAACGCGGCCGCGTGCCGGGTGTATTGGCCGGGAAAAGGGCAAGGCGTAGTGTTGTGGTGGGTGATGGATGAGCCGGTGTGAGGGGCGGAACAAAGTTGCGGGTTTAAAGGGGAAATGATTCTCAGAAGGAAGAATTTGGCTATGGGTTGCCCCATGGGCCGCATCAAATATGAGCGGCCGCACCTGGCCATGAGTACCAGAAGCCGTATCAAGTTTACATAAATGCCATGAGAATTTCGCCGAATTAACAGAGGTTGCCTGTAAACATATTTTAGGACTTGACACTAAACCCCAGTACTCCAGTTGATTAGCAACTGTCATTTTTTGTTCCGCAAGAGGAGAAAACCGCTGACGGTAACCATGACGAGACCCAATACCCAGATTAACTCCGTCCTCTCAGAGGACGGTGTCGTAAAGCCATATTGAGTGATCGCTGTTGGGCCAACATTGTTACCGACTGCCCAATCTGACAGTTGGGTAATACCGTTGCGGGTAATACTATTACTCGTATGTGCGCTATAGACGCAAGTCCCAGGTGTTGCCAACACCGGTATAGCGACAAACTTTATCATTTATATCTGGGGCAGACGCGGGTAGAGTCAGGTTGACGGTGTAACCACTGCCGGTAGGGGTGATGATCCAATAGCGGCCTGTCTGGATGCCGACTGTCGCGTTGGGGTGGTTGCTGTTCACTTCCTGAACCTGCAAACAACTCAGACTGCCCAACGTGGTAATCTCGATCTGCACCTGAGTGGGGCTGAAGGTGTAGGTGTTCCCTTCCACTAGACTGCAAGCGGATACAACAATCTGATTGAGCCATACGGTTTCCGCCTCGGTCGTATAATTAGCGATTAACGCATCCAAATCACTATCCCCATCAATGTCACCCAGAGCTACACCATAACTTCCCCCTGCACCAAAGGACGGGATGCTGGGATGCGGGTTGAAATTACCTGCCCCATCATTCACCCAGACCGTTTCAGCCTCGGCGGAAAAGTTGGCCACCAGGGCATCCAGGTCGCCGTCACCGTCTATGTCGCCCAGAGCTAAATCGAAACTGTCGCCAGTTCCAAAGTTGGGTGTCGTGGGATGCGGGGTGAAGGCCCCGGCCCCATTGTTCAGCCAGACTGTTTCAGCTTGACTACCCCAGTTAGCGACCAGCGCATCTAAATCACCATCGCCATCAATATCTCCCAGCACGACATCATAACTCCTCTCAGCACCAAAACTGCCCAAGGCCGTAAAATTACCGGCACCATCATTACGCCAGACCGTCTCCGCCGGACTGCCTACACCATCCTCGTTGGCGATCAGGGCATCCAAATCACCATCGCCATCAACATCACCCAACACGACTCCGCCGCTATCGTTTGCACCAAGATTAGGTGTGGTTGGATGGGGTGTGAATACCCCGGTGCCATCATTTGCCCAGACAGTTGCGGCCTGATTGCCGGTGTTGGCAATGAGCGCATCCAAATCACCATCCCCATCAATATCACCCAGGGCTACGCCATAACTATTGCTACCCCCAAAATTAGGCGCGGTTGGATGGGGGATGAAACTGCCGGAACCGGTGTTTAACCAGACTGTTTCGGCCTGGTTGCCCGTGTTAGCGACCATCACATCCAAATCATTATCTCCATCCAGATCCCCAAGGGCGATTTCTACGCTGTCCCCCAGGCCAAAGCTCCCGGCCGCCGTGAAATTCCCATTGCTGTCGTTGAGCCAGACGGTTTCGGCTTCGTTGTTCTTATTGGCAACTACCACGTCCAAATCATTGTCATTATCGAGATCACCTAACTTCAAACGATAACTATCTCCAGCCCCAAAACTGGGGGTGGTCGGGTGGGGAACAAATTGGCCGGTACTGCCCTGGGTCGCGGCCGCGAACTGCCAGGTGTAAGGAGCAAGAGGAAAACTGTTGTCGCTGGCGGAGATACTCCGGTTCAAAGTGACAAACAGTTCCTCGCCTGGTTTGAAGGGATTCGTGGGGTTGAATTGGGCCTGATTTCCCGTAGGGAAGGTGAAATTCCCCCCATAACTGGCTGTCTGCTGTCCCCGCACGGTGAATGTGCTGGTATTAATCGTACTGCTGTCTACCGCTCGTGTAAAAGTGACATCAAGGTTGGTGCTGGTGGGCACATTCAGGGCGTTTTGGGTGGGGGTTGTGGACGAAACGGCCACGGGAAGGGTGTCTACGTTGTCCGGATCATCCGGGGATAGTCCAGCTTTGGAGCGGAAACCAAAATAATGGTTGAAATTGGCATCATAGGCTTCCGTGTTATTGTTGGGGGTCATGAAGAAGGTGTACTTCCCTCCACCGACCTCGTTGATCATGGCTCCAGCAATATAAACAGCGTCCGGATTGCCCAGGCTGGCACGGGGGATGCTGGCTTCCAGATAAGTCCCACTCTGGAAGGCGGCAATACCAAAATTGTTGGCCCCAGTATTGTCAATGGATGCACAAACGAGCGTAAAATGATGTGGTTGCGGCCGCGCTCAAAAAGCAGGCGGAAAAATAGGTGGTCTGGCCAACGAACCTGGCTATTGAGCGTTATGGCGACAAGAGAGGGGGATCACCAGCCAGGTGATCTCCCTTTCTTCGTTGTTGGCACCAAAACCAGGAAAAAATTACGAAGTGGATGAACTGAGGTTTGTGGATAGGCAGATTCGTTTACCAGGCGGCAAGACCCCAGGTTGGTTCAGCAAAAACAGCGGATAAACGGCCCTGTAACCAGTAAGAAAGGCGAGACTATGGGCGTAAGGCGATGGGGAGATAAAGCCAATGGAATGGGGTTGGCGTGACCAGAATGGTAACGGTCGTGACCCCACTCAGGGCCACGGTATCATCGGCCTGATAAAAAAAGTAATCAAGGCCGACGAAGTTCGGGTCGGGCTGATAGGTGAAACTGCCATCGGCGTTGAGTTGGAGTGAACCGTGTAATGGCCCGGCGAACAGGGAAGCCGTAAGCGGTTGGTTCTCGATGTCCGTATCGTTGCTCAGAAGCCCCGCGGCCGCGTTCACCCCCAACATCCCACTGGCTCCATAGGTATCAAACCCGGCCACCGGCGCATCATTCACGGCAGTGACCGTCGCCACAAACGTGCGGGTGACTAGCGCCAACCCATCAGACACCGTGACGGTAATCAGGGCGGTTCCGGTCTGGTCAAATAGGGGTAACATCTCCAGGGTGCGGTTGGCACTGTTGCCGGTTATCACCACGTTACGCGGGGGAATGAGGGTGGGGTTGTTGCTGTCGGCCCATACCAGGAGTGCCCCCGCGTTGGTCTGGCTGTCGCCGAGGGTCACAGTGATGGGCTGGCTGAGACTATCCTCGGCGAAGGTCTGGTTGGCGAGCGGCTGGAGTGAGGGAGCGGTGTTGAGGAACGCGGCCGCGAAGTTGACACCATTCACATCCCCCCCATTCACCACCACAACTTGATTGCCCGGCGTCAGGCCATACCCATACCCGGCCGGTTGCACCTGATACGTGCCATTGCTCAAACCGGTCAACGTGTAATGACCATCACTATCGCTCATCGTGGTCACTGTTTGCCCCGCTAACGTGGCCGTCACCCGCAAACCTTCCCCCGGCCCACCCGAAATCGTGCCACTGATACGATACGTGCCCGGTGATCCCACCCGCATCACGACCAGGCGGCTCACCGTGCCCCCCTTCATATCCGAAACCGTCAGGCGCACCCCATAATCCCCCGCCTGCCCCCATTGGTGGCTCATCGTGGGGCTATTGGCACTGCCGAACTGAGCATCACCCCAATCCCAATAATAAGCCAGGCTGTCGCCGTTGGCGTCGCTGGCTGTTGCCGTAACATAAACAGAACTATTTACAGGCACATTCAAACTGCTGACCGCCAGGGAACTGGTCGGAGCCACATTACCGGCAAATGGCCCTTTGTTCATCACCACATCAATGTAACGATCCGGCGTACTTCCCCCCACGCCCACCGGGGTGATAAACCATTGCGCCTGCGTGTCGGCAAAGGTGCGACCGATAACCAGTGCCGAATCATTCGTGTCCCCGGCCAGACCATATTGGCTGTAAGGCGAACCGGGGGTCATATCTAACAATGGGGGTGTACCGGCCGTCCCCGGCCAGGGGGTAAACCCGATCAGAACGCCATTCGTTGTCCATTGGTTGATCGGGAACAGTTGCCGGTACTCCAGCCAATAGTCCCGCACATCCCGGGGAACCCGTAACAGGTAAACCCGTCCGGCGGTTACGGTTGGGCTGTCGTGGGCATACAGGCGATAGGTGTTGCTCTGGTTGACGACCGTGACCTGCTCCGGTGACAACCAGCCCAGACGCTCTTTGGCGTAGGCGGTGAAATGGTAGCGGGCATCCCCCCCTACCCCCATCATGTCAAAGGCGTTGCCGTAGTTGATGTATTGCCCTGGCCCGATAACCGTCAAACCGGCCTGAGTGGTATTCCAGTTGGTGGCATGGCGCAGACCCAGGTTATGCCCGGACTCATGGCTGAGGGCGGCAAAATTGTAATTCTCCAGGAGTAAACCCCGGTTGCCGTTATTGGCCGACGAAGCCATAAAGTGGGGCGGATGGACGATGATGTCCAGGTCGTAGGCATCCGGGTCATAACCAGCGGTTCGGGCCAGATTACGCACATCGCGGCGAAAGCGGTTGAGGCTGTCGCGGATGAGGGGGGCGTTGCCCACCGGAACCGGGTAATCGGTGGTGCTGGTGGGCAGAAGTAAGATTGGGGTCGTCGCGATGGTGCTAAAGTCGGCCAGACCATAGCTGTTGTCGTGCCAGAATTGCCCGGTCTGGTCGGTCAAGTCCGCCATGGTGGTGGGGTTTGTGCCGGTCAGGGGTAAATCGGCAAAGGAAACGAGGATAACCAGGACGGTTTTTGTGCCGGTCGTCCAGCCTGGAGCGAACAAGGGGGGCTGGATGGGGGGGTCGAGTACCGGGTTGCGGGTGATGTTCAGGGGAACTGTGGTGGTGATAATACCCCCTTGCCCATCGTTGATGGTGACGGTGACGGTGTAGGTGACTTCCAGACTGTAGCGCCAGGTGATGGGGTTGCCCTGGACGCGCAAACCATCCCCCATGTCCCAGGTATAGGTGAGCGGGTCGCCATCGGGGTCCGCGGCCGCGACCTGCATCGTGAACTGTTCCCCCAAAAGAGGCAGGGCCGGGTTGGCGGTCGGGGGGGCGATGAGAAGGGGGGGCTGATTGCCCATCGTGTGAGCAGATTGGGCCAGCCACCCCAACCAACCACTCAATAAAAGCATGATAACCATGACGAGCAGGGACAACCAGAGAGAGCGTTTCATGGGCAACCTCGGAGACGGGGCTATTGGGGAAAGTCGCAACTGGCGGAAAGCGTAACAGCCAACCATTAACCCAGCGTATTCTCAGCATTAATCAGACATTGAATGTCCTGGTTGGGTATGACTCTGGTACAAAAGGATGGTTTTGCCACTGATTAGATGACTAGATATAGATGCGGCCGCGTACCCCGATGTTCCAGCCCAGGGGTATGATCCGCGCCAGAGCCGGTTCCTGTCGGTATGCCGCACCTAGCAGGCGGGCGACGTTATCACCCTGGCTTTCACCTTGCCCATCATCACCCGCCGCCCTCATCCTCAGATGCAAGGGTATGAGGGTAAGGTAGCCATCAGCCGAGGGCCGCTCGTGTATTGTCTGGAGAGTGTGGACAACCCGGAGATTGATGTGTTGACAGCAAGGGTGGACGCGGCCGCGCTCCAGCCCGAATGGGAGCCGGAACTGTTGGGGGGGACGATAGAGGCAGAGAAGGGGTGGCGGAAACGCGGCCGCGTGCCGGTGTATTGGCCGAGAAAGAAGGCACGAGTGATCGTGGTGATGTGGTGGGTGGTGGATGAGGCGGTGTGAAAGCATGTGCGACTGCAATCGTTGACCTTGCCTGTAGGGGGAAAGCCCAACCAGAGGTTTTTAACGGATACACAAACGAGCGTAAAATGATGTCGTTGCGGCCGCGCTCAAAAAGCAGGCGGAAAAATAGGTGACTGGCCAACGAACCTGGCTATTGAGTGTTATGACGCCAGGAGAGGGGGATCATCAGACAGGTGATCCCCCCATCTCTTACCGACGACCGGCTTGCTGAACTTCCTGGTTAACCATTTTGACTTTGCTATGTACCCTAATCCGTGAATATCCGTGCTCAAATTTCTTTCTCCGACAGTCTGCTAGACGAATGTTTCTGCGGCCGCGTGATCCACGACAAATTGCACCGGTTGCTCTCGGCGGGCCAGGGTGGTAAAGGGGAACCGCCGTGCGCCGGGGCTATCGCCATCGTAGGCGTAGCCGCTGATGATAAGCTGCTCCCCATCAAATGCGAAGGCGTCTTCGCGCAGTTGATACCCCTGATAAAAATCCAGGCAAAAACTGTGGAATTGTTCGAGCAAAAGCTCGTTGAAACCAGCGGGATTGTCAAAATAGTGCGCGGCCGCGAGCAGTTGCGCCAACATCTCCGGGGCAGGCCCAACCAGCACCGTTTTTCCTATCCGCAGCACAGCTTTCCACTGGCGATCCGTCTGGTCGCGTGCTAAGTGCTTCCGGCCCAGGTGCAGGGCATAAGCCTCTACCTGATCCAACACACCCAGCCGGCCAAATTGTGCCAACCACTCCCAACGCTCCAAAAACGCTCCAAACTGCCAATGGTGGTGCAGTTTCAGCCAATTTTCAACGTAGCCTTGACTCATCGCTTTTACCCCTTGTCCATTCGATGTCGTTTCATGCCAACCCTCGGCCCGGCCCCCGACCGCCCTACCAGACGATCAAAGAAATCTTGCGCCCAGATGGGTACGGCACGGGCGTATGTCTGCCCACCACTGCCTGGCCCGGTGTAAGCGGCGTAATGATCCGCAAAAAATTCATAGGTGCAGGTATAGGCATAGGGTGAAACACCAGCCGCCAGACTTTGGGTGCGAGCCGCGGCCGCAGCCGAGTACCATTCATAATAATGAGCACCAAAGATGCGGCCGCTTAAAACGGGCAACCCTTCATTATTTCGGCTGTAATACCAGGGGTCAGCGTTATATTGTGTAATCGTATCATACACTGCCTGGCTGCCACCGGCCGCTACCCACCCCCGCAACCAGTTACGCGCCACCAAAGCCTTCGCCGACCCACTGTTTTTACTTTGCACAGCTTCAGAATAATCTATGGCCGCCTGCCGAAAATTCAGATTAATCCTATTGAAAACCCGGTTGACCCCTGGACTGGCAATCGCAGCCGTGCGGATAAGGTCGGAAACCCAGTCAGCAGCCCCCGTATACTTACGCCATTGGGCAACTGAAGGCGCACTGAACTGGCTAAACCCATTGATCTGCAAATCCAGCGCGTGCCCCATCTCATGTCGCAGCGTCCATTCAAAAAGTGCTTCACGTGCCGACATCCCCATCCCGGTCACACTGGAAGCCAAAATCCACCCTATCTGTTTTTTCGTGCCCCCTTTTAAGACCTTGACCTTAAAATATTGCTCTGCGCCCAGCGGTGCCTCATCGTATTTGGAAACCATAACGCCCGGCTGAAGCGTGCCATGTGAAGCCTCTAAGTCCGGTAACCCACCCGAATCGGCCATGAGTCGGGTGGCGGTCTGGATACGCATTGCTGTACCGCGCTCCCAACTGGAAGCCGTCCCGGTAGGCACAATCGCCGCGCCATCCGACACGTTGACGCGCTGCGAAAGTCCCAAACGGCGGCGACTGCTGTTTACCCAACGGATGGTCAGTTCCGTAGTCGTGCCATTGGCCTGGGTAACGGTGACTTTGTTCTTGCGTTTGAACAGGTCTATGTGTGGCTCTCTCACTTTGATACTGCGGCCGCGTTGATTCCCATCCGCATGTACCGTTTCCGCTGCCACCGGCAAATCCGAACGAATCTTGCCAAAATCTTTGCTGCCCAACCAGTGAGTGAAAGAGCCTGCTGCGGTAGGGTCTTTGTTCAGGTCAAACGATGTCAAGACATTGTTCAACATGACATTGTCATCGGGCAACTTTTGGAGGGCCTGCCAGAGGCGGTAGATAAAGGTTTTGGGATGACGGGCTGCACCCAACAAGGGCCGACCAAACCGGGTGAGGAACATTACCCCCAGGTTTGCACTGCTGTAACTGCTCTCGTTATAAGCGTGAATGGCAATTCGGTCGAGGGCACTGCGCTCTGTAGCAGACATCGCCATCCCGCGTGGCGCCCGATAAATGGCACGCATCACTTTGCGTTTGGCACGCCGGGCCGATGTGAGGCCAATTTCAATCAGGGCGTCGGTGAGCAATGTGGAGCGGTCAAGGGCGGTAGCTTGAAGATTGGTGCGTGCAGAAACGAAGCGGCGCAACCATTGAGCCAGATTGGGATGGGTGGCCCGTAGCGTTTTAAGTGTGCCATCCGGGGGATACACCTGTTCCAAATGATGCCCAAAGATAATTTCCGGGTGTGTGCCCCCTAAAATGGGGCGCAGTTCACCAATCAGTGCATCATCACGAGCCACATCCACCCGCTCATCCGCGGCCGCGCTGGCAAAAGCCAGACGCAGTTTAGCCACATTTCTCCCGCCCCACTCCGTATATTCGGTGAGCCTGCGCTTTAGACTGGAACCCAACAGGCTCAACAGGTTCAACACATCGTCGGCGGTGATGTTGTCCAGTTCAGTAATTTTTTTCCACTCCACATTACCAGGGCGCAAAAGCCTTTGTTGTTGGGCGACTGTCATGCGTTGTTCCAAAATAAGGAAAATGATTATCCGGTTGGGGGTGGGTTTGGCAAGTTCAGTCTGGAGTTGGGTGTAGGCGTTTTCGGTGCCTGCGGTCGGTGTCCGTAACGAGGTAGGCGCAGCCGCCGGGCTGATGATGATTTTGCCGAAGGGTACGTAGCCATGTTGACCGGTCAGATCCCCGCTCTTCACCTGCACGTAAACGAAATTCGGATCGCGCCGTAGCACCGTGAGCATGTCCCGTGCCGCCAGGTTGCCGCGTTGGGGAGCATCTGCCCGGGGGGCGGATAACAAGGGGACGTTACCGAATTCAAGGGGGCTGACAATGGCGGTTTGATGTCCGTCCTGGAGCAGTTCGGCCCGCATGATACCGGGCGCGGGCTGGCGCTGAAGATTGGCTGCCGTGCTCTCTACCAGTTGCTCCTGTTCTGTGTTCAGGGCACCGTGGCCGGGGTGGCGTTGTAATTTAGCTACGACCTGGGCGGCCCGGCGGTTGCCCTGCACCTTGCCGATGTGGCGGAGCGCGGTTTGTTGTTGCGGCCGCGATAACTGACCTAATGTATTGATCTGACTTTCCGGCGTTCCCCCCTGGTAAACAACATTTGATGGTTCCTCAGCCGTCTGTGCCGATTGTGACTTCTTGCGACGCACCGGCCTGGGTTTTTCTGAATTGGGTTTGTTAATCTTTTTCGGCTGGCTCATTGATCTCATCCTGTACTTACGGCACGTCAAAGGGAGTTCGGAACGCCATTTATCCCATCATCACCTGTAAACAGGGCAAAGAGAGACACGGCTGGGACTAATCGCTCAACAGGAGTGGTAAGTAGACACAGTAGGCACGTTCATAAGCCCCGATGTCGCATACGGCGATACCATCCCCATCGCCATCGAAGGGACGAGGCGAACCCTGAGCATCGGTGGTGGGGCAGACCGTGTTATCACCGGCATCCAGTGCAGGACTGCCGGGCTGTAGCCCAAAGACAGGCATGAGGGGATTTTGATAACCACCCAGGGTGTCCAGGAGCGGGTCGGTGTTGACTTGATCGGTGGTATGGTTGAAACCACAGCTATTACTGCTTTCGATGTTGTAACCTGTTGAAGTCACCAGGCTGGGGCCGCCACATTGGGGGCCGTTACCGTTGTTGGCGATGATGACATGGCTCAGGGTCGCGGCCGCGTAGTTGGCTACACCACTCACCCCCCCGGCAACAGTGCTGTAATTGTCGGCGATGGTGACGTTTTGCATGGTGAGCATACCCGTATTCCCTAACGCGGCCGCGTTCGGGGCCTGGTTCAGTGCAAAAGTGACATTCGTCAGGCTCAGCACTCCCACATTGGTGATACCCCCCTCTTCCCCTTGAGTCCCCGTCACCTGGTTGTATAGAAACGCACTATTGCTGACGGTCGCCTGTCCCGCATTAAACAAACCCGCACCATACCGATCCGTCTGATTGCCCGCGATGATGCTCGCACTGATAAAAAGATCGCCGTTTGATTCATTGTAAATGCCCCCACCGTCAAAAGAGGATCCGCTATTGCTTACTGACACACGTTGCAACGTCAACACATTGACATTGCGGATGCCATTGATGCGGGCGTTGTAAACGGTCAGGTCTTGAAGCAGGCTGGTGGCCCCATTGTAATTGACAAACCCATTGTTGTTCTGATTGGCGTTGATAAACGTTTTATTTAGCCCCGCCCCCCTGATGGTGATGTCAAAATCGAGTAACAAACTGGTGGTAGGGGTGTAAAAACCGGCGGCCAGTAGCAGGGTATCGCCGCTGCTGCTCTGACTGAGGCCATATTCGACAGTCAGGCAGGGATGGGCCGGGGCGGTACAATCATTACCGGTGTTGCTCCCGGTGGGAGCCACATAACGGTTGACGCCCTGGGGCGCGGCCGCGAGCCGTCCCACCATCACCACACATCCCACCAAAACCAGACAAAACCAAAACAATTGTTTATTCCGTAACATCATTCACTTCCTCAACCAACGGGTCGTTCAGTTCATCCTCTTCGGACTGAATCAACCACTCCAAAAAAGCTGCTAAATCTTGCACCGTCCCAAAGCCGATCATCTTTTCCGTTTTGACTTCCTGCAACGAAGCCCGCCATGCTCCCGGCTGGGCCGCTTCACGCCAGACGCGCAGTAGAAAAGAGTGGTAGCGGTCAGAACGTTTCTTCATGGCCGCAACGTACCATAACAACCGTTAGGAAACTGTTACCAGTTGCCGGTATATTTAGGGGGCAGCACAGGAGTTCCGCAGGGCCTGGGCGCACCAAGAGGGTTGGCACCTAGGGCTCCCTTGCCCTGTCCCCGCGGGGCCACCGGGATGAAAATACTGGGAACTCTAGGAACTCGAAACTTACTTTCGCAGGATAAGTCTCCTTATTAGGCGTGCGAAT
This sequence comes from Candidatus Trichofilum aggregatum, assembly GCA_016716885.1. Taxonomy (GTDB): domain Bacteria; phylum Chloroflexota; class Anaerolineae; order Promineifilales; family Promineifilaceae; genus Trichofilum; species Trichofilum aggregatum. Next base: position 2,493 of record JADJUV010000082.1, on the reverse strand, counting down.
GAGTCGGCTACTGTTATCGTTTTTGGGGCAGTTTCATGTGACCTTAGACGGGCAAGTCGTCCGTCGTTTTGAATCGGATAATGCGCGTGCTTTGTTGGCGTTCCTGGCGTTGGAAGCGAATCAGGCTCACCGGCGCAGTTCCCTGGCGGCCCTGTTATGGCCCGATCATTCCGAAGCGGCCGCACGCAACAATTTGCGCCAGACCCTGTTCAATCTCCGCAAGACCCTCGCCGATGACCGGCAGTCTGTCCCGTTCTTGCTGATTTCGCACCAGACTGTGCAATTCAACCGGGATGCTCCCTACCACCTGGATGTCGAAACGCTCCAAAACGTATTAGACAGCCTGGAACGGGGTACGAAGCCTCTGGATGCGCGGGCAAGCGAGCGGCTGGCGGGTTATACGGCTCCGCTCCTGGCTGATGCGGCTCTCGTGACCAGCGTGGCTTTTGATGAGTGGTTGTTACTGCGCCGCGAACAACTGCACCGCCGCATGATGGCCGCCTTAACCCGCCTCAGCGAGACCGCCCTGGCCCAGCAACGGTGGCATGAGGTGGAGCAGTTGACCATCCGGCAGTTGGCTTTGGACCCCTGGCGCGAAGAGGCGTACCGGCAGTTGATGCGTACCCTGGCGGCTCAGGGGCGGCGCACGGAAGCTCTGGCCCAGTTTGAGCAGTGCCGCCTTGTGTTGGCTGAGGCGTTGGGGTTGGAGCCAATGGCGGAGACGGTGGCCTTAGCGGGGCAGATCAAAGCCGGAACCCTCGCGGCCGCAACCCCGCCCCCCTCTCTCGCGGCCAGTTCACTCCCCCACCACAACCTGCCTGCCGATCTCACCCCGTTTATCGGGCGGCAACAGGTGCTTGACGACGCGGCCGCACGCCTGGCTGACCCTGCCTGTCGTTTGCTGACGCTTACCGGGCTGGGTGGTATCGGCAAAACCCGTGTGGCCCTGCAACTGGCGCGACAGCAACAAGCCGCTTACCCGGATGGGGTGTGGTGGGTCTCTCTGGCCGGTCTGCCTGCTACCAGCCAGACCGACCAACTCGATGCTACACTCCTCAAAGCGTTACCCCTGACACCAACGGACGGCGTACCCCCCGGTCAACAGTTGCGCCATTTTTTACGCGGCCGCCACCTGCTGTTCATCCTCGATAATTTTGAACACCTTACCCCCATCGCCGCCCATATCACCGAACTGCTTGCGGCCGCGCCAGGGGTAAAATGCCTGCTCACCTCGCGCCAGCCGTCAGGTGTTCCGGGCGAATGGCTCTATACCATCCCCCCGCTCTCCCATCCCAAACCAGGCACACCTCTAGCCCAGGCCGAACAGTCCGAAGCGGCCCGCCTCTTCTTTCAACAAGCCCGCATGACCCGCCCCGATTTTCCCCTCTCCCTGGTAGATGAACCGGCGGTGGCCCAAATTTGCCACCTGGTGGGCGGGCATCCCCTGGCCCTGGAGTTGGCCGCCAGTTGGGTGGATGTGTTGAGTTGTGCCGAAATTGGGCAGGAGATTCGGGCCGGGTTGGGTTTTCTGCGTGATGAAACAGGCCAGCGGCCGCGTCGCCAGGCCAGTGTCGAGCAGATTCTGGCCCAAACCTGGGCTAAATTGAGCCGGGATGAGGCGGCGATTCTTGACCGGCTGGCTATCTTTCGTGGGGGGTTCAGCCACCAGGCCGCCCAAACCGTGGCTAACATTACCCCCGCCCACCTCAAATCCCTCAGTCACAAGGCGTTGCTCTTCCGCACCCATGAACACCGTTATGATCTGCACGAATTGGTGCGCCAATATGCCCTGCACCATGCATCTGACGCGGCCGCAGACATACCGCAACGCCATGCGGCGTACTTTGCCACTTTTTTGGGGCGATGGAAGCCGGATGTGATGACCGCCCGGTTCAGTGCCGCCGTGCCACTCATTGAACAGGAGATGGATAACATCGCGGCCGCGTGGCAATGGGCCGTTGAGGTGTGTGATCTCGCCTTCTTCACCCAGGCAACCGCCCCACTCATCGCCTTGATGCGCCAGCGCGGCCGCCTGGAAGAAGCCGTGCGTTGGCTCAAAGCGGCTGTGGCCGTATGCCCCACGGACGCCCCGGTGTACCCCCAACTGATCAATCGCCTTAATCAATTACGGACCGGGATGGGGTTACAACCAGAAGAGCAATTGGCCCTGGCGGATGCGGCTTACCATGCCGCCCTGGCCCATCACGACATCACAGAAGCGGTCTATGCCACGCTCCATGCCGGGGCGGCACTCTACAATCAAGGCAATTATGCCGCCGCCTGGAGCCGGTTAGAAGAGGGGGAGAAGCTGGCTCAGCAGGGCGCGGCCGCGTGGGTCAGGGCGATTGTATTTTCCCGGCTGTGTCTCCACGCCCCCCATTCAGGCCAACTGGCCGAAGGGGAACGGTACGGGCTGTTGGGCTTACAAATCAGCCGGGAATCGGGCGACCCCCTCAACATCTGGCAGGCAGAGTATGGGTTGGCGGTGTTGCA
>JADJUV010000081.1 GCA_016716885.1 Candidatus Trichofilum aggregatum | reverse complement strand
ACTCTGGCTTCGCGGCCGCGTTCCCCTTCATCCCCCATAATTCATCATTCATCCCTCGTCATGCGGCTTCGCGGCCGCGATGTAATCCGTATAACCACCCGCAAATTCCCGCAACGAGCCATCCCGCAGTTCGATTACCCGATCCACCGCCTTATCCAGAAAGTAACGGTCATGGGAAATGACGATCACCGTACCGACAAACTCTTCCAGGGTCTCTTCTAACACCTCAATCGAGGTAATGTCCAGGTTGTTGGTAGGTTCATCCAGAATGAGCAGGTTGGGTCGGGCCAATACCAGCTTTGCCAGTTGCAGACGGCTCTTTTCACCGCCGCTCAAGTTGCCCACGCGGCCGCGAATCTGCTCATAACTGAATAAAAACCGCTGCAAAAACGAGACCGCCACATTTTCGCTCAAGGGGGCCGTTTGGCGAATCTCATCCAGCAAGGTGCGCTCATAATTCAGCGTCTCATGCTCCTGGGCATAATAACCAATCTGCGAACTGGGGCCGATTTTGATCTCGCCAAACTCGACCCCTTCCGGGTCTAGCAGTTGGCGCAACAGCATGGATTTGCCCGCGCCGTTTGGCCCTACCAACCCCACTCGTTCACCGTGCCAGATGGTGTGATTCAACCCATCCCACAACACCCGGCCATTGGGTAAAATTTTGCCCACATCCACCAGTTCCAACACCTTGTTGCTGCCCCGCCAGCCCGCCAAATCCAACGACATCCGCCGGGATTCGGCCACTTTCTCAATCTTGTCCATCTTATCCAGCATCTTTTGGCGGCTACGGGCCTGGCGGATGTGCCGTTCGTTGACCACCATGGAAGCCCACAGTTCAAAGCGGGCAATGGCCGCCTCAATGCGGGCGATCTCTTTTTGCTGGGCGGCGTAAAGCTGTTGCTGGCGCAGGCGGCGAATTTGCCGTTCGGTGGTGTAGGCGGTGTAGTTGCCCTGGTAGAGGGTCAGTTTACCGGCTTCCAGTTCGGCAATATGGGTGGTTACCTCGTCCAGCAGGTAGCGATCATGGGAGATGAGGACGACACAGCCATCGTAGCCATTGAGAAGCTGTTCCAGGCGACGTTTGGCCGGGATGTCCAGATGGTTATCCGGTTCATCGAGCAGGAGCAGCCGCGGCCGCAAAACCATCAGCTTCGTCAGCAATACCAGCTTCTTTTGCCCCCCGCTCAGATGACGCACCGGGTTATCCCACCACGGCTGATCAAACCCGGCCCGGCAGAGGGCATCCTTCACCTGGCTGGCATAGCGGGAACCATCGAGTTGTTCATACTCGACGAGCAAACGCTCATGCTGTTTCATCACCCGCTCCAGGCGAGCCGGGTCGGCGTACACGTCAGGATCACCCATTTTGGCGGCCACCTCATCCATTTGGGTTTCGAGAAGGGCCAGCCGCGGCCGCGCTGTCATCGCTTCCTGCAAAATGGTGTTGTCACTGTCCATCACCGGCTCCTGCTCCAGTCGCGCCCAGGTCAACCCCGACACACGGAACAGTTGCCCGTCATCTTGAACAAGTTCTTGGGCGATGAGCTTCATGAGCGTACTTTTACCCACGCCATTGGGTCCCACCAGGCCAATCCGCTGTTTGTCCTGTATTTCCCAGCTTAGCCCGGCAAATATCGTTCGCCCAGCCAGACTGACGCTGATGTTATCGAGATTGAGAATAATTTCGGCCATACTCACACTCCTGCAAAATAAGTTTCGAGTTTCGAGTTTCAGGTTTCAAGTTCCCCTGAATTCCTAGAGTTCCTACGAGTTCCTCGTATTTTCATCCCTCTTAGTGCGCCCACTCATGGGCATTCCCCTGAATCCGCTGGAGCCTGGTGGCCGAGACAATAAAAAAAGCCGAGGCACTCAGGCACCTCGGCTTTCAAAATTTGGGTTTTACGAATGACAACTTTACATAAAATCCGTCAGCGAGGCGCGTTTAATAAACGCAGGGTATCTCCTGACATCACAGCCATCTGAAACACGGAAAATTTCTTGCCGTTGAAGTAAGTCATCGTGCCATAAGAATAACCCGCTGGGTTAGAATTGGCAAAAAATGAGGCGCAAATGAACTCAGCGCCAGCAGGGCTTTGCCAAAGTCAACTCGTACAGCTTTACACAACTCTTTTGCAGGGTTAGTCTGAAGACCACCCCTAACCCCTTCCAGAAATGGCGGTGAGCGCGCGCCTCGCAAACGGCTTTCCGCCCCGGGTGGAAAATGCTGGCACAGTACTAAAAATCGGACTTTGGCAAAGCCGTGACATCAGGGCTTGCCTTGACAGGGTGAATCCTTTTGTGCCAACATCCGTTTACTTTAATAGAAGGTTCAAAGCCTGAACAAACAAGGATGCCTGTGTTGGGTCTAAGCGAAGCCGAAGTTGTTAAGAAAGCTCAAAAAAGTGACCCTGTAGCGGTAGGGAAGCTGTTCGATGATCACCACGAAGCCATTTTTCGCTTTTTCTGGGCGAGAGTGCGGGATCATCACCAGGCCGAAGACCTGACCGGTGAGCTTTTTACGCGCATGGTGGCCGAACTGCCCCGGTATCAGCACCGCGATTTGCCTTTCCGTGCCTGGCTCTATCGCATTGCCCACAATCTGGTGATTGATAGTTACCGCACCCATAAAGGCCGCGTATCTTTACCGCTTGAAGAAGCCAGCCAGGAAACCAGTCAAACCGATCACCCTGATGACATGCTTGAACAAACAATGGAAACCGAACGAATACAGCAAGCCTTAGACGTTATAGATCCTGGTCAACGAGAAGTCGTGGAACTCCGTTTTTTAGCCGGATTATCTCTAAAGGAAGCGGCCGCGGCCCTGAACAAAACCGTCTCGGCTGTTAAAGCGTTACAACACAGGGGTTTACAGTCCCTACGTTTACTTCTCCAAGAAAACAATCCGACAGCCAGTCAAATACCTTTGAATTCTCAGGAATAAACCTGGAGATAAACCATGATAACCGAAGAAGATTTATTACAGGCTCGATTGGAACAATTAGAAGCCGGTGTGCCTTTGGCTGAGTGCCAGAAGGATTTACCGTTAGACCAGGCCGAGATGTTAGCGCTGGCAACTTCTTTGCGCGAGATGGGGTATCCGGCTCGCAATCGCGGATCGTGCAGGAACAGCGTTATCGCCTGGTTGAAAAGGTCAAAAAGGAGCAATCTATGACAAAACACACACCTTTACACCGTCCCCGTTGGGTTATCCCGGCGGCCGGTTTTGCCTTCGCGGCCGCGTTCCTTTTCCTCTGCCTGGTCGTAACCGCCCTTGGCTCTGGTTACTACTTCGCCAACAACAAACAAACCGCTAACCCCGCCATCCTCAACACCCTGGCGGGTATTGTTGAAGTTCAAACCGATGGAACCTGGACCGTTGTAACCGACAATTACACCGTGGAAGTAGACCAACATATGCGTACTGCTCCCGGAGCGACCGCCTTATTGGCCCTACCGGATGGCAGCTTAGTTTACCTGGGTGGCAATACCGAAATGTGGGTATCGGAGTTAACCATGGATGCGGATGACCGTATCATTCGTCTGGCGCAATGGTCTGGCGAATCTCGTCATGATGTGGCCCCCGTAACCACTGCCTATTCCACCTATGAAGTAGAAACCCCTTCGGGTGTTAGTTCGGCCAAAGGGACAGTTTTCTCCGTCTTTGTGCCCACACACGATCATACTCGTGTAACTGTCATTGAAGGAACGGTTAATGTCAGTGGGGAAAACGGTCAACAAGCGGTAACGGCTGGCAAAACGACAGCTATGCAGGCCAATCAGGCTCCCCAGGAACCGGCTTTTGTGGTAACCGGTCAGGGTGCTGTCACCCTCAATGGCAACAGCTACACCATCGCGGGCCAGGATTTCATTAGCCACGCCGGAACCCTGGTGGTAGGCCAGGTGCAAAACGGAGATACCGTTTATGTGGAAGGCCACATTGCCCCGGATGGCACGTATTTTGCCGATGTAATCAGCCTTAATCGAACCACGGGGGCCTTCCTGGGAAATAACTTCACGGGTGGCCCCACCACTCTACAAGGGGAAAATCTGGACTGTGTATCTGTGGCCTCGGTCATTGTGGCTATAGATGGGGATGATATCCGCCTGGAAAATGGCACGGTTGTTAATCTTAACGATGTGACGGTGCTTGAAGGCACACCAGCGGTTGGTAGCTCTGTTTTGCTCATTACCTGTACCGATGACAGCGGCACGATTGTTGTGCTCATTCTGATTGTTTTGGATGAACCACCGGGTGAACCAACCCCCACCCCAACGGCCACAATTCCCGTAACGGTGACACCGGATAATAATGACCCGGTGACGATTTGCCACTACCCACCAGGCAATCCGGGTAATGCGCACACGATCACGGTGGGCGCGGCCGCGGTTCCGGCCCATTTAGCCCACGGTGATACCATTGGCCCGTGTGGGGGAACCCCCACCCCTACGGTTACACCCACCCTCACGATCACCCCCACGGCTACCGTTACCGCTACGGCCACTGTTACCGCTACCCCCCCGGTAACAGGGACAGCTACCTTTATGCGACGGCTACCGCTATGCCGACAGCTACGGTTGTACCAACGTTTACGCCCGCCCCAACAACCCCTCCCGCTTCGCCAACACCGGGCGGTGGTGGTCAGGTAACGATTTGTCATTACCCGCCAGGCAATCCCAACAACGGTCATACTATTACCGTCGGTGAAGCGGCTGTGGCGGGCCATCTAGCCCACGGAGACACCCTGGGGCCTTGCTCAACGAACGGTGGTGGCTCTGGTAACAACGGCAATGGGGGTAACAACGGCAACGGCAACGGCAATGGTAATGGTAATGGCAACGGCGGTGGCAATGGCAACGGTCGCTAAACCATAACCAGGCCCCACTCCCCCTTATTCTAAAAGGGCTGACGAAGGAACCTTCGCCAGCCCTTTTTTATACCTGATTGGCCCGGTATTTTAGCCAGCCGGAAACAACGATGAGGATGATGATCGCGGCCGCGATCCCAGCCACATTCCCCCCAGTAGTAACAGCGACAGTGGCTGTTGTAATCGCTACCGGCACAAACCCCCGTAACCGCCACACCTGCCCATTAAAATCGGCCACCACCAACTCGCCCAAATTAGATTCACCAAACGTCGTGGGGTTGGTTACCGGACTGGCGGCATTGCTCATAACCAGTTGCACGGTGGGATTACTCAATGAACCACTCAGCGACCAAAATTCATTGGTACAAAAATCGGCCAGGAAATAGTTCCCTTCTAGCTCCGGGTATTGAGGCCCCCGATAAACAAACCCACCGGTAACGGAACAGCGGCCGCTGCCGTGATCATAGGTATGCACCGGAAAAACATAATTACCGGCTGGTCCACAGCCCGATAAATTAAAGGGCACATCCCCCTCGTAGCAGCGCCAGCCATAGTTGCGATTGCTACTGCCGTTAGCCGGAACCACATTGATCTCTTCCCATTCTCCTTGACCCACATCGGCAATCCACAAATCACCCGTATCCCGGTCAAAACTAATGCGCCAGGGATTCCGCAAACCTGTGGCCCAAATTTCGTCACAACCGGCCCCCCCGGTGCCATCCGTGTACAAATTATCGGGCGGAATGCGGTAATTGTTCGAGGCCAGAAGGCTACAATCCGGGCCAGTATCCGGGCCGGGTGGTGTGTCCACATCCAGGCGTAATAACTTGCCCAACAGCACCTGGCTATTCTGCCCATTGCCGTTGGGGTCGCCACCACTGCCCCCATCACCAGAGGCGATATACAGATACCCATCTGGCCCAAAAACCAGGTCACCGCCGTTGTGATTGTCAAACGGTTGGGCAAATTCCAACAAAATGAGTTCGCTGGCGGGGTTAGCCACATTGGGGTCGCCGCTGACCGTAAACCGGGAAACACGAGACCGGCGTGGGCCATAAACGGTGTAATAAACATAGAAATAGCCGTTGCTGGCATAGTTGGGATGGAAAGCCAGCCCCAACAATCCCTCTTCTTGCGTGCCGCCACCAACCTGGCCGCTAATGTCTAAAAATGGCGTGGGCAGAACCGCTCCGTTGCTGATGATGGCAATGCGCCCCGGTTTTTCAACCACAAACAGGCGCGTATCACCTGCGTGGGTAATGTCTACGGGTTGGCTAAACCCATCGGCAATGAGGCTAAATTGGATGCCGGTACAGGGTGTCACAGGAGTGGGTGTTGGGGTAGGCGCAGGGCCGTTTTGTACCTGGATATTGAGGCTGGTGGTGTTGATGCCATCACCACTGAGATTACCAAGATTGTTGGCTGAGTTCGCGGCCGCGTACATCACCACATTCCCATTACTGCTTGGCGCTGTCCAGGTAAAGGTAAACACGGCCGTACCTGCCACAAACGGCTTGGGGCTGGTGTGCGTCAATTCCTGGGCAATGATCTGCGTTTCGGCATTGATAGGGGCCAACACCCCTTCGTTGCCAGCCACTGAGACATTCAGCCCGGCCACTTGCGCTGGGCCACCGGTAATCGTGAGCGTGTAAGTGGAAACTGTGCCTGCATTCACCGTTGCTGGCCCGGTGAGACTGACGATAGGCAGGGGCGCACCGACGGCATGACAAACAGTGCAGGTATTACCCGCATTGGTAGCTGGATTACCGGAAAACCCGACGCGGCCGCTGAAACTGGCTTCCACCTGGCTATTAGCCCACAGTAACAGCCCCAAACAAATCCCCATCACACTGATAAGAGAAAAAACCGAGCGATACGACATAAACACCTCAGATAGTGACTCACAAACGATTAACTGGCATTATTCAGGGTGCTTTCCCGCTCGCCGCCCCCCCCGGGGGGCCGCGGCAAATGACTGAATAATTAGTGTTGACCAATGAATGGTTGAATGGTTAATGAAGTGGTAGACGCATCCCCTCGTTAATCATTCAACCATTCACCAATTCACCGATTAATTATTTTCTTCTTCTCCACTGAAATGAAACACTCCCTTCGTTCAACCAGGGTCTGGCACTCATTGACCTGTGAGGTTTTATCATTTTCACAGCCTTGTTACCAGTGGTAAAAATGGCAGAGGTTCAAACAGTTCCTTCAAATCGTTTTATCATTTGAGGCCAACTTTCCCTCATTCGAGGTAAAATAGGGCGTGTGTGGAGGTATTTATGACTGATGATATGTATCGCGAACAAATTATTGACCTGTACCAGCATCCCCTCAACCATGGGGCGCTGACCGAGCCTTCGTTTTCCTACGAGGAAGATAATCCACTTTGTGGTGACGTGATCCGCATGGATGTCCGTCTGGACGACCAGGGGCGCGTAGCGGCCGTAGCCTGGAGCGGGGATGGCTGTGCGATTAGCCAGGCATCCGCATCCCTGTTGACCGACGAGATTAAAGGTATGACCCTGACCGAAATTCGGGAGTTCCCCAAAGAGCGCCTTTTAGACCTGCTCGGTGTGCCGTTGAGCATGGCCCGTGTGAAATGCGCCTTGTTATCGCTCAAAGTGCTAAAAGCCGGGGCCTATGGCCTACCTGACCCAGAAACCATGCGGCACCATGTGCCCAGTGATCAGTAACTCGATATTGGCGTTTTTTGTGCTGACCTCTGGAGATCAAGAGACTGAGAGATTAAGAGATTTCCAGAGGTCGTCCAAATTTTCGCCAGAGTCGAATCAGTAACAAGGAAATTCAAATGACGAAGTTTGTGAACGTAGGCAATCTGGCTGATTTGCCGCCAGGCGAGCGGATGTGGTATGACTTTGAAGATGAAACGGTGGTTGTTTTTAACGCCGAAGGTGAGCTTTATTGTATTGCTGACCGCTGTACTCATGATGATGGCCCATTGGGCGATGGCACGTTTGACTTTCGTCTGTGCCAGATTCATTGCCCCCGGCATGGGGCCATTTTTGACATCCGCACCGGGGCGGCTCTGGCCCTGCCCGCCGTAAAACCCGTGCCTACGTTTGCCGTGAAGGTAGAAGACGGCGAGGTTTGGGTGGAATCGCCGGACGAGGAATGAGTTTCGGGTTTCGAGTTCAGCGTTTCGAGTTCAGCGTTCAGTTCAGTGTCAAGTCTCTCAGTCTCTCAATCTCTCAATCTCCCCATTCTCCCTCCCTCCACCATTTGCCCATTTGCGGATTTAGCAGTATACAGGTAGAAAGTAGGGTGCAGCGTTCTGCGCCCTACTTTTTTGTGGGGAGTTCACTAGCAGGGAAGCGTCTCGAAATTGGGTCTTTCTCTGGTTGAGAATATGAAACAAATGTTCTATAATTGCGGCCGCGTTACCTGACACCCACAGGCAACCGACCACACAAAATACGCACCAGGGAAATACGGAATACGGATTATGGAAGTCGGACTTATTCGCCCTATTGATATTGACCACGAGATGCGCGAATCGTATCTCAGCTACGCCATGAGCGTGATTGTCTCTCGTGCCCTACCTGATGCCCGAGATGGCCTTAAACCCGTGCAGAGGCGTATCCTCTACGCCATGTATGACATGGGTTTGCGCCCCACTCTGCCCTACCGCAAATCGGCCCGCGTGGTGGGTGAAGTATTGGGCAAATACCATCCCCACGGTGATCAGTCGGTGTATGACGCCATGGTGCGTATGGCGCAAAGCTTTTCCTTGCGCTATATGTTGGTAGAGGGACAAGGCAATTTTGGCTCCATTGACGGCGACGCGGCCGCGGCCATGCGTTACACCGAAGCCCGTATGTCTAACCTGGGCCATGCTCTACTGGACGACATCGAGAAAAATACCGTCAGCTTTGGCCCCAACTTTGATGATTCCCTCAAAGAGCCAACCGTCTTACCAGCTACCATCCCCAACCTGCTTGTCAACGGTGCCTCTGGCATCGCCGTCGGCATGGCTACCAGCATCCCACCCCATAACCTGGGCGAAATCATAGACGCCCTGGCCTATATGCTGGACGGTTGGGCCACACTGGACGACATCACCGTGGCCGATCTCCTCCAGTTCGTCAAAGGGCCGGACTTCCCTACGGGTGGTTTCATATTTCGCCACCGGGACACCAAAACGGGTGAAACGGACGCCATTGCCAACGCCTACGCCACCGGCAAAGGGGCCATCACCGTGCGGGCCAAAGTCCATGTGGAGCAAATCGAACGGAGCAAATCCCGCATTGTCATCACCGAACTGCCCTACCAGACCAACATCACCAATATGTTGGAGCGTATCGCTGACCTGCACCGGGACGACCGCATCGAAGGGCTGACCGACCTGCGTGACGAATCGGATCGTAATGGGATGCGGATTATTTTGGAGACGGCACGCGGGGCCAAAATCGAAGACATCCTGGCCCAACTGTTCCAACTGACGCCGTTGCAATCCACCTTCAGCATTAACCTGTTGGCCCTGGTCAATGGCGAACCCCGTGTCCTCAATCTCAAACAAGCCCTGCGCGTTTACCTGGATCATCGCCAGGAAATTGTGCGCCGCCGCTCGGAACATGATTTGCAGAAGGCCCAGGACCGCGCCCACATCCTGGCCGGGCTGATCATCGCCCTGGACCACATGGACGAGATCATTGACACGATTCGTCGCTCCCAAACGACGGAAACGGCCCAGGCTAATCTGCAAAAGAAGTTTAAGCTCAGTGAATTGCAGGCCAAAGCGGTGTTAGATATGCCGTTACGCCGCCTGGTTGGGTTGGAACGGCGTAAACTGAAGGATGAGTACGACGAAAAACAGCGGCTCATCAAATATTTGCAACGCATTCTAGCCACCCCGGAAGAGATGCGGATGGTCATTAAAGAGGAGTTGCTGGCGATTAAGAAGCAGTATGCTGATGTGCGCCGCACCCAAATTGTGGATAAAGAAGCCAGCCAGGTTGTCACCCAGGCCGATTTATTGCCCGATGAGCAGGTGTGGGTGATGGTAGGAGACAAAGGCACCATTGGCCGGACGACGTCGCCGGAACCGGTGAAAGTACCGCTGAAACCGGATGAGTTACCGTTGGCTTTGCTCCAGGCCAGTACGCAGGATGTCCTCTATCTTTTTACCGCCGATGGGCAGGGAGTCAGTTTGCCGGTGTACCAACTGCCGAAAGCCACGGAGTTGGGGCAGGGAACCCATTATGCAGAGTTGTCGGGGTTGGACAAACGGGATTTTGTCGCGGCCGCGATCACCCTTCCCACTATCGCCGATGGCTACCTCTTCCTGACCACCCTGGCCGGTGTGGTTAAACGCATCCGCCTCGACGACTTGCCCGGCATCACCACCACCCCCTACACCATCATGCGTGTAGACGACGGTGATGCCCTGGGTTGGGCCAAACTGACCACCGGCGACAATGAGATTATGCTGGGCACAGCCGCCGGGCAGTTAATCCGCTTCAAAGAAGAGGATGTGCGGCCGATGGGGCTACCTGCCGGGGGCGTCGCCGGGATCAAACTTCAGGATGAGGCCGATGGCGTCATTGGCGTGGAATTAGCTCGTCCCGAAACCTTTGTCTGGAGCATCAGCGACAATGGGTTTGCCAAAGCCACCGCTATTGAAGAGTATCCGGTACAGGGGCGTAACGGTCAGGGGGTACAAAACTTCAAGCTGGGCAAGGGAGCTTCTGAGGTTGTCGCCATTGCTGTCGTCAGTGAAAAACAGGAAATCATTTTCAAAACGGCCACCGAATCAGCGCGGCGCATCAAAATTAAAGAGACGGTTGTGGGTCGGCGATCCATTACGCCCCGAGAAGTGATCACGGTTCGCGGCACCAACCGGGTGACCGGGGTAGTGCAGGTGAACCAGCGTTGGGAGAATATGCCGGTTGTGGCAGTGGAAGAGGATGAAGCAGCCAGTCTCGCAACCGCGCAACTGGCTCTCCTTTAACCCCTTCTGGCCTGGCGCATCTCCCGTTCCAGCCTTTCCTTGTAGGGGAAAAAATCCACCTCAATGGTATGTCGCCGCGAGGCGATATACCGTTTGCGGATGGCAATTTGGCTGCGGTCAATCTCGCGCCACAGGGCATCTTTATCAGGCAAACTTAGTTCCCCCCGTAACAATCCCGCTACCCACTGCGCCTGCAACTCCGCCAGCGGCATAATCGCCCCCAACGGCTGAATAAAACCGATAAAAAACAACCCTGGGCGCTCCGGTGGCGCAACATTCAGATACAGGTTCATCTCGTTGGCCTGTACCTGATACACCTCAGGTGGCAGGAACGGGAAGGTGATTTTGTAGCCAGTGGCATAAATAATGGCGTCCAGTAATTCCTCACTCTCATCCACAAAACGGACTTTACGGTCCATCAGCCGGGCCACATTGGGTTTCATGGTGACCAGACCTGCTTTGACCATGTGCAACAAATCTTGCGACACGGTGGGATGCTCGGCCAGGATGGGGTTGGGTGGTAAAGGCACGCCATACTCACGTTGGTCACCCCGTACCAGATAAAGCAGGTAGTAATAAAGCCATTGTTGCAGACGGAGCGGCAGGCGGGAGAAGGCGGATGAAGTATATTCATCGAGGGGCCGCCCCAGAGCAAATTTGGGGATGATGTGGGCGCTCCGGCGGGTGGAGAGAAAGGCCGCGGCCGCGTGACGCCCCATCTCACAAGCCAGGTCCACCCCCGAGTTACCAATCCCCACTACCATCACCCGTTTACCCTTGAACGGCTCCGGGGTACGGTAATCATGGGCATGGATAATCGTGCCTTTGAATTCGCCGGGAAAATCAGGCCAGCGGGGAAACCAATGATGCCCACTGGCAACCAATACCGCCCGATAATAGCGGGTCTCCCCATTGTCCAAAGTCACCGCCCAGCGATTCGTCCCCGCCGGGCACACCTCGGTGACACTGGTATTAAACGTAATCGCTTCCCGCAGGTGAAAATGGTCTACGTAATTCTCAAAATAGGTCAGGATTTGGGAATGGTGCGCAAAATCCGGGTAATCCGCTGGCATGGGAAAATCAGAGTAGGCCATGCGCTTTTTGCTGGTATTGATCGTGAGCGACTGATAGGCCGCCGAGAGGCCGTTATCGTTGCCATAACGCCAGTTACCGCCTATGTCTGAGCCTTTCTCGAAGCAGTCATACAGGATGCCGCGTTCCCGCAACACCTTCGCCGCCACCATTCCCGATGAACCCGCACCGATAATACAAACTTTGTCTGCGGTCATGCTCTTTTCCTTTGTGCCTTAATCAAATTTGGCTGAGTAGCTACGCTGGTGAGCCAATTGTACCAGAGGATAGATTTGTTGGGGGTAAAACAACTCAGGCAATGATCGAAACAGACCCAGGTATGTGTTTTTCTCACATGCCTGGGTCTGTTAATCAATCTTTCGCTCCCTTAATCTTCAGAAGATGAGCGGAGAGACTGAGAGATGAGGAGGTTGGATAATTACGCCGCGTCCGGTTGTTCGCCGACCCGCTCTACGATGATGGAACAGTCTGTAACCAGGGCGGCAATGAGAGCCACGGCTGACCACCAGGGGAGCAGAGCAATACCAGCTACACCCAAGACGATGGGGATTTCTAACAAAACGCGCTTGTCCTCGTTTTTGATGACAATACGGCGCACGTTGACTTCATGGAAAAGCCCTTTCAGCGTTTGCCATAAATCTTTCCCCGCTACCTTAATTTCTTCTGTCCAGGCAGATTCATTTTCTACCGGCTCTTCTTGTTTCAAGTTTTCTTCATTCATGGTTTGACCTCATATGTTTTAATCTCTCAATCTCTTAATCACCATGCCTGGAGATTAAGAGATTGGGAGATTGAGAGATTGGTTGTTAAGCGCGATTCCGCAGGACGATGTAGGCACCCCAACCAATGAGGAGTACCGGCCACCACGGGCCTAAGGAGGCGAAGGCAATCAGTTCAAAGAACAGCCCCATCGCCAGGAAAACAATCAGGCTGGCGCGGATGAATTTGCGGCCGCTGACATGAATCGAATTATTCTTGTCGTGCCGGTTCATCAGCATCGTACCCGCCACCACTGAGGCGGGTAATAACGTCCAGCCATAAGCCCATATTTCGCCGTGCCCAAAGTTGGTAGCCGTGAGCAGAACACCCACCAGGGTCAAAAACGCACCGGGCACAGCCAACCAGGCCCACGGACTGACATTGTGATTGGTGGAATGGTAGGCGGGCAGAAGCATCAACAGACCTGGCCCCAGGACAAACAGCGGCCAGATAAGCCCCATCAGGCTAACCTGAAACAAGTTCAAGGCCAGCAAAATGACCCCACCCCCGATTAACATCCAGGGTGCCCAGGTACGGACATCGCGGGCCAATTCATTTTTAACTTCAACTTTCAAAATGGTTTCATCAGACATTTTGTCACCTCACTTTTGTTTTTCCGGGTCAATGTGGGGCTTTACGCGTCGGTTTTTTGAAAGTTGCAGGGTTAGTTTTGAGTTTCGAGTTTCGAGTTTGGAGTTTCGAGTCAGGTTTCGGGAGTTCCCACGAGTTCCTAGAATTCCTATGAGTTCCCCCCTTCATCAAATCTTAACAGCCCATTCTTTATACTCCGGGCATGGTTGCAACCCATACAACTTTGACCAAAAAGGAGCAAAACAATGGAAACGGATGTAAAACCAAAGAAATGGATGAGTCTGCGCCGGGTGGTGGTGCTGAGTGTGGTGGTGGCACTGGCCGCGGCCGCGTTCGCTACCCTCGCTCTCATCTCCACCAAATTGGCCCAGGCCCAAGAAGGCGAAACCCTTACACCCCCGGCCCCCCCTGTTGCCGGTGGCACGTTTAGTATGGCCATGGGCGGGCCAGTCGTGCTGGATATGGCCGTGGATCAAGGTATCATCACTGCCGAACAGGCCGAACAAATCCGAGCCAAATTGCCCGAAGTGGCCTTTGAATCGGTTCACGCTGGGGAATGGGCCGTAGACGCACCGTTCGGTGATTTTGTACCGCTAGATGTGGAGACAGCCCTCCAAAACGCCGTTGACAAAGGTCAAATTACCCAGGTAGAGGCCGACCAGATTTTGGCTGAATTGGCGGCGGGTACGCTGGAATTCCTGGCGATTACCGATGAAGGTGTCTTCACCGACCCAGACAACCTGCCCGAAGGGGTTACAATTGGCGAGGGCCATGCCTCGGTCGAGGGTAGCGGCATGGCCATCGTGATCCAAAGCGGGGGTGAAGGATTGCCGATACCCGCTCTGCCCATTTCCCCCCATGTTATCATGGCTCCGTTTGCGGCGGGTCTGGACACGGCCGTAGCGGAAGCGGTCAGTGAAGGCATTATCACCCAGGAGCAGGCGGATCAACTGTTGGCTCTGGCCCCGGAAATGGGCGCGAACATGGTGTTCAGGCGTGGAATCGCGCAGGGTGGTTTAACTACGCCACTCCTGCCCCATGACTGGTTGTTAGCCCTGGTTCATGAAGCGTTGCAGGACGCGGCCGCAGACGGCAAAATTACCAGTGAGCAGGCCGACAGCCTACATCAACAACTCAGCGACGCCTTGAGTGAGTAGCGTTTAGAACACGGATAGGAAGAAACACGGATGGATGCCTTTTTTGTTATCCTATCCGTGTTCCCTCTTATCCGTGTTTAGGCCATTATCCACCACCTCATTATGAACATTCTCGTCATTGAAGACGAACGCAAAACCAGCGAACTCATCCAGCTCTATCTCCACCATAACGGCTACAACACCCTCATGGCTCTGGATGGCCGCACAGGGTTGGAGATGGCCCGCACCCACCAGCCCGACCTCATCGTGCTGGATTTAATGCTTCCAGGGCTGGATGGGCTGGATTTGTGCCGCATTCTCCGCGCCGAAGCCAACATCCCCATCATCATGCTCACCGCCCGCTCTACCGAAGACGACAAATTGTTAGGACTTGATTTGGGCGCGGATGATTACCTAACGAAGCCATTCAGCCCCCGTGAACTGGTGGCCCGTGTGCGCACCGTCTTGCGGCGGGTAGGCCAACGGCCGGGAGATGAGCCGGTCATAACGTTGGCATGGGGTGCCTTATGCCTTAACATCAGCCAACATACTGTCACCCTGGCCGAACAGCCCATCACCCTCACCCCCAAAGAGTTTCGCCTGCTAGAGACGCTCATGCGCGAACCGGGACGGGTGTTCAACCGGGTAGAACTACTAGAAAAGGCGTTCGGCCTGGACTACGATGGCCTGGAACGCACCATTGACGTACACATCCGCAACCTGCGCCAAAAAATCGAACCCCATCCCAACCAGCCAGTGTATGTGCAGACGGTCTTTGGCGTGGGGTATCGGTTGGGAGATAGCTAGTATAGCTTTACACAAGTCCTTAGCCGGTTTAGTCGGAAGACCCATCTTTTTTCCCCGGGGGGGTAAACGGTTTTTGGGCCTTGACCGCGCCAAATTCCCCGCCCCTGGGGGGTTAACCATGACCACTTTCGTAAACCAGCCAGTCAGCAGTTGCCATTCACCATTTACCATTGTCTAGAGTTCCCACGAGTTTCGCCATGCTCTACAGCCTTCGCCTTCGCCTCTTACTCACCTTTCTCCTCATCACCATTTTGGCCGTAACCGTGGTAGCCGTTTTTGCCCGGCAGGAAACGGCCGACGAGTTTCACCGTTATATAGCCCGGGATCAAATTGCCGAACGGCAGTTGGTGTTTGAAGTGTTGGAAGCGCAGAGCATGGAAGCAGATTTGGCGGGGTTGCAGTCGTTGGCGGAGACGATGGGTACAACCTACAACCTGGATATCATGGTTGTGGATGCCAACGGGCAGGTGATTGTATCGAGTATGCCAGATATCGTTGGTGTACCGCTTGCACCGCCATCAATGGGCAGGGTTGTGGGGGGGCAGTTGACGGTGCAGGAGATGCCTGCTCAAGTGGTAATTGCCCCCATGGGTGGTGAAGCCTGGCTCGCGGCCGCGTCCGGCTACCCCTCTTCTTCCCCCCAACCCTGGATGGTTCCCCTCCCCGATGTGTCGGCCGGGCCAGGCTTCACCATCGGCTCCGGTGGGGGTAACACCATCGTCAGCAATGGCGTTTTGACCCCTACCACCAACGAAGCCACCTTCTTTGGCTCCGTCAACCACTCCTTTTGGGCGGCGGCGGCCGCGGCCGTCGGTATCGCGGGTCTTTTGAGTGTGGGGCTGTCACAACGGATTTTGCAACCGGTACAGGCCTTGACCGCGGCCGCGAACCGGCTTGAACAAGGTGATCTCAACCAGCGGGTACAGGTCAATCGCCGGGACGAAATCGGCACCTTGGCCCACGCCTTCAACGCCATGGCCGATGGTCTGCAACGACAAGAACAACTGCGCCGCCACATGGTCACGGACATCGCTCATGAGCTACGCACGCCGCTAACCAACATTCGTGGTTACCTGGAAGCGTTGCAAGATGGCTACATGGAAGCGTCGCCAGCGGTGATTGATTCGTTGCATCAGGAGAGTCTGCTCTTGCACCGGCTCATCAACGATTTGCAGGAGCTATCGCTGGCCGAGGCGGGGCAACTGAAGCTCGATTTGCAACCCGTCTCCCTGGCTGAACTGGTAGAGTTAATGGTGGGCGCAATGCGGCCGCAACTCAACGAAAAATCACTCACCCTCACCACCGACCTGCCCCCCGACCTGCCGCTTATCCTGGCCGACCCGGCCCGCACCGGGCAGGTGCTCCGCAACTTGCTCCAGAACGCCATTGTTTACACGCCGGAACGCGGCCGCATCCACATCACGGCCCAGGTTGAGGGGGACGAACTGCTCATCCAGGTGCAGGATAGCGGCCCTGGCATCGCCCCGGAGCATCTGCCCCACCTGTTTGACCGCTTCTACCGGGCGGATGAATCCCGCAACCGGGCCACGGGCGGCACGGGGTTGGGGCTGGCGATTGTGAAGGTGTGGGTGGAGGGAATGCGCGGCCGCGTTTGGGCCGAGAGTGTGCCGGGAGAAGGGGCGCGGTTTTGGCTGGCGTTGCCCGTGGCGGATGAAAAGGAATAAAGGAATAAAGCATGTCAAAAAAACTATCAATTCTGCTGGTACTCATCGTAGGGGTGATTGGAATCTTCATGGTTATTCAACTGGTGCGGCCGCGATTCATGCCCGACGCTACCTCATCAACCGACGCTGAATCGGACAACCCGGACGAAATCGAAGCCCTGCTGGCCTTCTCACACTGTATGCAAGATAACGGCGTGCCAGACTACCCCGATCCCAAGGACGGCGGCATCAATTTGCTGGGCACGGGCATTGATCGGAACACGCCAGAGTTCCAGGCGGCTCAGGCCGTATGTGAACCCCTGCTACCCCACGCTCCCGGCCCCGTTCAGGGTGAAAGGGCAGGTGAAATGATTGTCCCCGCTGATTCGGAATGGGAAAAGGTGGTGCCTGGTGGCGACTGCCACTGCGCCAATGGTAGCGAGTTCGCCTTTTGGGTGCGCCCGGCTGACCCGACGAAGGTCGTGCTCTTCCTTGAAGGCGGTGGGGCCTGTTGGGACGCAACAACCTGCGCGTTCAGCGACGCCAACTCCACTACTTACGACTGGAATGTCACCGGGGGCGACCATCCGGTGTTTCAGAGTGGCATCCTTGATCTGTCCCATCCCGACAACCCTTTTGCCGACTATTCATTCGTCTTTGTGCCCTACTGCACCGGGGATGTACACCTCGGCAATCGCACGCAGGCGTACTCGCCAGAGCTGACCGTCTCACACAACGGCTTCGTCAACAGTACCACAGCCCTGGCCTATCTTACCGAAAACTATCCCGACGCCGATCAGGTCTTCGTTGTTGGCGTGAGTGCGGGTTCGGTGGCCGCCCCAGTGTACGGCGGTCTGGCAGCCGACGCTCTACCAGAGGCTCAGATCACCGTCTTCGCCGACAGTTCCGGCGCTTATCCGGACGACCCCGACATCAACACCGACCTCCTGGGACTGTGGGGGGTGTTTGAGACAATGCCGGGCTGGGACGTGAACGAGGGGTTGACGGCTCAGGACTGGGGCTTCCCGCGCTTCTGGATCCAAACGGGGCGGCACAACCCCCAGATTGTGATGGCCCGCTTCGACCACGCCTTCGACCAGGTCCAGGCGGATTATATGACCATGATCGGTTTAGATGCGTCGAATCTCATCGCCTCAATCAATGCCAACGAGGCCGCGATTGAAGACGCTGGAGTCATCCAGCACAGTTACACCGCCCCCGGCAACAACCACGGGGTTTTCAGCGACGAGGCGTTCTACACGATGGCAATCAACCGCGTGACGTTGGTTGATTGGGTCAAAGCGTTAATCGCGGGTGAACCGCTCGATGATGTCCACTGCGACGAGTGCGTAACGGAGTGATCGTCGGGAACCACACTCTTATGGTGGAGTTGTTGGTGGGGGTATGCGCGGCCGCGTCTGGGCCGAGAGTGTGCCGGGAGAAGGGGCGCGGTTTTGGCTGGCGTTGCCAGTGGTGGAAGAAAAAGGCTGAAGCATGTCAAAAAAACTGTCAATTCTGCTGGTGCTTATCGTAGGGGGGATTGGAATCTTCATTGTTATTCAACTGGTGCGGCCGCGATCCGTACCAGACGCCACCTCATCAACCGACGCTGAATCGGACAGCCTGGGCGAATACGAGACCCTGCTGGCCTTCGCCACCTGTATGCAGGACAACGGTGTGCCGTCCTTTCCCGATCCCACGGGCTTCGGCATCAATCTTAACGGCACAGGCATTGATCGGAACTCGCCAGAATTCCAGGCGGCTCAGGCCGTATGTGAGCCACTACTACCCCATGCTCCAGGTTCCGTTCAGGTGAAAGGGCAGGTGAAATGCCTGTCCCTGGTGATTCGGAATGGGAAAGGTTGTGCCTGGCGGCGACTGCGTCTGCGCTGATGGCAGTGAGTTCGCCTTCTGGGTGCGCCCGGCTGACCCGACCAAGGTCGTGTTCTATCTGGACTGCGGTGGCATCTGCTTCGACGCCACGACCTGCGCGTTCACCGGCACCAACTGGCGAACGATTTCTACGACTGGAGCATCGTGAGCGAAAATCCGGCGTTCCCGGGGGCGGTATCTTGGACTTCGACCAGCCGACAATCCGTTTGCCGACTACTCGTTCATCTATGTGGCCCTTTGCACCGGGGACTCCTATCTCGGCAACACCACCCATGAGTACTCGCCCGAGCTGACCGTCCAGCATAAGGGCTTCGTCAATGGTACGGCGGCACTCAATTACCTCGCCGAGCACTATCCCGACGCCGCCCAGGTCGTCGTTGTTGGTAAAACAGCCGGATCGGTCGCCGCTCCCCTCTATGGCGGCCTCGCCGCCGACCTGCTCTCCGACGCCCAGGTAATTGTGTTCGGTGCCAGTTCGGGTGCCTATCCCAACGATCCTGATTTCAATGCCGATATCTTGGGACTGTGGGGTGCTTACGACACCATGCCAAACTGGGAGGTCAACGAAGGTCTCACCGCCCGCGACTGGGGTCCCCCACGCTTATGGATCCAGGCTGGCCTGCATGACCCCGACATCGTTATGGCCCGCTTCGACTACGCCTTCGACCAACGGGCGCGGGCGGAATATGACTCTGACCGGTTCAGACGCGTCGAACCTCATTGCCTTGATTGACGCTAACGAGGCCGCGATCGAAGATGCTGGAGTCATCCTGCACAGCTACACTGCCCCCGGTAAGAACCACGGGGTTTCAGCGACGAGGCGTTCTACAGGATGAGGGTCAACGGTGTCAGGTTGGTTGACTGGGTCGAAGCGTTAATCGCTGGTGAAACGCCCGCCGATGTGCATTGCGACGAATGCCTGGCGGAGTGACCAGAGGAAGGGGGAAGATGGGAGAGAAGAAGGGGGGAACGCGACCATCCGCTCAAACTGTCTGCAAGAGAAAATGAGGCTAACGGCTTGCGTTACCTGCGTGTGGGCGGGCGTGGACCTGGCCTGGAAGCAGAAAACCCGAAACCAGAAAAATGCTTGAAAATCGTGCAGACTCCCACCCGTCCGGTGCACGCTGTGTTAGGCGTGGTTTAACCACAAATTGTTTGACATGAAAACATACCCAAACGGTGCTGAGATAGCTTCTCGATGACTTTTGTACAACTGAGCAACCACTTCAAAAACGTTACCACCTTATAACACATGGATTAGACCTGCCCACCCACACCTTTAAACTTCTCAACAAAAGCGGCAATTTTTTGGAAAACAGTTTGTTTTTTGCTTAAGTATTGCGGATTAAGCGGACTCATTTTGGGCAGAACTGCATTGAGTTCTGTGCCGTTTTCGCTGGCATATTCACGTTTTAATGAGGCCGTGATATAACGCTTGGCCGCTTCTACATTCAGGTTTTCAGCCGCAATTAATCCCTCTGCTTCCCGTTGTTGTTCCGCTTGAGCAAAGGTAAAGAAAGCCTCAATGATGCTCGCTTTATCGAGAATGTCATCCAGGTTGGTTTGGTTAATAAAATCAACCATCAAACTTTCTTTGGCGCGGTTGCCAAGGCTGGCACGAATGAGACGGCGTACCTCTTCAACCAAAGCAGCCTTATCCTTCGTTTTCTTATTGTGTTCAAAAAATCAATCCCAGAATGTAGTCCAGATTGATCTCTTGCGACTTAAGTAGGTCTACCTCAAAGACCACATCATCCCAATCAATCGTGGCGGTGTCTGTTTCATTGCCCGCTTTTTCTCGGCGCAGCCAATCACGAATATCGTTATACGTTGAACGGTAATCTTGAATCGTGCGCTCGGTTGGCACCTGAATCGCTTGCATGGCGGCCAGGTCATCATCGGTCAAATAGTGGTTTTCTTTAAACGCTTCAACCACTTCTGGGTCATCGAGATCGACGTTTTGCAGGGCTTTTAACCCAGCAAACTCGTCATAGTTTTGCAGCACATTCTCGACCCGCAAATATTCACCAAATAATTTAGCGAACGCCTTTTTATCGCTTTCTCTAACAATTTCATCCGGGTCGGGGAAGCGTTGTTGTAACTCCGCCACCACGTCCAAATAACCACGCCGTGCTTCACCCGTCGCCACATCGGTAAAGCCTTCCATGTACTCTTTGTAGCTCTTTTCCAGCACTACGTTTTTGGTGTTCTTGTCACCAAACAAAGTAATGGCATCCACTGTGGCTTGTTCTAAGTCGCGGAAGGTGATGATATTGCCAAACGTTTTGGTGGCATCATAAATGCGGTTGGTGCGTGAATACGCTTGGATCAAGCCGTGGTAGCGCAAATTTTTATCCACGAATAAGGTGTTCAAAGTGGGCGCATCAAAGCCTGTTAAAAACATGCCCACCACAATCAGCAAATCAACTTCTTGATTGATCACCCGCTTGGCAAGATCGCGGTAATAGTTTTGAAACGCATGGCTATCAACGCCGTAATTGGTTTTAAACATCGCGTTATAGTCATCAATTGCCGCACCTAAAAATCTTTCGCGCTGCTATCCATGGCCGTGAGTTCAAAGCTTTCATCAAGAATTTCCCCGACGGCACTTTGTTCTTCATTGGCCGCAAAAGAGAAGATGGTGGCAATCTTAAGCGGCTTGTCACTCTCTTTCTGTAACTGCTTAAATGCTTCATAGTACAGTTTGGCGGCATCCACACTGCTCACGGCAAACATGGCGTTAAAGCCTTTGCCACCCGCTTGTAAACGATGGGTTTTTTGCCTGAAGTTATTTAAGATGTACTGGGCAATTTCTCGAATACGGTCGGGATGCAATAACGCTTGTTTGTTTTCTGCCGCCGTGAGTTTTTTCTCGTCTTGTTCCGTTTCAAACGCCTTAAACTGGGGGCGTACATCGTTGTAGTCCACTTTGAATTTCAACACTTTTTCATCACGAATGGCGTCGGTAATCACATAAGAATGCAGCTCACGCCCAAAGACGCTAGCGGTGGTTTCTGCGCCCAGGGCATTTTGGGGGAAAATCGGTGTCCCCGTGAAACCAAACTGATAAAACTTTTTGAATTTTTTCTTTAAGTTTTTTTGTGCTTCACCAAATTGTGAACGGTGTGCCTCATCAAAAATAAAGACCACTTGCTTGGTGTAGATGGGCAAGTCGCCTTCACTTTTCATTAAGTTATTCAACTTTTGAATCGTGGTAACAATGATTTTATTGTCATCTTTATCAAGGTTGCGCTTGAGCCCGGCGGTGCTATCTGAACCATTGACGCTGTCGGGCGAAAAGCGTTGGTATTCTTTCATGGTTTGATAGTCGAGATCTTTGCGGTCAACCACAAAAAAGACTTTATCAATAAAATCTAGCTGGGTCGCCAGGCGTGCCGCTTTAAAGCTGGTTAAGGTTTTACCCGAACCGGTGGTATGCCAAATATAGCCGCCCCCTTCGGTGGTGCTCCAGTTTTTTCCGTGATAGGCGCTTTTTATTTTCCACAAAATGCGCTCGGTGGCGGCAATTTGGTAGGGGCGCATGACCAATAAGGTGTCGCTAACGTCAAACACCGAATAGGTGAGCAGCACCTTCAACAAGGTGTTTTTCTGAAAAAATGTGGCGGTAAAATCTTTTAAGTCTTTAATCAGGCTGTTATCGGCTCTCGCCCAATTTATGGTGAAATCAAAGCTGTTTTTGTCACGTTTGGTGGTATTGGCAAAGTAGCGGCTATCGGTTCCGTTGGAAATGACGAAAAGCTGTACATATTTAAACAGCGAATTGTCGGCATTAAAGCTTTCTTTGCTGTAGCGGTGGACCTGGTTAAAGGCTTCACGGATGGCCACCCCCCGTTTTTTGAGCTCGATTTGCACCAATGGCAGTCCATTGACCAAAATGGTGACATCGTAGCGATTGGCCTGCGTCCCTTTTTGTTCAAACTGTTTAATGACCTGCACTTTATTGCGGGCGATGTTTTGCTTATCCAATAGATAGATGTTTTGGATATGCCCATCATCAAAGACAAAATCGTGGATATAGTCGTCGTGAATTTTGCGCGTTTTGTCGGTGCTGTTGTCGCTGGGTTTGTCTAAATAGTTCTCAACAAAGCGTTGCCATTCCCCATCTAGAAACTGCATCTGATTCAGCGCTTGCAACTGCACCCGCACGTTGGCCAGCATTTTGTCGGGGGTGTTTAAATCGGGCAGGTATTCATAGCCCTGGTTTTGCAGATCGGTGATGAACTCAGCCTCTAAAGCGTATTCGCTTTGATAGGATTCCTTGATCTGCAAACTCTTGGTGTATTTATCCAGCACGATAAAGTTATTCGATTCGGCAATGGCTTTGTATTCAATCATTTATTCACCTTTGAACAATCTCTTTTTATTTAGCGAGCGCTGACTTGAAACGATACATTTCATTAATCTGTCTCACCAGGTAGCCCAAAACACGCTTATCATCTTCTGTAAGCTCAGCACTTCTTCACCAGCATGTTTAGAGTGGCTAGAGATATTAATCATTCGTGCCTCATAAGGATTAGGCCTTCCATTGTTGGTTTGAGGTAATAGGCTACCCCAATTTGAATAGCCTAGAAATGTGGCGGTTTTTTCCAAAATATTTCTGAGAAAATTAAAGTGGTATTTATGCAATTGACCCGTCTCAATCGCTTTTTCAAGCTCTGCTTTGAGATAAAGATGATACGAAAACGGTGAATCATTGTGTTGGGAGACTAAATCATATTCCCCATTGTTCAACGTTTTTTCAGAAGATATTTTTTAAATTTAGCGTCCTTGAACTCATTGTGTAGACATTATAAAAAAGCGGGTTATGTGTCGTGATAATAAATTTAAGTTCTGAAGGGACTAGCTTTAACCAGTTGCGCCAAGTCTACCGCTAATTGTATCAAATGGTTTTCATCTAAGGAGCTCACAGGGTCATCAATAAAGACGTATTCCAACTGATTAAACTGATCTGTTTCACGCTCACTGGGTTCGGCGACATTTAACACATCAATGACTTGAACAAGCAGGCTATAAAATATGCTCCAAATAAAGTTGCTCTCTTCACCTTTTGAAATTTTGATATTTTCGGTTTGTTCTTCATTGCCCCGTTCAAAGGAGAATGTGACTTCAGAGAAATCTGGACTAAAACGGGGCGTTAACTTTTCATCTGTGTAGCGCTGAAAATGAGCAATAATGTTTTGGTCTTGGCCCTGGTCTTGAAGCACCTAGGGTGTAAAAGAGTTAGGCTGGATTTTTAATTTCGGCTCGGCATCACGCTCTAAATCATTATCCCAATAGAACAAATCTTCCGTCAATGCATTGTAATAGAGGATTTTTGTGCGAGCCAACGCTGTGTCTTCGGCATTTTCATCGCCATTGGTTTTCGGGGCGATCAACTGTTTGAATTCACGTGAAAGCCGGGTTTTACCATTGCCATTGAACGCATAAATCAATTTAACTTTTTTATTGGAAGCTTTGAGCTGCTGGGCAATTTGTGTTAACGACTGCGCCATACTATGCCTCACCTGCTACTTTGGGAAAGCTTAACAACTGCTCGCGATAATATTCATATTGCTGTTGGCGCAATTCGATTTCACGCGGCAAGCCTTCGCTGATGGAGTTGGTCAATGTGTCGAATTTGTCTAGGATGGCAACGATGCGAGCTTGTTCAGGAAGGGAGGGAATGGAAATTTTAAATCTTGAGAACTCTTCTTTCGTTATTGTTTTAAGATGTGATTCCTCTTGCATATTCTTTTTCTACATCGAGATTTGTTACAGTAAATATTTTTAGTTATATCTTCTTTGTAGTCAATATTAATTGCATCATTCGGTCTACTAGCAACGGCATGTTCGGTAAAATAACAATGCCCCTTCGTCCGTTTAACAAATACGCTTTTAGCACCTGCCTAATAATGATATTCTTTGCTTTGTGTGACTCTATTTCCTTTAACAAAACCGAGAATACCATTCCCACCAAAAAAAGGGTAGATATCTTCATCGCCGTTTTGCCATGATTCCGTACGGCTGAGAAAGATTACCTCTCCCATGAACAACGTCGTCTAAGGTTTTCCACTGAACTTGGCCTTCTGCAAAGGTTAGGAGTTGGTCGCGGTAGTAGGTGTATTGTTTTTTCTGTGCGGTGAGTTCGGCCGTGAGTTCGGCGTGAGCCCTGTGAGCGCCGTGAATGCATCCAAAATGCGGACAATTTCAGCTTGATCAGCGAGGGGCGGGATGGGGATTTGGGAGATTTTGACAATCTGGCTATTGAAATTGCTGAAGCTTGCCCTAGTGATTTGATTAAAATACATTTGAAAACTTTCGATTAGAAGTATATAAAAATTTTGTATTTAAGTGATCTTGGCATCGTTGATTGGTCATCACGAATTTTATTAATCCCAATCTCGTTGGTTCAACATCATTATCTGCCGATTGCCAGTGTCAAATATCGCCAATTTTCACGTATTTTTAGGCAGTCAATGATTGATGTTTCATCAAATTTACAGTTTCACCAAAATTGTACATCTTGAACAACGAAAGAATATCTCCGCCATGTATTCTGAAAGCCATTTCTTGGTGTGAACTCGCTACGATCTCCGCCACATCCCCAATGCCTTCCATTCCACCTCAACCCTTCAAGCAGTTTCTCCATAAAGCTTAAATGATTCATGCCTCAATCTCCGCCACAATCGCATCAATCTCAGCCCGTAGCTGGTCAATCTTTGCCACCGTGGTTTTCAGCTCGGCATTCAGCTTGGTAATATCAATCAGTTCGCGGGTGTCTTCCGCTTCCACATAGGAACTTACCGATAGGTTGTAGTCGTTGGCGGCAATCGCATCATATCCACCGATTTGGCAAAGTATGCCACATCCTCTTTGTTATCAAAAGTTTGCATCATTTGCTTGATGTGTTTATCGGTTAATACGTTGGTATTGGTTTGCTGCTTAAATAGCTGGCTGGCATCCATAAACTGGATGGTGGTATCGGTTTTGTGTTTGGAAAGCACCAAGATATTGACGGCAATGGAAGTGCCGTAAAAACAGGTTGGGGGCTAAAGAAATCACCGTTTCGATATAGTTGTTATCCACCAGATATTGGCGAATTTTCTGCTCGGCACCGCCTCGGTAAAAAGGCCGGGAAAGCAAACAATCGCCGCCCGACCTTTGCTGGACAAATAGCTCAGGGCGTGCAGCACAAAGGCAAAGTCAGCTTTGGACTTAGGCGCTAACACGCCAGCGGGGGCAAAGCGTTCATCGTTAATGAGGGTGGGGTCGTCGCTGCCAATCCAGTTTACGGAATAGGGCGGGTTAGAGACAATGGCATCAAACGGTTTTTCATCGCCAAAATGGGGTCTAACAGGGTGTTGCCCAGCGCCATATTGAACTTGTCGTAGTTAATGTTGTGCAAAAACATATTCATACGGGCCAGGTTATAGGTGGTGTGGTTAATTTCTTGACCAAAAAAGCCGTCTTCAATGATATGGGCATCAAAATGCTTTTTGGCTTGCAACAACAGCGAGCCTGACCCGGCGGCCGGGTCGTAAATTTTATTGACCGTTGTTTGCTTGTGCATTGCCAGTTGGGCAATGAGTTTGGACACGGATTGCGGGGTGAAGAACTCGCCACCGGATTTGCCAGCATTGGCGGCATAGTTGGAGATTAAGAACTCGTAGGCATCGCCAAACAGGTCAATGTGGTTGTCCTGGAACGCGCCAAAGCTAAGTCCGGCCACCCCTTTCAGTACGGCGGCCAGGCGGCTGTTTTTGTCGGTCACGGTGTTGCCCAGGCGGTTGCTGGTGGTATCAAAATCAGCAAACAACCCTTTAATATCCTGTTCAGATGGGTAGCCATTGGCCGAGCTTTCAATGGCGGTAAAGATGGCGGCTAAGTCGGTGTTCAGGTTGGCGTTGTTGTTAGCGTTGGCGGCGATGTTGGCAAATAGCTGGCTGGGGTAGATGAAATACCCTTTGGTTTTAATGGCATCGTCTTTGATTTCTGGGGTGATGACATTATCGGAGAGCTTGGCATAGTCAATGCTTTCATCACCCCCTTCGATGTAACTGGCAAAGTTTTCGCTAATAAAGCGGTAGAACAAAGTGCCTAAGACATATTGTTTAAAATCCCAACCGTCAATAGAGCCTCGTACCTCATTGGCAATTTGCCAAATTTGGCGTTGTAGTTCGGCGCGTTGTTGGGTACTTGTCATTGTTGAAACCCTGTTTAAATACGTTTTAAATCGCCATCAGATCATCAGATTGGCAGTTTGCTCTAACTCTAATCACTTGTTGCCTACGGCGTAGCCTATACGTTGCGGACACTCTTCTATTAGCAAGCCGCTCTTCAAAAGAACGCCTAACTATGTTACTTCATTCGTTAGTTTTGACGCCAGGATAACCAGGCAAAGGTTTATCCCCATCCCTGATCGGCAGATGAATGGGTAAGGTGTCCGCGGTCGCGTCCTTCACCAATGCCTCTTGCACCGTTTTAACCCGAAATCCTGTGTCGTACGGGTGTGTCGGGCTGTAGGTAGAAGAAAGGCACCCTCGGTATTCACCCCAAATTTCTTTCATTATTCTTGCTGGGCACGCGGCCGCGAACATCCACTTACACTGTCTGCAAGAGAAAATGCGGCAAACTCGTTTTACCCCGCCAATCTTGCGGGGTAATCTTTTGTCTAGATGCTAATTTAGGTGGGTCTGGGCCAGCCGCTTCATGTGGATGAGCATGGCCCCAATGCCATTGAGCCGTTGTCCGGTAATGACGTTTTGTAGACCCATTTGCAGATAAAACTGGTCAGGGATTTGCAGGATTTGTTGGGGGGTGGAGCCATTAACTCCTTCATGCAGAACGGAAGCGAACCCACGCACGGTTGGGGCTTCTGGGGGTATGTCGAAGTGGTAGTGCAAGGTGCCATCACGGTTTTCGGCGTAAACAAAGACGGGGGTCATGCACTCATGGACTTGATCCATGTCTGCCCGTTGATCGTTTAACCAGGCAGGTAGAGGGGGGAGTTTTTCCGCAAATTCGAGCAAATATTCCAGCTTTTCTTGCCCCTGGCAGTAACTAAAATCGGCCACGATCTCTTCTAGTTTAGGGCGGCAACTGTGTCGTTGTCATACGGTCTCCTTTTTTGCCTCTATTCTACAAAAATTTCGACGTGTTCGCCCTCTTCTTCGATATCAATGACCTTACCCTGCCGTCCCCCGCGAATGGCTTCTAATAAATGATTGTATTGTCCCTGGTCTAGTTCCGGGGCAAAACGTGCCCCCATTTTGATACCGACATTGACCAGGCCAATGGGAATGTTGACGTTGATTTTGGTGCGGCCGCTACGCGTATCCGTTACCCGCACCCGGAACCAACGGGCATCACTGGCCCCACGCAGGGGCGCGGCCGCGTCACTGCCCTTGCTGTGATCCACTGCCCGCAATAACTCTGCCCCCTCGCTGGCCGAAATTTTGCCCTCCTCAATCATCTTGAGAATTTGTAGACGTTCTTCTGTGGTAGCCATAATCCGCTCCAAAATCTGAAGGATAAATCAAGACCGGGTAACCCGGTTCACCATCCCTCATAGTTCATATTTCATGGTAGATAAAGTGCGAACCGCCCGAAATCCGGCCTGTCGTAACAACCCATTCATTAATTCGTCTTGGGCCGGGTGTTCCAGGGTGAGTGAACGATAACGCATATAGCCCAAACGACGCAGCAGTTTTGCCAACAGCGGCCGCGTCAGTTCTGTCTGCCATTGCGGGTGAATGCGGAGCCGCAACACATGGGCACGACCAAATTCAGCCGTGATTTGGGCCAAACCAGTCAACTGACCCCGCTGTGATGTCACCCAGGTCTCCACCTGCCGTCCGTTGACAAAGTTATGGAACCAACGCCAAAAACCACTTCGGTAAATATCATAGGCTATGGGGGCAGGCCAATCCAAATCCGGGTGACAACACACTCGGTCAAGTTGAATAGCCGCTTCCCATTCTGCGCCACGCAAGGGGCGAATGGTTGGCCCATTGGGGACGACGGGTAAATCATTGAGTCGAGAGGCCGAACTTTGCCAGGTGGTCATCGTGCCCACCACCGCAAACCCTAACGATTGGTATAGATGGATCGCTTCCTGGTTGTCATCACGAACCTGCAACAAGATGGCGCGGCCGCGTTTCTGTTCCACCGCCTGTACCGCGGCTACCATCATGGACCGGGCAATTCCCTGCCGCCGAAAGTCAGGATGCACGGCCACGTTGGCAATGAGATACCGGCCAGCCAAAGACGAACTCACGAGCGAAACATTCCCAACCAGCCGTTTGTCCTCTTCCCACACAAAACCGGGGGGCACACCTTGAGCCAATTGGGTGAGCCGGGTCATAAATGACACGCCCGGATTGATCACCGCGCTCCCATCCAGAAGATGTTGCCCTTCCTGATCCATGGTGGGTCCAAAAACCAGGTTCAAAAGCCGAACAACCTGAGACGTATCACGACTCAGGTTGAGCGGCCGCACTCCGCGAGATGATTCTCGTTGGCTGGCGAGATGTGTTGTGGCCATAGGTGGCTATTGTACCCATATTCAGTTTTCAGACACCAGTTATAAGCAGTACCTCATGACCAAAAACAAAACCCGATGTTATCAGACAGAACTATTTGCCCCGCCCCTTGCTTTATCCTTCGAGGGCCGTCAGTAAACTATTGGCCTCTTCGACACTGATGACCCCTTTCTCCAGCATTTTAAGGATTTTCAGCTTTTCTTCGGGAGAGATGGGGGTTTTACTGGCGGCGGGTGCGGGAGAGGGAGAGGGCGCGGCCGCGGTCGTCTTTTGTCGCGTCTGTTTCAACGCTTTCTCCGCCTGTTGCAACGCCTTCTCAGCCATCCGTTCCGCCCTTTCAGCCCATCGGCCTGCCTGCGCGTCGAAACGGCTAGAAAACTCCGTGCCAATTCGCTCATCCATATCAGCCGACATCTGGGCCATTCGTTGGCGCACATCAGTCATCCGTTTATTCACTTCAGACGAGATTTTTTCGCCCAGGCCAGCCATATCCAAATCAAATTCGCCGTCGTCAAAGGCAAAGTTAAACCATTTCTCATCTACCATTTCCGCCGGTTTAAGAATGACTCGCCCTTCGGCAGAAAGGGTAACGGCTGGCCCCCCTTTGCCGATATGCCCACTTAACATCCCATCTCCTTCTACCACTTCTTCCAGGGGCAGACGATTACGCACCTGAGGAGCCGTGGCGGTCAACATCAATGGAGCGTTGGTCGGCCAGCGTAGAACCAGATCGCGTTGGCAGTGGAGTTCATGTTTGCCTTCAGCCAATGGCCCCATTAGCCGGATATCACCCATGCCTTGGGCCAGGTTCACCAACCCTTCTATGGCTTTCAGGCTGGTATCTCGGTAAATAACCCCCAGGTTCACGTTGCCGGAGACATCACGCAGGGCCAGATCACCCATAATTTCTTTGACCGTGAGATGACCATCCAGGTCGCGGCCGCTGACATCCCCATGCACCGTGCCCAACGACACATCACGCACACTTCGCAAACTCAAGTCACCATTTACCTCGTTAATTTGCACGACCCCTTCAGCCGAGCGGACAACCAGATCATGATGCACATGACCAATTTCCACATTGCCTACCTGGCGTACCACCACGTCACGATCCGCTTCGCCAATAACCAGGTCGCCTTCAACCCCTTTGACTGCCAGGTCACGATGGCTACGCAACACTGAGACAAAAGCTCCCTTCGGCACGCGGATGACCATATCAGCGTAGCCGGTGATAAGAATTCCCTTTTCGGATTCTTGCGCCTCAACCTGGCTACCTTCAATCATGACTTCCAATTCACTCCACCCTTTTATAACCACATCACGGTGCGCTTCTTGGATGGTTACGGTGGGTGCTTTGTTTGTCGTAAAGCGTTGTTCACTCATTTTGTACCTCTTGTGTTTTTCAAGCTGACTCAAGGTTGGTTCAATCTTGACGATTGCACCCATCTAAAAAGGCGAGCGCTGTTAGATTGTTATAGCTTTCAAGAAAAAGGTTTTGTTTGTAGTGACCGCTTTAGCGGTGGTGTTAGCCCGCTAAAGCAAACGAACCAAGACCCCAAATGATTATCTGAACAGCTATATTTACTCCACAAAAACTGGACGTGTTCGCCGTCGGCTTCATCTTGTACATCTACCAACATGCCATCACCACCGTCGCATGGCATTGATCAGCTCTTCAATATCCAGACCATCCAATTCGTCGGTGAATTTGCTACCTAGTTTTAGGCCCCAACGCATCAAACGGAAGGGAATTTTGACTTTGACCCGGTCTTTGCCGGAGTTCAAATCGCTGACCCGCACATGGAGCCAGCGGGGTTGTTGGCCGTTGCGGATTGGTTTTTCGATGTGAATTTCTTGGGCAGCAGGTATAGGATCAGGTGTCGCGGCCGCGACCGGTGATTTCTCCAACAACTGCACCGCCTCATCCGCCGTAATCGCACCCTGAGCCAACATTTCCAAAATTTTCGTTCGTTCTTGTTCCTTAGACATGACCATACCTCCAAATGTGAATGGGCCGTTTCTGTTTATTCCCTTGGCAAATGAAGGGGATATTCATGATGAGCGTTACGATACAAAACCCATCATGTCCTGATTAGAGCCTTGAGTCAGGCAACGAATGAGTGGGTCTCGCCTCTGGCTCTTGCTCTGAACTCTATCCTGAACCTCTGACTCAGCCGCCCCGCAAAAGTTGAATCGCTTCTTCAGGCGTCAATTTCTTGGCTGAAACTTGGGCTAAAATCTCCCGTCGCGTATCTTCAGAAACCCCACCCCGATCACTGTCTACATCATATCCCAAAGCTCGAATGACTTCGGTGAGGCGAGACCGTACCGCCGGGTAAGACATGCCCATTTCTTCCTCAACCCGGTTGATCTTGCCCTCACAGCGGATAAATGTCTCCACAAACTGCAACTGCTCTGAAGAAAGATAATACAGCCGCCCCAGGGTAAAATGCCCTTCTACAGCTGTATCACAGTTGCGGCAATGAAGGCGGGTTACATGAAGATTCTCACGACAAATTGGACATTGACCGATGACTGGGTGCATGTTGCTCCTTTTGCCACGCTCCATCAAGATTCTTAGCCTTGATGTTAATTTTCTTTAAGTCGTTTATCAAATAGTTGATAACATGACCCTATCATAGAGAATATTTCTGTCATTGTCAATAGAAACATCAATAATCAGTGGGTTGTTATCAATATTTATGAGATGCCTGTTGTTTTTCTTAATAGCGGGGGGAAATTTCTCTGTTACGAATAACCAAATGAACGTGTATGATAACGAACGTCTTCAAAACCCACTTGGTGAACGTTCGGAATTAACTTGGCGGTTTTTAGATTGCGGCAGTCTTAAAGACTGCCGCAATCTAGCGAACTTATTCACGAACGATGACTTAGGAACAAGGATTCAATAACCCGGGGAACTGAGATGAGCGACGCGGACAGCTTTACCCAAGCCCTGGAAGATTGAGTCGGAAGACCCATCCGGGAACCCTAGCAGCGCGGTTTTTCGGGGCCTTCGCCCGAAAAACCGCGCCCCAAAAAAAGTTCCCCGCCCCTGGGGCTGGGTTAAGGGTGGGGGTATCCGGCGACAAACCCCGGGTGAGGCATGTCATAAAAACATACGTCTGACTTTCGTAAAGATGGTCTTGTCTCCAGACTCCTGTAACATATTAAATTCTCGTTCCTTAGGGTTGGCTGACTCAACCTCAAACCCACCTATCATCACTTTGCGGCTTCATTAGCGACTGTTTTGACCGTGACTTATACTTACGACTTATGCAGATACTTGAGGGCCAACTTCCTACCAATCACGCCTGGCGACTCCTTCTTATTTTAAGCCCAGGGGAACCGTTGCATGTCTCGTGGGCTTTGGCCGAACGCACGGTGCGATCCTACAGCGGTGAACTGCTGGTTATGGTTTCGACCCCACCCCGCCAAAGTGATCCGTTCAACTTTGAACGACGGCTGGCTAAGGCCCGCGAAACCATCAGCCAGGTCCAAACGTTGTGGCGTGGCGCGGCCGCAGATTTACACACCTCATTGTAGAAACAGATCGTCTGGATAAAGCCATTCGTCAGGTGATTCAACAAGCCAGTATCGAACTGCTTCTCCTACAGACGGATGGCCCCACCTGGCAGATGCTGGACAAACTCCCTTGCGCCGTCGCGGCCGCGCGCTGTCAACCCTCCTCCGTGCCCTCAGCCGACGCTCCCCCTACTACCTACAAACTGGATCGCATCCTCTTTCCCACGTCCGGTGGCCCCAACACCATCGCCGCCCTGGATTGGATCG
This sequence comes from Candidatus Trichofilum aggregatum, assembly GCA_016716885.1. Classification (GTDB taxonomy): domain Bacteria; phylum Chloroflexota; class Anaerolineae; order Promineifilales; family Promineifilaceae; genus Trichofilum; species Trichofilum aggregatum. The sequence continues at coordinate 6,055 of JADJUV010000081.1, read as the reverse complement.
TTCCCCTAACCAATCAGTGTGAGGTAACCGCGTTATACGTTGTACCCGATCATTTGGGGCCAAACGAAGAAGCCTTGGGACGATCCCGGTTACGGCAATTGCTCAACTATGCCGATGCCAATGAACGCATACAAAGCAAATTGATCACTGCCCAGACCATCACCGAGGGCATTGTTGCTGAGGCCAGTCAGGGATTTGATCTCGTGGTAATTGGAGCCAGCCAGGAAAGCACCTTCGACAAAGTGCTCTTTGGTGACATCGTTGGCTCAGTGGTTAACCAGAGCCAGGTTCCGGTTGTGGTGACGCGTGAACCACAAAGTCGAGTAGACACGCTGAGGCGACGGCTGGAGTGGCGCTTGCAAAAAATGTTGCCTCGGATGGGGTTGGCCGAACGCACCCAGACGTATGTGCGCATTCGGCGCAACGCCCGGCCCGACACCGATTTCTATGTGCTGATCACTCTCTCGGCCATGATTGCGGCGCTGGGACTACTCCTCAGTAGCCCGGCCGTGGTGATTGGGGCTATGTTAGTAGCACCGCTGATGTCTCCCATTGTGGGTGTGGGGTTGGCGATTGTGTTGGGAGATACACGGTTCTTGCGGCTGGCTTTTGGCGCTGTGGTCAAAGGGTTGGTGCTGGCTATCCTGGTCGGCATATTTAGTGGCCTGTTAGCTGGCCCGGATCAACTCACATCTGAATTACAGGCACGTACCGCGCCCACACTGTTGGATTTGGGGGTGGCCCTGTTTTCAGGGATCGCCGGGGCCTATGCGCTGTGCCGTTCTGATGCGGTGGGCGCTTTACCGGGGGTAGCGATCGCGGCCGCGTTGGTGCCACCACTCGCCACCGTCGGCATCGCCCTCTCTACCGGCCAATTCCCCGCAGCACTGGGAGCCATGCTCCTTTTCATCACCAACTTCGTAGCCATTGGCGCCGCATCCGCCCTCGTTTTTGTCCTGTTAGGTTTTCGCCCTAGCAACAACCAGGTGCAACGGCGTGTGGTGCAGGCTCGTACCGCTCGTCTAACCCTGATTTCGCTCATCCTTATTGCTGTGTTGCTCGGTATAACCACCTTTGGTTTGGCCCAAGAAGCCAGCGAGTTAGAAACAATTGGGACAGTCATTCGCCAGCATGTCAACGAGATTCCCGGAGCAGAATATGCGGAGCATGAAGTTGTCTCCTTTACTCAAGATGATGTGTTGAGCCTGGAAATCATGGTGCGCAGTACCCGCCCCATTCCCCACCACGCAGTAGAGGAGCTACGCGATCAGATTGGTATAGATTTACAACAAAACGGCATCCCGGTACACACCGTGGCCCTCAACCTGACCATCGTTGACATAACGCGGCTTGATCCCGCTATTCCGCCCACTCCCACCCTGACCCCCACACCAGGCCCTACTCCAACCGCCACCGCAACTTCCACCCCTACCCAAACACCGACCGCCACCCCTACAACAGCACCGACAGTCACAGCCACACCTAGCTCTACTCCAACTGTTCTATCCACCGAAACATCAACGCCCACCCCAACCAGCAGCGCCCATCTTGGACCTGATACCGGATGGCGCCATAGTCATTTTACTGGATGACCTGACCAATGAGGGGGGGCAGGCGTGGCAACGGGTCATCTACAATGAGCAAACCGGCTGGGTAGCCAGCGAGTTCTTGGCGGGAACAGGTTAATGGTTTTTGACCGGGGGACATCCTTTCGTTATAATCCACCTTCGCCCGGCCCAGTAGCTCAACTGGCAGAGCAAGCGACTCTTAATCGTTAGGTTCGGGGTTCGAGTCCCTGCTGGGTCACACAACAAAAAACCGCTCCTGAGAGGAGCGGTTTTTTTGTTTAAGTGAAGGCAAAAGATAGATAATGCTAGGGCAAAACTTTCTGTAATTGGGCAACAAGGTCTTGAGGTGTGATGGGTTTATTCATGAACTGCGTAGCCCCTACTTCCATTGCCTGGCGAATACCATCACTATCACCTCTAGCACTTAACATGATAATGGGCAGTTTAGCAGTCTTTTGTTGGCTGCGTATGCGGGTGCAAACGATATAACCATTCATACCGGGCATCATGACATCCAACAACACCGCATCGGGGATCTGATTGTCAATCGCCTGCAAAGCTTCATACCCATCAGAAGCTTCCATGACCTGATAGTTGGCGCGCGTTAACATCATGCGGAGAAGTTTACGGGTTATGGGTTCGTCATCAACAATGAGGACGGTATGGGTCATGGATTATTCCTTTGCGGGGCATGTAGGTAAAGTTGCCATTACCAACCCCGGAACAGTCTAGCTTTGGTCTGTTGGTAGAATGACAAACTATTTTGCGTCAGACACAATTAGGGCTTAAAGGATTTTAAGGGTGGTTGCTTACGATATGTCTTACAACGGGTCTAAACTTATGTACTATCGGCATATCGTTCTAACCGGGTTCATGGGCACGGGCAAAAGCACCGTGGGGCGGCTCCTGGCCATACGATTGGGCCGGGGGTTTGTGGATACCGATGCGCTCATTGAGGCCCGTTGCGGCCGCACCATTGCCCAACTCTTTGCCGAAAAAGGGGAAGCCGCCTTCCGGGCCTGGGAATCAGTCATTGCCCAGGAGTTGGCCCAGGAGACGGGCCTGGTTATCGCCACGGGGGGTGGACTGATGCTGAACGAGGCCCACGCGGCCGCGCTCAGTCACGAAAGCCTGGTTATCTGCCTCACCGCCGATCCGGCCACCATTCTGGCCCGTATCCAACAACTACCCGGCGAACGCCCCCTGCTCAACACTGCCAACCCGCTAGAACGTATCCAGACATTGCTCAACGAACGAGCCAGCCGGTACAACCGTTTCCCCCAAATTGCCACCCACCAGCAACCGCCGGAGCAAATTGTGGCGGAAATTCTGACCCATCTGACCCCACACCCGGATAACAGCCCCATCACTCCCCCTCTTAACCTGACCGTGACCCACCCAGAAGGACAGTATCCAGTTGTCGTCGGTCGGGGGGTGTTATCCCATTTGCGTGAACTGGCGGGTATCCGGGGTTCGTTGGTCGTGGTGACGGATGAGCATGTCGGGCCATTACATGCCCACCGCTTGGGTGGCGCGGCCGCGATCATCACTGTACCCGCTGGTGAGCAGCACAAAAACCTGGACACCGTGCGCTTTATTTATGAGCAGATGTTAGCCGCCGGGTTGGACCGTCAGGGAACAGTGGTCGCCCTGGGTGGTGGTGTGGTGGGAGACATGGCGGGCTTCGCGGCCGCGACATTTATGCGCGGCGTGCCTTTTGTGCAATGCCCCACCACCGTCCTCTCGATGGTAGATGCCAGTGTGGGCGGCAAAGTGGGTGTAGATTTGCCCCAGGGCAAAAATCTGGTGGGGGCCTTCAAACAGCCCCAGGCAGTCATTGCCGACCTGGATACGCTAAATACCTTACCCCTGACTGAGTTCCGGGGCGGGCTGGCCGAGTTGATCAAACATGGTTTCCTGGCGAGACCGGACTTGTTGACGCGGCTGGCGTCGCGGCCGCTTGACCAATGGCGACAACCGCAAAGCCTGGCTGATTTACAGCAACTCCTGTTTGATGCCATTCAGGTGAAGCGGGATGTGGTGGAAAGAGACCCCTTTGAGCGGGGGGAACGGGCTTATTTGAATCTGGGGCACACCTTTGCTCATGCCATTGAGCAGGTAAGTGGTTATCAGGTGAGTCATGGGGAAGCGGTAGCGATGGGGTTGGTCGCGGCCGCGGTTCTTTCTCACCATTTAGGCCACGGCTCACCCAGCCTACCCTATCAAACCGAACAAATCCTAACCCATGTGGGCCTACCCATCCGCATCCCCACCCACCTGCCACCAGAAGCAATCTTCCAGGCCATGACCCACGACAAGAAGAAATCTGCCGGCCAATTGCGCTTCGTTCTTTTACACAAACCGGGCCAACCATTTATTACCAGCCAGGTAACAAAGAACGACATCCTGAGTACTCTGGTTGATGTTTATCAGAAGGAAACAACGGAGTGACCATCAATACGCTAACTTTACGATTAAGAATGCGTCTGCTTCTCGAACAAATAAAGGCGGGCTGGCAGCAGCGCGATTATTTTATTCGCCACGATGAAACTTTTTTGATCGCCAGTTATCGAGCTTATCTACAACGCGAACCCGATAAATCTGTACGCAATTCTTACCTCGGCCATTCTGGTCAAGGCACAATGAGTCGTCGAGCCTTATTAGACGGCATCTGGCAATCTACCGAATTTAGAATGCGGTGGGGACTCACACCTATGCCCTTTGCTGCCCTTCATACAACGCGTACCTGGCTTATTCAGGAACAACTTCCTCCGGCTGATGTCATTGTGGATTTAGGCGGGGCCGCCAGCGGGCAACCAGAAGGGGCAATTTTATCTCTGGGCTATCCCCATGTTCCTACAGAACTCATGATTATTGATTTGCCGGTTGACAAACGTTTGGGTAACTGGGATCCCAACGAACCTCATACACTCATCACTGAAAACGGCACTCGGGTGAGGTATATTTATGGCTCTATGGCGGATCTTCATATGATTGGGGACAGTTCCGTAGACCTTGTTTTTTCTGGCGAGAGTATTGAACATGTAAGCGAAGCAGACGCGGAAAGAACAATTCGTGAAGCCTGGCGCGTTCTAAAACCTGGGGGCTACTTCTGCCTGGATACGCCCAACGGTGCTTTGACCAGACTCCAATCGCCCAATGAATTTATTCACCCTGAACATCAGAAGGAATATCTGGTGTCAGAATTGGTTGAAAAGGTACAAACCGTCGGTTTTGTTGTTGAAGATAAAAAAGCCATCTGTCCGATGCCCCGTTCTTTAGCGACTGGGCAATTTGATGCCAGTGAAATGGCCGAAAACATGTTCCTGGGTGACAAAGCCGAAGAAGGGTATCTGTTTTTCTTGAAATGCCGCAAACCAGGCACATCCAACAAGAATCCCTGACGGAGAACCATACTGCCTCTATGAAACAGTCATTACTCAATCACATTTGTTGCCCTATTTGCCAGGGCCAGTTGACTTTAGCCGTTACACAAGTAAATGGTGAACACATTGAAGAGGGTGTTCTGAACTGTTCTGGTTGCTCCGAACAATACCCCATCCACAAGAAAATGCCCTACCTGATTTCTCAGACAAACCTGGAAGATTTTAAGGCCAGGGAACAGGAAGGTTGGGTCAGGTTGTGGCAAAAAAAGGGCATGTACGAAAACGCCAATTTGGATTTGAGTTTTCAGCTACCCTATATTGGCGGAGTCTGGACAGAGGTGGCCCAGGCGTTTGATATGGCATTGCAGGAGATGAATTTGTCTGGCCAGGAAGTTGTTCTGGATATTGGCGCCGGGCAGGGCTGGGCTTCCCGCTACTTTGCCGAAAAAGGTTGTACGGTTATTGCCACAGACATCGTGGCTGATGAGTCGTTTGGCCTGGGGCGTGCCTGGGCCATTATGGAGCGGGCCAACGTCTACTTTGAACCGCTATTGGCCGATGGTGAAAGATTGCCTTTTTCTGAGGGCACCTTTGATGTCGTCTTTTTCTGTGGGGCGCTCCATCATTTTGTTCATTTTGAGCATGTTTTACGGCAAGTTTACCGGGTTTTGAAACCCGGCGGCCGCATCATTGCGGCTGGTGAACCGGCTATTTCCGTGTTCTATAATGAGGCTGAGTTGCAGGCCAGTTTTGAGGAAACAGAAGAAGGGCTGGTTGAACGCCGCCCTACCCCTTACCACTATAAAAAGGCGTTAAATCAGGCCGGGTTCAAAGAGGTAGCCGTAGATATTTTGCAGACCTACAACCGGCCTGTCTATGACACCCGGTTTTGGATATGGTGTGCTACCTATGTGCTATCCCGTTCAGTTCGCACCCGTTTCATGCCCATCGCCTTTTTCGGTATGCTGTTGGCCTTTGTGTTACCCCAAAAATGGGGTTCCTGGTTAGCCATGAACCTGAATGGGGGCAATACGTTATTACGCGGCCGCAAAAAGCCGTCTACCAACTAACCAGCGCGTTCATCTATAGCTGTTCAGATAA